>NZ_CP119075.1:3317982-3970079 GCF_029023725.1 Synoicihabitans lomoniglobus
ACAAAATCAGATGGGGAACGCGGGGTAATCATGCGGGGCCGGAGTGGCTGTCGTCAGACGCCAACACCGCTGAAATCACACCCGCAAAATGCCTCCATGCAAAGCCTCGAAATCACGAACATCGGGTTCCCTTGACTCAGCCCGAATCGACCTTCGACTGAAGCGCATCCATGCTGGTGCCCGCCCGTTCCCCCAACCTCGTCCACACCGTGCCCCCCACCCCGCGTTTCCCTGCTTTTGTGCGGCTGATCTGGCTCTCAATTGCCGTGGCCAATCTCGCCGTGCACGCGGCGGATAACGTGACGTATCACCCTCTGTCACCACGTTCTCAACCGGGGGGCGAAACGTTGTTCACGACGTTGTCGCCCGACGCCACCGGCGTTCACACGACCAACGACTACACCGACCCGCGCATGTGGGGCGATCGCTACCACGAATTCGAAATTGGAGCCATTGGCACGGGGGTGACCATTGGCGACTACGATGGCGATGGTCGGCCCGATATTTTTGTCGTAAGTAAAACCGAAAGCAGTCGCCTGTTTCGCAATTTGGGTAACTTCAAATTTGAGGATGTAACCAATGCCGCGGGCGTGGCCGGCACCGGCGCCGACGCGATCGTCTGGAAGCAGGGTGCCAGCTTCGCCGACATCAACAACGACGGCTGGCTCGACTTGTATGTCTGCCGGTTGGGCGCGCCCAATCTTCTCTACGTCAACCAAGGCAACGGCACCTTTCGCGAGGCCGCCGCCGCCCACGGTTTGGCCATCGTCGACGGCTCCTCCATGGCGGCGTTTGCCGACTACGATCGCGACGGCTGGTTGGACCTGTATCTGCATACCAATCTGCTCGACAATCAGACGCATCCCGCCGGTCAACCCGACTACCTGCTGCATAACAACGGCGACGGGTCCTTCACGGATGTATCCGTCGCCGCCGGTATCAGCCGAGCCGATACTCAAGCCAACTCCGCCACGTGGTGGGATTTCGACGAGGACGGCTGGCCCGACCTCTACGTCGCCAACGACTTTGCGGTGCCCGATTTCTTCTATCGCAACAACGGCGACGGCACCTTCACCAACATCATCGATACCGCCGTGCCGCACCTGCCCTACTCTTCCATGGGCGGTGACATCGGCGACATCGACGGCGACGGTCGGCTCGATTTCATCGTCGCCGACATGGCCGCGTCGACCCACTCCAAGGATCAACGCACCATGGCGGAGACCCGCAGCCGCACCGATGATCCTCCCGCCGGTGATCGCGCGCCGCCCAACTACCTGCACAATGCCGTCTACCTCAACACCGGCACGCCTCGCTTTTTCGAAGCTGCCTTTCTCACCGGCCTCGCCGCAACGGACTGGACGTGGGCCGTGCGTTTCGAGGACTTGGACAACGACGGCCGCGTCGACGTGTTCGTCACCAACGGCATGCACCGCGAGATTCACAACACGGATCTGCTCCAGCGCATGATGACTTCCGAACGCGCCAACGAACGTGTGCGCATCGCCAAGTCCAGCCCCGTGCTCGAAGAGGCCAACCTTGCCTATCGCAATCGCGGTGACCTGCGATTTGAGCGGACCGAACAACCCTGGGGTCTCGATCAGCGGGGCGTGAGTTTCGGCGCCGCCTTCGGTGATCTCGACGGCGATGGCGATCTGGATCTGGTTTACACCAATTACCTCGCCGGCGCTTCCGTGCTGCGCAACGACAGCACGACCGGGCATCGCTTGCTGCTCAATCTGCGCGGACGGGACTCCAACCATTTCGGCGTCGGGGCGCGCGTGCGACTCACGACGGCTTCCGGCGTGCAGGTGCGTGAACTCGTGCTGGCCCGCGGCTCGATGTCCGCCAGCGAACCGGTCGTGCACTTCGGCCTCGGGACCGATGAACGCATCGAGAAACTGGAAGTGTTCTGGCCCAGCGGACGCCACCAGATTTTGCACGATGTCGCCGTGGACCAACGCCTCACCATTACCGAGCCCACCGGCTCCGCCACCGTCGATCCCACCGCTCCGCCCTCACCGCAATTCGTCGAAGTCGGCGCCGCGCATAATCTGCGGTGGACCGCGCGCGAACCCATCGTCGACGAGATTGCCCAACAACGTTTGTTGCCCACGCGGTTCAATCGACTCGGTCCCGGTCTCGCCGTGGCCGACCTCACCGGCGACGGGCGCGACGACGTTTTCATCGGCGGCACCTCGCTCGATCCCGCACGCATTTTGATCGGCGCGGCCGACCAGCCTTTCATCGCCTTGGAGGGACTCGATACCGGCAAGGGCTTCGGTGTGAACGACGGTCCACTGCTCGTCTTCGATGCCAACGGCGACGGGCGCAACGATTTGCTCGTCACCAAAGGTGGCAGCAGCCAGCCCGCCGGCGCGCCGGAGTATCAGCCCGTGTTGTTGCACAACGTGGGTAGTGGCTTGAAACCGGCTCCGGCGGATACGTTGCCAAGTCTGCCCATCAGTGTGGGCGCCGTGGCGGCGGCCGACTTCGATCGCAATGGCCTGCTCGATCTCTTCGTCGGCGCCCGAGTGCTGCCCGGTTACTATCCGGCCACGCCGCGGAGTGCGTTACTGCAAAATCACCACGGTCGATTCATTGATGTGACCGATCAAGTTGCGCCGGCGCTGCGCGAAGTGGGACTCGTCACGTCTGCCTTGTGGAGCGACGTCGACGCCGACGGCTGGAGCGACTTGCTCGTCACCGTGGAATGGGGGCACGTGAAGTATTTCCACAACGATGCCGGGCAAGGCTTCACCGACCGGACTGCTCCATCCGGTTTCGCGGCGGCCGGCACGGGCTGGTGGAATTCCATCTCCACCGCCGACTTCAATGGCGACGGCCGCCTCGACTATCTGGTGGGTAATGCCGGACTGAATACGCGCTACCACGCCAGTCCCGACGAGCCGGCCGTGCTCTATTTCGGCGCGTTCGGCGGCGACGGCCCGGAGCTGGTGATCGAGGGTTACTACGAGAACGGAAAGCTATACCCCCGCCGGAGTCGGCGGGAACTCGGTGCCGCCATCCCGGAGATACGCCGCAAGTATCGCCGCAATGACTACTACGCCAACGCGACGCTCGATGTCATTGTGGGGGCCGAGGCGTTGCAGGACGCCGAAAAATTCGTCGCCACCGAGCTCCGCAGCGGCGTGTTGCTCAGCAATGCGGCGGGCACCTACACCTTTCACCCGTTGCCACGATTGGCCCAGATCGCCCCGGTGTTTGGTCAGGCCGTGGCGGACTTTAACGGCGACGGCCACACCGATGTTGCGGTCGTCACCAACAGCTTTGCGCCCGACCCGATCATGAGTCGCTTTGACGGCGGACTCGGCTGGATTTTGTCCGGCGATGGTGCGGGTAATTTCAGTCCGGCCGATCCGGCGACGAGCGGGTTCGTGGTGCCGCGCGACGCCAAGGCCCTGGCCCCGATCGATTTTAACGCCGACGGTTGGCCCGACCTGATTGCCACGCGCAACAACGATGCCTCGCTGGCATTCCGGAATCAGGGCGTGGAAGGTGGGAATGTCTTGCGCGTTCGGCTCGCCGGGGGTCCGGGCAATCCCGATGGCGTCGGGGCGGTGATACAACTCACTCTCGCCGACGGTTCGATTCAAATGGCGGAGGTTTCCGCCGGGTCGGGCTACCGCAGTCAATCGACCGGCGGCGTTTACTTTGGGTATCCGTCCGACAATCCTGCGCGATCAATCGAGGTGCGCTGGCCGGACGGAACATCGAGCACGCATCAACCCACCGCAGGGCAAGCGAGCATGACTCTGCCGTTTCCGAGTCGGCCGTGAACCGCAGCAATCGTCAGCGAACGCCCGACCCGAGAATACCCTGACTGGTAGGGGCGTCGCATGCGACGACCGCGCTTCATCCTGAACCTCCCGATCTCATGCCGTGAATCGCGTCATTGGTAAGCGCACTTTTACCTCGAAAAAAAAAGCCCGGCGGAGTGATCCGCCGGGCTGAGGAAGTTGATCTAAAACCTTGGGGCGGGATTAGAACTCAAACGTGTTGCTGAGATTCCAACTCATGCCCTCCGTTATTCGAGAGAAGCCCGTCGTGCCGTCGGGGTTTATGCTGACCGGCTCCAGTCCCTTACTTTCACCGACGTTGCGCATGTTGAGTTGAATGCGCCAATCGACCTTCTCGGACAGCGGTCTCGAGTAGCCGACCCAAACATCCAAGTGACCGGTGGATCCCCCTTTGAAAGGGGCATCGATGTTCAGCGTGCCGGAAGCGGCGTCGTATTGGTAACCCAGGATACGACCTTGCTCCCAACGGTAGCTGCCCCCGATCCAGGCTCCCTTCAAAAAGCCCTCATCGAATTTGTAATTCGTGACGGTGTTGAAGCGCCAAGGGGCGATTTCCGGCGAGTTCTGCCCTTCCTGCGACTTGAAGGTCGAGTAAGGATTCAGGATGTTGTTCTGCCATTGCACACGGAATGCGTTGGCTTCACCACCACCCCAGAGGCGGATGTCACCGGCCGGGCCGGCGAGGAACTGGGTGAAGTCGTCGATGAATCCGGCAATGGTCGGCGACAACGTGTTGATCGTCGCGAACGTCTTGGACGCATTGACCGCGACATTCCAGTTGCGCGTGGGTTGAGCAAGGAGCTCGAACTCATAGCCCTTGGAGAGGGTGTCGACCGAGAACACCGGAGCGGTGCCGAAGGTGGCGAGCACGCCGCCGGAGACGGGTTGGTTGTCGAACTTCTGGTCCCAGATGGGATCGGCCACGCCCCAGTTTCCGGATTGGATACCGGCGACATTGATCAGCGCGACTTCGTTGCCGTAGGCGTTGAAGAAGTTCTGATCGAGGGGAATGCCGCGCCAGGCTTCAATGCCGTTGATGAGCAATTGCGCGCTGGGGTGCTGCGACCACGCGGGATTGATGTCTCCGTTGGGCAGACGGAATTCCGGTCCGTCAGCATCATCCGCCGCGACGTAGTCCCACGCCCAGGCGTTGTTGTCGTTCTGACCAGCCACGCCGAAGGCGGCGTTGGCGGTGAACGCGGTGCCCCAGGCCGGCACGGCCCAGAGGAAGTAGGAGTTTTGGCCGAGCGGGTTGCTGCCCGACAGCGTGGCGTTGGCCACTTCGGTCTCATACTTGGTCACCTTCAGCGAGAGCTTGTCGTTGGCGCTCGACACCGAGAATCCGTATTCCTTGGTCTTGCCCAGGGGGTTCGGGATCGCGTTGCCGAAGATGTCACCGCGAGGAGCACCGGCCCGGAAGTTCTCCCCCTTGAAGTAGTGGAACGCGAACTTCGCGCCGATGCCTTCGGTCCACTTGGCCGGAACTTTGAGCACGGCACCGTAGCTGCTGGTCTCACCGTCCGTGTGGAGGGTCTCCGGATTGAGATCGAAGTCGGTGTTCACGATGCCGAGGGCATCGGGGACCGCCGCACCCGCCGTGTTGGCGATGCGATCCTTGCGCCAGCCAAAGGTCGGCACGAGGATGTCGTCGAACATGTGACCCTGCCAGGTGAAGGCCTGGGAGTGCAGGATGTATTCGGCGCGCTGAGCATTGTAAGTCAGCGCGTCCTTGTCGCCGCGATCGGCGCTGAGGAACGGCACGTTCATGGTCGTCCAACCACCGTAGTTGGCGGGGTTTTCGGACTGCGTGGATTCAACCAGCGTATTGTCGCCACCGATGAGATTGCGATTTTGCTGCTGGTAGAAGTAAGGCGCGGCCGGGTCGACGTAGTTCGGATCGCCGGGGGTCGTGGAACGCGCCCAGTTGTTGTCAAACACGGTCACCAAACCGCTGGTGGGAGCCTTCACCTCGTAGTTGACGGGGGAAAGGTTCGCGCCCGAAGCGGAGGAGCGGCCCTGGAGGCTCGGTCCCAGATAGGCTATGTAGTTGTAGGAACGGAAGTGCGACGTGAGGCTGTTGTTCTCACCCGTGAACTGTGTGTAGGACGGATCGGCGGCGGACGTCGCCCAATCGGTGCGGCGGGTCGTTTGCTGGTCGCGACCGGCCAGACCGGTGATGGTGTGGTTACCCAGGATCTTCGCGAGACGGGACTCGTCGTCGAAGAAGTCCGACGCGCGCAACTCGCCGTAAGCCGTGAGGCGGCTGGAGTCGCGATTGCTCTCGAAGTAGTGGTTGGCCTGTTCGTCGGAGTTGGCGACGTAGGGGCGGCCCACGTTCGGGTTCTGGGTGCCGTCGTAGAACACCGCGATCATGTCGATCGCGATCTTGTAGGTGTCGGAGTTGCCGATGAACACGCGCTGCTCATCGGAATAGCGTTGATAGTCCTGCGAATACTCAAAGCCCACGCGATCATTGAAGAAGGTCTGCGAGAACGAGAAGTTGGCTGCAGTCCAATCGGAGTGCTCATACTTGTTATCGCCGTCGATCAGGTCGTCGTAGAAGTTGAAGATCGTCGGATCGGTGAGCGAACGGTCGGCGTAGTAGGACCCGCCGGGCATGCCCGAAACGAGCGCGTAGCTGGAGTAGGACGCGATGCCGACGGCACGGGCATTGGGGAGACCGGCAATGCTGCCATCGATCGCTCCGTCGGTGCCGATACCGTTGCGCACACTGCCACCCGGTTGGCGCAGGGCCGTGGGGCTGGAATCGCCGGTGTTGCCGTAGTAACCGACCACATCGAGCCAGAACTGACGACCGATGGCACCGTTGTTGGTCCAAGCCGCCGGGTAGTCACCCTGGGCATCGCTGAAAGGTGCGGCCCCGGGATTCACCTGACGTTGATCGTAGATGAACTGGTTCAGTCCCGGGTTTCCATAGGCATCCGTGCCGGTGAGGAACCAAGGTGTGATCGCGTCAACCGGGGGAAGCGTGCGAGGACGATTCGCACGAATCCGTCCGGTCTCGTAGTTGGCCCGGATCAGGGTGCGCGCGTCGTCACCGAACAGCTCGGGCTCCCAACGCACGGCCCCGAACAGGCGTTCGTCTTTGTTGAACGCTTGTTCCTGCATGTATTTGGTCTCATCGCTGAGCGCGGACACGCGGACGGCCAACTGATCGGGGATCAACACGTAGTTGAAGTCGCCCGAGAAACGCAGCGATCCGTAGGAATCGATCTCGTTCCCGATGGACGCTTTGTTGATGTAGGTCGCGGTGTTGACCGACGTGTTGATGATACCGGCGGGGCTGCCGACACCGAAGAGAATCGAATTGGGGCCGCGTTGCATGTCGACGCGGTCGACATTGTAGCTGTCCCACGGAATCTCGGTGAGGAAGTAATCACGCGTGTTGTCGGCCGAATCCAAACCACGCACGCGTGTGTTCTGATGCGGACGAAGCAGGTTGCTGTCTTCGTTGTATTGCAGACCGCCGCCCGCACCGGAGAAGTTACCACGTAAGCCACCCACTTCCGTGTTGGTGGTGTATTGCAGCAGGGATTGGGTGTCGGTGGCTCCGATATCTTGGAGGAACTCCTTCGTGATAACCGAGATGGAGGACGCCACGTCCTGCAAATCAGTGCGCACACGCGTCCCGGCCAAGGTGGAGTTCGCGCGGTAGCCATCGGACTCGTTGGCTGATTCGATGATGAATGGGGAGAGCACGATCGTCTCCTCATCCAAGTCGGTGGTGGTGGAGTCCTCCACCGACTGAGCACCGGTATACGGTGTGATAGCTAAACATAGGACAGACGCGCCAATCACAGCGCGCCGCCTCACAGTAGGGCTTTTCATTGCTAATTTAGGGGGTGTTAGGGGCAATGGGACCGGTTTGAGAGTCCCACAGAGTCGGCTTTTCCAGCGAGGAAACGCCAACGCGCCGCCATATTAGGCTAAATAACCTTAGCTATAAATGAGATCATTTGCTCAGGTTATGCACCTCTTTCCATGCCTCCGGGTCAACGGTGACCGGCGGTGTTTCGCATGCTCGATGCAGTCTTACTGCATATGGTTTTTCTTAATCTATATCAGTGGCTTACGATTTTTATCCCCCAATAAAAGCGACGGTAAACGGTCCTCTATTCCTTCGAATTCCGTCCGTTCACGACGCCAATATTTGGTAAAATGAGGTATTCACCTCCGCCCAACCATAGAACTGATTGAGAAATAAATACTCTCCACTCTACCACAGCCATCGCCCCACCCCCGCCGTTCGCGGCCTAGGTTGGGAGACCGTCAGTTCGTCCCCCTGAAATGAGCGACGTGGTCAGGCCCGCCACGTGAAAGCGTGGCAGAGTGCCACGCCCGCCGCATCGGCTTCATCGGAGGCCAATTGCCGCCCGTGACCCAGCATCGCCATGACCGTGCGCGCCATCTGCTCTTTGCTCGCCCGCCCCGCCCCCACCACGGCCTGCTTCACCCGCAGGGGCGCGTATTCAAAAACGGGCAATTTGTGCACCGCGACGGCGGCAATGGCCGCGCCTCGCGCCGCGCCCAGGATCTGCGCGGTCTGAAAATTTTGCACATAGATCGTCTGCTCGAAAGCGACATGGGTGATGTCGAAATCCCGCGTGTAAGCGGTGAGCGCGTGATGAATCGTGGCCAGGGCTTCTGCCAACGGTTTTTTGGCGTGCACCTTCACCGTTTCACAACGGAGCAGGACCGGTTGGCGTGACGGCTTGAACTCGATCAACGCCAATCCCGTCCCCCGCAGCGACGGATCCACGCCCAGGATCTGTCCGTCAAACGGCACGCGTTGCATGGTCGGGAGCGCCAGGTTCATCGCCGCGCTTGAGCGGCGCGACGCCATTGCCCCACTCGGTGGCACGGTTTCACCGGCCAACTTTGCCTTCCACATATCTCGCACTGAAGCACGCGCCATGATCGGAGCCTTTCGCGAAATTTCTAAAACAACAACTTCAACCCGGCGATCGCACTCATCCCCAACGCCAGGTTCTCGAACAACCGCTGATCGATCTTTGTCAGCAATTTGCGGCCAATCAACGCGCCGATAAACACCGCCGGAGCCAAGACCAGATTACCCGTGAAACTCCCGCCGTTGATCAGTCCCAGATTCATCATGAACGGCACTTTGAAGAGATTGATCAGAAAAAAGAACACCGCGCCCGTGCCCATGAACTCCATCTTGGGCAGACGCATCGCCAACAGATAGATTGCCATCAAGGGCCCGGCCGCGTTCGCGATGAGCGTGGTAAACCCCGCCAACACGCCGATCGTCGCCGCAAAGGCGTAACCAAGTTTTTCTTCCTGACCGGATTTACGCCGCCGCCACAGGTGAATGCCGATCATCACTATCACGATAAGTCCGATCAACAAACTCGCCTGTCGGTCATCAATGCGACCCATCGCAATCCAGCCCAGCACCACGCCACCGGCAGCCCACGGAAACAGCCGCAAGAGGTGCCGCCACTGCGTGTGGGCCCGATAGGATTTCACCGCCACCAGATCGCCGCAGATCAGCAACGGCAGCACGAACCCACTGGCTTCCCGCGCCGGGATAATGTTGGCAAAAATCGTCACCGATACCATGCCCAGACCACCGATCGCGGTCTTGGAAACGCCGATGAACATCGCCGCCGCCACAACCAGCACCCATTGCCAAAAATCAAGGTTCATGAGTGGTAGGTGAACAAGGGACCACGGACTTGAGCTGGCTCCGGCTCCGTCGGCAGGTAGGAGCGGGCTTGCGCGCGATCACCCGTGCCTCTCCGCACCGACTCATCGCGCGTAAACGCGCTCCTACGCATGGGGTTTGAAACAAATGGCATGGTCGATCGGAGTTGGATTAATCAATTACCCCGCTACTTCACGCGACGACCATGCTTCACCACGATGTCGACGCGTTGCAGGAGATCGATGTAGCGCATCACATCGCCTTTGACCGCGATGATGTCGGCGTATTTCCCGGGCGACACCGTGCCATAGTCCGCATCGACCTTCATCGATACCGCCGGCCAATACGTCGCCGCCCGGATCGCCGTCATGGGATCGATGCCGAGGCGGTTGACCCACGCGTCGAGTTCCCGCCAGGTCGATTGATTGTGAAACTTCATCGGGATGCCGGAATCCGTGCCAATCAACGGCATCACCCCTGCCTCCATCAGCTGCGCGATTTTCGTCGCCGACGTTTTCGAACGCACCGGCGTGATCTGATAATACGGCAACCACCCCGGCCGCGCCAGCGACGCCCGAATGTCCGCCGCAATATCGGCCGGAATCTCCACCTCCCACGCCGGATCCTCAATGTGTAGTTGGTTGGTGATGTTGTCCTCGTAGTTGAGAAATCCCTCCACCGTCGGGCACCAGAAAAGCAGCCCTCGGGACATGTCAGCCGTGCGCTCTTTCAAAGCGGTCAGCACGTCCTCCGGATACCCCGGCGCGGTCGAGAGCCCGGTGTGCTCGAAGCGATCGACGCCGTATTTCAACCCGCGTCGAATTTCCTCCGGCCGGTGGGCATGTGCAATCACGGGCAGGCCTCGCCTATGAGCCTCGTCGATGACGGCTTCGACTTCCGCCGCCGTCATCTGATCCTGATCAATGAGCTTGATAACATTCACGCCCGCGTCCGCCAGTTGCCCCACCTTGGCCCGGGCATCGGCCGCACCCGACACCCCCCAGCGGTAGTGTTCCCGCCCCTTCGGAGCCGCATGTTGAATAAAAGGACCGGACACATACAGCGTCGGTCCCGGGATTTTGCCGGCCGCGATGTTGTCGCGCACCGCAATGCTGTCTGCCAAGGGCGCGCCCAAATCCATCGCACTCGTCACGCCCGCCTGCAGCAGTTGCCGAGCCGCCGCCGGCATGATTTCCGACGCGAAGCGCGGCTGATAAGTGCCGTGCCAATGCGCATAATCCGCGTGACCGAGCAAGGCCGTGTGCACATGGCAGTCCCAGAGGCCCGGCAACAGCGACATGCCCCGCGTATCGATGATTTCGGCTCCCGCCGGCACCACCAACGAGTCGACCGTGCCCACGGCACTGATACGCTCCCCTTCGATCAGAATGACACTGTGCGGCACGGGTGCCCCGCCCCAGCCATCAATCAATTGCCCCCCCACCAACGCGGTGACTTTGGCCGCGGCCGACCCCACCCCAGCCATAAACAACGCCCCGAGCACCAAGCGCCTCCACCGCGCCCCGAACGATCCCCAACGGAATGCTTGCATCAACATGACGCCACCGTGGTGAGTTCAACCGTGCCGGGAAACTCTAAAACCGGTGCGGCTTCGGTTTGGGTTAACCAGCCTTCGCTTCAACCGGAACGAACTCGCCGTGATCCACCGCAAAGACCTGCCAGTCGCCGAGCTCGGCATCCGGTGCCGTGGTGCCCGTCGCCAGCACCTGGGCGTCCCGCGGCAGGGCCGCCCAAAAACGCTGCCGCCGCGCCGGATCCAATTCACCCAACACGTCGTCCGCCAACAACGTGGGCTGCACCCCTGACCGACGATGAAACCAGGTGGCTTGCGCGAGCCGTAGCGACAGCACCAACGCCCGTTGCTGCCCTTCCGACGCAAAGGTCTTCGCCTGACGAGCGTGCAGCATGAAATCAAAATCATCCCGGTGCGGTCCGCTGCTCGTCGAACGCATCGCCAGGTCACGATTTCGCATCGCCGCAAATCGCGCGGCCAGTGAAGCCGCGTCTTCGTGGTCTCCATCCGGCGCATACGCGAACCCGGCCGGTTCCGCATGATCAGCGATGTGCGCGTAGGCCGACGTCAACAGTTCCGCCAGCTCTGCCAATGCCGCACGGCGCGCACGAATCAACCCCACTCCGTGATCGGCCATCACTTGTTCAAACGCGGCCAATTGCGCCGCGCCCCCGCCGCGTTTAAGCAGGGCATTCCGCTCCGCCAAGGCCCGGTGGTAAGCCTGCAACGCCACGAAATACGCCTTGTCCGTCGCGGAGAGCGTGAGGTCCAGCCACCGCCGACGTCCGCCCGGACTCCCCCGCACCAGCTGTTGATCCTGGGAAGAAAACACCACGGTCGGAAACCGCCCGATCACATCGGCCAAGCGCGTGACTTTGGTCGACTCCAACCACGCCTCCTTCACCCCCGCCCGCAGTTTAATCGTGAGTTCGGTATCGCCCTCCTGCTCGTGCTCCATCGAAAACGCCAGCGCCGCTTCCGGCTGCCCATGACAGATGAGGTGCTTGGCATCGGCCGAGCGAAACGATCGCAACGCCGTCACGAACCCGGCCGCCTCGAGCAAATTGGTTTTCCCCTGCCCGTTCGGACCCACAAAAAACTGCAATCGACCGCTCAGCTCCAAACGCGTGGCGGGGATGTTGCGAAAATGCTGCAACGCGATGGCGCGGATCTGCATCAGATCGAAATCACGGCCGAAGCCGGCTTGGTCGACGGAGCCACCACCACCAAGGCATCGGCCAACTCCTGCCATTCCTGCGGCGTGGTTTCCCAACCCGCGCTGATGCGAATCACCCGCCGCGCTTCCTCTCCAGTCACGCGCATCGCCGCCAACACATGCGAAGGCGCATCCTTGCCACTCGCGCACGCCGAGCCGGTCGACACCTGCAACTGGCACTTGTCGAGGCGCGCCACCCAGCGGTGGTTTTCCCCGTGGGGCATCACCAGTGCGATGGTGTTCCATAACCGCTCGGCCGCTGCCCCCACCACCCGGGTGTCCGGCAGTCGGCGCTGGATCTCACGCTCAAAGGCCTCGCGGGTGCGCAGCCGGTCACTCTCGTGCAACACTTTTGACTGCTCCGCTTCGAGTAGCGCCGCCACCATCGCGGCAATGCCGGGAAAATCCTCCGTGCCGCCGCGCTGACCGGATTCCTGACCGCCACCGCGACGCAGGCTGAAGCCGTTGTCTCCCGCCGGTCGCAGCAGAAAACCCACTCCCTTGGGGCCGCCAAACTTATGCGCCGCGCCGAAAACCCAGTCCGCCGCCGCGAGACCACCGGCGGGCAATTTGCCCAACCACTGCGAAGCGTCGCACACAAACGTCGCCCCGGCGTGCCGACACAGCTCGGCGATTTCCTCCCACGGTTGCAGCACGCCCGTTTCGTTGTTCGCCGCCATGACGACGACCGCTTTGACGCCTTCGCCCAAAGCCGCCTCGACCGCGCTCATTTCGATGCGGCCGCTCGTCTCCACCGGCAATCGCACGACCTGCTCCGACTCAAAATACGATCCCACCGCTCCCAACACGCACGGATGCTCCGTGCTGTTGACCGCGATTTTCGCGTCCGCCGGCAGCTGCTCGGACAGATGCTGCATGATTCCATGCGCCGCCTCGGTCGCGCCCCCGGTAAAAACAACGCGGTCGGCTCTGCAATCCATCACCAAACCGATCTTCTCCCGCGCCGCCTGCAGACGAAGGCCCACGCGGGCCCCGGCGCGATGCGGTGATGAGGCATTTTGCCAGGCGTCCGTCTGCGCGCCCAGCCACGCCTCGCGGGCAGCGGCGGTCAGCGGAGTCGTGGCGTTGTAATCAAAATAAGGCACAGGCCTCAAACGTGCGAAGCGGAAGAGCGCGAGCAAGCCCGCAGCCCATATCACCTCGCATCACCGCACCGCCCCCGGAGGCCGCGAGCTCGCTCGCGCTACCTCTCCCGCCACTCGCAGCACCACTACGGCTGCGGCAACTCGTGCTGATACGTGGCCCAACCTTCGATCAAGGCGTGCACCACGCGACTGCCCACCCGGTGAGCGGCGTCGAGTGACGGAATATACGCCGAGTAACCGGGACCGAGCTTTTCGCCACTCAAACTCTCCGCGGCGTCGCCCCCGGGCCATTGCATCGAAAAATTACTCGCCGTGCGCAGCACGAGCATGCGTTGCACATCGACTTTGCCCGCTCGATCCAGCCACAGCAGAGAACCGTAGGTGCCCGTGTCTTCCATCGCGCTGGTGACGAACTCACCTTCGCCGTCCGAGTAATACTTCACCCACTCGTTGGCCCACTGGTTCATCTTTTCCCCGTGCCAATAAGTCATCGCCGCGAGTTGGTCGCCTTTGAGCACGAACGGCGGACGCTGCGCCACCGGATACCCCACATACAGCGCGCGGCGCTTTTGCATGGCCGCGGAATCCGCCAGTTCCGTGTCCTTGGTGAGTTGATACGCCCACTCCACCAGCGACGGCACGAGGCGAAACGCTTCGCCCTCGCTGCGATCGACCGGCTGCTGATACGGATGCGCCTTGCGCAACGGAATGTAGCCCGTCGTCCAGCCTTCCGGCGCTTCGCGGATGTCGATCTCATGCGCGAGATCGCCGTCAACGAGCCACTCGGCCCACGCCGCCGACCCCAACGACATGTCATTCGGGTCGACTCCGGAGATGCCCGCCACCACCCAATAGGCTTCGGTCAGGTCAAAGCGCGGGTCCAACCCCACCGCCATGATCGTGGCGGCACTCTTGGCCGTGCCAACTCCCGTCACCACGCCGAGGATTTCGCCATTCGGCGTGCCGCGCAGGTCACGGTAACCTTGGGGAAAGGCATACGTTTCGGTCAGCCCCTCGCGCTCGACCCAGTATTGAAACTCGCCCGGGCGATCCCCGGTGTCGGCCCCCGCCTCGAACATCGCCACCACCACCACTTTGACCTTGATCGGCTCCGCCGCCGTCACGCCCGTTACTCCCAACCCCAGTATCAATCCGATTAATTTGAACAAACGCATGGTCCGACCGAAGCAGGGCACATGCCCGCGTCAAAGGAGTTCTTGACCGCGCCTTCCCCGCTTCGTGATCCTGCTCCCCTTTATGAGCACTGAAAACTCCGCCAACGAAGTCGCCGTTATCTCCACCAGCTACGGCGACATGACCCTCTCCTTCTGGTCCGACGTGGCCCCGAAGACCGTCGAAAACTTCAAAAAACTCGCCAACGACGGTTTCTATGACGGCACCGCCTTCCACCGTATCATCAAGGGCTTCATGGTCCAGGGTGGCTGCCCCAACACCAAGGCCGGCGCTTCCGGCATGCCCGGCACCGGCGACCCCGGCTACAAGGTGAAGGCCGAGTTCAACAAGAAACCCCACGTGCGTGGCGTCATCTCCATGGCCCGCGCCGCCCACCCGGACAGCGCTGGTTGCCAGTTCTTCATCTGCCACGGTGACGCCGCGTTCCTCAACGGCCAATACACCGCCTTCGGTGAGCTGACCGCCGGTGACAGCGTGCTCGAACAGATCGCCACCGTGCCGACCAAGAGCGGCGGCGGCGGCGAAAAGAGCACCCCGATCGATCGCGTCGAGGTGAAGAGCATCAAGATCGTCGCCGCCTGAGCGGAGACTTGATCGCCGGTTCTGCCGACATCAATTCGCCCCGGCCTCGCGCCGGGGCTTTTTTGTGCCCCTACGGGTCCGCCCCCACGACCTCGCGCAACTGGACCAATCGTTCCGCCCCCACCCAATCCGCGTCCCGGGGCAATTTCGTCAGCAAACTGCGCGCGATCGCCGTATCGCCAATGCGCCAGCGAATGACCGCCACCGCCAGCAAGGTCTCCTCGGGCCGCCGCATCGCCCCGAGCGCGTCCTGCACGCGGTTGACATTCGCATTTTCGATGTCGATCGCCAGCGCCTCCGTCCACGCCAGACCCGCCCACGCTCGTTCATCCCCCGGATCAAGCGCGATCGCCCGCTCAAACAACCCGCGGGTGGCCTCCGCTTTGACGGCTTCCATCCGGCCCGCCCTGTCCAACGCGGAACCATACGGCTGCAACGCCAATTCCCCCAGGGCGGTGAAAAAGTAACTGCGCATGGTTTGGCCGGCGATGGCTCGCGCGGCATAGTCACGCAGCGCCGATTCGTCTCCGCGCTGCCCTGCATCGACCGCGAGGATTTCACTGGCGCGCCGCTCTTGGGCGGACGTCTCGGCTGCCGTCCGAAGCTCGGCGCGAGCAACCGGATCCCCGCGACTCGCCAAGGCCAGTCCGGCCAGTTCCACCGCCATGGCGGCGACATTGGCGGGTTCAAACCGAGGATCAAACTCGGCCCAGATCGCGGGCACCGGACCGCCCAGATCGGTCCAACTGCCCGACTCGTAATACCGTTCCAGCGTGCGCCGGAGTTTTTTATCCGACATCCCCAACGTGCGTTCCAAGCGGTCGTGCTGTTGCGCATCGTCGCCCGCTGCAGACATCGCATAGCGCAACAGCGGTGCGCCATACTGCCCGCGTTCCGCCCCGAAAAGACAGTAGTGCGCGAGCAACCAGGATTGCAGGTAAAAGTAGTTGCCGTCGCTCGCCGCATGCAGATCCGCCGCCGCGCGATTGCCATCCCGGATCACACGGTCAAATTTCGCCAAACGTCGCAAACGCGTGAAGCTGCCGTGCATCGTGCGATATTCCTCCACAAAGGTGCGGTGGATGTAACCCTCCGGCACTTGCACCCCTTGCACCGGCAGCGAGTCGGCATGGAAACGCTTAAACGCATACCGGCCATTCTGGACCTGGAACCCGCCCAACGCCGTCGCCATGCCTTCGGCCAACCATGGCGGCGGAGCGAACCCCGCTTCATCAATCAGCGCATGCGCGTAATGATGAAAAAGCAGCGCCTGAAAAAGGTCATCATCAACATTGGCGTGCAGCGCCAGCACCACCCGGTCCGGATTGACCACCCCGTGTCCCGGACGCGGCACCGTGGCTTCGTCCGCGAGACGTTTGTAGGGGCCGTAATCCTCGTCCCGCGCAAACAAGAACACCGTGGTCGGTCGCAGGCGATGCGCCGGCAGATGCAAACGCGCAATCACCGCGTGTCGAAAGGTTTCGAGCATCTGCAGCGTCTCGCGACTTTTCGCGTCACTGACTTGAGAATAGAGCTCGAAGTTATGCGAACGCGCCGTGCGCCAGTCCGCTTGCGCCACCGGAAGGAATAGCGAGGAGACGACGAGCGCGATCAGCGGCAATCCGAATCCGCGGCCCGGGGTTGGGGGGTGGCTCATGGGGCAAATCACAACCTTTCCCGGATCTACTCACAACCGACGAGCCCCCCTCTCGGCACTCTCACGTTAGGGTATGCGGCGGACCCGCGGCCGACGCGCCACCGCGATTTACTTCATGGCTAACAGCTGCGGCACCAGTGCCTCCAACTTTCCGCGCGCGTCATTGTGCACCAACCGTCCCGTGCGATCGAAAATCCAAACCGTGGGAATCGAGGAAATGCCAAACTTCACGCTCAATTCCGTTCGCCAGCCGTTCCCGTCGAAATAGTGCGGCCAGGTCATACCCGACTTGGTGGCAAACGCCTCCATTTTCTGTCGGCTCTGATCGAGCGAAACGCCCACGACTTCGAGCCCTTGCTCCCGATACTGGCGATATAACGCCGCCAACTCCGGCGCCTCAACCCGACAGGGCGGGCACCACGACGCCCAAAAATCCACGATGACCACCTTGCCGCGCAATTTGGCCAGATCCACCTCCCGGCCATCGGCCGCCGTAAACGCCAACTCCGCCGGCCGATGCCGGAAACTCAACACCGCCAACGCTTCCTCGGCTTGGCCGGCGGTTTTCCGATCCAGACGAGATCCGATTTTTTTGGCGTCTCGGTAAAACTGCTCGGCCTCCGACTCCTCGAACGAACACAGCAGATTTCCCGCCGTGAGCGCGACCGCGGCCGAACGCGCATCGCGTTTGTGACGTTCCACAAATTCACGCATGACCCCGGTCAGCTCCCGGACCTTGCCCCGGGTAAAACCGTCGCGGGCACCTTCGCGGTAGCGGTGCCGAATCCAAGTCAGCTCGATCTGGGCATGAGCGTCGTCGGACAACTTCGGCAGCGCCCGCACCGCCTCGACCTCCTCCAGCCACGCCACCTCGTCAAAGCTGTGCCCCAAGCCTTCGGCCACCAACGGCACCGCGGTTGCCCTCATGGCGCGGGCCTCCGGCACGTTTTTATCGTCGGGATAGTCGCGAATGAACGCTTCCAACTTCATCTTCAGCAACGCGAGCTGACCGATCTGCGGGTCGACCTCGTTCGTGCGCGGGCGTCCCACACTCATCAACCCCAGCGGCGAATCATCGGCTGTGCTCGGGCGCTTTTGATCGGTCGACTCGGCAAATTTTTTCAACGCGTGCCACTCGCTGCCCGCACTGGCTCCCAAGGGCCCGGCCGCCAAAGTGGTCAGCAGCACGATCAGTCCGAATCCGACGAATCGATGGGGTAGTATCGAAGCACTCATGGGCGCAACTCCTAGGGTGTCGTGCCCACCGTTGGCAATCGTTGGCTATCAGTCGCGCCCGAAAACGCGACTACGCCGTCAACTCGCGGGCCTGCCTCATCGCCGCGACGACGGATTGGTCCAACGCCTGCAACTGGGTGGGTTCGATCGATCCGGAAAAGGTGCGGGTCACGATGGCCGAGACCTGGGCGCGCACCGCCGCATCTGTCGTGACCGCGCCGACCGGCACGCGTTTGACGATGCCGACCAAGCCGATGATTTCGCCGACGGTCGTCCGCGCCACCGATTTGAACGCGACGTCGAGCACCGGTTGCCCGCCTTCGTTTCGGGCCGGGTGCACGCTCACCACGGGCCGTTCGGATTCCAGCAGCCGCGTATCGTGGGCAAAAAACAGCTCGGCTTCGGTGGCCGGAAACAAATCGAAATCAGTTTTGCCCCGGGCCGCGTCCCGCTCGATCCCGAGAAACGCGAGGTGCGCCGCATTGTTATAAACGAACGCTCCATCGAGGTCTTTTACGAAGATCATGTCGTCCACCACGTCGAGCATTTGTCCGAATAACCCGGTAAGATTGCCGACAATCCCGGCCGCTAAATCATGCTCGAAGGCGACGAATTCTTGCATCGGTGGGGGCGGTGGCGGCGGTGAACGGATCGTTCTTATTTATAACCCAACGCCTTGGCCACCTGCGCGTTGACGACTTTGCCGTCGCGGGTGTTTACGCCTTGAGTCAACCCGACATGCCCGGCCAATCCCGCCTCGATGCCGGACGTGACGAGGTGGACCAAAAACGGCTCCGTGGCCTGCGTGAGCGCCAGGGTCGAGGTGCGGCCCACCAGCGCCGGCATGTTCGGCACGGCGTAGTGCACCACGCCGTGTTTCACGTAGGTCGGCTTCAGGTGCGAGGTCGGCACAATCGTTTCGATGCAACCGCCTTGATCGATGGCAATGTCGACGATCACGCTGCCCGGTCGCATGGTTTTGACCATGTCCTTGTCGACCACCGTTGGCGCCTTGGCGTTGGGCACCAGCACCGCACCGATCAACAGGTCGGCATCGGCCACCGCCATTTCAATGTTACCCGGGTTGGCCATCAAGGTGACGATGTTGCCGCGGTATTCCTCATCGAGCATTTCCAGTTTCCGCGAATCGAGATCGAGCACCGTGGTGCGTGCCCCCATGCCCATCGCCATGCGACAGGCATGCGCCCCGGAATTGCCCGCACCGATGATTGCCACCCGGCCCGGCATGGTGCCCGGCACCCCGCCCAGCAGCACGCCCGACCCGCCGTTCTGAGTTTGCAAAAAATAGGCGCCGGTCTGAATCGAAAGCCGTCCCGCGATATGCGACATCGGCTTGAGCAACGGCAGGATACCCGACGGCGCTTCGACCGACTCGTAAGCGATGCCCAACACCTTGTGCTTCACCAACGCCTTGGTGAGATCCCGGCAGGCCGCCAGGTGGAGATAGGTGAACAGGGTCAGTCCGAGCCGGAAATACCCAAACTCCGATTCCTGCGGCTCCTTCACTTTGACGACCAACTCCGCTTCGTTCCACGCCTCGGCAGCGGTGGCCACGAGTCTCGCGCCCGCATCGCGAAAAGCCGTGTCGCGAAATCCGGACCGCTCACCCGCTCCTTTCTCAACCAGCACCTCCGCGCCGAGCTTCACGCACCGGCGGCAAAGATTGGGGGTCATCGCGACCCGCGTTTCACCATTTTTGATTTCCTTGGGGACACCGATTATCATGCCCTCCACCATGCCGACTTTCGGTCCCGCCACAAGCGCAGCCGCAGGGCTATTCCACTTTGGGCGCCGGCACGTTTTGACCGTTTTGGTGGAGCACCAATCCCGTCACCACGCCATCATCATCGCGTTCGAACGAGAGCTGAGCATCGACCACTTCGTAATAGAACTCGTCCTTCGCCGAGGCATAGACCGGAAGCGCCGGTTGCCCGGTAAGCTGCACATAGACTTGCTGATCGTCCCGGAAAACCTGCACCACCACCGATGGAGCGAGCTGATACTTCCCCACCAACGGCTTCAGCGACTCCACCGGCAATTGCACGCCCTTGGCGGGCGCCTTCAGACTACCCGCGGCATGGCGCGGTGCCGGCAGGTCTCGACCGCCTTGATGTAACACCAGTCCGGTCACCGTTCCGTCTTCCCCTCGCTCGAAATCAATCACGGCGGGCACACCATCCAGGGTGAAGCTATCGACGCCGGTCGCGCGCAGACCGATTTTCGGTTGTCCGGTGCCCTGCACCTGCAGCGTTCCGTCAGTGGCCGAAATCGCCAAAACAAACTGCGGCATGATGGGATAATCGCCGACGTAGTCCGCCACCGACACCTTCCCCGTGGCCACGGGATCCGAAGCCTCGAACAACCCCTGTAACCAACCCAGACCGATGCCGTCGACCTCCTGATCTCGGGCCGCGAGAATGACGATTCCACGACCACGCGCCGGCTGCACACCCAAGAAACTGCGATAGCCCCCGGTGCCTCCGTCGTGCCAATAGACGGGTTCCCCGTCGACCTCCCGGACAAACCATCCATAGCCCATGTGATCCGGTCCGCCTGTTTCAGCGTGCACCGCCAAGGTATCCCGCAACGCCGGACCAAGGCCGGCCCCCGCCGGATCCAACACGGCTCGAATCAAGCGAGTCATTTCCGCCGTCGTGCTCACCCAGGCACCCGCTGGGGCGTAGGCATCGAACCGCCAGCGCGAGGCGCGCCCCGCCGAATTATGTCCAGGCGCCAGATTCGACGTATCAACATCCTGGTTACCCGATATCCACGTCTGCTCCATGCCAAGCGGTGCGAGCACCTGTTCGCGCATGGCATCGGCGTAAGACTGATTCCACGCCGCCGCAGTCGCCTGCCCCAATATCGCCGCCCCGAAATTGGAATAGGCCCAATCCGTTGGCCCGGTCGACAACATCGCCACTTCCGTCGTAAACGAACGCTGCAAGTCGTCCAGCGTCAGAAAGAAATACGGATCGCGCAAACCCGTGTCCGGAAAGTCGGCTGGCAAACGAGGCAGACCCGACGTGTGCGTGGCCAGTTGCGCATAGGTCACGGACGACGATGCAAAGCCACCCGCCACCGGGTCATCCCATTCGAAGCGCCCTTGCTCCACCGCCTGCGCCGCCAACAGCGCGGTGAACACTTTGCTGATGGAGCCGATTTCGAAAAACGTGTTTGGGCCCGGCCGCCGAGCTTCGTCGTCCTCCGCCCACTTGCCTGCGGCCACGAACGCCACCCGATCGGCGTCGACGACGGCGGCAACGATCGCCCCCGGTTGTTCGCCCGCCCACGTTTCCAGTTGCGCTTGGAGGGGCATTGTTTCCGCGGCCCGAGTGGATGGCAACAGGGTCAAAGCAACGGCAAAACCGATCGCTCCCATAGGTAATGCTTTGGGTAGATTCATGATAATTGCAGAGGGACTATTAGGCTTCGCCGGACAATTCCCGGCGGCGGTTTTCAAGTTCGGCGAGGCGCGGCTGCAAATCCTTGCGAACCGCTTTCTGATTCAGCTTCCACACCCAGAAATTGAACCCACCGGCAACGCCCACCACGAGTGCGCCCATGATGACCTTGACGATGAGCGGAGTGTAGGCCGGGCCATACAGGAAATACTGCAAGGTGATCATGACCGTGCTCGTCCCCAGCGGGAGCAAATACCACCACAGCACATTGCGCAGCAGCCAGATTTGGTGACGCACCTCGTCGGCCGCGCGATCGATTTCCGTGAGCACCGTCTCGCCCCGCGGGGTCGCCCGACGGTGCATGATGAGCCGGTCGATCGCGAAATACGCGGCCACGCCCAGCGGAATGATTGCCGCCACCCAGAGCGGCCAGGCCGGGGCTCCTTCCGCCTCGGCGGCGAGCGCCATGCGTCCGAAAATGAAGGTCACCAGAAAACACGCCGCAACTTCGCGAACATCGCGCCAAAAGATCCGGTGGGAAAACTTGCGGCTGTCGGCGCGCACATGGCGGACCACAGCGTCGTCGATGAGGGGCAACGGTTCGCGGGCGGCGGATTGCTGCCAGGCGGATTGCATTTCTTCAAAGTTCATCTCTTACCTCCTGGAGTCCTTGGGACAATTTCTGGCGGGCCCGCGTCAGCGTGACGCCCACATGGTTTTCCGTCAGGCCGGTGATCTCGGCGATTTCGCGGTAGCTCAGTCCATCCAACGCGAGCACCACGACGGAGCGCTCTCCCGGCGGGAGTCGGCGGATGGCGCGCATGAGGGTCGCCATGAGATCGTCGTGTTCCTGCGCCGCGGCGGGACTCGCCTCCTGACTCGACGCGGCTTCAACCGGTTCGGGGCGGGCGACCACCCGCGCTTCCCGACGTTGCTCGGTGCGACACCAGGTCAGGGCGGTATTGAGACACACGCGATAGATCCACGTGGAAGGCTTGGCTTGCTCGCGAAAGCGGCCGACCGAACGCCAGAGCTGCACCAGCATCTCCTGTTTCAAATCGTCCTCGTCGGCCGACTCCGGCGCGTAGACGCGACTCAGCTTTTGCGGAATCGCGCCATGCTCCCGGAGCCAGGCGGCAAATCGTTTTTCGGGCGGATCGGCGGAAATCATCGGTTCAACCCATTGGTGGCCGCCCGCGCCGGTTTCCTTACAAGAATTTGGAAAACAATGCTAAAACCGCGCTCAACGCTGCGCGGCAATCCAGCGATCAATATTGGCTTCGAGCACCGACAAAGGCAGTGCGCCGTGCCGCAATGCTTCGTCGTGAAAATCGCGTATGTTGAAGCGTTGCCCCAGCGCGGCGGTCGCCCGGGCGCGCAGTTCCTTGAACTTCAACTCGCCCAGTTTGTAGGCCAGCGCCTGCCCCGGCCAAACGATATAGCGGTCGATCTCCACGATAATGTCATTCTCGGTCTTCGGCGCGTTGGCCTTGAAGTAGTCGATCGCCTGCTGGCGCGACCACCCCTTGGCGTGCATGCCGGTATCGACCACGAGGCGCACCGCGCGCCACATCTCGTAAGTGAGCTGGCCAAACTTAGCATAAGGATCGGTGTAAAAACCCATCTCCTCCCCGAGGCTTTCAGAGTAGAGTCCCCACCCTTCAACGAAACCGGTGTAACTCCAGCTGTAGCGCCGAAACGGCGGCAACTCCTCCAACTCCTGCTGCAAGGAAAGCTGGTGGTGGTGACCCGGCACGGCTTCATGCAGCGTGAGCGCTTCCATTTCCCAGCGTGGGCGCGTATGCAGGGCATACGTATTGGCAAAAAAGATACCGGCCCGACCCGCCTCCAGTCCACCGGAGTTGTAATAGGCGGTGGTCTGCGACTTTTCCGCGTAGGACGGCACCTCAACCACGCCATAAGGCAGCCGCGGCAGCAGCCCAAACAGCTTGGGCATCTCCAGATCGGCGCGCTTGGCAATGTCGCGATATTCGGCGAGCAGGGCCTGGCGATCCGTATGGAAAAACCGCGGATCCGTGCGCATAAAGTCGAAGAACGCTTCGAGTGTCCCATCGAACTCGACCGCATCCTTGATCGACTCCATTTCCGCCCGAATGCGGGCAACTTCACTTAACCCGATATCATGGATTTCCTCCGGGGTGAGCGCCAGCGTCGTGCGGGTTTTCACGGCGTAGGCATACCACGCTTTGCCATCGGGCAGAGCCTCCGCCGCGATGCCATCACGGGTCGCCGGCAGGTAACGCTCCCGCACAAACGTTTCCAGTTTCTCCCACGCCGGGCGAATTTCAGTGACGTAGACATCCTCCGCCTGCTGGCGCAACAACGCCCCCTCCTCCGGCGGAATGGATCCCGGCAAATTGTAAAATCCCTTGAGCAGGGGATTATCGGTCGGCGTATCGACGATCATGTTACGCACCTGTTGCGGCACTTCCCGCATCGTGATCGCGGGGGGCGTCACGCCCGCCGCCATGCCGGCCTCGAGCAGGGCGATGGTTTGGTCGATCACGGCGGGCAGACCCTCAAGTCGCGCCACTTGATCCTCCAACTGCATGACGCTGCGGTTGGGCATCATCCGCATGATCGAGGCCGCCTGCTGGTGCACGCCGCCGAGTTGATTGATGGCGAGCAACTCCTGCGGAAAGCGCTGCCCTTCGACTCCGTTGCGCGCTTGGTCGAGAAACAGATCATAGTTGAGCTGATCATCGGGCGACAACGCTGCCCGATCGATGGATTCGATCACAGCCAGCCGCGTGCGTGCCCGCGCCCGGCCTTTTTCCAATGCCGCCGGGGATTGATCGCTCCACCGGTCACCGTAGCCCGGCAACCCGACGTAGGTTGCCATCTCCGGCGAGTCCTCGAGCGTGACCGCCCAGTCGACGGCAAACAAGGTGGCCAGCCGCTTGGTTTCGGAGTTCGGAGCATCATCCCCCAGCAGAGTCGCATATCGTGCGTCCTCGATTTCCTGAGCAATGACTCCATTCGGCGTCACGGCCATCCAAATTCCGGCGCACAGCACCGTTCGGCAAACATGTCTCAACATGCCCTGTGCTTAACTCTGGCTTGGCTGATGGCAAACCGGTTCAAAGCGAATCGAGCCCCTGGCCCCACTCAACCCTGCGTCGGCAATTTCGCGTGCGCGGCCGAGACGGCCAGATACTTTTCCGCCCATCCCTTCAGCCCCGCTTGCTCCGCCTCGCTCAGTTGCCGCACCACTTTGCCGGGCGTGCCGACCACCAGAGAGCCGGGAGGTATGATTGTGCGCGGAGTCACCACGGTGCCGGCCGCCACCAAACTGCGCGCTCCGATGCGGGCGCCGTCCAGGATGGTCGCGTTCATGCCGATGAGACATTCGTCTTCAATCGTGCAGGCGTGGACAATGGCGGCGTGGCCGATTGTGCACCAATCCCCGACGATCGCATCCAAATCATCCGCCAAATGGACGACGCAGTTGTCCTGAATGTTGGAGCCCTCCCCCACCACGATCCGCGCAATATCGCCCCGCAGCACCGCCCCGTAAAACACACTGGAGCGCGGCCCCAGCGTCACGTCGCCCACCACCGTCGCCGTCCGCGCGACCCAATTCGCCGCCGCCGTATCCGGTATTTTCGACAAATGCTGCCGCAAGCGTTCTTCAACCGTCATAGTGGAAATCGTTCTCGCGCCCTTCCTTTCGAACCGCAAGCTCAGCGCCAGTTCTCTGAAATTCTTTTACAGGAGGAAACAGAGAGAAACAGAGCTTCCTGATTTGCACCCTTCATTTGAAAAAGCCAGTTCGCTCACCGAAGAAGCGATTGCTTCGGCCATTGAGGTGCATCGGCACAAAGGTCCCGGACTAAATGAATCGATCTACGAATGGTGCCTTTTGCGCGAGCTCGAGCTTCGCAAGTTGCCAACGATTAATCAAAAGACGGTGCAGATTGAATACAAAGGCTTCGTCAAAGCAGAATCCCTCCGGTTCGACGTGTTGTTGGCCGGGTGCCTGCTAATCGAAGCGAAATCAGTCGAACACCTCCTCCCCATCCACAAAGCCCAACTGCTCACCTATATGAAACTCTTGGATGTCCCACTCGGCCTGCTCATCAATTTCAATGTCACCAAGCTCACTGACGGAGTCAGTCGTCTGATACTACCCGGCGCCAACCGCTGACCAGCTCCGTTTCCCTCTGTTTCCTCCTGTAATAAAACATCCACCAAATGGATACACTCGTTCCTATTTTTCGCGGCGTCATTGGCATTCTCGGTTTCACCGCGATCGCCTACGCGTTCAGCTCCAACCGACGCGCCATTGACTGGAAGCTCGTCGGCACCGGCACCATCCTCCAGATCTTCGTCGCCCTCGTCGTGCTGAAGGTCGGTCCGGTGCGGACGCTGTTCGAGATCATCGGCCAAGGGTTTGTCAAAGTCATCGACTTTACCAACGCCGGCACCGGGCTGCTGTTCGGATGGTTTCTCAACATCGCGCCGGGCAATGTCGACGGCCTCCCCTTCACCAACGGCGGCCCCGTGTTCGTGGTCACCATCCTGCCCTCGATCATCTTTTTCGCCGCGCTCACGGCCATGCTCTACTATCTGGGCGTCCTGCAACGCGTCGTCTATGTATTCGCGTGGTTCATGTCCAAAACCATGAAACTCGGCGGCGCCGAAAGCATGTCAGCTTCCGCCAATGTATTCGTGGGCCAGACCGAAGCGCCGCTGTTGATCAAACCCTACCTCGACAAGATGACGCGGTCGGAGCTGCTTGCGATCATGGTCGGCGGCATGGCCACCATCGCCGGCGGCGTCATGGTGATCTACATCAGCCTGCTCGGGGGGGACGACCCGGCGGCGCAAGTGCAGTTCGCCACCCACCTCATCACCAAATCCGTCATGTCGGCACCGGCGGCTCTGGTCATCGCCAAGATGCTGCTGCCGCAGACCGAGGAAGTGAACCGCGACCTCCAGATCCCTCGCGAGAAGTTCGGCGCCAATATCCTCGACGCCATCTGCGTCGGCACCGGTGACGGCATCAAACTCGCCATCAACGTCGGCGCCATGCTCATCGTGTTCACCGCATTGGTGGCCATGATCAACTTTGGACTCGGCGGACTCCTCGGTGACTACACCGGACTCAACGACGTCATCGCCTCGGCCACCGGCGATCAATACACGGAGCTGTCCATGCAGTTCGTTTTCGGGCTTATCGGCGCGCCCATCGCCTGGCTCATGGGCATTGAAAGCGGGCAACTCATGATGGCGGGCCAACTCCTCGGCGAGAAGACGGTGCTCAACGAATTCGTCGCCTACTTCTCGATGAACAACCTCTACGCCGCCGGTGAACTTACCGATCCGCGCACGCGTATCATCCTGGCCTACGCCTTGGCAGGATTTTCCAACCTCGTTTCCATCGGCATCCAGATTGGCGGCATTGGCGCCCTCGCCCCCGAACGTCGCGCCGATCTCGCCCAACTCGGCTGGCGTGCGCTGCTCGGTGGATCCCTCGCCTGCTTCATCCCCGCTTCCATCGCCGGCATGCTGATCTGAGTAAGCAAGCAGTCCGCCGGTCGGCCCCGCCGCCAACGTCGGAGTTTATCGCCACCCACGTTGTTCGAACGACCTACTTCAAACTTCATTCTTCTTACTTTTCCTCGCCGATGTCTTCCCGCCGTTCCTCACGGAAACCTTTCCGCTCGCGCCTCCCGTTCGCGCCGGACCCCGATCCCATGTTTCGGTGGCGAGGCGCCGGGGTGTCACGATTGGAGGGCTTCGCGGATGCCGTTTTTGCCTTCACGCTGACCCTGCTCGTCGTCGCGTTGGAGGTGCCACGCAATTACGATGACCTCATGAAGGTCTTCCAGGACTTTCCGGCCTTCGTCGCAACCTTTGCCATGGTGATGTGGTTTTGGACCACGCACTACATTTTCTTCCGCCGCTACGGATTGGAGGACATTTGGACGCGATTCTACAACGCCGCCATTTTGCTCTGCGTGGTCTTCCTCGCGTATCCGTTGAAGTTTATCTTCACGAGTGCATTCGCGGCGATGTTCGGCATCGGTGCCGAATCCAATGGCATCCAAACCATGGCCGAGCTCAGCCAGCTCTACATCGTTTACGGTGCCGGACTCGCCACCGTCTGCTTTGCGTATCTGTTGCTCTACCTGCACGCCTATCGGCTGCGTAAAGCGCTTCATCTGAACGAGACCGAGATTATCATCACTCAAGGCTCGATCAGCCGTATCCTGATCAACATCGCCGTCTGCTTGGTTTCGATTGTCCTCGCTCAACAGGAACGCCACGTCGTGCTCCCCGGCATCATCTATTGCTCGCTTGGTCCTCTGGTCGGAATCAATGGCTGGTGGCATGGCACTCGCGCCGTGAAAGCCTTCGACGCCGGAAGATCCCGCCACGGCAAACCGTCAACCGCCGCCTAAAACCACGCGCCCGGAGCAACTCGTTCCGGGTTTGGCTAACCCAGTGCCTGACGTCGCAAACCTCGCAACGTCGTCAAATCCCCCCAATCGGCGATGTGTGGTAAGTGTCGCGGTCGCGTGCGCTCGCGCCGCCCGGTGTTTATCTGATACCGCACCAAATGTTCCTGCACGAACGCCTGCGATCCCAATACTGCGCCGTCGCTGAAGTGACGTATCCGGCATCTGAGCACGCTCGCCATCGGCAATTGGCCTTTGTTTTTCACCACCCGTTGAAACTCTGCCGCCGATAAACATCCGCGGTTCGATGCGGGATGGGATCCCTTGCCGAACAATAGTTCCCGATAGGCGGCCAAGGCCCTGCCGCGAGTGCCGCCCATGATCGCAATCACCCCCGGCACCGCCCGCTTTGCTCCGGCCACGGCCTCAGCATAACCGCAAAACCGGTAGTCCTTGGGGTCATCCACCAAGCCTGCGCGCACTGGATTCAAATCGATGTAAGCGGCCATGGTTTTAAGGGCTCTCCCCTTTCCCTCTACCAGCACGCTTTTGAAGCGTTCGGACCACAGGGTGCCGAAGCGATTATGGCTGCGATTAAACCAGACGGAAAATCGTTGTTTGAGCAGTTTCATGAACTGCGAAACGTCACCCATCAGGGCCAATTGACGCGCTCTCCACTTAACCGCCTCGGGGCCGTTCTTCCGCAATTGACCGGTAATAACGTCAAGTTGTGCGGTTTGATAACGCGTAGGCTTCGGATACAACACCGCGTAGCGTCTGAGCAAAACGGCATCAGAGACCTGGTTCCGATGAGGAACGCGCAGCAGCACATGGAAGTGATTGGACATCAGCGCATACGTCAGAACCTCCACGCCGCAATATTCCGCCACCTGCCAAAGCTGCTTCCGCAGCACCTCCTTGGCCACGTCATCCAACAACCGTTCTCCATTCACGGTCCGCGACATCACATGATAAACCGCCGCCCGCTTCCCCGCATCCACCTTTATTCTCGCCTGTCGCACGACCCCAAACCCACCCAAAACCCACTCCCCGTCAATCATTTTTAACCTGTCCCTTTATTTAAGCATTAAAAGATAAACGTGTTTGCTTAGTTGCCGATGCGTAGTGAGCCGGGGGGGCGGCCTAGTTTGCGGCGGCAAACTATGCTGAGGTGGCGGGCGTCCTGGAATCCACAGGCGTAGGCGACTTCGGCGATCGTCATTTTGGGGTTCTCCTGCAGTAGCACTTCCGCTCGTTCGAGTTGTTGCCTTTGCACTTCGGCATACACCGAGGTCTGCAATGCCGCCCGGAAACGCATTTCAAGTGATCGCCGGGAAACCCCCACCGACCGGGCGACTTCCTCCACATATATGGTGTTCGCGAGTCGGTCTCCAATGTAGTCGAGCGCCGCCGCCACGACTTCGTCATTCACCGCCAACTTGTCCGTGGAGCCCCGTGCGACAATTTTAAGCGGAGGCACCCGAACCGTCTCAACGGGGAGGTCCGGATTCTCTATTTCGGCCAATAACCGCCGGGCGGCTTCGTAACCGATGCGTCGACGGTTGAGTTCGATACTGGACAGCGCCACCGATGAAAAGCCCAGTTGGATGTCGTCATTGTCCACGCCCAATACCGCGACATCCGCCGGGATGTTCGCCCCAATGTCCGCGCATGCTTCCGCCACCGCACGAGCCACGGCGTCGTTGAAACAAAACACCCCCACCGGACGTTGCTGTGGTTTCAACCATGTCGCGATCCGAGCCACCGCCCGAGCCGATGGGGCGTCACCTTCCGGCATTTCCGGCAATACCAACATTTCGGTCGTCGCCCCCGCCGCTTTGCCCGCACGCCGATAGCCCCTGCCGCGCAATCGAGACGACCGGTGCCGATCCACACCACAAAAACCAAGTCGCTCAAATCCGCGTCGCACGAAAAAACGGGCCGCCAACTCCCCCACGCGTTCGTCATCGTTGATGATATTGGTCAACCCCTTCCCTTCCGTGCGCCCGGATACATTGACCACCGGAACGCCCAACTTCAGCAACGCCACCTCGTCTTCCCGCGACGCCAAACGGGTGATGAGTCCGTCGAGCTGCAGGCGGCGCAGCTTCACGGGCTCAAACTTCGCCGGCCGTGCGATCTTGATCACCTGCACTTGCGGCGACCGCCGAAAGCCTTCCGCCAGCCCTTGCAACACCCCGTGCCAGTGCTCCGTTTCAATCGAGAGCATAATCCCCACACGGTATCGACGGACTTCGGTCATCCCTCGCAGCAAACCGTCGTTGCGCATTTTGTAAAATCTTATGCGTTTTATTGCCTGCGGTATATGCCTTCTCACTGATAGGCTTGTCCTTCCCCCTTACCATGAGCTCTCCCTATCTCGAATCCCTCTTCTCTTTGGAAAACCGCATCGCGGTCGTCATCGGTGGCACCGGTGAACTTTGCGGTGCCATGGCCGAGGGGCTGGCCGGTGCCGGCGCCGAGGTCGTGCTTGTCGGACGCAACGAAGCCAAGGCTTCCGCCCGCCTCGAGCGCATCGCGGCCGCCGGTGGTAACGCGTGGTTTCACGCCGCCGACGCCACCAGCCGCGCCGATCTGATCGCGCTGCGCGACGCCGTGCTGGCTCGGTCCGGTCGCATCGACGTTCTCGTCAACGGAGCGGGAGTGAATTCGCCCACTCCGTTGATGGACATCCCCGAGGACGAGTTCGACCGCATCATCAGCGCCAACGTCAAAGGCGTGCTCATGGCCTGTCAGGTATTTGGCGAACACCTGCTCTCCGCTCCCGACGGCGGCTCGATCATCAACATCGGTTCGGCCTCGGCCCGGGTTCCGCTTTCCCGCGTCTTCACCTACTCCGCGTCCAAAGCGGCGGTCCACAACCTCACCAAAAACATCGCCCGCGAATGGGCCACCAAAGGCGTGCGCGTCAACCTCCTCGTCCCCGGTTTCTTCCCCGCCGAACAAAATCGCAAGGTGCTCACACCCGACCGGGTCGAAACCATCATGGGCCACACGCCCATGAAGCGATTTGGCCAGGCCAAAGAGCTCATCGGCGCCACGCTCTTTCTCGCGAGCAATGCCGCCAGCAGCTTTGTCACCGGCGCCGAAATCGAAGTCGACGGCGGTTTCCACGCCATGACCATTTAAGTCCTCCCCGACCATGTCCGCCATCAACTCCTTTCTCGTTTCCCACCAGCTCCGCATCGCGAGCAACCCCTGCGTTTCGCCCGACTTTTGCCTCGATTGGCCCGAACTCCAAAAACTACTCCTCGCTGGCGAAGCCCTCCACGTCTGGGCCCACAGCGGTTTCCGCACCGCCGCCGGAGCGTGGAAGCTTCGCGAAAATCTTAAAACCGGCGATTGCGCCTGGGTGCTGTCTCCCGCGCCAGGCGTGACCAATGGATCCACGACGCTGGCGGACGGCGTCGTATTACCCTCGGGGGCCTGCGCTTTCCCCGCCACGTGGACGAACCTGCTTGCCCTTAAAAACCTGATTCTGGAGCACGACCCCGCCGCTACGATTTTCCCCGGCACCACCGCCAACCTCGGCCGCAGCACGCTCGGCGTCGGCGCCCGCTTCACCACGTTGCATTGGCCGGCCGTCGAATGGACCATGGCACGGCTCGGCATCGGGTTGACCGCCAATCAAAACAGTATTCCACGCGAGCTGGTCTACGACGTGGATGCCATGTTGGCCGACGATCTCGACACGGTTCCATTTCCCTTCATCGGAGCCAATGTGCCGGAAGGCCATCAAGGCCAATCCGTCGAGGGCATGAGTCACGGCGCCGTGTTGTCCAAACTCAAATCAGGTTTTCACCACCACCGCATCGCCTGGAGCTTCAACGCCGACCACCAACCCATCGGCGGCAAGTTCGACTCCCGGGAAGACGCGCTCGTGCGCGGTTCCCTCCTGGCGTCCTACATCACGTTCGACCTCTCCCCCGAATTGGCGAAAAAGGCGCCCGCCTCCATCGACGCGATCGCACCGGATTTACGTGAACAGGTCCGTCGCCGCATGGCCGAGGTGGGCATCACCGCCGACGATGCGGCGTTCGAAAAACTACTCGGCACGGTTTGGCCCGCCATGCTCAAAATGAAGCAACGCGACGAGCTCTACCGCGCCGCGCGCGCTTCGGCTTTCACCACGCCCGAAGGCCGGGCCTACCTGCGCGAACTCTCCATCGACGAGCTGCCCGGTCTCACCACGCCCGAAACCACCGCCATCATGCTCGCCCTGTGCGATGCGATGGACATGCCGGTCAACTTCGTCGCCCCCGCCTTCGGCTTCCAAAAGAACATCCCGTATCCCAACCAAACCAAACTGCGCAAACTCATCACCGCGCAGTGGAACGTTTGTCAAAAATTTGGCGTGAGCATCGGTTTCCACTCCGGCTCGGGCAAATCGGCCGAGAACTACCGTCTGATGGGTGAGATCACTGGTAGCCAGCTCGAGATCAAAACCAGTGGTCGCTACACCTACGAAATGGGCCGCGCCCTGCATGCCTCGAGCGACCCCGCCGACCAGGCGCTATGGCGCGATTGGTATGCTTTCACCATAGAACTCGCCGTGGCCGGCGCGTTCAGCGACGACGCCACCGAGCGCGACGCCGCCAGGGGGTTCATTCTCGCCAACTACGACGAACCCGCCGACGCCGAGGGCATCTTTGCGGACGAAGCCACCTGCCGCTCCACCCTGGTTGCCCTCACCCCGCACCCCGACCGCGTATTCTTTTTTGAATACAATTTTCTCTACGTGCTGGCCGCCGATGGCAAAGCCACCAAAGCCGCGCTCGGCGATCACTCGCCCGCCGGATATCGCCAACGCGCGCGGTTCTACTCGATCAGTCGGGAAGCCCGCCTGGGCTACGCCCGCCGCGTCGCTGAATACCTGATCTTTCTGGCCGAAACCACCGGCCTCGCCACCGCGGCCCGCTGCGCCGAGGCCACCAGCCGTCTCGCCGGATTCACCGCTTACTCTGATTTGCTGAACGACATCGCCCAAACGTCCGAATAAATCCCCGCCCCCCGCCTCGCATGCGCCCCTACATCCACGACGACTTCATGTTGCATTCGGACGCCGCCGTCCGCCTCTACCACGACTACGCGGCGGCGGAGCCGATCTTTGACTACCACAACCACCTGCCGCACGCGGCGATCGCCGACGACCACGTCTTCGCCGATCTGGCCGAGATCTGGTTGGGCGGCGATCACTACAAGTGGCGGGCCATGCGCGCCAACGGCGTGGCCGAACGCTTCTGCACGGGCGACGCCTCCCCCTTCGAGAAATTTGAGGCGTGGGCCGCCACCGTTCCGCAGACCCTGCGCAACCCGCTGTATCACTGGACTCATCTCGAACTGAAACGCTACTTCGGCATCGACACGCTGCTCGGTCCCGAAACCGCGCGGGAGATCTGGGACACCGCCAACACCCAACTCGCCGGCATGTCCGTGCAGTCGATCCTGCGGGACCAAAAAGTCGCCGTCGCCGGCACCACCGACGACCCTGCTGACTCCCTCGCCACCCACCAACGCATCGCGGCGCTCAATCTCAGCACGAAGGTCTACCCGACCTTCCGTCCCGACAAAGCCTACGCGCTGGCCGACCCGGCTGCGTTTAACGCCTATTGCGCCAAACTCGGCGCCACCGCCGGCCGCGGCGAGATTGCCAGTTTCGACGATCTGCTGGCCGCGCTCGAACAGCGTCACGCCGATTTTCACGCGGTCGGCGGACGCCTCTCCGACCACGGTCTCGAAACCGCCCTCGCCGAGCCGTGCACGCTGGCCGAAGCCCGTGCGATTTTCCTGAAAGTTCGCGACGGCAACACCCCCTCGCCCGAGGAACAACTCGGTTTCGGTTCGCTCCTCATGCTGGAGTTTGGTCGTTGGGACGCCAAGCGCGGCTGGACCAAGCAGCTCCACCTCGGCGCCATGCGCAACAACAGCGCCCGCGCTTACCTCGAGCTCGGCCCCGACTGCGGATTCGACAGCATCGGCGATTACCGTCAGGCCCCGGCGTTGGTGAAATATCTCTCCTCGCTCGACGAAACCGGAGAGTTGCCGAAGACCATCGTCTACAATCTGAATCCAGCCGACAACTACATGCTCGCGACACTCGTCGGGAACTTCCAGGACGGCGTCACCGCCGGTAAAATGCAGTTCGGCAGCGGCTGGTGGTTCCTCGATCAAAAGGAGGCCATGGAGTGGCAGATGAACGCGCTCTCCAACCTCGGGCTGCTCAGTCGCTTCGTCGGCATGCTCACCGACTCCCGCAGTTTCATGTCATTTCCCCGCCACGAGTATTTCCGTCGCACGCTTTGTAATCTACTCGGCAGCGAAATGGCCAACGGTGAACTGCCCCCCGACTTCGAGCTCGTCGGCGGCATGGTGAAAAACATCTGCTTCGCCAACGCTCGCAACTACTTCGGCCTCGCGGTCGACCCGAGCTACTCGGGTTGATGGGCCCGCGGTGATGCCGCGTCGGTCGGCATGGCGGATCGCAACTGATCCTCCAACCGGCCGATGCGCCAGTTGGCCTGCTCCAGCAGACGACGATTCACTGCGATCAAGTCGGCGACCAAGGCGAGCACCCACAGGAGCAACCCGGACCCGAGCAGCAGCGCCGACAGGATCACGGACTGCACGTGACCTCCCCCCTCCCCGATTAAAAAGAAGTAGAAGAAACGCAGACCCAGCAACAGCCCCGCTCCCCCCACCAAGCCGCCGACCGTGAAGAAAAACGTCATCGGCCGGTAAACGACGAAAATGTGCAGCATGGTGAGCATGGAGCGCTTCACGTAGGATGGAATGCTCTTCACCAACCGCGATGGCCGCGTCACCCCGTTGACGCGCACCGGGACCGAGACGACGGCCATGCCGTTTTGCCCCGCTTGAATGATCGTCTCCAACGTATAAGTGTAACTGCTGAACACATTGAGTTTACGCGCCGCCTCGCGGCTGAACGCCCGGTAACCGCTCGGCGCATCCTGCACGTCGGTTCGACTGAGTGAGCGCGTGATAAAACTGCCAAACCGCTGCAGGATCTTCTTCACCGGCGAAAAATGGGCAATCGAATCAATCGGCCGCGCGCCGATCACGATATCCGCCACGCCTTTTAGAATCGGTGTCGTCAACGCGGGTAAATCAGCCGCGCAATACTGATTGTCCGCATCGGTGTTGACGATGACATCCGCCCCGCGTTCCACCGCGGCGTCGAGCCCAGCGGCAAACGCATGGGCGAGTCCCGAGTTCTGTGGCAGCCTGATCACGTGATCGACCCCGAGCAAGCGCGCCACCCCGCTCGTATCATCGGTGCTGCCATCATCGATCACCAGCCACTCGACCGTGTCGAACCCCTCCACGACCCGTGGCAAATCCGCCAATGTCGCCGGCAGCGCGGCGGCTTCATTGAAGCAGGGGATTTGGATGATGAGTTTCACAACGACGACCAGTCAGCGGCAACCGAACGACCCCGAACGTGGCCTCCCACCGCGTCCGACTTCAATCCTAGAAACGCCGCCGGTCACTCCGTCACCGAGCTGTCACCATCCGCCGACTCCGCACCAGCGCTGCTTCGCCGGGCCATGACCACCATCGTCGCCATCGCGACCGCCACCAGCAGCGGGATGAAATGTCGCTGCTGCACCAACGTGAGCACCGAATCCCCCACATCCCCGACCTGATTCGCGTAGAGCAGATTGCTCACCGACGGGAAATCCTGGAAAAACTGATAATAGATCACCACCGCGGTGGAGGTCAGCAACCACCCCATCGAGGCCAACGCCGCCACGCTCCACGCCAACCACGCCCGTCGTATGACCACCAACGGCAGCAATACCACCGCCCACAACGCGATCGAATAAACCACCGCCGTCGGCCAGACCGAAACGACCGCACTAAGCATCGCCCAATAGATCTCCAAAAAGGTAAAGAAAACCATCGTGAGCGCGTAGGCCCGCTCACCGGTGCGAGACCAAGGTTGGTTGATCACCACGCGCGCCAAGACCAACGCCAGCACCATGAACCAATAACCCGTGACCACCAAATGGGCCAGAAGCCAAACTGCCGCCACGACCACGACCACGCGCACCGGCCCACGCCATCGCGTCGACACCCACGCCCGGATCCAACCCGTCCACAACATCACCACCAACGCGACCACGCCCGTCAGATACCACAGTGGCGGCACCACCCGCACTTCGCGGTAGGTGAACCAGTCTCCGGCGTCATACCACCGCACTTGATCCCAGACCAACCCCGGCCGCACGCGATAGTGTCCACTCGTCAGCGGGGTCACCGGCAGCCACATTGACGCGGCGGTCGCCCCCTTTTTCCACTCCACCTCCCCCAGGCGCGGCGACTCCACCCGGGTGTTCGAATCGACATCCCACACCTCGGCGGTCGCCGTATAGTCTCCGCGCGCCGCGTCGCGCCCGGACCAACTCCATCGCGCCGGCAGATGAAGCCTCGTCTGCGCCGGTAATATCCGGGGCAACCATGACCACTGCGGCTGATACCAGTCACGCGGCGGGATGTGCGCGATGCTTACACTGGGAAACGCGATCTCCGGCTTCTCATCGCGATACCAATACTCGCCCTCGACCACCGCATTGAACGACACCTGCAAGTGGTCCACGGCCGGATTGCGCAACACCATCGGCAGATCCAAATCAAACCCGGCGACCAACGTCCCGTCCGCGGTGGGCGTCCAGGGATAGCGCGCTCCGTCAGCCATCTCCAGACTGCCGTCGTCTCCATATACTTGATACGACAAATAAGAGCGGGGCTCGATCGCCTGCGCGGTTTCCACGCGGCCGGTTACGCTTAGTTTTTGCGTATTCGCATCAAACTCCGCCGTCACGTGCAGTTGATAGTCATCGCGGACGACCTCCGCCGTCGCGGTGGTTTTGGTCGCCAAATCGAGCTGGGCATCCGGGATGGTCTGCGCGATCAGCCCTCCGGCCAGCAGCAGGCTCCACCCCCACGTCAACCGGCTTCGTCCCGTTCTCATGGTGCGAGCAACTCCTCCGGATGTTCGATGGCGAGGCGGGTAAGGATGTCCTGATCCACCGGCGGCTCCCACGGCTCCGCGGCCCCATTCACCTCCTGCAAACCGCGATGTTGGGCACCAAACGTCGTGCCCCATTGTCCCCAACCCGCCCCCGTGAAAGTGAGCGGCACGTCCAGGCCGAGTTCCTGCAAAATCATGACGGGCAGATCCTGCAAACCCGCCAGGGTAGTGACGCGCTGCGCGGGCCGGTCAAACCCTACCAACACCAAGGGCACGGTGTCCGGATACAAGCGCGGCGCGATCGAGTCGAGGTAGGCCTCCAACTCGACATCGATCGCGCTGTCGTGGTCGCCGTAGATCGCGATCAGGCAGTCTTCGAGAACACCGGCGTCCTGGAGCTGTTGAAAAAAGCCCTGCAACGCGTGGTCCACATAGCGGGCGGAACGCACGTTTTCCACTTCGATGCGGCCGGGTTTCAGTCCCTGCGCATGGGCGATATGGTCGTAAGGATGGTGGTGCGTCAGCGTGATGACGTGCAAAAACAACGGCGACTCAGCCGCCGCAATCATCCGCGCGGCTTCGCCCAGCACGGCCTCGTCGGACCATCCCCAACCGATTTTGTCATCGAGGGGCAGGTCCTGCTGAAAACGCATTTCGTCATACCCCAGCGCCGTGTGGGCCTCCGCCCGATGCCAAAACACCCCGTTGAAGCCGTGAATCGAAGCCGTGTGATAGCCGGCCACGTGCAACACCCGGGGCAACGATGGCACCCGGGAAAGATCCTTCGAAACGTAAACCGGTTGACGCGCCAATGGCACCAGTGACGTGAGCACCAAAAATTCCCCGTCGGTCGTGCGACCGCTCCCGGTATTGTCCATCATATTGGCAAAGCTCACGTGCTTCGCGGCCAGGTCCTCGAGGAATGGCATGACCGGTTGGCCGTCCTTGCGGGCACCGATGACCAGTCCGTCCATGGATTCGAGTTGGATATACACCACATGCTTGCGGCGCGGGGGATGGCGGGCGGGCATCTCCGCCCGACGATGGGCCAACTCCCGCAAATAGGCCCGGTAAGGGGCCGGATCGATTTCATCGAGATGGGCGCGTCGCCACAGCCGACCTGCCACGTCCACGACGTCGAACCAAAAATAACCTCCGTAGCCGAGTCGTTCGACCGACTGGCGGTTGATGAACCGGTTCTTCAGCAGCAGCGCCTCCCGCCGCGGCCACGCCACCAGCGCCACCGTCACGGTCAACACGCCCCACAACGCCCATCCATGCCATCGCCGCATGCGGATCATGGCGCAAACCGCGTCACCCGCCCCCATTTGATAGTGAGGGCACGGAGCTTCGCGGGGCTGAAGAAAAACCGGTATTCTAACATGTGTTACAGTCGTGAAACTTTCAGCCCGCCCTGACGGCGCAACGCTATATTCCCCGACAGTTCAGCTGGCGCCACCCGCCATCGGGGGCCACCCGATCGACACCAATTAGTTACATTTGAAACCTCGACGCTACGACGTCGCGGCGCTGAAACGTCGGCACCGATGTTTGGAATGATATGCGCCGCCGGCTTTTTGACCGGCATCACGTGGGGCGGAGCCGCCGTGGCGCGTCGCTTGGTCCCGTCATGGTGGCAGGAAGCCTGGCCGGTGTTACGGCTGGCGCTGGCGATCGCCGTCGGTCTGCTGGCCGCGTTTCCCGTGCTGGCGGTTCCCGCTTGGTTTGGCGTCTTTTCGCCCCCGCTGATCGGACTGGGCGGTTGGATCGTCACGTGGTTTTGCCGCCACACATGGCGCGCCGCCGCGTCATCGTCCGTTCGCGGTAATCGCGTGCTGGCTGCGGCCGCATCGGGCCTCATCATTTGGAACGGCGTGTTCGCCACCGAGAGTATCTTCTCCGGCCGTGATCAGGGCGTGTATTCCAACCATGCGGCCCATATCGCCCGCACCGGCGAATTGCGCGCCGACGCGATGTTCGAAGGTTTGTTCGAACCGGGAAATTTCGGGTTGGCCTCCGGTTCTCAAGCCGGGGGCTACTTCTTCGATACGGCGGCGAAGAACATCTATTTTCAGTTCGCGCCGACATTTGCGCTGTATCTCGCGCAAGCCTTTGGGATCGGCGCATTCTACGGTCTCTTCGCATTTAATCCCTTTCTTTCCGGTCTCAACGCCCTGCTGTTCTTCGCGCTCGCGCGCCGACTGCTAAGTCCACGGATCGCAGCTCTGACCACCGCCTATTTCGCGCTCAATATCAGCCAAATCTGGATCGTGCGCATCACCCTCAGCGAGGTGCTCACCCAGACGTGGCTGCTGGCGGGCTTGGTCCTGCTGCACCATGCCTTGTCGCGGCTTGATCGCCGCACCTTCACTTCCGGGGTGGTCCTGCTCGCAAGTTGCACGCTCGCTCGGGTCGACGCCTATTTGATCATCATTGCGATCTGCGGACTCGGGCTCTATCTGGCCCAGCTCCCGGATGATCATCCGCACGTCGACCGGCTGCGGGACATGGGTCGCCGCGGCACGTTGACCGCCTTGGTCATCAGCTTGATCGCATTGGCGTGGGGATACGCCACGTCGCCGGGATATTATGCCGATTTCAATCTGAAATTGGGCATGATGGTGGGCTGCGCCGGCGTCCTCGCCGCGTTGGCCTGGGTGCCTCTCGGCCCCCGTTTTCGCGCCCGGCTGCACGCCGGCTTGGCCCGACGGGGAGTCTGGGAGGGCGGGGTCATCCTACTCGCCATCGCCGCTGGCTACGCCGTCTTCGTGCGACCACATGTTGAACCGTTCGCCGACTTCGTGCCGAGTATGGGCCAGCTCGGCCGCGACTACCGCGAAAACAGTCTGAAAGACCTCGGCGCCTACCTGTCGCTGCCGGGCATGGGTTTCGCGCTGGTGGGACTCGCGGTCGCGCTGCGCGGGGTGTTGCAAAAAAGGTCGCTCGTGCTGGCGCCCTTTCTGGCGGTCTGGTTTTCCTACTCGCTTTTGTATTCATACAATCCCTACATAAGCGTGGACCATATTTGGAAGATCCGCCGGTTTGTGCCGATTGTTATTCCCGGCTTCGTATTGCTCGCCGGGATGGGCTTGGCCGCCACGCTGGCGCGTTCCCCGTCACCGCGGTGGGCCGGACGAGGACTGGGGGCGGCCGCGATCGGTCTGCTGGGGTTTCTGGCGTTCAACGCTGCGCCCATCGCCTTCACCAAACTCAATGGCGGGGGCGTTGCTTTCATTGAACGCATTGCGCGCGCCATTCCGCCTCACGCGTTGGTCGTGACCAACGTCTACATTCCCCTCCTCGGTCCCCTGCAACTCGTCGAAGGGGTGGAGATGGTGCGCGCCTTGCCCGACGTGCCCGCGCAGCAGGCTCAGGCGAAACAAGTGGTCGATCGGGCGCTGGCGGCCGGACGCATCGTCATGACCCTGAGCACCACCCCCTGGACCTCTCAGTCCGAGAAATCGGCGCAACGGTTCAGCCTCACCCATCCCACGTTGGCGCGCACCACCAATCCACCACCCCGTGAGATCAAACCGCGCACCCGCCACGCCTATCTGGCCCGGCTCAGTCCGTCCGGTCTGGGATTCGAACCCACGGCATCGACGATTCGTCTCGGTGCTCACCCCCTGTATGGCGTGGCGGAGTCGGGCTTCCTCGGCACGGAAACTTCGGGCGGAAACTCGTTTCGTTGGACCACCGGGGATGCGCGTTTGCGTTTGCCGGGAAGGTTTTCCCATCCGCCGTTGAGTGCGCGGGTGGATATCGTCGGAGCCGGTCCCGATGGCTCGCGCGTGCAGATCTCAATTGGTGGTAAAGTGGCCTTTGACGAGATGGTTCCTGCGTCGGGCGGAGTCTTCGCGCTCGATGTCGCAGCAGTCGACTGGTCTCAACCCGAGGTGGAGATCGCCGTCCGGAGCGGCACCTTCGTCCCGTCTCAAGCCTACCCGGACTCCACCGACGATCGCACCCTTGGGGTGAGGCTCGCGGGAATCGACCTGCGCGTGCGCCCGGCTGCTTACGAGGGACAGATCACCCTCGGTTTTCGGCGTCGCACCGACGTGCGGGAGGCGGGCCTGTATTTACCGGAAACCATCAAAGGCCAGGATGCGCGTTGGACCGACGGCCACGCCACGTTTGAGATGGACTTCGGTGACGCCACGCAACCTCGCCAGCTCACGATTTCCACCGTGTCCATCCCGCCCCGAGGCACCAGGCTGCGCGTGCGGTGGAACGGGGTTGAGGTTGAGGACGTGGACCTGTCCGACGCCGCCAACAGCGTCGTGGTGGACCTGCACGACCTGCCGCCCTCTCGCCACGCTAGACTGGAGATCATCAGCGACGCGTTCGTCCCGGCGGAGTTTTACGAAAACTCCGAAGATGCCCGTTCGTTGGGCATCATGATCGCCCCTCTGCATCTCACGCTGGAGCCGGTCGAAACCCCGTGATCAATCCGCGATATCTCAGCTGATTTTACGAATGGTGTCGCCGACGCGGATCACGCCGCCTTGCACGATCGTCGTATTGATGCCGCGCAAATTGAGCGCACGCCCCGACGGCGAATTGACAAACTTCATGGCATCGAGACCGAAGCGACTGATGAACTTGCTGCAGCCGGTGTGGGGTTCGGCCGTCACTTCCACGACGGCTTGATCGCCGATCGCCACGCGCGTTCCCGCCGGCAGGTTGACCTCGCCGATATCGAAATCGACATAGAGTTGATCTCCCGCCAACGCCCACCGGTCCCGCGACTGCGCCACGAGTTGCGCCGCGCGCGAGTTCATGAGGGTCAGCTGGCAATCACGATTGGCTTTCCCCTGACTCCAATTGTCCCCGACCAATCCCACCTCCACCGACAACTCGGCTTCATCGAGCAACTCCCGCTCGTCGGTGACCGGCCGCCGCGCAATCATCTCCAATTTGCCCTCGTCCGACGAAGCCGCTGCGATTTCCGGCAACCCTTCGACGAGTTGATCGTGATTGAGATGAATGACGGTGCTCATGGTGGGCGTAAAGGAATGCAAAATGTGAACGGCCGTCACGCCTCCATTCGCAACCACCGCCAACGCCTGTTTAAAATTCCTGGAACTTTATGTGCGATTCCATCTGCGGCGGGTGCTACAGAGCATTGATGGAAGACGACGCCCAACTGCTCCACCGGTTCAGCGTGCACCGCGACCAAACAGCCTTCGCGACGCTGGTCCGTCGTCACCTTGATTGGGTGTATTCTGCGGCGGTGCGGCAGCTCAACGGCGATACCCACCTCGCTCGCGACGCCACCCAGCTCGTGTTCACTGCCCTCGCCCGCCATGCCGCGAAACTCGCTACTCATCCTCGTCTGAGTGGCTGGTTGTTCACCACCACGCGATTCACCACCGCCAAACTCATTCGCACCGAACACCGACGCCGCGTTCGTGAAGCGGCCTCCGCCATGTCCGAACTCACATCCGACCACGACGCCAACCACGCCGACTGGTCACGCCTGCAGCCGATCGTCGACGCGGCTCTGGCCGAACTCTCCGACGACGATCGCGACGCCGTCATCCTCCGATTCTTCGAAAACCAGGACTACACCACCATTGGCGCCCGGTTCACCGTTTCGCCCAACGCGGCCCGCATGCGCGTCGAACGCGCCCTCGATAAACTCAATACCGTGCTCTCGCGCCGGGGCATATCGTCAACCGGTGCCGCCCTGGGCGCGGTATTGGGCACGCACGCACTCACCGCCGCCCCCGCGGGACTGGCCGGCACGATCACGACCACTGCCATCGCCGGATCCGGGCTCGCCGCAACCACCACCCTGTCCGTCATCACCATGCTCAAAGCCCCCCTGATCGCCACCACCATCGTGCTCGCCACCGGCGGTGCCCTGCTTTCCTTCGAGAATCAACCTCCGGAAAATCGGCGCGATTCATCGGCTACGCCTCCTCGCCCGCCACCTGCGCTTTCCGACACCGCGACGCCAGTCTCAATCGAACCAACGCCGAATTCCGTCCCGCCGGTCACCGACGCTGACTATGCCTCGCTCCAACACGAGGTCACCACGTTGCAATCACGACTCGCCGCCTTGGATCAAGAGGCGGTGACCAAGCTCCCCCGGGTGGCACCCCCGGGAAAGGTTTACAGCATCTCGGAGCTCGATGTGGTGCCCAAGCCCGATATGCGCGTAAGGCCCGCCTACCCCAAATCCCTCCGCGACGAAGGCGTGGAAGGCCAGGCCGTCATCGCCATCACCATCGATGCCGCCGGTGAAGTGCGCGACCTCGAGACCCTCAGCGCCACGCACGAAGCATTCGCCGAGGCCGCGCTGGCCGCAGTCGTGGGCTGGACGTTCCAGCCGGGAGAGCGGGCCGGACTCCCGGTCAACGCGCGGGTCAATATTCCGATCAAATTCACCACCAGCTCCGAAAGCTCTCCCGTCGATGACTGGTTCTAGTCTGCGACAACTCGCTTGGTTGCTACCGGTGTTGGTGACCGTCGGACTATGGTTCAAGTTGTCGGCGATACGGGCCGACAACACCGCCCTCCACCACGCGGACACCACGCCTCCTGCCCCGGAAGTCGCTCCGCCCCATCCGGCCACGCCCCGTCTCACCGCCCCGGTCGGCATCGAGCATCAAGACTTCGACCGTCTTCGTCAGGAGCTCGCCCACCTGCGCCAGCGTATCGCCCGCCGGGAACGCCAGCTCAATAAGCAGATCGCACCCACGGAGGGGGAAGCGCCGCCTCCGCCGAGGCTTGGCGACGCCTTTCTACCACCCGAGGCGTGGCGCGACACCGGCGTCGACACTCCTGCCGCCCTCATCGAAACCGCCTTGTGGGCTGGCGCCGGTGGAGACGTGCAACGCATGGCCGCCTTGCTGGCATTTGAACCCGATACGCTCGAATCTGCCAACGCCTTGTTCGCCCTCCTGCCCCCCGGACTGCGACCCGAGCACGCCGATGGCCGCGACCTGCTCACCCTGCTCTCGGTCGACGCCGTTCCCCTTCAACCGGCCAAACTCGCCGGAGAATTCTCGCTGCCGGACGGAGAACACGCCCTCGTGGTCCAGTTCCAACCGCCCACGCCGGCCGACGCGACCCGACCACCGCTGCGTCACGTCAGGATCAACGCCCGGCGGGACGATGCCACCGGCAGTTGGCGACTCGTGGTGCCGCAGTCCGCCGTATCTCGTTTCGCCACGACCCTGGGTCTCGATCCTTAAGAAGACCCGAGGCCAAAACTTCCCGTCAGGACCGCAGGATTTTTTCCATCGCCTTACCCTTGGCCAACTCGTCGATCAGTTTGTCCAAATAGCGAATTTCCCGCATCGTCGGCTCTTCAATTTCTTCGACTCGCACGCCGCAGACGACGCCTTTGATCAGCGTGCGGTCGGGGTTAAGCCGAGGGGCATCCCGGAAAAACGTTTCGAAGTCGGTTTGCTGCTGCAATTGCGCCTCCAACTGCGGCTGGTCGTAGCCGGTCAGCCAACGGATGATCTCATCCACTTCGGCTTTGAGGCGTCCCTTTTTCTCCGCCTTGGCGACGTAAAAGGGATAAACGTTCGCAAAGCTGGTGGTAAAAATGCGGTGTTTCGTGGTCATTGAAATTTGGGGAATCGGAGCATGCCTGAAGATCCGGGGCGGGAGTCCGACGCAGAGGACGACAGCGGCTTTAAAAGGCCGCGCCCGTCCGGTCAATCCCGGTGAGGGTTACTTCCCAGCTTGTCTACGTTGGTTCCGCTTTTGCGTGCGGCCGACCCACTCTTCTCCGTGTAAACCCAGTTCCTACGCGGAGAGCATCGCGTGGAGAAGTTCCGACCGAGCTAAAGCCGACGCCTAAACCAACCGATACTCTCTGCCATGAAATCATTCTCTCGCCGCTGGGGCCGAATCACGGCCCCGCCTTTGCAACGACCGCGATTCGCGTTCGTGCTGCCCCTCAAGACGTGAGGAGAGAGGATACACGTTTCGTTTCCGCTCTCGTTCCCACGGTGGCAAAACACCGCCGGTGGATTCTGATATTGCGGGCCTTGGTCATGATCATCGCATCACTGGGTTGCCCCCACACGCTTGCGGCGGAGCCGACCGACGTGTCACCAGAAACAGAGTCGACGCTTCGTTTCGCCTATTCCGGCCAGATCATGCAAGGCGTGAACATCAACGATGCGCAGGCCGCAATCAAAGTGTGGGCGGCGACCATCGTGGGGGACTGGGATTTCAAGGTATCCGCCGATATCGGCATCATCGACGGCGTTCCCGCCATCATCGCCGCGATGAAAGAGAACCGGATCGATGCAGTCATCGTAGCAACCGACGAATATTGGGAAACGCGCAAACACGTCCCCATCGGGCCCTTGTTGGTGGGATCAATCGATGACGACTTTGATGAGGAGTATATCGTGTTGGTGAACAACGACAGCGGCTTTACCACGCTCGCGGACTTGGCGGGTCGCAATCTGAATATCTGGCGATCGCTGCGCACGTGCCTCGCCTCGCAATGGCTCGAGGTCGCGCTGTGGGACGAAGGGCTGGGCTCGGCCGACACGTTCTGGGCCGAACGCATTGAGATCCGCAAACTCTCGCAAGTCGTGCTACCCGTTTTTTTTGGCCAAGCGGACGCGTGTTTGGTCACGCGACGCGGGTTCAAACTCATGAGTGAGCTCAACCCCCAATTGGGACAAAAACTCACCGCCATCGCGGTATCGCCACCGCTCGTGCCATCCATTTCCTTCTTCCGCGGCGATTATGACTCCCCGATGCTTTCGCGCATTGTGGCAATGTTGTCGGATGTCTCGAGCTCCGAAGCCGGGCAGCAAACCCTCACCTTGTTTCAGCAAAACAACTTGATGCAGTGCACCCCTGCCGATCTCGAAATCACGTGCGCTCTGCTCGATCGCTATGAGGCCGTGCGAAACGGCCGCACCGTGCCGTCGGCGAAGGACCAAAACTCCCCATGATGCGCACCTCGTATCGCCCTGCACGCGTCACATTCCAGTCGTGGCCCACGCTTCGCAAACGCAGGCGCGCGTGCGGCGGCGCGTGGCTGACGAAATTGACGTGCTCCGCGCTCGCCTTCGTCATGTTAACTTTCTCCGCACGAGCCCAGGTTGAGCCCGGGGCGGAACCGTTGGAAATTCTTCGCATCGGATTTTCCGCGACCGTGTTTGAAGGCATCAACCGCAACGATGCCCAAGCCTCCATGAAAGTATGGGCCGACACCATCGTGGCGGGGAGCGGAATCGCCATCGACCCGGAACTTTTGGTCCTCGAATCCCCCGCTAAAATGGTGGCCGCGATTCGGGAGCAACGGATCGAGGGCCTAACCCTTCCTTCGGACGAATTCTGGGAGATTTGCCAGCACATCACTCCCGGACAGATCACCGCCGGCACCACGCAAGGCACCATCACCGAAGACTACCTCCTGCTGGTCAACCGCACCAAGGGCATCAAATCGCTGCATCAATTGCGCGATCAGCCCTTGCGAGTGTGGAAATCGCCGCGCAACAGCATCGCCCTGAAGTGGCTCGAGGCCGAACTCCTGGAAAATGGTCTCGGTAATTTGGATACGTTTTTCAGCTCGATCGATCACAACGCGAAAATGGCGCAAACCGCCCTGCCCGTGTTCTTCGGTCAACCCGGCGCCGCTTTGGTGACCCGCGCGGCATTCGACATCATGTGCGAGCTCAATCCTCAACTCGGACGCACGCTGGATGCCATTGTGGTATCGCCCCCGCTCGTCCCGTCGGTGTTCTTTTTTCGGCGCGACTACCACTCCGCCAATTTGAATCGCATGATCGAAATGGTCGCGCACGTGAACGACACCCCCACGGGCGCGCAGACGCTGGAACTGTTCCAACAGGAGAGTATCTTGCCGTGCGATATCACCGATCTCCAAGAGACACTCACGCTGTTTGAGCGGCTGGCAGAATTAAAAAAACGTCCTCCGGCGGTCGCAACAACGGCGACGAACCCGTAATCGCAGCTCCGGTTTCAGTTCCGGGTTTTAGCACTGAAATCGTCATAGGTAATATTCCTTAGGTTCGAGTAAGCTAGTTCCTCTTTTGCTACCAGGCGGTCGAGGCGTTGCTCTCAACGCTTGGCCGACGGCGGTGTCCCCCCCGGCGTTCCCGGCGGCTAGCGTAAACAACCCAGCTTCGTTCCTAAAGTTTCCGGGGCCACCGGCCGATAGAATTCACCATGCACGTCCATTTTCCGACCGGAATCACCTTCCCACTCAAACCAGGAATTATTTCATCCTTACTGGGGTTGTTCGTGGCGGTCGGCTCCCCGCTACCAGCCCAGGACGGGGGCGACGGTCCCATGTCCACTTTGACGTTGGAGCAATGCATCGCGTCGGCGCTGGAGCACAATCACCGACGCCCGGCGTCGCAGTTCGCCGTCGCCATGGCCGAGGCTCGCCACCAACAAGCCATGTCCGGCTATTGGCCGCACGCCACGCTCAAAGCAGGCTACGAACGCTTGGACGAGGCACCCAATTTCATCTTTCCGGCATCGCAGATGTATGTGCCGCCGCAATCGGTGCAAGTGCCCGCCGGCACGGCCCTCATCAATGTGCCCGCCGGAGTGCTCGCGCCGGTCGCGGTGCAGCTGCCGGTGTCCACCCCCGCGCAAACCGTCAACACGGACGGGCTGCTTTTCCCCATACCCGAGCAGGACATCAAGCTGTTGGATCCCGAGGTCATCGCAGCATCGGTCGACGTCACCTGGCTCGTCTACGACGGCGGCATGCGTCGCGGTTTCCGCGAGCAAGCCCAGGGTTACAAGGACATGATGACCCAGGAGGCCCGTCGCACCGACATGGAGATCATCGACAGCGTCAAACGGCTCTACTTCGGCGCCGTGTTGGCCCGCCGCTTGAACGCCATCGGCGGCGAAACCCTCGAACGTATGGAGGCCACGCTGACCCTGACCGAAACGATGTATAAGGAGGGATCGGGCACCGTCAAAAAGACCGACTACCTCGACAACAAAATCATGGTCGAATCTCTGCGGGCCATGCTGGCGCAGCTGGAGAAAAACGAAGCCATGGCACAGGCCGCACTGGCATTCACCATGGGGCGTCCGTGGCAACACAGTGTCGTTCCCGCCGATGAGGATCTCCCTTGGCTGCCCATCTCTCCGGACCTCAATAATCTCGTCTCCGCCGCCTACCAGTTCAGCCCCGACTGGGGCAAACTGGAAGCCGGTCTGCGAGCGGCCGAAGGGGCCGAGCGCACCGCGCGCAGCGGCCACCAGCCCAAGGTGGCGATCACCGGCAAACTGCACCGCTGGTGGAATGACTCCAACTCGGGCGCAGCCACGTCCGCCAACAAGTCCGGTTACAGCTTCGGTATCGGGTTCGAGGTTCCGCTCTTCGATGGTTTCATGACTCGCGCCAAAGTCTCCGAAGCGCGGGCGCGCCTCAATCAGGTTCGTGAGCAGGAGTTTCTCCTGCGCGAAGGCATCGGCCTGCGGGTGCGCGACATCGTGCTGGGAATGTCCGCCGCCGAAAAATCACGCCAATCCACTCATGAAGCCATGACAGCCGCCAACGAGAACCGTGACCTCAACACGCGCGCTTACCAGGCGGAGTTGGTAGAGACCGAAAACGTCATTCGCTCCCAACTGATCGAAGCCCTGATGACCGCCCAACACTACAAGGCACTTTACGATCACATCGCGTTGCAATCGCAGCTCCAATTGGTCGTGGGCACCGAAATTCGCGGAAGGTTGGTCCGGGAATGAAGCTTTCATCGCAACGCGTGCGCAGGCGAGTGCAGCCGCCCGCCTCCCCCCGGGGCTAGGAAACACGACCATGCCCGAAACCCTGACCAACCCTTGTCTTTCCGCTCGCCGGGCGCACTTGCGCACGGGCACGTGGTCGCGTGGTCGGTGGGGGCTGATCGTCGGACTCTGGTTGACGGGGTGCAGCATTGGTCTGCTTTCGGCCCAGTCGAAACCGTCCGGCGAAATCATGCGCTTTGGGTTTTCCCAAAGTATGTTTGGCGGCGTGAACACCAACGACGCGCAAGCCGCCATGATGGTGTGGGCCGACACGATCGCATCGGAGAGAGGTATCGCCGTTTCTCCCTCGGTGTTGTTTCTTGATGACGTGCCCGCCATTGCCCGGGCGCTGGACGATCATCGGGTCGAAGCCGTGACCGTTACGGTCGCGGAATACTGGGAAATTCGCCAATCCAAGCTCATCGGCCCTCTGATCATGGGGGCCGCCGACGAAGATCTGGAGGAAGAGTATCTCCTGCTGGTGAATATCGACGGAACCGTAAAATCCCTCGCCGATTTGAAAGGACGTTCACTGAGCGTTTGGCAGTCCGCCCGGACCGGTATCGGGGAAACCTGGTTGGAGGTCCAAGTGCTCGAGAACAACCTCGGCAACCCCGCCTCATTCTGGGGAACGGTCAACAGACACACCAAGTTGTCCCAAGTCGTGCTGCCCGTTTTTTTCGGTCAGGTCGCCGCGTGCCTGGTGACCCGCAAAGGGTTCGAAGTGTTGCAGGAACTAAATCCGCAGCTGGGGCGCAAACTCGTTCCGATCGCGCGTTCGCCCGCCTACATTCCGTCGCTGTTCTTTTTTCGCGGTGATTTCCATTCCCCCAACCTGCCGCGGATGATCGAAGTATTTGTCGATGTAGGAAACGCGCCCGCCGGTCAGCAAACGCTTACCCTTTTCCAGCAAACCAACCTGATGGAGGGCAAACCCGCCGATCTCGATGTGACGTGCGCACTCCTCGATCGGCACTACGAACTGACCACGGGATCAAAGCCGCCACCGCCATTCGCAGGAGACACACCATGAATGGGTGTCACATGACAACTCACACCTCCGCATTGAGCTGTGACCGCAGTCCGTCGCCGCGGCGGCGACGTTTTGCACTGTGGGGGATGATCGCGGCCCTAACATTGGGCCCGGGCCAGACCGCGGCGGCGAGTTCACGACCCGCCCCCATTCCCGCGATCGAACCCGAAACCGCCAAAGCCCAACTCCGGGTGGGAATTAGCCGGGTGGCGTTTCGCAATACCAACATCAACGACGCCACCGCCGCCTACCGTTTGTTCCTCGAACAAATCGCCGCCCGGAATGGATACGACCTCGATGTTGAAACGGAGATATTTGACGAAGCGCAGGGTTTCGGCGCCGCATTGCAACGAACGGAGAATCCCGTGCACATGAGCATCATCGTCGCGATGGATTTCCTGCAGCTCGCCCCCGGGGTCGCCCAGCAGCCCATGTTTGTGGTCTCCGAAGGCAGTTCACCGGGCCGCCACTTTGTGCTGCTCACCCGACGCGATCGGGGATTTGACAGTTTGGCAGATCTCAAAGGCGAAACGCTGGTCAACTACAACGTGGGTAATGGTCGACAAGGTTGGAATTGGTTGAACGTGCTGGTGGCGGAAAATGGACTGGGGGCGATTCCCCGGCACTTTGGTGCCGTCCATCATGCCACCAAACCGAGCCGGGTCATCCTGCCCGTATTTTTCGGCACCAAAGCAGCGTGTCTGGTCGACGCCCCCAGTCTCGAACTCATGGGCGAATTGAATCCCCAAGTGCTCCGCAGCCTGCAGACCATCGCACGATCGGAGCTACTGGCCGACGTGGTGATTTGCGTGGGAGATCGCGGTTGGCCCACCGCTAAACATCGGACCGATACCATTGATGCGATTGCCGGTCTGGCCGAAACCAGCGCCGGCCGACAAATCATGACGTTGTTCAAGATAGACCAGATTTTGCCCTACGAACCCGATTATCTTGATAGCGTCCAATCCTTGCTCGCGCGCTCGGCCGCGCTTCGACCGGAAGGGACGCTATGACGGTTTCCACCACCCCCAAACGCAGCATGGGGATCACCCTGCGCACGGCTCTGCTCTCCTGGCTGGTGACCATCCTGACCCTGCTGGCTTTCATCGTGGTGATCGTGCCCCAGCAGAAACGCACGTTCGTGGAGAGTCTGGAATCGAAGGCCCACAGTGTGGCCGTTTCCTTGCGCGATGTCGCCGCCGGCGCCGCCATTAACGAAGACTACAGCAGCGTCGTCGATCACAGCAAAGAGATGATCAACGGCGACCCTTCGCTGGCCTACATCATCATCACCCGGAACGATGGGTTTTCCCTCATTCACGATCGCGAGGGGTGGCGGGCGGAAACCGACGCCGGCCCCGAGTGGCATCCCGACAACCGCGAACCGTTCGGGGACATCGGTGTGGTCAGTCTGTTTGGGAAACGGGTCTACTACTACTCCCAACCGTTCGACTACTCCGCCATCGAATGGGGCTGGATTCATGTCGGCCTCTCTCTCGAGAGTTACGATCGCAACGTCGCCGACCTTTATCGGACCACCGTTTGGCTGAGCATCGTTTGTATTTTCGCCAGTTTGATCGCATCGGTGATCTACGCCAAACGCCTCGTGCGCCCCATCCTGGCGCTCCGCCAAGTCGTCCAGAACGTGGCGCGCGGTGATCTGAGCGACCGGGCCACGATTCACCGCGGAGACGAAATCGGCGCCCTGTCCCACTCCGTAAATTCGATGACCAAGGCCCTGCTCCGCCGGGACCTGATTTTGGGTAGCGTGCGGTTTGCCGCCGAAAAATTCGTGAGCACCGATCGTTGGGAAAGTGTCATCGAGGAGGTTCTCGCGGAACTCGGTGTCGCGGCCCAGGTTTGCCGAATTGTGATCTACCAAAAAATCACCGATGAGTCCGGCGATATGCAGCTCGTATTGCGCCAGCGCTGGTTCGCGCCTCGCTACGCCCAGTCTCCCTTCTTTGCCTTGCCGGCCGAAACCGTCCATCCTCATACGGAGGGTTTCGATCAATGGATCCAGCAACTGGAAGACGGTAAAATGATTCTTTCCCAAACCTCCGAACTGACCGGGTCTCCCCGCGACGTCATGAACGAGAGCGGGGTCAAATCCATCATGGTCATACCGATCACCGTGGACGGAAAATTTTGGGGGTCGCTCAATCTCGAGGAGTGCTCACGCGAACGCACCTGGGAATCCGCCGAGCAGGACAGCCTGCAGGCCGCCGTCGACATGCTCGGGGCCACCATCGCCCGCCAATACGCTCAGGACGAGTTGCTCCACGCCAAGAACACCCTCGAACAACGCGTCGCCGAACGCACTCAGGAACTCGTGGCCGAAGTCGGGGCCCGCAAGCAAGCCCACGCGGAGCTGGCCGAAGCGCAACAACGTTTGATCCAGGCTTCCCGTCAGGCCGGCATGGCGGAAATCGCCACCGGCGTCCTGCACAACGTGGGCAACGTGCTCAACAGCGTAAACGTATCCAGTTCATTGATGCAGGAACGCCTGCTGAACTCTGAAACCAAAACGCTCGCCCGGGTCGCCGGCCTGCTGGAGGAAAATCAGGACGACCTCCTGACCTTCATCCACGAGGACGAGCGCGGACGTCGACTGCCCGCGTTCCTGATCAAGCTCTCCAAGCGGATCGAGCACGAACATGCGTTCTACTTGGAGGAGCACGATCAACTCGGACGAAACATCGAGCACATCAAGGAGATCGTTGCGATGCAGCAGAGCTACGCCAAAGTCTCCGGCCTGATCGAGCGCGTGTCCTTGAGCGAACTGATCATGGACGCACTTCGCATCAACATCGGCACATTCGACCGGCACGGCATCGAACTGATCCGCCAGTTCGACTTCAATCCCGTCGTGACCATCGACAAACACAAGGTGCTGCAAATTTTGATCAACTTGTTACAGAACGCCAAATACGCGGTGCAGCAATCAAACCGCCCGACCAAGACCATCACCATTTCCACCGTCCAGGCGGGGGAAGACCGGGCGCAGATACGCGTCACCGACAACGGCATCGGCATCGAACCCGAAAACCTCGCCCGCATTTTTTCCCACGGTTTCACGACCAAGCAAAAAGGTCATGGTTTCGGCCTGCACAGCGGAGCCAACTTCGCCCGGGAGATGGGCGGAAAACTATCAGTTGCCAGCGACGGGGTCGGGCGCGGAGCAACCTTTACTTTAGAACTAATACTCTCTGCCCAGAAGGATTCATCATGAGCCACTCCCATCACCAGCCCAACAAGCGCATCCTTGTGATTGATGACAATCGCGCGATTCATGACGACATTCGCAAGATTTTGATCAAATCGACCTCGGAAGAAACGAAAGACAAGGACGCCATGTTCGAGGACGAAAAATCGCTGCTGTTCGGCGAGAGTGCGCCCAAGGTCGAGGCCACCTCATTCGAGATTGATTCCGCCTACCAGGGGGAGGACGGACTAAAGTTGGTGCAGGCGGCCGCCGCCTCCGGTCGCCCCTACGGCGTGGCTTTTGTGGACGTGCGCATGCCTCCGGGCTGGGACGGCGTCGAGACCATCACCCAGATTTGGCGGCAGCACCCGGACATCCAAATCGTGATCTGCACGGCCTATTCCGACTATTCCTGGGAAGAGATGATTCACGAACTCGGCCGCACCGACAGTCTGGTGGTGCTGAAAAAGCCCTTCGACAGCATCGAAGTGCAACAGCTGGCCCACGCCCTGTCCGAGAAGTGGACGTTGCACAACGAGCTCGAAACCAAGCTGCACGATCTGGACGACCTCGTGATCAAACGCACGGGCGAACTGGAGCAATCCAACACGGACCTGCTTCGGGAAATCGACGAACGTAAACAGGTTGAACAGGCGTTGCGTCATTCGGAGGAACGATTTGCCAAAGCCTTCAGTGCGAGTCCGATTCCGCTGTCGATTCAATCGCAGCGCGACCTTCGCTATGTTGATGTAAACTCCCGTTTCGCCGCGCTCACCGGCTACCCGCGCGAAAGCTTGATTGGCTTTACCCCCGCCCAACTCGGCCTGTGGCAATCCGACCACTCGTCCGAGGAACAGCACGAACAGGGTAAACGGCACCCCCACGATCAAGCTCGGGTTCTGAGCACGCAAAGTGGAGAAAAACGCACCGTATTGATCTCCATCGAAGAGTTCGAAATGGAGGGCGAAAACTTCATTCTCGCGAGCACGCAGGACATCACTGCGCAGCTGGAACTGGAGGACCGCCTGCGCCAGCGCCAACGCCTGGAAGTGGTGGGCCAACTCGCGGGGGGAGTCGCGCACGACTTTAACAACATCCTCACCAGCATGATGCTCAATCTGGAGTTCATGCGCGTGACCAACCGCGAACCGGAACAGCAATCACCGCTCAACGATCTGCATGCGATGATGAAGCGCGCCGCCAAGATCACCAGTCAGTTGCTCATGTTTGCGCGCAAACAATTCGTCGATCGCCAACGGTTTGAACTCAACTCCGCGATCGGTGACTTGCTCAACCTGCTCAATCGCACCCTGGGCGAACACATTGAACTGCGTTCCGAGCCCTCCCCGGGTTCGCTGTGGATCAACGCGGATACCAACATGCTCGACCAAGCGGTCATGAACCTGTGCCTCAACGCCCGCGATGCGATGCCCGAGGGCGGCACGCTCACCATCAGCACCGCGGCGGTGCAAATCACCCATGCCCGACCCGCCACGGTTTCGGAGGCCCGGCCCGGCTCCTTTGCCTGTATCACCATATCCGATACCGGAACCGGCATGTCGGCCGGGACCCTGCAGCATATTTTCGAACCCTTCTTCACCACCAAGGACATCGGTCACGGCACGGGACTGGGGTTGGCTTCGGTCCATGGAACCGTGCACCAACATGAGGGTTGGATCGATGTCGATAGCACTGAAGGCAAGGGAAGCTCGTTCGCTCTCTATCTCCCTCTTTTGCCCCGGATCCCCCCTCGCGCCCCGACCGCTGCTTCCGCCGTGGACACCATGCCGCGGGGTGATGAGACCATCCTGCTGGTGGAGGACGAGGAGAGCGTGCGCCGTGTCACCACCATACTGCTCCAACGTCTCGGCTACACGGTATTGACGGCCAACAACGGACATGAAGCCCTCCGGGTGTTCGCGGAAAACAAGGAATCGATCGACTTGGTTTTCACCGACATCGTGATGCCCGACGGCCTGAGCGGAATCCAACTGGAGGAGCGAATCCGGCACCAAAACCCCGCCATGAAAGTTGTGCTCAGCAGCGGCTACAGCGACGAAATCATCAAACAACAGGATCGGCAGGGCACCAAAACCGTCTTCCTCGCCAAGCCATTCGAAGCCCGCACCGTCGCTCATGCGCTCCGGAAGTGCCTTGACCAGAAGTGACCTGGCGGACGGGGAGAGACGGGCCAGTCGTCGTCCCCCCGACCGCTAGGCCAGTAACTGTCGCACGGTGCGCACCACGGTCTCCGCTTCCGCCGGTTTGGCGATAAATCGCTGGCCGGGTTTGAGGGAGAAATCGTTGTTCGCGACCTCGGGATTGTAGCCCGACGTGAAAAGGACTTTGAGCTCGGGTTTGAGCGCGAGCAATTGGTCGGCCAGGTCCCAGCCACTGAGACCGCCCGGCATGACAATATCGGTGAGCAGCAAGTCGGGAGTCACCTGGGCCTGTTCCCACATGAAGAGCGCATCGCGTCCGCTTCGGGCTTCGATCACGCGGTAACCATACGACTCCAGCACCTTTCTGGTGACCGCCCGCACATGATTTTCATCTTCGACCAACAGGATCAATTCATCGCCCCGTAAACTTTGAGGCGGGGCCGATGCCGCCGGGGTCGTGGCGCGGGGCTCTTGGAGCAGAGGCAAGTAAATGGTGAACGTGGTGCCTCGATCCAGATCACTGGTGAGATCGATCACGCCGTCGTGTTGTTTGACGATGCCAAAAACCGTGGCGAGGCCCAACCCCGATCCCTTGTCCGCCTGCTTCGTCGTAAAGAAGGGTTCGAACACATGGGTTTTGTCCTGGGTGGAAATCCCGCACCCGGTATCGGTCACGGTGATCACCGCGTAGTGGCCCGGTTCGATTTCGAACAGTCCCGAGGACTCGGCGGTGGCCACGAATCGACTGTCCGTGGCGATCACAAGATCTCCCCCGTCGGGCATGGCATCGCGGGCGTTGATCGCGAGGTTGAGCAACAATTGTCCCAACATGCTCGCATCCCCCCGCACCCACAGCTCGGACGGATGCAGCTCGAGTCGCAGATTCACGTCCTCGCTCAGGGTGCGCGTCAACATCTGCGACATGCCGTTGAAGGTCTCATTCAACTCCACGTCCGTCGCTTGCATGGCTTGGCGGCGGCCAAATGCCAGCAACTGCCGCGTGAGTTCCGCCGCTCGCGTGGCCGCTTCCTTGATATCGCTCAACGATTCCGCCATCTCCTCCGGCGTGCTGACCTCGGCGTCGGCCAAGTCGACCTGCATCATGATCGCGGCCAGGATATTGTTAAAATCGTGCGCCACGCCTCCCGCGAGCTGGCCAATCGCCTCCATTTTCTGCGACTGCAGATACTGTTCTTCCAACTGCCGTCGCTCCGTCACGTCGCGATAGTTTAACACCACCGCCCGAATGCCGGCGTCCTCGAGCAAGTTGGTGGCCACACCTTCGATCCACAGCCAACGTCCCGACTTGTGCTGGCGACGCACGCTGAAATTGGTCGGTTGCCCGGGTTGCCGCACCATCTCGTGCCAGGAATGATCGAAGGCGGAAAGGTCTTCCGGGTGGATATCCCGACTAAAGCCCCGCGTGATAAACTCCGTGGGCAACCGGCCTTCAATCGTCGTGATCGACGGACTGATGTAGGTCACATTGCGATCTTCGTCGAAGAATCCGATTCCATCCGCGCTGTGCTCGACCACCGCCAGGAAGCGCCGTGAGACCTCATCGATTTTCGCCTCCGCCTCTTTGCGCTTGGTGATGTCCTGACTCACCCCCCGCGTCTTGATCACGCGCCCCGTTTCATCGCGTTCGACAAAGATACGCACGAACAGATGTCCGGACTTGCCGTCACCAAACATGACCCGGTGTTCGATATCACGGATGTAGTCGGGGTCGGTCGTCTCCATGGCACGTTGGGATTCTGACGCCACCCGACCCATCTCATCCGGAGGGAGAAAACGGCTGGCATAATGATCGAGCCGCATTTCGTAACCGCCCTCGCGCTCCACCGATGTGCGCATCATGCGATAAAAATGGTCGTTGAAGATGAATACATCCCGCACGACGTCGTATTCCCAGTGGCCCATACTGGCCATGGAAAGCGCGTTGGAGAGTTGGGCCTCGCTGTTGTGCAGGGCCTGCGTCGCCGCCGTGCGCTCGATCTGCGTTTGGGTCAGTTCCAGTGCAAACGAGATATCGACCGCGAGTTCATCCAACACCTTGAGCTCATGCTCGTCAAAAAATCCCGGGGTCGGCGCATAAAGGTTGAATACGCCGACAATGACTCCATTGCGCCGCAATGGCAGCGATGCCACGGAGCGGTATCCGCGAGACATGGAAACCTCGCGCACGGCCTCGGCCCGGGGGTCCTCGTAGAGGTCGTTGCACACCCCGTGTTCCCCGTCTTCGAACGCAGCGTGGGTAAAAAAGCACCCTTCCTGTTCCCCTTTAAGCATGGATTGGATGATTTCCATGGTCTCGGTCGACGCTCCCGCATGAGCCGCCACCACGATATGACCTTCCACGTCATCGTGCAGCCCGATCCAAGCCGCAATAAAACGGCCCCGCGCCACCGCGATCTGGCAAGCCGCGGCCAACAAAGCCGTTTGGTCACCACCCCGCATCAATATCTGGTTGGTCTCGCTGAGCACCGTGTAGGTCCGCAACAACTGTTGCAATGGATGCTCCGGGCGCAGGTTTTCCGCCGGGTTCCCGGGACCGCGCCCCGATCCCGCTCCTCCGGATGTCTCCAATTGAGTCAGCTCGTCAGAAGCACTTTTCGGACGATGCGAGTGGGGAGTATCTGAAGACGATGAACTCATGGACGAACCAATAACCAGGGCACTAACTCCACTTTGAAAATACTCTACATGAAGACCTGACTAGCTGTTATCGACGACCTGAGGTCAGACTTAAGCACGAACGCGGTCGGGCCGAAATTAATATTACCGCAAATGTCTTGCTTACCGGAGCCATGCCAGCCCTCGCAAGATCAATTCCGACGAAGCAAATCGACCATGCCGCCGCTACACTAATCGCTCTTCCACTGCATTTTGCATCATTTTCGACGAAACGTTGAATTGTCTCGGCTTCCGGTTGCTCGGAAAAATCAGGCATCCAAGGCCGTTCGCACCATGCGTAGGAGCTGGTCCGCCGAGCATGGTTTCGGGATGAAATTCTGGCGGTTTTTCAACACCATTTCGCGGCCGGCGACATCAGAACTGTAACCGGAGGTGAAGATGACCCGAAGCTCCGGGTATCGCGCCTGCAACCGCTGTGCCAGTTGCCACCCCGTCATCCCCGCCGGCATGACCACATCGGTGAGCAACAGACTGATTTTCTCGGTGGCTTCGTCCATCATCGTCACGGCCTCCGGACCGTTCCCCGCTTCGAGCACGCGGTAACCCTGACGAACTAGCACGGTTTTGGTCAGCTTTCTCAAACTGGGGTCGTCCTCCACCAGCAGGATGGTTTCGGTGCCGCGCTTCAGTTCGGGTAAAACCGGGATCGCGGCGTCGTCGGACTCCCGAACCTTTTCGCTTCGCAGGTAAACCGTGAACGAGGAGCCCTCCCCCGTCTCGCTGCGCAGATCGATCGCGCCACCGTGCTGCTTCACGATTCCAAATACGGTGGCCAATCCCAAACCCGTGCCCGTGCCCGGGGCCTTGGTGGTGAAAAACGGTTCAAATATGCGCGCCTTCACTTCCGGATCGATGCCGCATCCTGAGTCAACCACCCCCAGGGTCACGTAGTCCCCGGGCGGCAGATCCGGTGAGTCCGTGTCACCGTTTTCCGTCAGTGTGATGAGTCCGGTCTCGACGATCAACAGGCCGCCGGTCGGCATGGCGTCTCGGGCGTTCACCACGAGGTTGAGCAACACCTGATCGATCATGCCCGAGTCCGCTCGGGTCAGCAGCGGGGTGGGATGGAGATTGAGTTTGAGGCTGACATCTTCGCCCACGATACGGTGGAGCATCTGAGTCATGTTCTCGACCGACCGGTTAAGATCCAACTGGGTCGTCTGCATGATTTGCCGTCGACCAAAGGCCAACAGCTGTCGGGTCAGGTGAGAGGCGCGACGGGCGGCTTCTTTAATTTCCGCCATGGCCTCCATGTTTTCCGCGGGAGTCGCGGGCTCCTTGGCGCCCAAATCAGCCTGCATCATGATGGCCGCGAGGATGTTGTTGAAATCATGGGCGACCCCTCCGGCCAATTGCCCGATGGCGTCCATTTTTTGCGATTGCCGGTATTGCTCCTCCAACGCCCGGTGGGCGGTGATATCCTGACTCACTCCCCGAATCTTGACGGTGCGGCCCCGCCCGTCCTTCACCACAAATATTCGCACCGCCATTCTCCCCCGACGACCATCCCCGAATCGGAAACCGTATTCAAAATCACGGGTGTAATGTTGGTCGGTCGTCGTCCGCGCTTTTTCAATTTCCGCTTTGATTCCGTCCGCGTCGCCGGGCTCGAGAAAACGCTCAACGAAACGCTCCGGGCTCATGGCGTAACCACCTTCTTGTTCCACGGTGGTCTGATACAGCCGGTAAATATGATCGTTGAGCGTGATCAGGTTCGAATCGATTTCATACACCCAGTGCCCCATTTTGGCCAGCGTCATGGCGTTGGACAACTGGGACTCGCTTTGCAGCAACGCCTCCGTTGCGGCCACTCGCGCCCGCTCCGTTCCCGCCACCTCCAAGCCAAAGGATATGTCCTTGGCCAGGTCGTTCAACAACTGCAGCTCCGCGTCGTCAAAGACCCCCGCCTCGTCGGCATAGAGATTGAGCACCCCGACCACCACTCCGGTTTGGGTCAACGGCAGCGAGGCCATGGCGCGGTATCCACCTCCCCATGACGCCGCACCGGCCACGGCGTCAGGGATGCTGTCGTTGCACACCCCGTGTTCGCCCGACTCCACCGCCACCCGCGTGAACGGGCATTTGATCTGACCGCCGGAAACCAGGGCCGCTACCTGCGCCATGGTATCCTCATCGGCGCCGGCGTGCGCCACCACGGTGAGACCGCCCGCGTCGGCCTCCCTCATGCCGATCCAAGCCAGCACAAATTCGCCCTGCTCCACCGCGATACGACAGGCGTCCTGCAACATCGCCCGCTGATCACTTTCCCGCGTGATCGCCTGATTGATCTCACTGAGCACGAGGTAAACGCGGTTGAGTTTGTAGATGCGTTGTTCGGCCAGCTTGCGTTCGGTAACGTCCTTGAACAGGACCGCCACCTGCCGTTGTTCGGTCGGACCAAACCGAAACGCATACACATCATACCACCGGCTCAACTCTTCGGCCCAATTAACGAGCTGCGCGGACTCCCCCGTGAGTGCAACCCGACCGTAGGTTTCGAACCAATACTCCTCCAAATCCGGGGCCAACTTGCGCATGGTTTCCCCCTCCACGTTCTTCAAGCCCGTTTGCACTTCAAAGGCGGGGTTGGTGACGAGAAATCGAAAATCCACCGGATGATCGTGTTCGTCGAAAATCACATCGATGACGCAAAACCCTTCATCCATCTCGTCGAACAACGTGTGATAACGACGCTCGGATTCCACCAGTTGCGTTTCCATTCGCCGTTGTTCGGTGATGTCCCGCGCCACCACCACCGAACCGATGATGGCCCCGTCTTCATTGCGCATCGGGGCAAAGCTGTAACTGCCCACCCACGACTCTCCCGTGTCCTTGCGGCGCACGCCATATTCCGCCGAGGTGACCGTCTCGCCTCGGAGTGCGCGCGCCACCACCCACATCTTCGCCGGCGCGGGGGTGCCATCGGCCATGAACACATCAAAAATTTCAGGATAGTCGGCCAAGGTGAGGCCGCACTCCGACTCGTGCTTGAAGCGGTGAAAGGTGAGAAACGCGTCATTGAACTCGATCAACCGGCCCTGCGTATCAGTGATGAACAACGCATCCGTCATGCTGGCCAGCGCGGCTTCCATTTGTCGTCGACTCGTCGCCAGGGCTCGCTGCGTTTCTTCGCGGCGGGTGACGTCCTGCGATGTGCCGAATAATCGCTCCGCCTGGCCGGCGGAGTCATAGTGGACATCCATATCGACCCGGACATGCACCACTTCGCCATTCGGTTTGATCACGCGGTATTCGACCGCTTCGTGAGACGACCCCGGGGCCGACGCCAGCCACTGATCCAAGCTGGCCATATGGACCGCCCGATCATCCGGATGGATACGGGAAATCAGCTCGTCCAGGGCCATGTCCGGATCGTTCCGATTCAGCCCCCAGATCCGGTAATGTTCGTCCGACCACGTGATCTTGCCGGTGGCGACCTCATATTCCCAACTTCCGGTCCGACTGATGCGTTGGGCGCGCTCGAGATTGGCGCGGTTATTCGCCAATTCCTGCTCTCTCTTTTTGCGTTCGCTGATGTCCTTCACCACCCCCCAGGCCCGGTCGGCTTTACCCGTGCGGTCGAACGCAAACTCTCCTCTCACTTCCAACCAACGCTGCGGCCCCTCCGGCAGCCGCACCCGGATTTCACATTCCACCACGTGTTGGTCGGTCGCGCCCCGCGTCAAGGTGCGATAAGCGAGATCCAGGTCATCCGGATGAACGCGTTCCAGCAATGCGTTCAAGTCCCCGGAAAACTCCCCCGGGGCAAAACCCCAAATTTCATCGTGCCGCCGCGTGCCCGCGATGTGTCCCGTCACCAAATTCCACTCAAACGAGCCCAAGTCGGAGCCTTCCTTCGCCAACCGCTGGCGAGCTTCATGAGACGCCAGCGCGCGCGTGCTTTTGCGCAGTTCAAACTGTGCCATCACTTGACGACTCAACGATTGCAGAGCCGTCACCTGCGCGGGACTCATCTCACGAGGCTCGCGGTCGATGACACACAGCGTGCCGATGGGAAGGTGCTGCGCGGTCAGCAAAGGAACCCCGAGGTAAAACCGAACATGCGGATCACCGATCACCATGGGGTTATCCGCAAAACGCGGATCCACCGCCGTATCCGGCACCACCATCGCCTGGTCCGATTGGATGGTGTGAGCGCAAAACGAAATGAGCCGCGATGTTTCACGCACTGAAACTCCCAACCGCGATTTAAACCACTGCCGGTCTTCATCGATCAAGGTGATCAATGAAATCGGGGTCCCGCATATCTGGGCCGCCAAGACCGTGATATCGTCAAAATCCCGTTCAGCCCTGGTGTCCAGTTGCTCATACCCCCGCAATGCCTGCAAACGCTCGATCTCACGGGGGATGGGGGCAGGAGCGATCATCTAAAAGAAAGGGAAGCTGACCATCTCACGGTCACCGCTCCCCCGCTGACCCGAGCGGGAAAGCGACGGCGGTTAACACCGGGAAACGGTAATCGGCTGCCAAGCATCATAGGCTGTCGGTGCCCATCGCGCTATGGAAATCGTTCCGCCCAGCCGCGATGCGCGGACTCCATTTTCGCCGGTTTCTCAGACTTCGATACATCCCCACCTATATCGACCGTTCCGCCGCCCACTTGAGTGCTACCGGCACGGCCGCCGCAGCTTTGCGGCCGCGGCGGATTAGTGCGTCCGGGTGGACCCTACGACTCGACCGTTCGCATCGTCGCCGTATTCCATTCCGGTTGGCCGGCTTCCACCGCCAATTCGTTGAATGCGGCGACTTCCGCCGCGCTAAACAACAGACCACCGGCTTCAGCACTCCGCGCGGCGGCTTGAGCTTCCAATTGCCCCGGCAAAATACACGTCTCGTTGCCATGGCTGAGCACATCGTCGATGACGGCCTTGACGTTCGCGGCCTGCGAACGACCGGCCGCGAAATTGCCACAGTTCATGGCATCGGGGTGCCAGACTTGGAAAAAGAAGGTGCAGGTGCCTTTTTCCTCCGGACCGACGTTGGTCCAGCGGTTGCGCAGCGTGGGCAGCGAACCGCCGATGTAAGCGCCGATCAGCTCGTTAATGAGGGAGAGTCCGTAGCCCTTGTGGGCGCCAAAGGGCATCAGAGCCTTCACCTGGGCGGGGTCCGTCGTGATCTGCCCATTCGCATCGACCGCAGCTTGAGGCGGGAGTTGCTTGCCTTCCCGAGCGAGTTGCTGAACCCGTCCCATCGCGATCACCGACGTCGCCCAGTCGATCACGATCGGGTAGCCCAGCGCATCGGTGGTCGGCAGTCCCCACGAATGCGGGTTGGTGCCGAGCGTGGGGAACTTGCCGCCAAACGGCACGACCTCGGCGAGTGAAGCGGTGCAATTGGTGTAAGCCACATAGCCGCGCTGGGCGGCGTCCATCACATACCCACCGCCCCACAGGTAATGGAAGGCATTGTCGACCGAGACCATGCCCACGCCGTATTCATCGGCGAGACGAATGGCCTCCTCGAGCGCCGCGTATCCCGTGGCCTGACCGAGTTTCCGGTTGGCATTCCAGGTTTTGGCCGCCGCAAACCGGGAGGGCTTTTCCTCGATTTCGACGTCGGCCACGCAACCCTGCGAACCCGTGCCAAACAAATGGTCGAGATGCAGCGCTTTGATCCCGTTGTGGGTGCGAATACCATGGCGCGAGGCCGAAGCGCACAACTTGGCGCCGGCGGCCGCTTCCTCCGCATTGAAGCCGCGGTGACGATAGGCCGCCTCCACGAGGGCGTTGTGATCGGATTCAGAAACGATGTAGAAGGTCTCGGGCATGGGGAAAGGGGATCAGTCGAGTTTGCCGTTGGAAAACGGGATGTCGGGGTTCACTTGAGCGAGAGGTTTTTCGCCCCTGGCGACGTTGATGAGATTCTGCACCGCCTTGGTCGCCTGTCGCACGACACTCTCGGCCGTGCGGGATCCGATGTGAGGCGTGACCACGCAATTCGGGAGATTGATCAACGGGTGATCCGCGGGCGGCGGTTCTTCATCGAGCACATCGGTGCCGTAGCCTCCAACCTGCCCTGATTTCAACGCCACGGCCATATCCGCCGTGTGCACGATTTCACCGCGGGCGCAGTTAAGGATCAATACCCCGGGTTTCATTTTGGCCATGGTCTCGGCACAGATCATCTCCCGGGTCTCGGGGGTGAGATTCGTGTGCAGTGAAATGTAATCCGATGCCGCGTAAATATCGTCCACCGACTCGGCCCGCGTGACGTTGTGCGAAGAGGCGAAGGCTTCGTCCCACCACACGTCGAACGCGATGATCTTCATGCCAAACGCATGCGCCCGGACCGCGACTTCCTTGCCGATGCGACCGAGACCGATGATGCCGATGGTCTTTTCCAGCAGCTCATGTCCGGTTTTGCGCTTCCACGTGCCCGCCCGGGTGGAGTCCGTGTGGAACAGCAGGTTTTTCTCCAGGGCCAACAAAAGCAGGAAAGTGTGTTCCGCCACCGTGGTATGATTCACGCCGGGCGTGAACAGCAGCGGAATACCTCTCTCGTTGCACGCGGCGACGTCGATTTTATCCACGCCGATACCGTATTTGGAAATCACCTTCAATCGGGGCTGCGCCTTCTCCAACACCGCGGTTGTGATTAAGTCATCACCACATATGTAAGCATCGATATCACCCACCAGAGCCAGGGTGTCGGCTTCGTTCAAGGGCCCGCGGGCCGTGACGATCTCCCAGCCCGTGTCGGCCAACAATTGATGATGCGGACCAGGGGTATCCTGGAACGAAGTGGTGGTGATAAGAACGCGAGGCATGGGATTGAACTAAGTGGTTAAAATCGGGGGTGAACTTTACGCGATTCATCGCGATTGAGCGCAGGCATTAATCCGCATATCGAGTGTTATTTTGCGCAACACTATCGCGATGTCACTTATCTTCGTCCGCGCTTCAATGGCGCCGCCGGCAACCGCGCCCGCACCGTGCGACGATCAAGCTGCAGACGCTTGGACGCCTCCTCCACCGTGCCACTCAGGGCAAAAACCCGCCGGGTGTAATGCGTCAGCAACGCTTCGGCCGACAAGCCTCCGGTCGCGACCGCATCCAACCAATCGTCCGTGCGTCCCATGGCTTCGGCCGGCCGATACGTTGCCCGAACCAAGAGATTGCGCATACACTGCTCCAGCTCCCGGAAGTTTCCCGCCCACGGGTAATGCGGCCCCAGATTTTGTTCGATCCATCGCTGGGCTTCACGCGCAAAATCTGCACTCTCCGCCACCCCAACCAAACGACTCGCAATCGCCGCCACCATGATACCGAGATCGGCCTCACAATCGTCGAGCTGCTCCCGCAGCGTGGGCGTGTGAATGAGATCGGAACACAGGCGGTAGTAAAAATCCTCCCGGAATCGCCCCGCCCGCATCAGACCGACCAGATCCTGATGCGTCGCGGCGATGATCTTTCCCTGAAACTCGCGCGAATCCGTGTCACCAAGTCGCTGATACGTGCGGGACTGCAGCACCCGCAGAAGCTTCACCTGAATCGAAGCGTCCACATCGCCGATTTCGTCCAAAAAGACACTGCCGGTCGCGGGGCACTGTTCCATCCACCCCGCACGATCCGCCACCGCGCCCGTAAACGCACCACGACGGTGCCCAAACAGTTCCGACTCGATCAAAGTCGGAGAAAGCGCGGACAAATTCAGGGCATAAAAGGCCTCGGTGAAACTTTCGGAAAACCCGCCTCCCCGGGGGTTGTAGGGCACGTAACGGGAAAACGAAATCGCCCGGGCCACGAGTTCCTTGCCCGTGCCCGACGCCCCCGTGATCAACGTGGCAAAATCCCCCATCCGATTGAACAACACCCGCCGATACCGACTCAGGTCGTGCGAAAAAATGGACTGCCAAATCGCCGCCCGCAATCGCGCCATCGGAGCTGAACCTCCCACGAGCGAATGAAACACATGATGAAACGCCCGCCGAATCTGAAACGCACAGGCGAACAAATGATCCGGATCGAATCCATGATCATCCCCCAAGCCCGGCAGACCGAAATACCACTCCGCCTCCGCGCGAAACTTTCGATAAAACCCCGGTCGCAACGCATCCCGATCGCCTTGCCGAGCCCGCTCAATCACGCCGTCAAACTGCACCGCGTAACTCTGATACAACCAGAACCCCACCATCTCGATGTAACGTGTGCGATCACGCTCCGCTACCCGACCTTTCGTCGACCATGCTCCCCGCACGCGTTCAATGACTTCACCACACCGTGCGGTGAGTCTTCGATGATTGAAGTGAAGCGCTTTCTGAGGGGGCTGGGTATTCCACGCCGACCCCGTTTCATCAAACTCGTCGCCCAGGGCATCTCGTTCGCAGGCGATGCGCTCCGGCGTGAAGGGATTCGTGGCGTTCAATCGCACAATCGAATCCGCAAAAGTTGCTTCGGAGTCGGGAAATAGATCTTTCATACCTATTTTGTATTTTTAATAGTCACGTTTTGTATTTTAAAGACATTTTATAAATCCGGCAGTTATTTTTATTTAGCTACTGTCCAGATACTTAAGTTATATATCTCCTTGAGTGGCATCACCTGAGCAAAGGCAGGTTTCGTTGGTTCAACTTCAACCCCCAACGAGATATGAAAACCAAATCCATCCTGCTCAGCTCCGTTATCGCCATCGCGACAACGCTCTTCACCGCCGCCCCGGTCTCCGCCGGCGGCACCCTCACTCCGGTGGAATCGAGCCACGCACCGATTCAGATCCGCACCCATCAGGTCAATGTGACCATCAACAACGGGTTCGCTCAAACCGAGGTTCTCCAGACCTTCTTCAATCCCAACCCCAACGACATCGAGGCGGTCTACTCCTTTCCGGTCCCGACCGGCGCGAGCCTCTCCGAGATCTCCATCAACAACGGTGAGAAGATCCTCAACGGCGAGGTCCTCCCCCGCGCCGAAGCACAGACTGTTTACGAAGAGGAAAAGGCCGCCGGCAACGACGCCGGCCTCGGCTCCAAACACAGCTACCAGTCCTTCGAGTTCAAGGTCACGCCCGTGCGCGCCGGCGCCGAAGCGCACCTGCGTTTCGTCTACTACCAGCCTCTCGAAATCGACACCGGCATGGGCCGCTACGTCTATCCTCTTGAGGAGGGGGGCACGGACGAGGTCGCGCAGAGTTTCTGGTCGTCCAACGACCAGGTCGAGGGCGAGCTCCGCTTCAACGTCGAGCTCAAGTCCGCCGTGCCCGTCGATGCCCTGCGCGTGCCCGGCTTCGAGAACGTCGCCACCATCCAGAATCTGGATACGGGCCACCATCGCGTGACGCTCAGCCAGCCCGGCGCCCGCCTCAACCGCGACTTCGTGCTCTACTACCGCCTCGCCGACAACCTGCCCGGTCGCGTCGAGGTCATCCCCTACCGCGCCGCTGCCGACCAGCCCGGCACGTTCATGATGGTGGTCACGCCCGGCGTCGACCTGCAGCCGCTCAACCAAGGAGCCGACTACGCGTTCGTGCTCGATACGTCCGGTTCCATGCAGGGCAAGATTCACACCCTCGCCGAAGGCGTTTCGCAGGGTCTGGGCCAGATGTCGGCCCAGGATCGATTTCGCATCATCGAATTCGGCAATCGTGCCAAGGAGGTCATGGGATGGACCGCCGCCACTCCCGCCGCTGTCCAAGCTGCTGTTGAGCGAGTTAAAGCCCTCCAACCACGTGGAGGCACAAATATATACGAAGGCCTTGAACTGGGCCTCCGAGGCCTTGACGCCGATCGCGCAACGAGCGTTGTCCTCGTTACCGATGGCGTCACCAATCAAGGCATTGTTGAACCCGCCAAGTTCCACCAACTCGTCAGCCAATACGACATCCGGATCTTCGGTTTCCTCATGGGCAACAGCGCCAACTGGCCGCTCATGCGCACCATCGCCGACGCCACCGGCGGTTTCTACGCGGGCGTCAGCAACGCCGACGACATCGTCGGCCAGATCCTTCTGGCAAAGTCCAAAATAACCCACGAGGCGATGCATGACGCGTCGTTCAAATTCAGCGGGGCGCGTGTCTTCGATACCACCGGCGACAACCCCAAGAAAATCTACCGCGGCCAACAGCAGGTCATCTTCGGTCGCTATGAAAAATCCGGCCCCGCCACGGTCAAATTGCACGCCCGCCTCACCGGCGAGGACAAGGTTTACACCACCGACTTCGTCTTCCCCGAGGTCGACACCGACAATCCCGAGATCGAACGCCTCTGGGCCATGGCGCAGATCGAGCAGATCGAGCTCAAGGCCAACACCGGGCAAATGCCGGTGAGCGAGTCCGACGACGCCATCACGCACCTCGGGGTGCACTACCAGATCGTGACCGACCACACCTCCATGGTGGTCCTCGACGATGAGACCTTTGCCCGCCGCGGCATCGACCGGCGCAACCAACAACGCGTCGGTCTGGAGCGCACCGCGCAAAGTGCCCGCGCCGCCCAACCCGTCAAAAGCTACCGCGTCGACACCGCCCAGCCGACCTACACGCAGCCCGCTCCTCATGTGAGTCACCAGGGAGGCGGCGGTGGCGGCGGCGCGCTCGAACGCCAAGACGTCGTGATGCTCACCTTCATCGCCCTGTTGCTCTGGGCCACCAAACTCAGCCGCAACGCGATGAAGCGCACCAAGCGCCAGGGTTGAAGCCGTGCTGAACCGACCGGGCGGGTGCCCCATGCTCCCGCCCGGTCAAACCCGTTTCTCACCGTAGGCTGCGAGCTTGTTCGCGCTCCGCATCCACCACGCCGCCAAGCGCGAGCAAGCTCGCTGCCTACCCTACCTCCCGAGCGCGAAACGTCTCCCTCACCTAACCCGAACATCGCGTTCACCCCGTCCGCCATTCCATTCGCTCCCCGTTTCTCACCGTAGGCTGCGAGCTTGCTCGCGCTCCGCATCCACCACGCCACCAAGCGCGAGCAAGCTCGCTGCCTACCCTACCTCCCGAGCATGAAACGTCTCCCTCACCTCACCCGAACATCGCGTTCACCCCGTCCGCCATTCCATTCGCTCCCCGTTTCTCAACGTAGGCTGCGAGCTTGCTCGCGCTCCGCATCCACCACTCCGCCAAGCGCGAGCAAGCTCGCTGCCTACCCTACCTCCCGAGCGTGAAACGTCTCCCTCACCTCACCCGAACATCGCGTTCACCCCGTCCGCCATTCCATTCGCTCCCCGTTTCTCACCGTAGGCTGCGAGCTTGCTCGCGCTCCGCATCCACCACGCCGCCAAGCGCGAGCAAGCTCGCTGCCTACCCACCCCTCCCGACCATGAAACGCTTTCCCTTCCTCACCTTCGGCCTCGCATTCACTGCTGTCCTCATCGCGCTCATTCCCGGCGCCACCGCGTGGCTTCAACTCGATCGTTATGCCGTGATTCACGACGTCCAGTGGTTGCGCGGCCTCACCGGCCACCTGACCCATTTCGACACCGATCACCTCACGTGGGATGTCGCCGCCTTGCTCCTGCTCGGCACGCTCGCCGAACGTGAGTCTCGCCGCGCCACCGCCGTCACCCTCGCGTTGTCTGCGATCGGCATCAGCTCGGCCGTGCTGATCTTCCACCCCCAGTTCGCCACCTACCGTGGGCTCTCCGGCCTCGACTCCGCCCTCTTCGGCCTGATCGTCGCCCGTCTCTTTACGACCGGCTGGCGCGAACGCCACGGCTTCACGCTGGCCACCGCTGCCCTCGCCGCCGTGGGGTTCATCTTCAAAACCGGCTTCGAGTTGTTCGCCAACGACACCGTATTCGCCAGCTCACTCGGCTACGCCCCGGTTCCTCTCGCGCACTTCGTCGGCTTCACCATCGGATCAATCGTCGCAACCTTTTCCGCCCGAAATGCCATCCGCCACAACCCGCATCCCTCCTTAAATCACCACGGGCAACCCGCATTGATCCCATGTTCAAACCCCCTTTCTTCGTAGCACTGAGCTGTCTCTCTCTCATCCTCGGTGCATCGGGATGTCTCGCTCGACCGGATCCAACCGACATCACCGTGCACTACACTTTCGTGCCTCCCGAGCGCCTGTCGGACGCCGTGAAAAGCCCGCAAGCGGCCTTGGAAATCGAAGAGACGTGGCGTCACCGCATGGCGGATTCCCCGATGCCTCACGCAATCACCGATTACTCTATTGTCGTGTTCGTCAACGCGCCCCCCCGTGCAGGCGCCATTTGGGGCCGTCTCGGGATTCCGGTGCAAGGGCCGCGCAACCTGCGGGAGATCAAAGTAACACTCGCAGCCGGCTACCACGGCACCTACGTGGTGGCAGGCGGAGGAGTCATACTTCACCCCGGAATCCCACCTAAACCCAAGCCTTACGAGTGGCTGGAGTTTCACCGTAAATGACCCGACAACACCGGGACTAAAAGCGCACCGTCATATCGCCGCCGGCGGGCAACACCACATCGATTACTTCGTCGCCGTGGCGCAGTTTCGCGGTGCCGCCTTTTTCGGAGCGCAGGGTCGTTGCCACGACCTTCCCGTCGGCCCACTTTACATCCACCTCAAACCCGCCTCGCGCGCGCAAGCCCTTCACTTCGCCGTCGGGCCAAGCGGAGGGCAACGCGGGCAACAGCTCGATTTCACCCGCGTGCGATTGCAAAAGCATCTCGGCTACACCGGCAGTGCCACCGAAATTGCCGTCAATCTGGAACGGCGGATGCGCGTCAAAGAGATTTGGATACGTGCGGTCGCTGCTCAAGAGCAGCGCCAGAATCGAGTGCGCCCAATCGCCGTCGCCCAGACGCGCCGCCAGGTTCATGCGCCAGCCGATGCCCCAACCCGTGGCAAAATCCCCGCGCAACTCCAGCGAACGCCGCACCGCCGCCGCGAACTCCGGCGTGCCGCGCGGCGTGATCTGCGCACTCGGGTAGGCCGCGTAAAGATGCGACACGTGGCGGTGATGCCGCTCGGGCGCGGCGAGGTCCCAGTCCTCGATCCACTCCTGCAATTGTCCGCCCGCTCCGATTTGGTTGGGCGGCAAGCGATGGAGAACCGCTTCGACTTCGGCGGCAAACTCCGCGTCGGCATCGAGGATGCCAGCCGCCTGCACCACCGCACTGAAGAGGTCGCGCAGGATTTGGTTATCCATGGCCGGTCCTGCCACAATCGAGACGTCTTTGTGATGCGCGTTTTCCGGCGACATCGAAGGACTCGTCACCAGCCATCCGTTGGTCGGTTCCTCCACCAAAGTATCGATGAAAAAGTGCGCCGATTCCGCCATGACGGGGTAAACCCGCTCGAGGAAGGCCTTGTCCTGCGAAAACAGGTAATGCTCCCACAAGTGCGTGCAAAGCCAGGCCCCGCCCGTCGGCCACATGCCCCAGAACGCACCGTCGACCGCCCCGGTTGAGCGCCAAAGATCGGTGTTGTGATGCGCCACCCAACCACCCGCGCCGTAATGATCCCGCGCCATGTCCGCGCCAGTGACAGAGAGGTCTTGGACCATGCTCACCAAAGGCTCGACGCACTCGGCGAGATTGGTCGTCTCCGCGTGCCAGTAGTTCATCTGCGCATTGATGTTCAGCGTGTAGTTGCTGTTCCAGGGAGGGAAGAGACTGGCGTTCCAAATGCCCTGCAGGTTGGCCGGCTGGGTGCCGGGACGGGAGCTGCTGATGAGCAAGTAACGCCCGTATTGAAAATACAATGACGCCAGATCCGGATCGGCGTGATCGCGCGACTGCAACACGCGTTCATCGGTCGGCAGCTCGGCGGCGGGGGTCGTGCCAAGGTCGAGCGAGACCCGGCGGAAAAGCCGTTGGTGCTCGGTCACGTGGGCGGTGCGCAACGCTTCGCTGGATTTGGCCGCAGCCGCATCGAGCACGGCCAGATTACGCTCGGTCGGGTCGCCCGAGACGTCGCTAAAGTTCACAAAACTCGTCGCCGCCGCGAGCAGCAGGCGCGCCCGTGTCGATCCGCGTAAATGGATCTGACCGCCGCTGACCACCACGTTGCCATCGGCCTCCACCCGTAGGCGGGCCTCGAAGCGGAGTTTGCCTTCAATGCCCGCCGCATCGGTGTTGGTGCCGCTGAGGACAAGGTCGCCGTTGTCCGCCACGGTGACCGTGGTTTCCTGTGGTGATTGGAAGGCGAGGCTGGCATTGAGCTGACCTCCCCACTCCGGATGGGCACGATTCATACCGGTGAGCTCGATCACCATCACGTCGTCGACCGGACTCACGTAGACCTCACGGGTATGGGTGGCGCCACCGAGCTTGAAGCTCGTGCGTGCGACTGCGTTATCGAGGTCGAGCTCACGCCGATAGTCAGTCGCTGTCTCGCTCGCCGCCATGGTGATGAGCAAATCGCCCACGGTTTGGTAAGGCATCTCGCTCATCGGATCGGCCATGAATCGCTCCTGCGCCATGGCTTGGGCGGCCGTGTAGTCGCCCTCCGCAATCAGGCGGCGAATTTCCGGCAGCGCCTCGCGCGCGCCTTCCCGCGCCGGATCAAACGGACCACCGCCCCAAAGGGTGTCTTCGTTGAGCTGGATGCGCTCCATCTCGATGCCGCCAAAGACCATGCCGCCGAGACGACCGTTGCCCACCGGGAGGGCCTCGACCCACTGCGCGGCGGGTTCGTCATACCAGAGTTTGAGCCGGTCGCTCGAATCGGCGAAGGCAGGGATGGAGAGACCGAAAAGGCAGGCAGCGGCGATGAGGGGTTTCACGCCTCCATGCCACCGCATTTAGCGTGAAATCGGCAACGGAATTTCCCAACCATCCTCGCCGACGAGGATCGACGTCGGTGTGAGTGTCGCTGCTTCTTCCGCCGTGAGCTGGCGCGCCCACGTCACGCGATCCTCGGTTGCGCCGCCTTCGCCCGTGCTGCCGAATTCGGCGTAGCGCGCGGTCTTCTCGCGATCAGGATTGCGCCAATTGTCCCAACCCTCGGTCCGCACCACTTCACTCATCTGCGTGCGCACGAAGCTCGTTTGCCCGTGCGCCCGCCAGGGTCGGCCGAGGAAGGTCTTCACGTCGGGTTCGCCGGTAATACGACCATCGAGAAACACCAGCCCGTGCGGATGATCCATCGGGGTGGACGCCGCCGTGATGTAGCCCTTGCCGACACAATGAATGTGGCAGCGATCAAACACTGCCGTCGCGCCACCGAAGATGAAGTCGACGTGGCCTTCGATGTAACTGTCGGCAAAGTAGTGACGGCCGCGATTGACCAAAATCGTGTCCTGCCAACCAAGGAAGCGGCAGTGGCGGAAAACGACGCGATCGCCGTCGACGCGAATCGCCAAGGCCTGACCGACCGGGCCGGCGTCGTTGGCGATGGTCAGGTTTTCGACGATAAAGCCGTCGCCGTCGACTTGTAGCGTCGGCGTGCGAAACGTGCCGATCGGTTTGCCGTCGTGGCCGGGCATGTTGGCGTGAATGCCTTCGACCAACGTGGTGGTCTGCGGGTCCGTGCCGACCAGGGCGATGTTGCCGCGCTCGCGTTGCACGTAGACACGTTCGCGATAGATGCCGGGTTTCACGAGAATCGTCCACCGTATCTCCTTGCTGGGTTCGGCTCGCTGTTGCTGTGCGCCGTAGACAGCCCGCTCAATTGAGGTGTAGTCGCCGCGGTCATCGAGGGCGACGACCGTGTCGGCAAATTGTCGCGCCAAGGGCAGACCGAGGCGCTGCATCTCGGTCACCGCAAGTCGAGCCACGGCGCGCGCGCCTTCAAAGGAGTAATGCGTGTCGTCGGCCTTGCCGTCGCGGAGGACCGGATGCTCTCCCGCCCCGAACCACAAGTGCAGGTCCTTCGAGCCTTCGATGCCACGCGCTGTTTCGAATGCCGTGGTGAGGGCTTCCATATCCAGCAGGGGCACATCGGCCAGTTCGGCCACGGCACGCACGGCGGCCGGATACTCGCCGTGGGTCGGCACCATCCTATCGCCATCCCATTTGCGCCGCGCCACCGATGTCGCCAGCAACGGCGTGGCGCCCCGGGCGCGCACGTCCTGCACCATGCGAATGAGGTTGTCGCGATAGGCACCGCCGGGATCGGCGTAACGGGTGGGGTCCTGGGATTTTTCGTCGTTGTGACCGAACTGAATCAACACCCAGTCCCCGGCATCGAGGTCCGCAACGAGCGCGTCCCAACGCCCTTCGTCGATAAAGGACTTGGTGCTGCGGCCATTGACCGCCCGGTTGTCAACTCGCAGACCCGGCAACGCGAACTCACGCAGCAATTGTCCCCACCCTCGCTCGGGATTCGCGGCGCGCGGTTTGTCGGCCACGGTCGAATCCCCCGCGAGGAACAGCACCGAATCGTCTGACGCGAGCGCCACGCGACGACGCCACGCCGGATAGTCCTTGAGCAGGAGCGAAGCAGGCTCGGTGCGGTAGTAACCGTAACCCAGGCGCCGTTCCAGTTCCACCTCGGCGAGGTCGTAACGCACCACCGCATCACGACCGGCGAAAATCGGCCGATTGGTGCCGATCTCGTAAAAACGCGCCCAGACATCTGCGGCCGCGTCGGCGACCAGGATCTGATCCACCGCCTTGCCGCCGGCATCCCGCGGTCGCTCCACCCGATGGCCCGGAATCGCCACGCGTTCAAACCACCGCACGGCTGCTTCGATCGCGGCTTCGATCGGTGGCGTGGGATTTTCCACGCTCATAAGAAACCGCACAATGCCGGCGGATTCGGCGCCGGAGAGCGAAACGGGTTCAAATGTGCGCGCCGGCGCCGGCGCCAGCGTCTTTGCGTCGTGTTGGGCGCACCACGCGGTGAGTTGCCCGTCGACCCGCACCTGGGTGGCCAGCAGGCACGCCACACCGCGCTCCACCGCGCGCTGGAGTTCCGCACTCATTGACGGGAACGCCACATCCGCCCATTCGCCTTCCCCCGCCGCCGCATCGCGCACGACCTCCAGCACGTCGATCATGGCATCGTCGTTATAAGTGATGTGCGTGTAGTAGCCGGAGCGCAGCGGATAAAACTGCGGCCAACCGCCGTTCTCGTATTGGGCATCGAGCAGATAACGCAGGCCGCGGCGCACCGCTTCGCGCAACGTTTCGTCATCGATTGCCGCCGCCACGCGGGCCAGCAATCGCAACTGGGTCGTCGTCGCTCCGTTGTCGATCGTCGGTGCCCGCCCGCTGCCGGTGCTGGCCAGAAACTCCGCCGAGAGCGGCGCGGTCATGTCGATGTTTTTGGGCCAACCGCCGGACTCGGTTTGATACTGTATCACCGTCCCGGCGATCGCGCGGGCTTCGTCGGTCGCATACCAATCGTCCGGTTGATCTAAAATCGTGCGCCAACTCGGCGCCGCGGAAAGCGCCATCACCCATCCGAGACTCAGGAAGCACCAACGCAGCGTTTTCATCGGTCTACATCAGGCCCAACCACCGCGGTAACGCGATCGAGAGCGCCGGCCAATAGGTGATGAGCAGCAGCCCGATCAACATCGAGAAGAAGAAGGGGATCATCGGCGGCACCACCCGCGCGATACTCGTCTTCCCCACACTACAGCTGACGAACAAACACGCGCCCACCGGCGGCGTGCACAAACCGATGCAAAGGTTGGCGATGAGCACGATGCCGAACTGCACCGGATCCATGCCCAACGCGGTGACCACCGGCAGAAAGATCGGCGTGAAAATGAGCACCGCCGGCGTCATGTCCATGAACGTGCCCACGATGAGCAGCAGCACATTGATCATGAGCAGGATGATGAGCGGGTTATCGGACAAGCCGATCATGGCCGCACTCACCAACTGGGGCACGCGTTCCGACGCGAGCACCCAACTCATGGCCTGACTCGTCCCCACCAGCAGCATCACCACGGCGGTCGTCTTGGCCGCCCGCAGCAAAATCTCGGGCATGCGGGAAAGCGCAATCTCGCGATACACCACCACCCCCAGCACAAACGCATAGGCCACGGCGATGGCCGACGCCTCGGTCGCGGAAAACACGCCGCCGAGGATGCCACCCATGACGATGATCACGAGGAGCAGGCTGGGTAACGCACCCCACAATGCGCGGCCAAACGGCGGGATTTCCGCCATCTCCCCGGACGCCGATTTCAACGCGCCGGACCGCAGTGTGAGCATGAGACTGACCCCCATGATGAGCAGACCAATCACGATGCCCGGGATGACCCCGGCGAGAAACAGCGCCGCGACCGACACGTTGCCCGCGACGACCGCATAAACGATCATGATGTTGCTCGGCGGAATGAGCAGACCCGTCGTGGCCGACGTCGCGGTAAGTGCCACGGCAAACTCCCGCTTGTAACCTTTGGCCTCCATCTCGGGAATCAGCGAACCGCCGATTGAAGAAACCGCCGCGGCCGCCGAGCCCGACACCGCGCCAAACATCATGCACGTGAGCGTATTCACATAGGAAAGACCGCCAGGCAGGCGGCCCACGAGAGCGAACGCAAAATTCGTCAACCGGCGCGCCATGCCGCCCTCCCCCATCAAACCGCCGGCGAGCACGAAGAACGGTATCGCCAGCAACGGAAAACTCGCGATGCCCGACGACACGCGCTGCGCCATGATGTAGCCGTTGGAATCACCTCCGATGCACACGAGGGTGCCCGCGGCGGCGAGCCCGATGCACACCGCGACCGGCGTGTTGAGCACGAGCAGCCCCACAAACAGCAACAATAAAACCAGAACCTCGACGGTCATAGAATCTCCTTTCCGATCTCATCGGCCGAGGCCGTGGTGCGACCCGAGATGAGGTGCTCGATCGAGAAAGCGATGATGAACAATCCGCTCAGCGGCACCACCACGTTGATGTAGCCCACCTTCCAGCCCATGGCCGGCGTGACCTGACCGGACCGCAACGTCTCGATCACCAACTTCCCGCCACCATAGACGAGCACGAACGCCGCGAAAACCATGATCGCGACCTCCGCGATGACCGCCGAAAGCCGACGCGCCGCCGGGTCCAGTTTACCCACAAAGTAGTCGACCCCGAGGTGACCGCGCTCGCGGAACATGAGGGTCGCACCGAGGAGCGACACCCACACCAGCGCGTAGATAGCGAATTCTTCCGTCCACCGGCTTTGCGAACCGACGACGTAGCGCGAAACCACGCCCCACAACACGTCGAGCGTGAGCAGGGCGAAGAGCACGATGGTGAGCCATTGCAGGCCGATCACGAACGCCGCCCAGATACGATTGGACGGCGTGGGTTCATTGCCGAGACGGTAACTCATTTCACCTCCCGGATGCGCTCGGCCAGACGGCCGATGGGGGTGCCGGTAAACTGCGTGTAAAGCGGGGCGGTCGCCGCGACGAACGGTCCCTTGTCGGGACGATACACCGTCACTCCGGCGGCCTCGACCTGCGTGAGGGCCTCGGCCGTTTTCTCCTCCCAAAGTTGGCGTTGAAACACCACCGATTCCTCCGCCGCCTGCTCCACCCAGGCCTGCTGCTGCGCGCTGAGTCGATCCCAGATCGTTTGACTGAAAATCACCATGTCTGGAATGCGCGTGTGCTCATCGAGCGAGTAATGCTTGGCCACCTCGTAGTGGCGGCTGGAGAGGAAGCTGGGCGGATTGTTCTCGGCCCCGTCGACCATGCGTTGCTGCAGCGCAGTATAGAGCTCGCCCCAGGGAATGGGCGTCGGCGCGCCGTCGAGGGTCGAGATGAGATCCATCGCCATGCGGCTTTGCAGGGTGCGAATCTTTTCGCCCTTCACCGCACCCGGCTCGAGCACCGGACCGTCGATGGTGTAGAAACTGCGGCTGCCAGAGTCGTAGTAACAGAGACCGTGGATGCCGACCGGGGCACCGGCCGCGAGCAACTCCTTGCCGATCGCGCCGTTGAGCACGTTCCAATAATGGTCATTGTCGCGGAAAAGATACGGCAGACCGAAGACTGCCATTTCCGGCACGAAACCCTCCATGGCGGCGGCGGATGTCTTCACCATGGCGAGCGCGCCCCGTTGGAGTTGTTCGACCGTCTCGGGCTCGGAGCCGAGTTGGCCGTTGGGGAAGATCTGGATCTCCATCGACCCACCGGAAATCGCGGCCAGTCGCTCCGCCATGAACTCCATGCCCGCGTGCACGGGGTGGGATTGGTCGAGCGCGTGACCGAGCTTGAGCACGGTGCGGGCGTCGGCACCACCGCCGCCACTCGTGGCTTGGGACCGTTGGATGGCGATAAACGCCACCGCGGTCAGGAGCGCGCCGGCGACGAGGCCGACGGCGAGAAAAGAAGTTTCCTTACGCATCATGGGGAATTCGGGGAACGGGGGTTGGGAGACCCACCATGGTGGCCGCGGTCATCACGGCCAGCTAAAGCGAGGGGCTAACGGTAGCGCGGTCAAGGTTGGGCCGGCTCGGGCGGAGGCGGCACGGAATTGCGACCGCGAACTTTTTCCGCGGGCGCGATGGTCACGTTTTCAAACGTGATTTTGCCCGCATGGTTCAGGACATCGGTCGCAGTGACGCCGGAGAAGGTGCTGTTCTTGAAGCGGATGTTTTCGACGACCGCGCCTTCGAATCCTTGGACGAACATGATGCGCGGGCTGGCGCTGCTCGTGACGTTGTCGATCTCCACGTTGCGCACGATGGGCAGGTGATCCCCGCGCGGCCCTTCCTCATACATGAGGTCGATGGTGAGCACGGCTTCGGCAACGGTGCCCACGGTGACATTGCGCATGAAGACGTTTTCGAGGATACCGCCGCGCACGGCGTTGTTTTTGAAACGCAGGGCGCGGTCGAGATTCGGGCTGTCCATGGTGCAGTTTTCGACGAAAACGTTGCGGATGTGGCCGGAGCACTCGCTGCCGAGCACCACACCGCCGTGGCCGTCCTTCATGGTGCTGTTGCGCACGATGATGTTCTCGGAAGCCACGTTGACGCGGCGGCCGTCGTTATTGCGCCCGGACTTGATGGCGATGCAGTCGTCACCGGTGTCGAACACGCAGTCCTCGATGAGCACATCCTGGGAGGACTCGGGGTTGCAGCCGTCGTTGTTCGGGCCGTGCGACACGATATTGAGCCCGCGCACGGTGATGTTGCGGGACAACACGGGGTGCACTTCCCACATCGGCGAACGCAGGATCGTGACGCCCTCGATGAGGATGTTTTCGCAATGGTAAGGCTGGATGAAGTTGGGTCGCAGTTTCGTGCCCGCCCCGAAGACACGCTCCGCCACGGGCACGTCGTTCTCGCCCATGGCGATGAGCCGGTTGCGGTCAGTCACCTGTTGCGTGGGTTGGCCCGCCGTCTTGCGGTTCCAACCCCACCAGTTATCCCAGTCGGCCTGGCCGTCGAGCGTGCCCTCGCCCGTGACGGCGATGTTCTGCTGCTTCCACGCGTAAATGAGCGGCGAATAGTTCATGCACTCGACGCCTTCCCAGCGGGTGTAAACCGTCGGGTAGTCGGCGGGGTCGGTGGAGAACTTGAGGACCGCCCCGGCGCTGACGTGCAGGTTCACATTGCTCTGTAAGTGGATCGCGCCCGTGAGCCACTCGCCAGCCGGCACCACCACGCGACCGCCTCCGGCGGCGTGGGCGGCGGCAATGGCATCGGCGATGGCTTGTGTCGCTTTCATCTGTCCGCCCACTCTGGCCCCAAAATCGGTGATGGGGAAATCGCGATCCGGGAACGTCGGAGCCTTGATGCGAGCCAGCACGCGCTCGTAGTCGGTCCACCCCGTCACCCGCAACGGGGTGGCATGGACCGGGGTCGTGAGCAGTTGCTGCACCTGAATGCCGGCCCCGATGAACGGACCCGTGCCCTTGGGATCGTTGGCAATGATCGGTTCACTGATGTAGTAGTCGAACGAACCATCGCGCTGACGACCGGCGCTGTTGGTGTAACCGAGACCGGCGACGGCACAACAACGGGTGAGATCGGTCAGTCCCTCGCCGTTGACGCGCACAAACTGTTCGATGAGTCCCGCGTAGCCTTTGCGAATGACCGGCTCGTAACGATCCCGCGGCAGGTAGCCCTTGTTCACGGCTTTCGCCAGGGCGTAGAGGAACTGCGACGTGGCGGTGGCCTCGAGGTAGTTGCCCTCGCGATGCGGCTGATCGAGCACCTGCCACCATACTCCGGTATCCGGATCTTGGTGACGCTCAATCCCGGCAGCGACCCGCCGCAACACCTCGACGATGGATTCGACGTCGTGGTGAATGCCGGGGATGAAATCCAGGGTGTCGACCAACGCCATGGCATACCAGCCTTGGGCCCGGCCCCAGAAGTTGGGCGAAAGCCCGGTTTGCGGATCGGCCCAGGACTGGGCGCGGGCTTCGTCCCAACCGTGGCGGTGCAAGCCCACTTCCGGCACATAGGTGTGCCGATCGATAAGCAGAATCTGGCTCGCCACGTCGTCGTAGGCCGCGGGCTCATGGAACATTTTGCCGTAGGCGGCGTAAAAGGGCGCGGCCATGTAGAGACCGTCGAGCCACATCTGGTGGGGATAGCGCTGCTTGTGCCAGAAGCCGCCTTCGCGGGTGCGCGGGTGTTGCCGGAGCTGCTCACGGATCGTCTCAGTAGCGATTTTAAAACGCTCCTCGCCGGTGCGTTCATAGAGCCGCAGCGTCACCTTACCGGGCGTGACCATGTCGATATTGTAGTCCGACATCTTGTAGGTGCGGATCATGCCGTCGGGGGCCACAAAACTGCCCACGATTCCCTCGGCGTAGTCCCGCAGACCGTCGTCACCGATGGTTTCGGCCAGATCGAGCATGAACCCCGAAAGCAAACCGGAGGTGTAATCCCAGCGGGCGCGGGGTGCGCCTTCGAAATCCAAAGTTTCGCCATAGCGGGCGCGCTCGGATTCGGCCATGCGCGTCGACCACTCCAGCGGTGTGGCGCCGCCAAACTGCGGCACTTGGCCCAGCAGTGAGGTGTAGGTGAGAAGGAGCAGGGAAAGCGTTTTGAGGAATCGCATTAGTCGGCGGGGTCCAGGGTGAGGGTCAATGGCGCGGCAAGGCGTCGGGCGAAGGATTGAAGGTAGCGCTCCCAGGCGGCGCGGTCGGAAAAATCACCGGAAAGTGTGCCGCCGCCTCCGGCGTAAACCGTGAGCACGGTGCCGTCGGATACGGTGGCGAGCAGGTAGTCGTTGGTATCATCGCTGCCGGAGCCCGTCAGCTGCCGGGGATCCATCACCACCCCGGTGCCAAGTTCGCCGTGTTCGTCCGGATAGTGGGACCAGTTGCTCAACACGCCGTGGGGGACATCCATCACCACCTCCGGCGTGAGCTCGTCACGGCGCGTCAAGCCAACGCCGATCGTAACCGCATCGCCCCCGCGCACCGTGAAGCGGCTTTCGATGCGATCGAGATGACGGCCCGCATCGACCGTGAAGCGTTTGGTTTCGGTGATCGTCACGCCGGCGTGAGTGATCGGAGCGTAATCGAGTTCAAACACCGCCCGAATGGGACCGTTGGCCAGAACCCGCGCGGCCTGCCAGTTACCGGCGGATTGCACCTCTCCTTGGTTCCACCACACCGTGCCACCCACTCCGCTGTTGGAACCGACCGAATACAGGTCGAGGCCCTCGCCGCTGTCGATGTGGTAGGCGTCGTGACCTTTCAAATACCAACGGTCGACCACGAGATAGCGCACCCGCTTGACCCAGAAATCGAGCCCCGCGCTGCGCAGTTGGCTGCCGCCGGCTTCGGCGGTGTTGAGACGGGCACCATAGGCGCGGTGGGCCATGCGATCGTTTTCCCACGCGAAGTCGTCGAGACGCTCCGGGACATGGCGGGCGAAGACTCGAGGTTGAAACGGCGGCACCACGGTATCGGTCGTTTCGACCACGAAAGTGGCGCTCCCCTCCCCGGCGGCGAAATCGTATTGCCACAACAGGTCGTCGTATTGGGCGGGCCGCACATTCGGCGTGAAGTTGGTGATCTGAAACGGCAACAGCGCGCCGGTATCGGCCCGCCGCACTTGCACGTGATCAAATTGCAAATCGGGCAACCGTGCGCGGACTGCGGCCACGGGCACGCTGATGACCGCACCGGGACGGGCATCCGGCAGGTCGTGGGAGACGGTGACAAGAAAGTGTTCGGCGGCGGCCGGGCCAACCGGCGGGAGCACCAACGCGGCCAGCAGCAAGACGACGGAGTTTCGGCGTAACATGAGGGAATGAAGACAAACATTCGCTCACGCTCGCAGCCACGGGCGTGAGCGGGGATGGGGGTGGATATTAACGAGCAAGCCAGCCGCCATCGACGGCCAGCACGGTGCCGTGCACGTAGGCAGCGGCGGGAGAAGCAAGAAAGACCGCGGCGCCCACGAGATCGGTGGGATCGCCCCAGCGACCGGCCGGAATGCGATCCAGAATCGAGGCGTTGCGCGCCTCGTCGGCGCGCAGCGGCGCGGTATTGTCGGTCGCGATGTAGCCGGGGGCGATCGCGTTGACGTTGATGCCCTGCGGGGCCAGTTCGTTGGCCAGCGCCCGGGTCAGACCGAGCAGCGCACTTTTGGAGGCCGTGTAGGCGGCCACCCGCACGCCGCCTTGGAACGAAAGCATCGAGGCGATGTTGATGATGCGACCCTTGCGGCCGGCATGGAGACAACTGCGCGCGAAGGCCTGACTAAGATCGAACACGCCATCAAGATTGACCGCCATGACATCGTCCCAGTCCTGCCGGGAGTAGTCCTCAAAGTCCGCGCGGCGGATGATGCCGGCGTTGTTGACCAAAATGGTGGGCGGACCGAGATCGGTTTCCACTTGCGCCAGCGCCGCCGCACACACGCCCGGTTTGCCGATGTCCACTTTGACCTGAATTCGGCGACGGCCGACAGCAGCAATCGCCGCCGAGGCGGCGTCGCACTCACTCCGGGCGAGCAAGGCCACATCCGCGCCCGCCTCGGCCAGGCCCACGGCCAAGGCCGCGCCGATGCCCCGGGAAGCCCCCGTGACCACGGCGACTTGCCCGCTTAAATCAAACTGCTGCAATCCGGTCATAATTTCATCTCTCTGCATTCACGCGAGGTCACTCATCGCGACCGCGTCCATGTCACTGAATTCCTGATTTTCCCCGCCCATGCCCCAGACGAAGGCATAGGCACCGGTGCCGGCACCGGAGTGAATCGACCACGACGGTGAAATGACCGCGTCGCCGTCCCGCATGACGAGATGACGCGTGGCCGAAGGCGGGCCCATGAAGTGCATGACCACCGAGCCGGGGGCCAACCGACAATAACAATACACCTCGGACCGGCGCAGGTGCGTGTGCGGCGGCATGGTGTTCCAGACACTGCCACGCGCGATCACGGTAAAGCCCATGACCAACTGGCAGGTCGTCACCAAACCCGGTGCAAAATATTTGTAGATCGTGCGCTCGTTGGCGGTTTCCGCGCTGCCCAGGCTCGTCCCGGACATCTCGGTGAAGCGCACCACCGTCGTCGGCAACGAGGCGTGGGCCGGGTAACTCAACAGGTAGAACTGCGCGGGTTTGGTGGCGGACACCGACGTGAAGACCGGATTGGCGGCGCCGCGGCCGAGGTAGAGTCCGTCGTGCGGTTCGAGTTGGTGGATGGTCTCGCCCACCCGCACGGCACCGGCACCGCCGAGATTGATGATACCGAGTTCGCGACGTTCGCAAAAACTTCCGGCCGCAAGTTTGGCCGGCACATCGAGCATGATGGCGGAGTCGGTCGGCACGACGCCGCCCACCACCGTCCGATCAACATCCCAATAATTGAGCCTTTGCTCGCCCGGACAAAACAGGGCCTTGAGCAGGAAGCGTTCGCGCAAACCGGCGGTGGTCAGACGATCAAAATCGGCCGGATGGACGTCGTGAAAATGTTGCATGTAAAAAGGGATGAGCACCGCGGAGGCGGGGGGCTTCCCCACCCGCCTCCGGGAGCTCGATGAAGTCGGGAATCAGGTTTCGATCACGGTTAGAATTTGCCTTTGATACCCAGGGCGAACTGCACCCCGAACTCTTCTTCCTGATAGCTGTAGGTGTGCTTGGGGCTGTTGTCGCCGTAACGTTGCAGCAGCTGCGGCACGTTCAAGACGTTCCGGGCGTTGATGAAGGCGGTGAGACGGGAGTTGAACTGGTAGTCGAAGTTGAGATCGAGATAGACGCGATCGTCGTAGTATTCCGCGCCGCCGGGACCGTAGGCCGATTGGAAGCTGCGGAACTGTTCCCCGCGATAGTTCCACTTGATCTTGGCGTTGAATTTCTGGCCACCGTAGGAAACGCCCCAATTGGCGGTCTGTTCGATGAACCCGGAGAAGTCAGCCGTCACCCCGCCCTTGAGATCAAGGAAGGTGCCGTTGGCGAAGACCGAGAGATTCTTTGCGAACCCGGGCAGCATGACCAGCTGTTGCGAGTAGTTGAATTCGACACCACTGATCTGGGCATCACCGGAGTTGGTGGTGGTCGACAGGTTGTAGCCGAGGTATTGCGGATCGAGGTTGTAGGCCACGAGATCGGCCTGATCCACAAACTTGGCGACGGCGCCGAAGAAGTCGGTCACATCCTTGTGGAACACGCCGAGTGACACCACCCCCGCGGGCTCGAAGTAGTATTCGAGCGACACGTCGAAGTTGTTGGCCGAATACGGTTTCAAGCCGGTGTTGCGCACGGTGATGTCGCCCCCGGGTTCGCCGGCGGCGGCGGTGTCGTCGGGATCGATGACCGTGCCGGGGAGAATCTCATCGAAATCGGGCCGGCCGATGGTTTGCGCGAACGCGACCCGCAGAATGAGGTTTTCGTTGAAATTATACACCAGATGCGCGCTGGGATAGAGCCCGTCGTAATCGCTGGAAACCCGCGCGGCTCGGCGTTGATATTGCAGACGGCGCTGGGTGTAGACGTCGTTGGTCAACGGGTTGCCGTTGGCGTCGAGGTGCCCGTCGGGATTGTAGATGAAACCGATGCCGTCGATGTTGGTTTTTTCGTAACGCACGCCGGTCAGGAACTTCATCTTACCATCCAGGAAATCCCAGTCGCCCTGGATGTAGGCGGCCTCGATTTTCTCGGTGAGGTTGTAGTCGTTCTGCGCGCGATTCTGCCAATTGTTCACGTTGGCCCGGAAGTAGTTCGGATGAGCCAGGAAGTGCTGGTAGACCTTGTAAGGGTCGACGTATTGCGGTGACGGCAGGCCATAGTGCGGATCCTGGTTCACATAGACCGTGTCGGCGAAAGGCAGCGCGCTGTCGTCGGCAGACTCCGCGACACCGTCCGGTCCGAGATAATCGTAGTCGTCCTGGCGGCGGATGATGTCGCGTTGTTGCTGACGCACGTTGACGCCCGCCTTCAACTCGAACGGCACGCCGAGGCCGCTGAACGTTTTGGTGAGATCCACGTTGCCGCCGGTGAATTCGTCCCAGGAATCGAACTCCTGGGCCCGCACGGAGCGCAGGCGATAGTTGGCCAGGTCGGTCCAATCCACGTCGGCACCGGCGTTGTTGCGGATGGTCATGTCCGGCGGATTGATGCCGTCGATGTTCTGGTGGCTGATGGTGAGCGAACGCATGCGGGTGTTCACGCCCGAGAAGTGCCCGTTCTGGACGTCGCGGTATTTGTTGGTCGCGTAGGAGTAAAATGCTCCGGCGGCGATTTCGACGTCATCGCCGAAGAATTTGTAGTTCAGGTTGGCGTGGTTGGTCGTGCCGAACTTGTTGCGAAAGGACATGCCTCCGGTCACCTCACCCGCGCCGGCGCGGCCGTTGGTGTAGGTCGGCGAGAAGTCGGTGACGTTGGAACCGGCGTTGATGTTGTAGTTGCGGTTGCCGAAGAACGAATCGTAGTCGTTCCACTGATACCCGAAGCTGAGCACGCTGCGTTCGGCGACTTTCCAGTCCAGGTTCAGTCCAAACGAATCCCGCTGGGTTTCCTTGGGTCCGTCCTGCACGGTGTAGGTGCGCATGTAGGGATTTTCGGGCGACGCCACGGCGCCACCGCTGGTTTGCCAGGAGGCGCGGGAACGGTGCTGCTCGTTGAATTGATCCGAGTGCAGGCCGTTGAGGATCAGGCCGAAATTCGAGCTGAGCGGGTTCGTGTAGGAGAAGTCGAAACCCGGGCGAATTTTGCGGGACATCTCGACGGAGGGCCCGGGCGATTTGCCGAGCGACAGGTCTTCGCTGCTGATGCTGGTGTAGACCCGGTAACTGAATTCCGCTCCATCGCGCTCAAAGGCGTTTTTTGACACGAGGTTGACCGAACCGCCCAGCGAATCGGCCGGCATCGAGGGCACCGGCACCTTGACCACTTCGAGTCGGGCCACGTTGTTCATCGAGACCTGTTCCAATTCGAAGGAACGGCTGGCGCCGGACGAAGCCGCGCTGGCCATGCGGTTGCCGTCGACATTGACGGACGTAAACGCGGAGCCAAAACCGCGCACCGATACGGAGCGCACGTCGGCCGCCACGTAATCGACCGAGACTCCGGGCAGGTATTTGAGGAACTCTCCCGGATTGCCCTCGGTGACGTCGCCGAACGCATCGGCCGACACCACGTTTTTCAAGTTGGTGGAGAACCGCTGTTCATTGATGGCCACCGCGTCGGCGGCCTGCTCCGTGGCCTGCACCAGAAAGGCGTCCAGCACCACGGTGTCATCGGCGGTGTCACCGTAGCGACCCGCATCATTCAACGACACGTTCCGCACCACGGTCTCACCGGCCGTGACCGTGACTTTTTGCGAACTGACATCCAGTCCGGTGTAGAATACTTCGAGGGTCACTTCTCCAGGAGGAATTCCCGCCACCCGGAATTCACCGTAGGCGTTGGTGAACACGGTTTTCCCGGTATCAACCACGGTGATCTTGGCATTGGTGAGGTAGTTACCGGTGATCGCATTGTTGACGCGTCCGGTTACGGTGGCGGTGCCCGACTGTGCCCAGGAGGTGGATACGGCAAGGACCAACGACAAAAGCGCCAGGAATCCGGCGCGAAGACAGACGAAACGCACGGACGGGACGGTCCGGTCTCGAAGAATCGAGTATTCCGACATGATGAGGGGGTGGGTTGGGGTTGAGGTCTTGAACTACCAAATCTGTCGAAAGACAGCGGCAGTTACCATTCACATATGAATGCCCTGCCCATAAATGAACTTTTTTATTCCCCGTCAATGTCAGATTCTATTTTGAATGTATTGTTCTTATTTGAACTTGTGAGCAACTCAGTTCCGGAAAAAGGTCGGGAGCTTGGGCGGCTCCCGACCTTGGAAAACCCAGACTAAGACAAGTCTTCCAACGGCACTTTATCCATGTCGTCGAAATCCTGATTTTCGCCGCCCATGCCCCACACGAACGAATAGGCTCCGGTGCCGGCGCCGGCGTGAATCGACCACGAGGGGGAGATGACGGCTTCGCCGCTGCGCACGACGACGCTGCGCGTGGCATCGGGTGGTCCCATGAAATGCATGACCACCGACTCGTCGGACAAGTCGCAGTAGCAATAGACTTCCGAGCGACGCATGTGGGTGTGGGGCGGCATGGTGTTCCACACACTCCCCTTGCTGATGAGGGTGATGCCCATGACCAGTTGGCAGCTCTCCACCACCCCGGGGGCAATGTATTTGAAGATGGTGCGCACGTTGCCGGTGACGGCCTCGCCGAGCGCGGTGCCTTCCATGGCGTCGAACTTGATCAACTTCGTCGGATGCGTGGCGTGCGCCGGATAACTCAACACGTAGAAACGCGCCGGCCGATCGGGATCCGCCGAAGTGAACACCGGCGTCCGCGAACCGCGGCCCAGATACAAACCATCCTTGCTGGCGAGGTCGAACGACTGCGCCCCGACCTCGACCCGCCCGGCACCGCCGAGATTGATGATACCAACTTCACGGCGTTCACAGAAACTGTCGGCCGCGAGGTTGGGCGGAGCCTCCAATTCAACCGGCGCGGTGGTCGGCATGATGCCGCCGATGACCGTGCGATCCACGTCCCAATAGTTGAAGCTCTGTTGACCGGGTCGGAACAGACGAGGGAGGTGAAAACGCTGGCGCAGTTCCGCCGAGGAAAGCCGGTCGAAGTCCGCCGGATGCACGTCGTGGTAATGTTGCATGAGAAAAAAATCGGCGTGGGACGGGACGATTGACGCAAGCATCAATCGCCCCGCCGCAACCGCCGGGCTACCGGGTGAACCGAGACGGATTAGAACGTGCCCTTGATGCCGAACGCATATTGCACGGCGAACTCCTCCTGTTGGTAGTTGTGGGCGTAACCCGGCATTTCGTCACCATAGCGCTGCAACACCTGCGGTTGGTTGGTGACGTTGCGGGCGTTGAGGAACACGGCGAAGCGTTTGCTGAACTTGTAGCCAAAGTTGAGATCGAGATACAACCGGTCCTCGTAATATTCCGCACCGTTGGTGCCCAGGCCGGAGCGGAAAGAGCGGAACTGTTGGCCGCGGTAGTTCCAGTTGACCTTGGCGGTGAAGCGCTGGCCGCTGTAGGAAATGCCCCAGTTGGCCAGCTCCTCGATGAAGCCGTTCCAGTCGGCCGTGACGCCGCCGTCGAGGTCGAGTTTGGTGGCGTTGGCAAAGATCGACAGGTTGCTCCAGATGCCCGGCAGTTTGGTGAGCTGCTGCACGTAGTTGAACTCCACTCCGGAAATCTTGGCATCCCCGGAATTGACCTTGGTCGACAGGTTATACCCGAGCAGCGACGGATCGAGGTTGTAGGTGTCCAAGTCGTCCTCATCGACGAACTTGGCAATACTGCCGAAGAAGTCGCTCACATCCTTGTGAAACACGCCCACGGAAAACACGCCGGCGGGACGGAAGTAGTATTCCAACGACAGGTCGAAGTTGTTCGCGGTATACGGCTTCAAGGCCGGATTGCGCACCGTGATGTCGCCCCCCGGATCGCCGGCCGCCGGAGCATCGTCGTGATTGATCTCCGTGCCCGGCAGCACGTTGCTGAAGTTGGGCCGACCAATGGTCTTGGCATACCCCAGACGCACGAGGAAGTTCTCGTTCACGTCATAGATGAAGTGCGCACTGGGATAGACGCCGTCGTAGCTGCTCGAGTGTGACTGCGCCCGGGGCAACCATTTGAGTCGCTCGCGCGTGTAAGGATCGTTCGAGAGGAAGTTGCCGTTGGCATCCTTGTCACCGTCGGGCAGATACAGATAACCCAGACCGTCGAGGCTGGTTTTCTCGTAGCGCAGACCGGTGATGAACCGGGCCTGACCTTCCATCAGCTTGACCTCGCCCTGCACGTAGGCGGAGTCGACGCGTTCCTCCAGATTGTAGTCCGCCTTGACCCGATCGGACCAGTTGGCCGTTTGGGCCACGAAATGATCGGGGTTGGCCAGGAAGTAGGCGTAGACCTTGCGGGGATCGACATAAACCGGGGCGTCGAAACCGAAGAAGGGATCCTGATCCGTGTAGATTTCATCGGCGAACTGGGCGGGCGAGTCGTTGCCCTGCACCCCGTCGGCCCCGACGAATTCGTAGTCGTTGTTGCGACGCAAAATGTCGCGCTCCTGATTGCGAGTGGCGACGCCGACCTGAAGTTTGAACCGGTCGAAGCTCTTGGTCACATCGAGATTGCCTCCGACAAATTCGTCCCACGAATCACGCGGGTTGGAACGCACTTCATCGATGTAGTAATTGTCGAGGTTCTGCCAATCGAACGCGTTGCCGTTGGCATCGTAAACCGCCATGGTCGGAGCCTGATCCGGCGCGACGCCAACGTTCCCAAAGTCGATGTCGAGGTTTTTGGCGCGAATGGTGACCCCGGAGAAATGACCTTCCGTGATATCGTCGTATTCGTTGGTGGCGTGGGAATAGTAGGCCCCGGCTTTGATCTCCAGATCGTCCCGGTAGAACTTGTAGTCGAGGTTCAGGTGATTGGTGGTGCCGAACTTGTGACGGTGCGACATGCCGTGGGAGATCTCTCCCCGCCCCGGGATGCCGTTGGTGTGGTTGGGCGAAAAATCGGTGAGATTCGAACCGGCCCCGAAGTTGTAGTTACGGTTGCCGAAGAAGGAGCGGTAGTCGTTCCACTGATACCCGAAACTGAGCACGCCGTTTTCGGAAACCTTCCAGTCGGCGTTTACACCGATGGACTGCCGTTTGGTTTCTTTCGGGCCGTCCTGGATGGTGTAGGTGCGCAGATAGGGATTGGCGGTGGAGGCCCCGCCCCCACTCGTCTGCCAGGCCGTGCGAGACCGGTGCTGCTCATTGAATTGGTTGGAATACAAACCATTGATGATGAAACCGAAGTTCGCGGACAACGGGTTGGAATAGGAGAAATCAAAGCCGGGACGAATCTTGCGGGAGTTTTCCACGCCCGGTCCCGGGGATTCACCCAAGGAAAGATTTTCCGAGCTGACGCTGGTGTAGACGCGGTATTTGAACTCGGGGGCATCGCGTTCGAAGGCGTTTTTGGACACCATGTTGACCGACCCACCCAATGAGTCCGCGGGCATGGAGGGCGTGGGGACCTTCACCACTTCAATGCGCGACACGTTGTTCATCGACACTTGCTCGAGCTCGAAATTCCGGCCGTCGCCCGAGGAGGCGGCACTGGCCATGCGGTTGCCGTCGACGCTCACGGAGGTGAAGGAGGAACCAAAGCCCCGCACGTTCACCGAACGCACATCCGCCGCCACGTAATCCACCGCGATGCCGGGGAGAAACTTGAGAAACTCACCCGGGTTTCCCTCCGTGACGTCACCGAAGGCATCCGCCGAAACTACATTTTTAAAACTGGAAGCAAAACGCTGTTCATTGATCGCGATGGCGTCGTTGGCTTGTTCGGTCGCCTGCACCGTGAAGGCATCCAACAGCACCGTATCGTCATCGGCTTCGCCATATTGCGCGGCATTCGTCAGCGCAAAATTACGGGAAACCTTGCCGCCCGACGTCGAAACCGTCGCGGACTGACGATCCAGACCGGTATAGAAAACCTCTAGGTTCACTTCACCTTCGGGCAGGCCGGAAATGCGGTATTCACCGTAGGAGTTCGTGAATACCGACTTCCCGGAATCAACGACGGTCACACGTGCATTGGTCAGATAATTTCCCGTGATCGCATTACTCACACGACCTTCGATGGTGGCGCTTCCCGATTGCGCGGAAAGCAAGGTGGAGAACAGGCCAAACAATAAAACGGTGATCAGGCACCGGCTGGGGACGGACCATTGGGGCAAAGCAGTGGCCTTCCCTAGTGAGGGGGTGGTTACAAACATGACAGGGTAAACGTGAGGTTGGGGTTGGGGCTCGGTGCTCCGCCGCCCACACACGCAGGCAGCAGCACGCTATTAAGTTCATTAATGAACTATCTATCCATTAATGAACTGATTTAACGTCGGTCAACCCCTTTTGGTTCATTTCTGACGTTCCAGTTCATAGTTGAATTTTTTAACCTATTTCCGGCAGAATGTTCATAAGTGGACGAAAAATACATCATACCGAACCTCCGTAATGCCTGCCGGGTGCTGAAACTCATGGGTCAAAACAACCGGGGTTACAAAATCACCGAGCTCGCCAAACCGCTGGGTATCCCCTCCACCTCCGCTCTGCGGATCGCCAGCACCTTGATGGCGGAAGGGTTGCTGCGAAAAGAGAGCGGTTTATTTTATCTGGGTCCCGTCCTTATCCACCTGGGATCGTGCACGTTAGCAGCAACGGAACTCCGGGATCTGGCTCAGCCCATTTTGCAACGTCTGAGCAAAACCACCGACGAAACCGCCCACTTGGCCCTACCCTGCGACGATCGGTCACTGATTGTCGCCGTGTGCGACAGCCCCCATCCTTTGCGAGCCGCCTCCAGTCCAGGCACACTCACCGATCTCTATACCGCATCAACGGGTAAGGTTTTTCTGGGCTACCTGCACCGCGCGCGTATCGGCGAGATTCTCGCCCGCCATGCACCACCGCAACGCACCGCCAACTCCTTGACCACCTTGGAGGCCTTGGAACAGGAAGCGGACCGCGTGCTCGCCACGGGTTTTGGGGTTGATGACGAGGAATTTACGCTCGGCGTGCGCTGTCTCGCCGCTCCTGTCACCGGTCCCGACGGTCGGGTCGTGGCCGCCATGGGTATCACCGCCGCCGCCGTGCGATTCACGTCCGATCGGATTCCGGAAATCGCTCGCCACGTCAAAGACGCCGCCGGTTCACTTTCCCGTCTGATCGGCCACCATTGACCGCCCGGGCCGGCTGTCCCGGGCGAGGCGTCAAGCAGCGGGACCAATCAATTTCGCGAAAATGATTTTCCCGCCGGCCGAGGGTAGGATGCTGCTGATGTGAGCCGACACCCGCGTCCCCACCAAGGTCCGCGCCTGCTCGACGACCACCATCGAGCCGTCGTCCAGATAGCCCACGCCTTGGTGCTCTTCCCGCCCGGTCTTCACCAAGTCGATGTCGATCGATTCGCCCACCAAGTGCTCCTGTCGCATCGATTTGACCAAGGAACTCAGGTTGAGCCATGGCACTCCGTGAAACTCCGCCATCTTCGCGAGATTGTAGTCCGTGGTGAGTAACTTGGCCTTCATCGACTGAGCCAAAAACACGAGTTTGGCGTCCACTTCACCGGACCGTGCCTCACTTTCATGGATGCGCAGGTCCAACTGTTTGAGTCGACGCAACGCCCCTAAAACTTCGAGACCGCGTCGGCCGCGGGCTTGTTTACCCGGTTCCGTGGAATCGGCCACGCGTTGCAGTTCCTCCAGCACAAAGCGCGGGATCACCAACGCTCCACTCAAAAATCCCGTCTCACAAATCCGAGCGACCCGACCGTCGATCAACGCACTCGTATCGACCACCACCAATGGCACATCGACCTCGTGCGGCACAAAACGCACATACGGAATCACGAGATTGAACTCATCCTTCCCGCGCAGCGCGATCACCGTGCACATGTAGGTCACGATCAGAAACAACGCCAACCGACTCAGATAAATGATCTGTTCGTCTCCCTCGATGAACAGGGGCGACGTCCCGATCAGGTAGGAGATGACCGACCCCACCGCCAATCCAAACGACAATGCGGATAAGCCGCGCAGGGAAAACCCCTTGAGCATCACATCGACCAATACGACCAGCACACCGATCGACATGCCAATGAAAGTCGCCACCACCCGAAAATCATCCCACTCCCGGATGGTGTAGCACACCAGCCAGCCCGTCCCGGCACATAGCGCGATAAACATCACTCGGATGGGTAGAAGCGTCTTGTTCATGATGGCGGAGAGATCGGGCTGGGCAAATGATCGCACGCGAGATTCTGCGGAAGTTTTGACCTTCGCGAGCGGCCGTTACCTAGTGGGGCGAAGCTCATTGTGCCCACCAAACCATGACAACCCAATACTGGCTCGTTAAACAAGAACCCGAGAAATACTCTTGGGAGGACTTCGTGAAGGATCGTCGCACCGACTGGGACGGCGTTCGCAACTATCAGGCGCGTAACAACCTGAAATCCATGGCCGCGGGAGACCGCGTGCTGTTTTACGCCAGTGTCACCGGCAAAGTGGTGCGCGGCGTCGCCACCGTGTCCAAAACCGCCTACCCGGACCCGACCACGGATGATGACCGCTGGGTTGCCGTCCAACTAAAGCCCCAAGTCGAGCTGCCCCATCCGGTGTCGCTTGAGCAGATCAAAGGGACGCCGGCCCTCGCCGAGATCGCTTTGCTCAAACAAAGCCGACTTTCGGTGATGCCACTGCGCAAGCCCGAGTTCGACCGCATCCTCAAAATGGGCGGCCTCGCCCCAGGCAGCTGATCCCCTCGCCTTCCCCGGTCCCGGCGTTTTAAGCGCCCGGCTCCACCACCACCCGAAATCCAATGTGTCGCGCCCGCTCGGACCGGGGCACCTCCCGCGGGCGCTCAGGGCCCGGCGTGGCCGGATCATCCAGATAACTTCCCCCGGCGACGGGAGCGGTTTCCGCTCCCTGTTCGCTGGCCGGAGCATGCAGCCACTCGGCCAGGTTTCCGAGCAGATCGAAAAAGCCCGCCGCATTGGCCTCCCCCGCCGCCATGGCTTGGCTGACGTCCCCCCCGGCCGCCGCCTTCGTCGTTTCCGAGGTGACCTCCCCCAACGCGTCGGCGCCCACCGCGACGCGAAATTCATCCTTGGTCGGCAATCGGACCGGCAGCCCCAGAATCCACCCCAATCGCTCACAACATTCCACGGCATCGAACCAACTCACCGAGTCCACCGGAAACGCCCGTCCGGCATGCCGACTGGGGTTCACTTTCATGATTTGCAAATACAGCGATTGGGGGAACTCCGTCCGCAGCATTCGTAGCTCCGCCGCTCCCGGCAACGGCCGCAACCGCTCGAACACCACGTCCTGGATCTCCCGCAGTCGCTCGCGCTGCGTATCCAAATAACTCAACCGCAGTCGCAACGCCGGGTCGAGCTGGTCGCTTTTGGACAATTGCTCAAACAACACCGTCACGCGCCGGGCCGCATCCGCGATGCGTTCCCCCGCCTTTTCCGTTTCCCGACGCCGCAACAAAAAGGCAATGGCCTCACTGTCTGCCCGCAAGGTTTCCAACAACGGCATACTTTCCGCCGTTTGTCGTTTCACCTCCAACTGCTCGACGCGCGGCGAGGAGAGAAACCGACTGCGCGAGAACTCCCGATTGATCCGCACCTGCAATTGCCGCGCGTCTTCAAAGGCCGCCGCCGCCTGCGAAAATGCGGCCGCCGCCATGGCGGCATCACCGGCCGCCTCCGCTTCATCCACACTCGCCGCCGAGCCCGCCGCGTCGAGCGACTGGATTTCGCGCTCGATTTGATCGATCACGGCCAAATCGGCAAAACGCGTGCGGCCATACTCCCCGTTGAGGCGCACCTGCAACTCCCGCGCCGTCGCATACGCCGCCAAAGCATCCGCCCAGTTTTCCGCCGCCGCCGCCTCTCTCGCTTTGCGCAGCGCAATGCTCACTTCCTCGGCCAGCGGCGTCGCCTCCTGCTCCTGCAAGAGTCGCTCCATGCGCGCTTCGCGCACAAAGTCTTTCACCGCCGTCGGTGCCGCCGAGCGGTTCACCGCCTGCTGCAACTCCAGCGCCGCTCCCCAGGCCACCGTCGCCTCCCGGGCCCGTCCCGCATCGTGATGCGCCTGGGCCTCGACTTCCCATTCCGCGATGCGTTCGTTGCTGCGAAGACCGCGCGCCCCGGCCAGTTTTTGCTCCAATTCCTGGAGGCGCCGCTGCTCCGCTTGCCCCGCGCCCCCGCCTTGGGCGACCAACTTTTCCTGCTCCGCCACCGCCGCCACCAGTAAGGCGATATCGGCGTCTTCGCCCCCGGCCTCAAAAGTGTTCACCAATTTTTCCACCTCATCACGCACCGATGCATTCCGGGAAGCGGTCGCGACCGAGGTTGGGGATGCGGTCGCTGCCTCGGACTCGATTTTACGGGGACCGAGGTGAGCCAACCACCACCAAAATCCCGCCATCAACGCCATCCCCATCGCGATCAGGATCACCGGACCGGCCTTGCGAGCGTGGCGGCGGCGGGAGCGTCGGCGGCGTTGGTGAGACATGACGGTCAGCAACCAAGGGGGCGTTGAGCCAAAAATCAACGCGCCATCACCGCGACGTCCCCACAGCCGATGCTCGACAACCCCCGGCCCATGCCGTTTCACCAAACCCGTGGTGGACACCCTGACCATTCTCGCCCCGGGCTTGCTCGGCGGATCAGTCGCGCAGGCCGCTCGCGCTCGCGGCGCGGCGCGGCGCATCGTCATCTGGGCCCGCCGCCCCGAGGTCCGTCTCGCTCTGACCGAACAACCGTGGTGCGACGACATCGCCGACACGCCGGAAACCGCCGTGGCCGAGGCTTCCTTGGTCGTGATCGCCGCCCCCGTCACGCGGATCAATGAGCTCGTTGATCGGATCGCGCCCCACCTTCCCGCCACCGCCATCGTCACCGATGTGGGCAGCGTGAAGGCCGAGATTTGCCGCCACGCCTGCAGCCAGTTGGCCGCGCACAACCCGGCCGCCACGTTTATCGGCTCCCACCCCATGGCCGGCAGCGCCCTCACCGGCTGGGCCCACGGCGACCCGGAACTCTTTGCCGGACGCACTTGCTTCGTGACGCCCCACAATTCGCCCCCCGAGGACCGACTCACCACCGTGGTGCGATTTTGGCGCGATCTCGGCAGCGACGTGGTCACCATCGATCCCGATCAACACGACGAGATTGTCGCTCACATCAGTCACTTGCCCCAAGTCGTCGCCACCGCGCTCGGTGAAACGCTCGCCGGTCAACCGACCCATTGGAGCCAACTCGCGGGCAACGGCCTGCGCGATACCACCCGGATCGCCGCCAGCGACGCCACCATGTGGGTGGATATCCTCGAGCAGAACCGGGACGAAGTCTTGCGCGCCCTCGATCGCTTCGAAACCGACCTTCATCACTTTCGCGCCGCCCTCGCCAATCGCGATTGGCCCGCCATCCGCGCCCACCTCGAACGCGGCAAAGCCTGGCGCGATACCCTGCATCCTTGATGCAGAATCTTTCTCGTTCTCTTTCTCGTCCTCGTTCTTTTTCTTCAGGCGCTTGAGTCCCTTACCCGAAGTTCTACCCATCGTTCCCTTCCCGGCACCGGCCCGTGGTGAAGTCGTGCTGCCGGGGTCGAAAAGCCTGACCAACCGCGCTTTGTTGCTCGCCGCGCTCGGTCGCGAACCCGTCACGCTCAGCGGCGCCCTGTTCAGCGAAGACACCCATTTGATGGCCACCGCCCTGCGCGCCCTCGGATGCACCGTCGAGGCCGACGAGGCGGCGCTGACCTTGCGCGTGGCCGACCAAGCCAAGCTGTTCACGGCGACCGCGCCCGTTGATGTGTTCGTCGGACTGGCGGGCACCGCCGCCCGGTTTTTGACTGCCCTGTGCGCCGCCGCCCCCCGGGGCGTCTATCGTATCGATGGTGTTGAACAGATGCGCAAACGCCCGATGTCCGGGTTGATCGATGCGCTGCGTCAGCTCGGCGCCGAGATCATTTGCCCGGGCGAAGAGGGGTTTTTCCCACTCGAAATTCACGCGCGGGGTCTTCGCGGGGGGGCGATCGAACTCGATGCCTCCGCCAGCAGCCAACTCCTCTCCGCGTTGCTCATGGTGGCTCCCACTGCGACCGCCCCGATCGATATTCAGCTCGTGGGGCAGGTGCGGTGGACGTTCGTCGAAATGACGCGCCGACTCATGGCCGAGTTTGGGGTTCACGTTCCCGCCGCGTCGGACGGTCGTTTCCACCTCGCACCGACGGCCTACGCTCCACCCACCGACCACGTGATCGAGCCCGACGCCACGGCGGCATCTTACTGGCAAACGCTTCCGCTCGTCGTCGGCGGCGAGCTCACCCTCCCCGGGCTGCGCGCCCCGGGCACGGGTCTGCAGGGCGACGCGGCCTACGCTGAAGTATTGGCGCGGGTGCAGGCACGGGCAACGGGAACGTTACTCGACGAAGACTTTCGCGAGATCTCCGATACTTTTCTTAGCCTGGCGGCCATCTCACCGCTACTTGACGGCCCGACCCGCATCACGGGGCTCACGCACACGCGGCATCAGGAGACCGACCGTGTCGCCGGCATGGCAACCGAGTTGCGCCGGCTCGGGCAGGACGTGATCGAGGAGGAGGACAGCCTGACCATCACGCCGCGACCGCTCGTTCCCGACCAAACCATCGAAACCTACGGGGATCATCGTTTTGCCATGAGTTTCGGCATCCTGGGGTGCCACGACCTGCGCGGAGACGGTTCGCCCTGGCTCTCGATCCACCACCCGGCGGTTTGCGCCAAAACCTTTCCCCACTTTTTTAGTTTGCTGGACCACGTCCGCCAAAAATCCTCTGACCGGTGACTGAAGCTTCGTTCATTATTGTCGCCATTGACGGCGGCGCCGCCTCCGGCAAGTCCTCCACCTCTCGCGCCCTGAGCGCCCGGTTCAATCTACTGCACGTCGATACCGGGTCGTTCTACCGGACGATGACGGCCGAATTATTGCGGGTCGGCGTCAGCGCCGATGACGCGGATGGCATCGGCCAGGCGGCCGCGGCCCTGCCCCTCGACACGGCCATCGAAGGCCGGCGCGCCTCGATGTGCATCAATGGACGCATCGTGCCCGATGCCGAAATCCGCACGTCCGAGGTCAATGCCAACGTCTCGATCTTCGCCGCCGTGCCCGAGCTGCGGCGCGCCCTGCTCGACTACCAACGCAATCTGGCCGCCGTCGCCCGGGAGCACGGTTTTCCCGGCCTCGTCATGGAAGGACGCGACATCGGCTCGGTCATTTTCCCCGACGCTGATTTCCGCTTTTTCCTGCACGCCGACCCCGCCGAACGCGCCCGCCGTCGCGCCGCGGAAGGTCAGACCGATTCCATCGCCGAACGCGACCGCCTCGACACCTCCCGGAAGACGGCTCCGCTCGCTTGTCCCGAGGGCGCCACCGACATCGACAGCACGTTTATGACGCTTGAAGAAGTCGTCGAGCGGATCTCCGGCGACCTCGCCACCCGACTTTCTCCGGTATCATGAGCCAAAGCTTCCCGCAGGTTCTCATGACGCCGGTGTATGGGGTCTCTCATTACATCTTTGCGACCGCCCACGGCATGTTCTTTCGCGGCGAGGTCGCCGGGATTGAGAACATCCCGACCACGGGTGGCTTTTTGATCGCGGCCAACCACGCCAGCCACCTCGACCCGCCCGCCATTGGTAGCCAGGTGCCGCGGCAGATCGCGTTCTTCGCCCGCAAAACCTTGTGGAAAGGCGGTCGCTTGAGCTGGTGGATGGATCAAGCCGGCTGCATCCCGGTTGACCGCGATGGCGCCGGTTCCGATGTCTCGGCCATCAAACGCGTTCTGCGCACTTTGCAGGACGGTCGCCCGCTTATTCTTTTTCCGGAAGGCACCCGCTCTCATGATGGCGAGCTGCAAACCGCCAAATCCGGCGTGGGCATGATCGCGTGCCGCGCCCGGGTGCCGGTGGTGCCGGTGCGTATTTTTGATTCGCATCTCGCATGGGGGCGAGGCCGGACGATCAAACCCGGCGTGCCGGTCTCCATCGTCTTTGGCCAACCCATGCCGATCACCGAGATTGAGGACAAGTCCGCCGGCAAAGAGCGCTATCAAATCGCCAGCGAGCGCATCATGGCCCGCATCGCGTCCTTGCCGCGACCACCGGTCACCGTGGTTTAAGTGCACCGCGCATCCGCCCGATTCCCGGGATCGTTCAGGGCTGACTCGCGGTTTCCTCCACGACGACGGATTCCCCGATTTTCACTTCGGTTTTGCGTCCCTTGATCACGGACTTCACGCGCGTCAAACCATCTTGTTGCGTGCCAAACAGCGCCGATGCCTGCTCGACCATGGCATGAGTCGCTTCGTCAAAACGATTGCCCGCCGACCGCACGCTCATCCGCGTCACCCACCGGAGCCGGGGAGCCTCCTTCGCCCGCAAACTCGCGTAGTCCCACGCCATCAAAGCCACGAAGTAACGGTTTTCCGACAATTCAAACTTCATCGTGCGTTCCTCTTCCCGCGGGAAGTAACGCCGTTCCTCGAGTTCAATCGAACGTCGATACCCGAGCAATTCAGCGTTGGTTCGGGTCGCATTCAATACGGACTCATTCGCCATGCGATCCATGTTCTTGAGCTCATTCAATCGGCCCGGATCGGCATTACCCGCTGCGTCGGCGGAGGCCATGTATTCGCTCAGCGCCGCGTTGTAGGATTCCGCCATAAAGTCAGCCATGGGATCCTCGTAGGTTTCGGTTTCGCCCCAATGCACGATGATCAACAAGTCGGCTGACCCGACATCGACGGCCGGCCAATATTCCTGCTTCGCCAGGGCTGGGGCCAAAGCCTGCAGCACTTGACTGAACTGACTGTCGGCGGTCGAGGCGTCGCGCGTGTGACCAAAGTGTTTGCCCTTGGACATGACATAGGACTCCGGCCGCAACGCCCCCGCCGCCGTCTCCCGAGCATACCCCGGCGAAGCCGTGGCCGACACCACCACATAGTCGCTGCGGGCTCCCACGGCGGGGGTGCTCAGCAGCGTGAACAGACCGCCGCAAACAAAACTCACAAAGCGACCTGAACGCGCGAGAAGGTGGGGCATGAGAGGCGTGTGCCTCGCCCGGGCTCCAACTTCAAGCCAGCCGGTATTCGGTTCGTCAGATTTCGCGAGATCAGACCAAACCGCAGGCCCGGCGCGCGCGGTCCATCACATCGGTCGCCACCGTGCGTGCCCGATCGGCGCCGTCGCGCAACACCGCGTTGACGTGATCCAGGTTGCCCGCGAGATCCGCGCGCCGTTCGCGGGCTTCGCGGTAGAACTCCCAATAGTGTTCGAAGAGCGCCTTCTTCAGGTCGCCGTAGCCGAAACCACCCGCCTGCAATTGAGCGAGCACGTCGTCGTAGACGTCGTTCGGAGCAAAAAACTTGAGCAACTTGGTTGCGGGCAGGTCCGCCGCGTCGGGTTTCGGCTCCTCCCGCGTGCGGCTGTCCATCACGATCGACATGATCTTCTTCTTGAGCACCTTTTCTTCGCCGAAAATGGGCAGCGTATTGTTGTAGCTCTTGCTCATTTTCTGGCCATCCAGCCCCGGAATCACCGCCACTTCCTCGGCGATCGAGGGCTCGGGCACCACGAAGGTTTCGCCGTAGGTTTGGTTGAACTTGATCGCGATGTCGCGGGTCATTTCCAAGTGCTGCTTCTGATCCTTGCCGACCGGCACCACCGTCGTGTCGTAGAGCAAAATGTCCGCCGCCATGAGCACGGGATAGGCAAAGAGCCCAAAGTTCGGCGCGATGCCCTTCGCGGTCTTGTCCTTGTAACTGTGCGCCCGCTCGAGGAGGCCCATGGGCGTGAGGGTGCCGAGCAACCACGTCAATTCGCACACCTCCGGCACGTCACTTTGCCGCCAGAAAACGCTCTTCGCCGGATCGAGCCCACAGGCCAGCCAATCGAGCGCGATGCCGAGGGTATGGGCGCGACGCACTTCCGGATCAAAGACCGAGGTCAACGAATGGTAATCCGCGATGAAATAATAACATTCGCCGAGATCCTGTGCCGCGATAGCCGGGCGCATGGCGCCGAAGTAGTTGCCGACATGCAACGTGCCGGAAGGAGTGATGCCTGTGAGAGTGCGAGTAGCCATGGTGCTTGCGAAAACCCCCATTAGAGCACCACCACCGCCGGAAGAACCAGCCCCTTTTCGCACGAGAGCATGGTCTCCGATACTACCCCCGACCTTCATGGGGTGTCTGGGAAGAAATTTCGGACGGCGGTTCGTTTGCGGTCTTGGCAGACAAAATATTTCATGGTAATAATTATTAACAATGCGTCCTCTACCCCCGCGCTTCAGCACGTTGGTGCTCCTGGCCCTTGGTGGTGCCATTCATGGTGCCAACATTCCGGAACACTTGGCCCGCGAAGACACCCCTTACTATCAAGACTACCGGCAGCCCGACTTCCCCTTCGTCGAGGCCACCCTCGACCTTCGTGGATTGGCACCGGCGGGAAATACGACCAATCTCGTGCCCCGGGCACTGGTGCTGCCGCTGGGCGACGACGTCTACGTCGGCTTCGACACCGAACTCCTGCGGGTCGCCGCCATTTGGCATGGCGATTTCATCACGCCGCACGGCATGGCCATGCTGTCCTACGCGGTGCCGCTGCGGAAACTTTCCGGGGGACAATCCCGTCTGCCCCAGCCGCAGGGCCGGATCGTCGCCGCCACGGGTTTGTATCCAGGTTGGCAACCCGCGGCGGATGTGTCGTTCGACGATCCTCGTCCCCGCGGTCCCGATCCGGAGGAATTGGGCCGGGGCCCCCTTCCCACGACCGATGGACGCTGGCGCGCGATCGATGACCACGGCTCGGCCGCGACCCTGCATTACACCTTGGGACCCGTGGCCGTGACGGAACAATTCTCCGCGCACCACCACGAAACTCGCCCGTTTGTCGTGCGCCGAATCGAGCTCGCGCCGCACGATCAACCGTTGGTCTGCATCGCCGCCGAGCTCGACGAAAACGTGGATACCGTGCCCACCCGTTTCGCCGCCCACGGAGCCGCGCTCACCGTGGCCGACGGTCGCCATATCATCGCCTCCATCGCGCCTTCCGCCGACCCACAGATCATCAACATCATCTACGCCTTGGACGGGCAAGACGTGCCTCACGACCTCCCGCTCTCCGACACTTTCGTCTCCACCTCCGTCAACCGGGCCGAGTTGACTGCGACCACGCACATGGTGGAGGGAGTGCCCCAGGGGTCCTACGCGGTGGACGAACTCGCGATTCCCTACCCCAATCCCTGGCAACGACGTATCCGTCCCATGGATATCGATTTTTATCCTTCGGGCGAAGCCGTCATGGTCACCTACGATGGCGACGTCTTTCGTATGGCGGGCCTCAATGCCAACAGTGATGAGCCCGTTACCATGCGCCGCATCGCGACCGGGCTCTGCGAGCCTCAATCGATCACGCTTCGCGGCGATGAAATATTCGTCTTCACCCGCTTGGGCCTCATTCGGCTCCTCGATCTCGACGGCGACGACGATACCGACCGCTACGAAATGTTCTCCAACGACTTCGTGCAAAGCGCGGAGACTCGCGCGTTTCCGTTGAGCATGGTGCCGCGCGCGGACGGCGGCTTTTTACTCTCCATCGGCGGCCAACAGGAGGCCCACGCCGCCCCTCACGCTGGTCGGGTGCTGGAAATCGACGCGACCGGCAAATTCGTTCGAGTTTACGCCGAAGGCCTGCGCAACGGCTACCTGAGCGAGTTCGGCGAGTCCGGTCGCATCATTGCCACTGATCAACAAGGCAACTGGGTGCCGGCCACCCCGATGCTCGAGATCCTTCCGGGCAATTTTTATGGATTCGAACCCGGCACGACCCACTCGCGCAACACCCCACCCGTGCCATTGTGGATTCCGCATCGTTTCGCTCAAAGCGGCATTGATCTGGTCACGGTCCCGACCGACAACCGGAGCCTGGGCGATTTGGCGGGCAGTGTGCTGATGTTGGATTTCTACAAACCCAGCGTCGTTAAAATTCTGACCGGCCCGGCCGACCCCATCCGTCAGGCGGTCGCCGTTCCGCTTCCCGTGAATTTCGAAGTGCCGTTGATCAAGGGAGAGATCAGTCCGCTTGATGGCATGGCCTATTTCGGTGGCATGCAAATCTGGAGCTGCATCGCCCCGCGCATCGAGGGACTCTGTCGCCTGCGCGCGGTCGAGTCGCACGATGCCCTCCCCGTCGCAGCCGAAGCCCATGCCGAGGGTCTCCGGCTGCAGTTTTCCCGACCGCTCGATCCCGCTCATGCGTTGGAGCCGAGCCACTACCAAGTCACGAGTTGGTCTTACCGTCGCACCGCGCAATACGGTTCGGGCTACTATCGCGCCGACGGCGAACCCGGGGTCGATGCCGCGTTGGTCCACTCCGTATTCCTGTCCTCGGATCGCACCACCGTTTTTCTCGCGATCGATGGCATGGTGCCGGTGGAACAACTCGAGCTGATTTACGATCAACCCGACGGATCCAGCCAAAAGGTCTTTTTCACCATCAACGCGCTCGCCCCGCTCGACGCTTCCACGCGCGCGTCCCTTGGAGTGGAGGATTTTACCGCCTTGTTTGCCTCCGCCCCCGCGCCCCGGGAAACAATCCATCGCACCGTGTCGTTGTCCGTCGAACGCGGTCGCGAAATCTACACCCAGTTCGCCTGCGCCGGCTGCCACTCCCTCGACGGCACCACGGAAGGATTCTCGGGACCATCGTGGAAAAACATCTACCAAACCCGCCGCCCTTTGACCAACGGACGCCGCCGCATGGCCAACTCCAACTACCTGCGCGATGCGATCATGGATCCCACCCGAGATATCGTCGCTGGTTACGATCAGTCCGATGTGGCCATGCCCTCCTATCGCGGAATTTTAAACGCCGACGACGTCGACTCTTTGATCATGTTCCTCGAAACCCTCCGCGATACGCCGCCCGAGCCTGCCGATCCCCGGTGACCGCCCGCGATCACTCGCGCCGCGGAAGCTGAATCAATCGCCGGATTTCAACTGTCCCCGCATCCACTCCGACGCGGTGTTCTGCGCGGCGGCGCTCAACAACTCCCGAAGCTGCCCGGACTGAACTTGAGTGCGGGCCACGCGCTCCGGATTTTCCAACGCCTGCTGCAGTTCATGCCCCAGGGTGCGCGCCGTGGCCGCTCCCTGGATGAATTCAGGATACATCTCTTCCTTGAGCAACAGATTCGCGATGCCGATGAACTTCACTTTGACCAGCATACGACCCAGCCAATACGTCAGCGGGTCCGTCTTGTAGGTCACCACCCCGGGTATGCCGGCCAACGCGCAGTGCATCGACATCGTCCCGCTGGTGGTGAGCACCGCGGAAGCACCGACCGGACCATCGGTTTCCCCGGTTCGCAAAAACTGCAACGTTTTCGGCGGCCGGGCTGCCTTTAGTGTATCCAGTATTCCATCACTCGGATACAGGGTCATGGCCTGCCGGGTTCCGGCCATACCCGCGAACGCCTCCAGCATGACCGGAAACAACCGCTTCACCACCCCGTGCCGACTTCCCGGCAACAACAGCACCGGTCCTGCCGGATCATACGTCACGGGTGGTTGATAGTCGGCCGCCACAAAGGGATGTCCCACAAACTCCACCGCCAACGAAGTGTCGGCGTAGACCTCGCGCTCAAACGGGAAAATCGAGGCCAGCCCGTCCAGGTGCTCCGCCATCTGAAAACGCCGCTTCGCCCGCGACGCCCAGATCTGGGGCGAGATGTAGTAGAGCGCCTTGGTGGGACCGCCTGCCTTGGCGGAAAACCCCGCGTCGAAAAGGCCTTTCGCAATACGCAGATTCAGCCCGGAGGAATCCACAAAGCATACCGCCTTGGGCCGATGCGCCCCCACCCACCGCACGACCTCGGCGATCAGCGTCCGGTAGAACGATAATTTGCCGAACACCGCGAATCCCATGGTCGACTGCGCCGTTAAATCCTCCAGCAGTTGCGCGCCCGCCGCCGCCAACGCCGGGCCACCCAAAGCCGCCACCCGACGCTCCGGTTCCGCCGCCAACACCCCCCGCACCATGCGCCCGGCGTGTTGGTCCCCCGAATGCTCCGCCGCCACGACCAACAAGTCGACGTCTCCGTCAACCGGCCCCGGCAACCGAAATGGCAACGCCTTAGTCATCAGATTTTTTTAACCACAGATGGACACAGATGAACACGGATCCAATCCACCCTATACCAGGAGCAATCGCGCATTCCCCGGATCCAAATCTGTGTTTATCTGTGTCCATCTGTGGTTAAAAAGCAGCCGGCTGACCGCGCGCTACGCCTGCTTCGCGGCGCGGATTTGTTCGGTGATCGTGATGGCGACTTCGAGCGCTTGCCGTCCCAGCGCGCCGCCCACCTTGGGCTGCGAGGCCGCCGCTACACTCGCCGTGAAATGCGCCAATTCCAACGCGAGCGGTTCGCCCTTCTCGATCGGCACCGGCTCCAGCGGCACCGCCGTCGGATCTTGGGGATCCACCGTTCCCGTGCGCAGCTTGCCCGCATAGTCGAGCAAACCCGTCGTCCGCACGAGGTGTCCGCTCTGCCGCATGAAATCGAAGGAAAAGTATCCACTTTCCTGGAACACCCGCATCTCGCGCACCTTTTTCAAACTCATGCGCGAGGTGCTGAGATTGGCCACACATCCATTTTCAAATTCAATGCGGGCATTGGCGATGTCCTCCGTCTTCGACACCAGACTCACGCCGACACTTTCGATCTTCTTGACCGGCGACTGCACCAGTTGGAGCACGATGCCGATGTCGTGGATCATGAGATCGAGCACGACCCCGACTTCCGTGCCGCGCGGCGTAAACGGTGCCAGGCGTTCCGCCGTGATGAACTTCGGCGCCACGACTTCCTTTTCCAGAAAACTCATCACCGGATTGAAGTGCTCGATATGCCCCACCTGCACGATGCGGTCATGTTCACGCGCCGCCGCCAGCACCCGTTCTGCTTCCGCCAGCGACGCGCAGATCGGCTTCTCAATCAACAAATGACATCCCGCCGCCAGCAGCGGCAATGCCACCCGTTCGTGCAAGTCCGTCGGCACCACCACCGACACCGCATCGCACGCCGCTCCGAGCGCTTCGAGGGTATCGAACCGCACGCAATTATGCTTGGCACAAATCTCGGCGGCCCGGACGTCATCGGTCTCGAAAATCCCCACAAACTCCACCTTGGGCAGACTCGCGTAAATGCGCGCATGATGTTGTCCGAGAGATCCCACCCCCGCCACCCCACATCGCACAGAGGCATTTGCATCGATTTCAGCCATGCGGTCCATGCCACCGACGCCGCTACCCGCTGGCAACTCACGAGTTTGAATTCCACCGACGCTCGACGGTGGTTTTCTTAACCTTCACCATCCGGACGCTTCCCCGCCACAAGCCCGACGTTGACAGCTCCCCCGCTCACCCTATTCGCTTGCTCTTTGCGTCTATGGATGACGCGCCCGTTTTCTCACAAACCTGATCCAAAACATGGCAGCTAAAACCCAAGCCAAGAAGACCGCTAAAAAAGCGGTTAAAACCACCGCCAAGGCCGTTAAGAAGGCCCCGGCGAAGAAGAAAACCGCCGCCAAGGCTCCTAAATACGTCTACTCGTGGGGCGCCGGCAAAGCCGACGGCAACGGCAAGATGAAGCCGCTCCTCGGCGGCAAGGGCGCCAATCTCGCCGAGATGAGCCGCATCGGCCTCCCGGTTCCCGCGGGCTTCACCGTCACGACCGAGGTCTGCACGCACTACTACGCCAACGGCCGCAAGTATCCGGCCGATCTCCAACGCCAGATGGAACTTGGCATCGCCAAGGTTGAGAAAGTGATGGGCGTGAAATTCGGTGACGCCAAGGGCTTCCCGCTCCTCGTCGCCGTGCGTTCCGGCGCCCGCGACTCCATGCCGGGCATGATGGACACCATCTTGAACCTCGGCCTCAACGACGAGACCGTCGTGGCTCTCGAAACGGCCACCGGCAACGCCCGCTTCGCCTGGGACTGCTACCGCCGCTTCGTCCAGATGTATGGCGACGTCGTTCTCGGTGTGCAAAAGCGCGCCGGCGAAGACCACGAGCCTTTCGAGGTCGTGATCGAGGAAGCCAAGGCCGAGTTCCTCGGCAACGCTCACGCCGAAGACACCGATCTCTCCGCCGATCACCTCAAAGAGGTCATCGCTCGCTTCAAGACGCTCGTCAAAGACCGCACCGGTCACGACTTCCCGTCCAACCCCTGGGACCAACTCCAAGGCGCCATGTCGGCCGTCTTCGGTTCCTGGATGAACGACCGCGCCAACGTCTACCGTCGCAAGTATGGCATCCCCGCCGAGTGGGGCACCGCCGTCAACGTGCAGGCCATGGTCTTCGGCAACACCGGCTCCGAGTCCGGTTCCGGCGTCGCCTTCACCCGCGACCCCGCCACCGGCGAGAAGGTCTTCTACGGTGAGTTCCTCATGAACGCCCAGGGCGAGGACGTCGTCGCCGGCGTGCGCACCCCTTACCCGGTTGCCGACCTCAAGAAGCAACAGCCCGCCTCCCTCAAGGAGTTGGAGCGCATCCGTGGCGTGCTCGAAAAGCACTTCACCGACATGCAGGACTTCGAGTTCACCATCCAGGACCACAAGGTCTTCATGCTCCAGACCCGCAACGGTAAGCGCACCGGCGTCGCCGCGGTGCGCATCGCCTGCGAAATGGTGAAAGAGAAGCTCATCGACTGGAAGACCGCCGTCTCCCGTGTCCCCGCCGACCAGCTCGAACAGGTCCTCGCGCCCATCTTCGACGCCAAAGCCGTCAAGGCCGCCGACAAGATCGCCACGGGCCTGCCCGCCGGTCCGGGTGCCGCCACCGGCAAGATCTACTTCAACGCCGATCGCGCCGTGGAAGCCAACGAGAAGGGCCAGAAGGTTCTCCTCGTTCGCGTTGAAACGTCCCCGGAAGATCTCCGCGGTATGATCGCGGCCGAGGGCATCCTCACTGCTCGCGGTGGTGTTTCCTCCCACGCCGCTCTCGTCGCCCGCCAAATGGGCAAGGTCTGCGTGTGTGGCGCCGCCGCCCTGCACGTCGACTACGACAAGCGCACCCTCAAGGTCGGAAAGACCACCTACAAGGAAGGTGACTTCCTCTCCATCGATGGCACCGCCGGCACCGTCTACGCCGGTGAAGTCCCCACCGCCCCTTCCGAGGTCGTGCAGGGTCTCATCCAAGGCAACAAGAAGGCCCAGAAGAGCGGCACCTACCAAAACTTCGTGCAGCTCATGGCCTGGTGCAAAAAGGCCACCAAGATGGTCGTCCGCACCAATGCCGACACCCCCGAGCAAACCGCCCAAGCGGTGGCGTTCGGTGCCGTCGGTATCGGCCTCACCCGCACGGAGCACATGTTCTTCGAAGGCGAGCGTATCGACGCCATGCGTGAGATGATCCTCTCGGACAGCACCGAAGCTCGTGAGGCCGCCCTCGCGAAGCTCCTGCCGTTCCAACGCAAAGACTTCCTCGGCATCTTCAAGGCGCTGAACGGCTTCCCCGCGACCATCCGCTTCCTCGATCCGCCTCTGCACGAGTTCCTGCCTCACACCAAGGAGCAGCAGCTCGATCTGGCCAAGAAGCTCGGCATCAAGGTTGAGGTCATCATGAACCGCGTGGCCGAACTCCATGAGTTCAACCCCATGCTCGGTTTCCGTGGCTGCCGTCTCGGTATCTGCTACCCGGAGATCACCCGCATGCAGGCCCGCGCCGTCATCGAGGCCGCCGTTGAAGCCAAGAAGAAGGGCATCAAGGCCAAGCCCGAGATCATGATCCCGCTCGTCGGTTTCGCCAAGGAACTCGAGATCCAGGTCGCCGCCGTTCACGCGGAGGCCAAGGCCGTCATGAAGGAAACCAAGACCCGCGTTTCCTACTCCGTCGGCACCATGATCGAGATCCCCCGCGGTGCGCTCACGGCCGACGAAGTCGCCGAGACCGCGGAGTTCTTCTCCTTCGGCACCAACGACCTCACCCAGACCACCCTTGGCATGTCGCGCGACGACTCCGGCTCCTTCCTCGCTCCGTATGCGGAGAACGAGATTCTGCCGAAGAACCCGTTCGCGTCCATCGACCAGACCGGCGTGGGCCAACTCATGGAAATCGCCATCACCAAGGGCCGTCAGACCCGTCCGAACATCAAGCTCGGCATCTGCGGCGAACACGGTGGTGATCCGGATTCGGTGAAGTTCTGCCACAAGCTCGGTTTGGCCTACGTGTCCTGCTCGCCTTACCGCGTGCCGGTCGCCCGCCTCGCCGCCGCTCAGGCCGCGCTCGCGGACGCCTAAGCATCGGCCGCCTGCTCGCTGGCGCTCCCGCCCCTTCCTCGCCCCGCGCCCTCACCGGCGCGGGGCTTTTTTGTGGGGTTGAAACGCCGGTCTTCGCTCCACCCATTCGCTCGCACCGACCAGTAGGGGCGTCGCTTGCGACCACCGCGCTCCCCCGCGGAAGACCTCCACCTCAGCACGTCGTTGCCCCACCGCCGCCTTCAGGGCGTTGCGTTCGTCCCGCGATCCGAGGCGATCGTCACATGCGGCTCGCATTTGTGGCCGTGGTGGGGCTCATACTGCGGTGTTCTGCTTCCGCCGGTTCTGAGTCTTAGTTCCTCCTCGCTGCATCGCTTGATGGCCGTGCTGAGCTTGTGCGGAGCCGTATGCCTGGGTTGGGGCCAGCCCCGCCCCGCCGTCGCCTTCGAACCCGAAGCCGGACTGCCCCTGCTCGATGTGTTTTCGCCCCGGGACTATCGGGGACACTTCCAAGTTTGGGATATCACCGAAGATAGCGCGGGGCTGCTCTATTTTGGCAATCTCAACAAGGTGCTCATCTACGACGGCGCCCGCTGGTCACATCTCGCGGTGCCTGAAGCCGCCTTTGTGCGCGCCCTCGCCATCGACGAAACGGATACGCTGTGGATCGGGGGCGTCGACGAAATGGGTTACGCCCCAGCCGACGAATCCGGCGAGCGCACGTTTGTTTCGCTCAAGCCCCACCTGCCCGCCGCGGCGGACAGATTCGGCAATATCTGGGCCGTGGGGCTGACTCCGGACGGCGTGATCTTTCAGAGTTCGAGTTGGCTCATGTGCTGGAATGGCCGCGAGTTCTCCACCCTGCGCCTGCCCGACTCCCGCCGCTGGCGAATGACTCAAGTCGGTCGGGAAACATGGTTGACCGACTTCACCCACGGCTGGTTCCGACTGCGCTTCGACGGCGGGGTGATGCTCTTGGAAGCCCTGCCGATTCCACCCGATCTGCAAGGGCAACGGGCCGTCGGAGCGCACACGAGCGGCGACACCGGGTCGACGATCATCGCGACCGATCGCGAGGGACTGTGGCGCTGGGACGGCACCGCTTTCCACCGTTTTGAGACCAGCGTGGACGAGCAGTTGCGGGCCAACCGTATTTACACCATGATCGGTTTGTCCGACGGCCGACTGGTGCTGGGGTCGATCCACGCCGGCATGCGAATCCTCGATGCCAACGGCCACCAGATCGCCCACTTCCTTGAGGACAATGGACTGCCCGACAACTCCGCCGTTTCCCTCTACGCCACCCGCGACGGACTCGCCGTGTGGAGCGGAGCAATGCTGGGCACCATTCGGCTCGATGCGCGGTCCTGGGTGACGTGGTTTCATCCCGCCAACGGAGCCCCGCGCAGCAAACTCTACACGCCCCTGCGCCATCGCGGTGAGTTACTCGTGCCCGGTGAACGCGGCGGGTTGTTGCATGTGATCCCGGCGAGCCCCGACCGCGCCGCCCATTTGCAGTCCGACGGGATCTCGGCCAACAGCCCCAATAACTTGACCGCCGCGCAAGGCAAACTGCTGGGGACAACGGCCTACGGCATACTCGACTTTGACGAGAATTTTCACGGCACCCCGCTGCCCGACAGTCCGGTCAACGCCACCAACATATTCCCCCTGCCCCGCCAACCCGGCATTTGGGCCGCGTTCAACAGCGACCGGGTGCGGCGCTACCGACTCGACGCCGACGGATGGCACTCGCTCGGTGACGTTCCCGGCATCGAGCGCGTGCGTAGTTTATCCGTCGATACGGATGGTTCCTGGTGGCTGGGCGGTCCGGTGATCGGCGTGCTTCACGCCACGTTCCCGCAAGGCTACGATGAACCTCCCGTGATTCGCACCTACAACACCGCCAACGGCCGCCTGCCCGCCGGTCACGGCTGGACCCGTTTCAACACCGATCAACACGGCCCCCTGCTGACGTGCAACCTCGGCCTGATGCGCTATGATCCCGCGACCGATCGCTTCGAGCCCACGGCCGCCTACGGGACCGAACTGGCCGACGGCTCCACCCACGTCAATGGCTCCACCCCCGACGATCGCGGTGGATTGTGGATGATTTTGCGCCCGGCGGATGAGGATGAGGCCAGCAACAACCTTCGCCTCGGCTACGGCCACGCCGGCCGGTTGACCACGCTGCGCCTCCCGCGGCTCACGCTCATCGACGACCCCACCCACCTCCTCCACGAGCCGGCCGCCGCGGGTCGCCCCGAAACCCTTTGGATCGTGGGCCACGCGGCCATGGTGCGGCTCAACCTCGATCAGTGGCGGCAGATGCCGGCGGAACCCGATCCCATCCTGCGTATCCGCACAGTCACGACGGGCAACGGCCGCCGTCTCGCGGGCACCGACCGGGTGCAACTACCGGACCACGATCATTCGCTGCACGTCACCTTTGCCTCCGTGCAACTCGCGGCTCATCCCGGCGCGACCTACGAATCCACGTTCCGCAGTGGTTCCACCGCCGAGGTTCGCACCGACCAGTCCTCCGAACGCAATTTTTCCGCCCTCGGTCCGGGCCACCATTCCCTGCAACTGCGCGCCCACTACCCGGGGGGGCAATGGAGCGAACCCGTTTCGCTGCAGATCGACGTGCCACACCCGTGGTGGATGCGCCCCCTCGCCTTGACGGCCTATGTCACCACCTTGGGTTTGTTGATCGTGGCAGCCTGGCGGTGGCGCGTGCATCGTCTGATGCACCGGCAACACGAACTGGAGGCCGCTGTCCGGGATCGCACCGCCGCGCTCGCCGCACAAAACGAGGAGCTGGAGCGGCTTCGCCAGATTGAGTTCGATGAAAAGCTCTCCGCCCGCCTCGCCGCCGAGAAGGCGCGGCTCGAGGTGTTGCGTTATCAACTCAATCCCCACTTTCTGTTCAACACGCTCAACGCGATCTGCGCGCAGATTATTCAGACGCCTCGGGCCGCCCGTGATACCGTGATTCGGCTGGCCGAATTCTGCCGCCTCACGCTGCACCGCCCGGACGGCGACGGAGCTCCGCGCCTGCGCGAGGAAATCGAGATGCTCCGCGCCTATCTGGCCATCGAGCAAACGCGACTCGGTGAGTTGATCGAGTATAAGATCGAGCAAGATGACTCCATCGGGGATATGCGCCTCCCGCCTTTCCTGCTGCTGCCCTTGGTCGAAAATGCGGTCAAATACGGGGCGGCCACGAGTCATGACAAGGTTCGCATTTGCCTCTCGGTGCAGCGCGCCGCGGACCACGAGGTCGTGATCGAGGTGATCAACAGTGGCGAGTGGATCGAACCGGCTGTCAGCGATTCGCGCATCCGCTCCCTCGGGATCGGACTCGACAATGTGCGGCAACGTCTCACCCGCTATTACCCTCAACGCCACGAGTTCACCACTCACGGCCGCGACGGCCAGGTCACCGTTCGCCTCATCCTGCGCGATACCCTTACCGCGCCTTTTCAACCACCGCTCTGATCATGTGGCGCACCTTGCTCATCGACGACGAATCGGCCGCCCGGGCCGAACTGCACTGGCTGCTTGAGGATCACCCGGAATTCAAAGTGGTGGGCGAAGCCGCGACGTTTGCGCAGGCACGCACCCGGCTCGGGACGGCCGACTACGACGTGGTGCTGCTCGACATCCAGCTCGTGGGCGGCGTGGGTTTCGATCTGGTGCCATTCGTCCGCCCCGGTGCCCGCGTGATTTTCATCACCGCCTTCGACCAGCACGCGCTCCGGGCGTTTGAAGTCAATGCCCTCGACTACCTGCTCAAACCCGTGTCGGCCGCGCGCTTCGCCGATGCCTTGACCCGCTTGGGATCTCCGCCGGATTCATCGTCCGATGCCGCGGCGTCGAGTCCGGCAAATCTCGACGACCGCATCCTGCTCAAGCTCGACAGTTCGACCGAGCGGTTCGTGCGCCTGGCAGATATTTCCTCCATCTCCGCCTCCCAAAACTACACCGAAGTCATCCTCGCCTCCGGCGAAAAACTCTTCGTGCGCCGCACCATGAAGTCATGGGAGGAACAACTCCCCGACCACGCCTTCGGCCGGGTGCATCGCACGGTGATCGTCGCCCTGGCTCAGATCGATCGCATCGTGCGACAGAGTCGGGTGAGTTTCGAAATCTACCTGCGCGGTCAGGCGGACCCCCTGCCCGTCAGCTATCGACTCGTGAACGACCTGCGCGCCCGCATCGGCGAGCGGTGGCCCGAGTCGTAGCGGGCGGGGTCGCAGGGAGTTGCGCCCATCCCGTGCAGCGTTCGTCACGGAGAAAGCAGCGTTCGTCACCGCAGACGTGTGACCCGACCGCAGAACCGGCTCCATGGATCGAAATCTCGCCCCATGGAAACCTTTCGCAGTCTGTATTGTGCCCAGCACCACCTTCCTTCGAAGGCCTATCCCCACGCGGCCCTGCGAGCCTGCCTGCGTTGGCCCGGACGCTTGATGTATTGGCCGCTGCGCGTGTTGGCCTCGGATTTTTTCGCGTCGGATCTCGATTTGATTCACAACGTCGGTCGGCTCACGACGCCCTACGATCTTTCCCTGGATATCACGGAATACCGTTATCACCCCTTCAACCAAAGCCGACTGCGCCGCACGTTCGGACTTTGTATCTCGACCTCGACGTTGCGCCGGATCGTGTTCCACACCTTCAACCGCGAGAGCACGGCGGCCGACGCCGCGCGCCCGGTGAATCGTCCTTCCACCACTTAGCCTCCGTCCGCCCTCCGGCCTTCTCCGGGTTTGGGCAACACCGCATCCGGGATCGCAACCGCCTCGAACGAGCGCTGCCGGTTGCGGCGTAACCAACGCCAGGCCAGGGGAAGATAAATCACGATCAGCACGGCTTTGACCAGCAACAGCCACCACAGACCGCTGATCAAAAGAAACGCCGCCACCACGATCACGGCGCCGATCGCCACCACCATGCCCACCACGCCCGCCCCATAATTGGCGGGATGCGTGCCCGCCAGAAATCGGCATGCCGGAGACCGCTGCGCCAACGCCTCGGTCAATCCCATCACAAACACCCGGTAAGCCCCGCTCGAATCGGTAAACGTGGCAAAGCTCACATACGACCGGTTGTAGAAAATGATCGTCCGTCCGCTTCGAAACTCCAATCGACATCGAAATCGATTCGGCTCCACCCGCGTGGGCGCAAACTCCAGGCGAATCGAACGAGCCGTCCGCAGGGAGTGGAAGAGCTCCTTCGCCCCGGTCGAGCACGCCACGTTCTGGCCAGTCAACGTCAGCGTCATCGGAGAAGAAAAAGCGTCGTTCCGCGTGGTATAAAACAACGACGACGACGCCCACTCGGGCAACGGCGGCACGACGATGCCATCGGCGGAAGGCAATGGAGGCGGCTCTCTCACGACCTCCCACTATAACCCCTTGGCCGCCGATCAAAATACGCATCCTTGCGCAGATCCGGCTGCAAAACCTCGAAAACCATTTGCCACTTCGAAGCATCTCCATGCGCTGATAACCCATGCATCGCCTGCCACGCCTCTTCGCGTTTCTTTTCACCATGGTGTTCACCACCGCTGCCCTGCCCGCTCAGGATGAGACCCCGGCGGAGCCCTCGCCGATCGAAACCGAGTTTCTCGTCATCGACACGCGCATCCGCGAAAAAATCGCCGCCGGCAGCGAAGACTTCGCCGCCGAAGCGGCGGACTTCTCCGCCCTACTCGCCAAATACGCCGATGACTCCTCCGAGGATGTGGCCCGACTCAACCTCATGCACGCCATGTTCCTGCTCCAGGTCATGAACGACGAGAAAGCCGCGTTCACCGCCTTGCGCGGCATCGCCACCAAGTATGCCGACACCGATATTGGCAACTACGCCACCGACCTCATCCAACGCGTTGAACGCGCCATGGAAAAGCAGGCGCTGTCCGAACAACTCACCGGCCAACCCGCTCCGGAGATCGACTTCACCTGGTCAACCCAGGACGGCCTGACGCACCTCTCCGATCTCAAAGGCAAAGTCGTCGTGCTCGATTTTTGGGCCACCTGGTGCGGACCATGTGTCGCCACCTTTCCCCAGATCGCCGAACTACGGGCGCACTACGACGCCGCCAACGTGGCCATCGTCGGTGTCACCAGTTTGCAAGGACGCGTTCACGGCCTGGAAGCCGCACCCATCATGACCCGCGACGATCCCGAACGTGAATACGCCCTCACCGCGGATTTCATGACCGCCAAGGACATGACCTGGACGGTCGCCTTCAGCGCCCAGAAAGTCTTCAACCCCGACTACGGTGTGTCCGGCATTCCGCACATGGTGATCATCGCCCCCGACGGCACCGTCCGTCATCCCGCGCTGCACCCCGCCATGCCGCACGCGGAAAAACTCGCCATGATCGACGCCATCCTGACCGAGTTCGACCTCCCCGTGCCCGCTCACAACTGAGCCGCCACTCCCTCGGACAATCGCACCACGACAGCGCGCGGAAAAATCACCCCACAACCGCGCCACGACGACGCTACGATCGCACCAAGATCGCACCGCCTCCGGGCACCATCAAACCGCAACCCGCCCCGTCCTCAGCTCCGGAAGTGTAACCATAATGGTTACACTTCCGCCCCACACGTGACGCCACGCCCGCGACCGCGAACCACTCGCACCCCACCACCAGACATCGGTAAACGGGAGACTCTCTCCGACTCTTCGCCCGCGCCAGTGTAACCATTATGGTTACACTTCCGCCCCACACGTGACCCCACGCCCGCGACCGCGAACCACTCGCAACCCACCACCGAACATCGGTAAACGGGGGACTCTCTCCGACTCTTCGCCCGCGCCAGTGTAACCATTATGGTTACACTTTTGTGCGCTCGGAGGCGGGGGTGAGCTCGAGTGCGGACTGGGCTCGATTCAGCTCAGTCCGGGGTAGTCCAAAGTGGCAAAATGGTCGGCCAGCGTCTCGGCCCGTCGGATGACGCGCCACTTGCCTTCGCGTTGCCACAGCACTTCGGCCGAACGCAGCTTCGCGTTGTAGTTGAATCCCATCGAGTGACCGTGCGCCCCACTGTCGTGAATCACCACGAGGTCGCCGATTTCCGGGTCCGGGATCTCCCGGTCGATGGCGAACTTGTCGTTGTTTTCGCACAAAGAGCCGGTGATGTCGTAAACCTTGCGCGGGGCGTCTTCGCGACCCGGCACCGTGATGTGGTGATACGAGCCATACATGCCGGGGCGCATGAGGTTGGCCATGGAGGCATCCAACCCCAAGTAGTCCTTGTAGATCGCCTTTTTGTGCAGCACCCGGCCCACCAGATAGCCGTAGGGTCCGGTGATCATGCGGCCACACTCCATCGTGATTTTGATCGGTCCGAGCCCCTCCGCGACAATCGTCGCTTCGTAGGCCTCGCGAATCTTCCGCCCCACATAAGCCAGATCCACCGCGGTCTGTTCGGGGCGATAGGGGATGCCGATGCCGCCGCCGAGATTCAAGAACTCGCAACGGACGCCCAGCGTGCGGTCCAACTCGACCACCAGGTCGAAGAGCATCTGCGCCGTCTCGACAAAGTAGTCCGGGTTGAGCTCGTTGGATGCCACCATCGTGTGCAACCCAAAGCGCTTCACTCCCTTGTCGCGCAGGATTCGATAACCCTCGAACAGTTGCTCCCGCGTAAAACCATACTTCGCCTCCTCGGGTTTGCCGATGATGGCATTGCCCGCCTTGAGGGGACCGGGATTGTAGCGAAAACACAGGAGCTCCGGCAGCTTTCCGCCGAGCGCCTTTTCCAGATAGTCGATGTGGCTGATGTCATCGAGATTGATGATCGCGCCCAACTCGGCCGCCTTTTGGAACTCGTAGGCCGGGGTGTCGTTGGAGGTGAAGACAATGTCCTCGCCCGTGATGCCCACCGCCTCGCACAACACCAACTCACCGTAGGACGAACAATCCCCCCCGAGCCCTTCTGCCTTGAGAGCCTGCATGACGTGCGGGTTGGGCAGCGCCTTCACCGCGAAGAAATTTTTGAAACCGCCCGGCACCCACGAGAACGCGTCGTAGAATGCCCGGGCATTGGCTCGCATCGCGCCCTCGTCATACACGTGGAAAGGCGTCGGCACCTCGGCGGCGATGGCTTCCAGTTGTTCTTTGGTGAAGGGGGAGCTCTTCTCAGTCATGATAAGTGATAACGGTAAACGCTCCAACGCAGCGACCCGTTACCCGCTGTCAATGACGGAACGCGTTCGCCCGGCCCGGTCCCACGATCCGCCCCCACCATCAGGCTGCTTCCACGACTCTCAAGCGGCGGCCGTGCCGGTCGTCGCTTTCTGGCCGCACACCACGCGCAGCACCTCGACAAAGTTCAGGGCCAACGGCGATACATCCTGCCGTTTCCAGATCGCATACAATTCCAACCGCAGGTCATCGCCGCGTTCTTTGATCGGCCGATACACGACCCCTTCAGTGCGTCGACGGCGCGCACTGGCCGCAGCCAAAAACGAGATGCCTTGATCACCTTCGATCATCGCGTGAATGGACTCGATACTGCTCACGCCCTTGAATCGTCCCGGTTTTACGCCACGATCCGTGCAGATTCTGCGAATCAGATCCCGGTGCATGGGGTGCGTGCCCGGATCAAAACACAGCAACCGTTCGCCCTCGAGGTCGTGCAACGAAACCCGGGAACGGTTCGCCATCGCATGGTTCTCGCCCATGGCCACGCAAATCTCGGTTTCCAACACCTTGAAACGCTCAAACTGATCGGGCAACGGCGTGCCGCTCTCGATGCTGAAGCCCACTTGGATTTTCCCCGTCTCCAACGCGCTGATCTGCTCCGGAAACAACATCTCTTCCAACGACACATCTACTTCCGGATAACGCGCATGGAAGGTCGACAATGCGGCCGGCATGAAACTCGCCGAGATCGCGCTCACGTTGGCCACGGTCAGACTACCCCGCCAACCCGAGTGCGCTTCGCGCGCCATCACCGTCGCCCGCTCGGCGTGGGCGAGGATCTCCTGCGCTTCCGGTAAAAACACCGCCCCCGCATCGGTCAGCGCCACCCCGGCCGTGTTGCGCGCCAACAACTTCGCCCCGACATCGTGCTCGAGATCCTTGATCTGCTTGCTCAACGCCGGCTGCGCCACCCGCACCCGCTCCGCGGCTCGCCGGAAATTCAATTCCTCGGCGACGGCCACGAAGTATCGGAGATGTCTGAGTTCCATCCCGCCTCTTGATACTCAATTGTTATCAAGCCGCAAACGACAAAGTCATTCCGCAATGGGCCCGGTTGGATTAATGTAGGACGTGTCCTCCTCATTCAGCATCTCCGTCGCCGAAGCGCCCCTCCTGGCTCTGGCCCGCGACTCCGGCCCCTGCCATGCGGCGGGTTGTGGCGCCATGTTTGAGCTGTTGAACACCAGCGAAAAAATCGGCGCGGCACTGCGGCGCGAGCTGGCCCGTCTCGAATTGAGCGCCACCGGTTTCAGCATTCTCGCCCTCGTTCATCGTCGGCCCACGACCCCTCTGGGTAACCGCGAACTGGCCGACAAACTCAACATCACGCCGCAAACGGTTTCCGAGACCCTCGCCCGCTTGGAGTTGACCCATCTCATCACGCGTGTCCGCCGACCGGACCATCGTCGCAAGATCGCCATCGCACTCACGGCGCAGGGCCAGAAGACGATCATCGACGCCCTTCACAGCTTCGAGCGCACCATTCATCGGCTCATGAGCGCACTCTCTCCCCCCGAGCTCACCAGTTTGCGCGAACTTTGCGCCCGTCTCAATCCCGACCGCTCCCTTTCATGAAATCCACGTTTCGCTCCTCGCTTCTCACCGTATCGCGCCGCGCTACGCTTCTCACCGCCGCGTTGGTGACTTCGCTGATCTGGGTCGGCTGTTCGGGCGAGAAATCCGCCGCCGGCTCCCCGGCCGTCACCGCCGCCGCCGCACTGCCGGTCCACGTGCATGTCGTCGCCCCGCAAGCCGTGACCCTCACCCGCGAGTTGCCCGGCCGCGTCTCCGCCTCGCGGGTGGCTCAGGTCCGCGCCCGTATCAGCGGCATCGTGCAAAAGCGGTTGTTCACCGAGGGGACACAGGTCGAAGCCGGGCAGGTGTTGTTCGAAATCGATCCCGCGCCGTATCAGGCCGCGTTCGACAGCGCGCAGGCCAATCTCGCCCGCGCCGAGGCCGGACTCGCCTCCGCCAAACTGCAGGCCGATCGATTCTCCGGCTTGGTCGCCACCAACGCGGTCTCCCAACAAAACTACGACGACGCGGTCGCCCTGCATCTCACCCGCCAGGCCGAGGTCGCCGCCGCCAAGGCCGCGTTGAGCTCCGCCGAAATCAACCTCGGCTACACCCGCGTCACCGCGCCGATCTCCGGTCGCATCGGCCGGGCCGAGGTCACGGAAGGTGCCTACGTGCAGCAAGCCACCGCCACGCTGCTCGCCGTGGTGCAACAACTCGATCCCCTCTACGTCGACCTCACGCAATCCGCCGATGACGTGCTCAACCTCCAAGCCGCCCTCGCCGCCGGCGAATTGAAGCCCACCGGCGACGGGGAACTCAGCTTTCAGATCGTCCTCGGCAACGGCAAAACTCACGCCGCCACCGGCTCGCTCCAATTCTCCGACGTCACCGTCGATCCCACCACCGGCACCGTCGGCTTGCGCGGCACGATTCCCAATCCCGACGCCACCCTGCTGCCCGGCATGTATGTGCGCGCCGTGCTCGATGAAGGCATCGCCCCCGCCGCGATTCTGGTGCCGCAATCGCTCGTGAGCCGCAACGCCCAAGGCCAGGCCACCACCCTCGTGGTCAGCGGCGAAAACACCGTCGAACCGCGCGTGCTCACCACCGCGCGCACCGTCGGCAACCAATGGCTCGTCACCGCCGGTCTCACCCCCGGCGACCGCATCATCACCGATCAGTTGCAAAAGATTCGTCCGGGCATGCCGGTGCAACCGCAAGCCGCCGCCACCGCTTCCACCGAGGGTTAATACCTTCATCAACGTATTAACTGAGGTCTCCCGTCATGGCCCGTTTCTTTATCGATCGACCCGTCTTCGCCTGGGTCATTGCCATCGTCATCATGGTCGCCGGCGCACTTGCCATTCGCACGCTGCCCGTCGCCCAGTATCCCAGCATCGCGCCGCCGCAGATCGCAATCGCAACCGCCTATCCCGGCGCCTCCGCCAAGACCATCGAGGACACCGTCACGCAGGTCATCGAGCAGCGCATGACCGGCCTCGATCATCTCCGTTACATGGAGTCCGGCAGCGATTCGTCCGGCGCCGTCACGGTCACGCTGACCTTTGAGCCGGAAGCCGATCCCGACATCGCCCAGGTGCAGGTGCAGAACAAACTCGCCACCGCCACTGCCTTGCTGCCGCAGGAGGTGCAGCAGATCGGCGTGCGCGTTTCCAAATCCGTGCGCAACTTTCTGCTCGTGATCGGCTTTCGCTCGGTCGACGGGAGCATGTCCGACAAGGACATTGGCGACTTCGTGGTGAGCCAGATTCAGGAGCCGCTGAGTCGCGTCCCCGGCGTCGGCGACATCCAGAGTTTCGGCACGCAATACGCGATGCGCATCTGGCTCGATCCCGATAAACTCGCCAACTACCACCTCATGCCGTCCGACGTGGCTGCCGCCATCCGCACCCAAAACGTGCAGGTTGCCGCCGGTCAGCTCGGCGGCAATCCCTCCGTCGCAGGGCAGTTGCTCAACGCCACCATGACGGTGCAGACCCGGCTCGAAACGCCGGAGCAATTCGAGGCCATTCTGCTGCGCGTCAACCCCGACGGTTCTCAAATCCTGCTCGGCGATGTCGCCCGCGTCGAACTCGGCGGCGAGAACTACGACCGCGAGGCCCGCTTCAATGGTCAACCCGCCGCGGGCATGGCGATTCGCCCCGCCACCGGCGCCAACGCCCTCGACACCGTCGCCGGCATTCGCGCCAAGATCGACGAGTTGAAGCCCTTTTTTCCCGCCGGCATGGAGGTGGTGTATCCCCTCGATACCACGCCGTTTGTGCGGCTTTCCGTCGAGGAGGTCGTCAAGACCCTCGCCGAGGCCGTGGTGCTCGTTTTCCTCGTGATGCTGCTGTTCCTGCAAAACCTGCGGGCCACGCTCATCCCCACCATCGCCGTGCCCATCGTGCTGCTCGGCACGTTCGCCATCATGGCGGCGTTTGGGTTCAGCATCAACACGCTCACGCTCTTCGGCGTGGTGCTCGCCATCGGACTGCTGGTGGACGACGCCATCGTCGTGGTGGAAAACGTGGAGCGGGTGATGACCGAGGAAGGACTTTCGCCGAAGGAGGCCACGCGCAAATCGATGGATCAGATCACCGGGGCTCTAGTGGGTATTGCCCTGGTGCTCTCCGCCGTGTTTGTGCCGATGGCCTTCTTCGGTGGATCCACTGGCGTGATCTATCGCCAGTTTTCCATCACCATCGTATCGGCCATGGCGTTGTCCGTGCTCGTCGCGATCGTGCTCACGCCGGCGCTGTGCGCCACGATTCTCAAACCCGTCCGCAAGGGCCACCATTACCACGACAAGGGGTTCTTCGGCTGGTTCAACCGGGTCTTCGATCGCGGCACCAATCGCTACGTCGCCGGGGTCGGCGGCATGATCAAACGACGCCTGCGCACGCTGGTCGTGTTCGCCGCTGTCATCGTCGGTATTGCCTGGTTGTTCGGCCGCCTGCCCACGGGCTTTCTGCCGAGCGAGGACCAAGGATTCCTCTTCGCCCAAGCTCAGTTGCCTCCGGGTGCCACCAGCGAGCAAACGCTCAAGGTGCTGGAGCGCATGGAACATCATTTCCTCGTCGACGAAGCTGAAAACGTGGAAGGCATGTTTGGCGTGACCGGATTCAGTTTCTCCGGCGTCGGACAAAACCAGGCCTTCGCCTTCGTGCGCCTCAAGGACTGGAGCGAACGCCAGCGCGACGACCAGTCCGTGACCGCGATCCAGAACCGCGCGCTCGGCAAGTTCATGCAGTTTCCCGACGCCCTCTCCTTTGCCTTCGCGCCGCCCGCCGTGCTCGAACTCGGCACCGCCGACGGCTTCGACCTGCGCCTGACCGACAACGGCGCGCTCGGCCACGACGCCCTCATGGCCGCCCGCATGCAACTGCTCGGGCTCGCCGCCCAGGACCCGCGTCTGGTATCCGTGCGACCCAACGGTCTCGCCGACACCCCGCAATACAAACTCGATATTGATCAACCGAAAGCCGCCGCGCTCGGCCTCTCGTTGGTCGACGTCAACAGCACGCTCGCCGCCGCGTGGGGGTCCTCCTACGTCAACGATTTCATCGACCGCGGTCGCGTGAAAAAAGTCTACCTGCAGGGCGACGCCCCATTCCGCATGACCCCCGAGGACGTCGATCGCTGGTTCGTGCGCAACCACCAGGGCGAGATGGTGCCGTTCTCCAGTTTCTCGTCCGGTCGCTGGACCCTCGGCTCACCGAAACTCGAACGTTTCAACGGCATTCCCGCCGCCGCCATCGCCGGCGCCCCGGCTCCCGGCGTGAGCTCCGGCGAAGCCATGCAAATCATGACCGATCTCGCCGCGCAATTGCCCGACGGCATCGGACTCGAGTGGGCCGGTCTGTCCTACGAGGAACGGCTCTCCGGTTCGCAGGGGCCCGCGCTGTATGCGATCTCACTGCTCATCGTGTTCCTGTGTCTGGCCGCCCTCTACGAAAGTTGGTCGATCCCCGCCGCGGTGATTCTGATCGTGCCGCTCGGCGTCATTGGCACGTTGCTCGCCGCCTTCTGGCGCGACTTGCCCAACGACGTCTACTTTCAGGTCGGACTGCTCACCATCGTCGGTCTGTCGGCCAAGAACGCCATCCTCATCGTGGAGTTCGCCAAGGTCGGTTACGACAAGGGGCTCAGTCTCGTCGACGCCGCCATGCAGGCCGCCCGCCAGCGCCTGCGGCCCATCCTCATGACGTCGCTCGCGTTCGGTCTCGGCGTGTTGCCGCTCGCGCTCAGTTCGGGCGCCGGTTCCGGCAGCCAAAACGCCATCGGCACGGGCGTCGTGGGCGGCACACTCACCGCCACCGTGCTCGGCGTGTTCTTCGTTCCTGTCTTCTTCGTGGTCGTGCTCCGGCTGTTCCGCGTCAAGCCCGCTCCCCTCAAAGCGGAGGGCTCCCACCATGCTTAAATCCATCACTCCTTTTCTCGCCACGGCTTTGTTGACCGGCTGCTCGCTCGCTCCCCGCTATGAGCAACCCATCGCCCCGGTGGCAGCCACTTACCCGACCGGGTCGGACCGCGTCGACGGCCCGTCCATCGACACCCTGACCTGGTCGGAATTCTTCGGCGACGCCCGCCTGCGCGCCGTGATCCAACTCGCCCTGGACCACAACACCGACTTGCAGGTCGCCGCATTGCGGGTCGAGCGCGTCCGTGCGCTCTACAACATCCAGCGCACCGCCCTCATCCCCACGCTCAATGCCACCGGTGACGCCGTGCGCCAACGCACGCCCGGCGATCTCAACTCCACCGGCGCCCCCGTCACCACGAGTTCCTATCAGGTCGGTCTCGAAATCCCCTCCTACGAACTCGATTTCTTCGGTCGCGTCGCGAGTCTGCGCGATCAGGTGTTGCAACAATACCTCGCTTCCGAGGAAGCCGCTCGCAGCGCCCGAATCAGTCTCGTATCCGCGGTAGCCCGACAATATCTCGCCGCCCTCGCACTCGACGAACAATTCGCCCTCGCTCGCCAAACCTTTGCCAGCGCCGATCGCGCTTACGACTTGAACCGACAGTCCTTCGAAGCCGGCGTCGCTTCCGAACTCGACCTCGCCACCGCCGAGGCCCAACGCGAGGCCGTGCGCGCCACCCTCGCCGCGATCGAGGCCCAACGCGATCAGGCGCACAACGCCTTGACCCTGCTCGTCGGCACGACGTTGCCAACCGACCTCCCGCCGGGCGGTTCGCTCGCCACCCAAAATCTCATCGCGGATCTGCCGGTGGGACTGCCGGCCGACCTGCTCACGCACCGGCCCGACATCCTCGCCGCCGAACACGTGCTGCAGGCCGCCAACGCCAACATCGGCGTGGCTCGCGCCGCGTTCTTCCCGTCGATCAAGCTCACCGCCAGTGGCGGCACGGCCAGCGCCGATCTGAGCGGGTTGTTCGAATCCGGTTCCGGCGCGTGGCGTTTCGCGCCGTCGATCACCGTGCCCATCTTCGCCGCCGGCGCGAACAAGGCGCGCCTCGAGGTCGCCGAAATCGAGACCCGTATCGAAGTGGCCAATTACCAACGCGCCATCCAGACCGCCTTCCGCGAGGTCGCCGACACGCTCGCCGTGCGCCGTTCCATCGCCGTGCAGATCGCCGCGCAGTCCGCCCGCGTGGCCGCCGCCCAACGTCGTTTCGATCTCTCCACCCAACGGTTCGACGCCGGGGTCGACAGCTACCTCACGGTGTTGCTCGCCCAACAGGAACTCTTCGGTGCGCAACAGGCCCTCATTCAGGCCCGGCTCACCGAATCGACCAATCTCACCGCGCTCTACGCCGCTCTCGGCGGCGGCTGAATCGACGGTCGACCGCCCCGCAGTTCGGTATCGCCCCGCCCTCGGTTCCGGGTCGTAGTGGGCCAATTGGTATCCCCGTTGCGGTGATACGATCTGCGCCTCGTCCCATGAACACGCTCCTTTTCCGCTCCCTGCGGTGGCTCCTAGCCGCCGCGGCCTTCTCCTCCGTCACCGCCGCCGAGGCCACCCTCACCCTCGCTCCCGTCGACACGGTCAACCGCCCCGGCGTGCTGGCCGTCGATGTCATCGCGATCAACCGCTCCGATGTCGCCGTGCCTTCCGGTCTGCCTGACGATGGTTTGATCCCGGTCAGTATCCACGAACGCGACCGCTCCTGGCACGCCACGATGACCGCGATCGAACCGGGCCGGCCCATGGTCGCGCCGGGTGGATTCGTGGCCGTGCGCTACACGGTCGCGTTGCCCACCGACGCCACCGGTCGCCTCGTCATCGAAGCCCGGCCGCAAGGCCACGCGCCCATCGCCGCGGTCATCAAACCCGCCCCCGTCCGGCCCGATGCCGACATCGAACTCGCCCGCCCCCTCGTCGACGATGTTCCCCCGGCCCGGATCGCAGCGTCCGATCCACGTTACCAACCCGCCCCCCAACCCGCGACCGACCTCATCAATCGCGGCTTCCTCAAAAACTTCACCGCGCACGAACCGATCTACTTCATCTACGGTCCCGACGCCCCCGCCGCCAAATTCCAGTTCAGCTTCAAATACCGCATGGCCGCCCTGTCGGCGGATTCCCCGGCCGAACTCCCCACCACGCTCCAATTCGGGTTTACCCAGCGTTCCCTGTGGGACATCGACGCCACCTCCAGCCCGTTCTATGATACGAGCTACATGCCCGAGATCATGATCGAGAAGATCGCCGCGCTGCCGGAGGAGCCCGACCATTGGTTCAACTGGCTCGGAATGCAGGGCGGTTTCCGCCACGAATCCAACGGTCGCGACGGAGACGTTTCGCGCAGCCTCAACGTCATCTTTGCCCGCGCCGCCCTCGCCCTCGGCGACCCCGCTTCACTGCACCTCGTGATCGCCCCCGAGGTGTTCACCTACGTCGGCGGACTTTCCAACAACCGGGACCTCACCGATTTCCGCGGCTACGGCCAACTGCGGCTCCACCTGTCCTACGGAGACGGACCGTCACTCACCGCCAAGTTTCACACCGGCGATGATCTCGATCATTTCACCACCGAACTGGATCTGCACATCCCGGTTTCGGTGCCGCTCATCGATGCCGAATCGTTTTTCCTCCTGCAATACTACGAGGGTTATGGGGAGAGCCTCCTCAACTACGGCTCCCGCGACGAATCACTGCGGGCCGGCCTTTCGCTGGTGCGTTAAAGTGGGCCGGGAGACTTCTCCGTCTCTCGCTTCAGTCGGACTGTCCGCTCAACGGGTCAGCAATCGTTCCCATTTTCCGGCCTCCCGCGATTGAGGATTGCTCGTTTTATGCAACGTTGGGCACGTGCACGCGCCGTCCCGTCCCCCTCTCGCCGGTCCCCCTCCTCTGCCCTGGGCTCGTTTGGCCACGCTGGCGTGCCTGATGGCGCTCACGTGGACCGGGTGCTCGAGCCCCGAAGAAGCCGTCATCACCGACACCACCGCACCACCGGTTGAGGCCGTGCAAGCCCGTCGCGGCGGCCTGCCTCTGTCCGAACGACTCAGCGGCACCATCCGCGCCGACAACCAGGTCGTGCTCTACCCGGAAATCACCGGCCGCATCGCCGAGGTCTTCGCCGAGGACGGCGATACCGTCAAAACCGGTGAACCGCTCGTGCGCGTCAACGACGATCAAGTGCGCGAACAGGTCCGCCAGTCCGAGGCCGGTCACCGCATCAGCGCCGCCCGCCTCCGTCAGGCCCAGGCGCGTCTCGCCGAAGCCGAGGCCCAGGCGCGCCGCTCGGCCGAGCTCAATGCCCGCAACCTCGTCTCCGATCTCGAATACGAAACCCTCGCCGCCCAGCGCGAATCCGCCGCCGCCGATGTCGAACTCGCCGAGGCCGAGCTCGAACAAGCCGCCGCCGGCCTGGCCGAACGACGCGACTTGCTGTCCAAGGCCATCGTTCGCGCCCCCGTGAATGGCATCGTCGGCAGCCGCCGCGCCGAGGTCGGCATGCAAGCCTCGCCCGCCGCCCCGCTCTTCACCCTCGGCGATCTCTCCAACCTTCATGTGCGCGTCAATCTTACCGACGCCATGATCGGTTACATCGAAGTCGGTCAATCCGCCAATCTCATCGTGGAGGACTTCCTCGGTGACACCGAACCTCTGGCCGGGCGCGTAGCCCGCATTTCCCCGTTTCTCAACGAGGTCACCCGTAGCACCGAAGCCGAGATCACCATCACCGCCTCCGACTCCCGCCTGCGGCCCGGCATGTTCCTGCCGGTCGACATCCTCTACGGCGAAAGCCAGCAGGCGACCCTCGTGCCCACCAGCGCCCTCTTCACCGATCCCAACACCGGCCGCGAGGGCGTGTTCGTGCTCACGGGTGAGCCCCTCGACCCGGCCGCCGTGCAACAACGCCCCGACGCGTTGTCCGCCCCACGCGACGTCGAGTTTCGCCCCATCTCTGTCATCGCCCGCGGCGCTCAGGAAGTCGCCGTCGCCGAGGTCAACGCCACCGACTGGATCGTCACGCTCGGCCAAGATCTGCTCTCCGCCAACGCTCGCACTCAAGCCCGCGCCCGTCCGGTCACGTGGAGCCACGTGATGGAGCTGCAGGGACTCAACCGCGAAGACCTCCTGCTCGAGGTCCTCGAAGCCACCGGCCGCGACTCGTAACCCTCTGCTCCGCGTCGGCTTCGCGCCTCCTCTCGTCTTTCCGTTTTCAGCGCTTCCGCTTTCCCTCCCATGCCTCTGACCGAAACTTCCGTTAAGCGGCCCGTCGCCACCGCGATGGTCTTCTTGATCATCATCACGCTGGGTATCTCGGGTCTGCGTCACCTGCCGATCGATCTGCTGCCCCCGATCGAATTTCCCCAACTCACCGTCGCCATCGACTACCCGGGAGTCGGCCCGCAGGAGATCGAGGAAATCATCACCCGCGAAGTCGAAAACGCCGTCTCCGGCGTGCCCGGCGTCGAACAGGTGCGCTCGCGTTCCGAGGAGGGTGAATCCCGCGTCACCCTCGACTTCACCCGCGGCACCAATCTCGACGAGGCCGCCAACGATCTGCGCGCCGCCCTCGAACCCATCCGCGACGACCTGCCGCCCGACATCGAGCCGCCCCGCGTGTGGAAGTTCAACCCCAACGACTTTCCGGTCGTCATCGTCGGCGTCACCTCGTCCACGTGGGACCTGCAGGAACTCACCCTGATCCTCGATCGCGAGATCACCAAACGCTTCGAGCAACTGCCCGGCGTCGGTCGCGTCGATGTCTGGGGCGGCGTCGAACGCCAGGTGCGCGTTGATCTCAAACGCGATCGGCTCAACGCCAGCCAACTCTCCTCCGCCGATGTGCGCGCCGCCCTCACCGCCGGCAACGTCAACCTGCCCGGCGGCAACGTCGTCTCCGGCGTGCAGCAGCTCTACGTGCGCACCCTCGGCGAATACACCGATCTCGAGCAGGTGCGTTCCACCGTCGTCAGTCGCCGCGATGGCAAACCCATCCGCGTGGGCGACGTGGCCGACGTCTCCTTCGGTTACGCCGACTTCGAGCGTCTCGTCATGATCGACGGCAAACCCATGCTCCGCATTCCCGTGCGCAAGCAAAACGGGGCCAATACCGTCGCGGTCTCCGCCGCCGTGCGCGCCGAAGTCGATCGCATCAATACCGAGCGGCCCGATCTGCACATGTTGATCGCCACCGACCAGTCGACTTTCATCGAGGGCTCGATCAGCAACGTCGCCAACTCCGCCGGCTGGGGCGCCCTCTTCGCCGTGGGAATCCTCTACGCGTTCCTCCGCCGCGGTTCTTCGACCTTCATCATCGCGGCCGCCATACCCATCTCGATCATCGCGACGTTCGGCCTGCTCTACTTCAATGGGCTCACGCTCAACCAAATGAGCTTCGGCGGACTCGCCCTCGGCATCGGCCTCGTCGTCGACAACGCGGTCGTCGTGCTCGAAAACATCACCCGCCTCCGCGAGGAGGGCAAAGACCGCCAGACCGCCGCGCTCATCGGCACCAAGGAGGTCGCCGGCGCCATCGTCGCTTCCACCCTCACCACCACGGTCATCTTCCTGCCGGTCGTTTTCATGCGCACCGTCACGGGCGTCATCTTCCAACAGCTCGCCCTCGTCGTCGTGTTCGCGCTGTTCTGCTCTCTGCTGGTCGGCCTCACCCTCGTGCCCATGCTCGCCAGCAAACTGCTCGACCGCTCCGGCAAAGCCGCTCGCGCCAAACAATCCGCCGCCGCCAAATCCGCCGCGCCCTCCGGTTTCAGCGCTGTCGAACATCGCTACGCCCGCGTGCTCGGCTGGGCTATCCACCACAAACCCCGCGTCATCGGCGGTTCGTTGCTCGCTGTCGCCATTGCTGCCCTCGCCTTTCCCCTCATCCCCGTCGAACTCGCTCCGCAGACCGAAGCCGACGAGATCGATGTCGATATCCGCATGGCCGACGGCACCAACATCGCCGTGCTGCGCCGCTACCTCGCCGAACTCGAAGCCATCGTCGCCGTCAATGTGCCCGCCGAGGCCATTCGCCACTTCTCCCAAGAGATCCGCGACGGCCGCGCCGAGGTCGAGATTGCCATGGCGCCCGACAGTCCCATCTCCGCCGCCGACCTCGCCGATCAACTCCGCGCCGCCACCGACGGACGCATTCCCGGTGCCGACATCCGCGTCGACGCCCAGTCCGGTCTCTGGATCCTGCGCATGATCTTCCGCGGCAGCGGCGGCAACGAGGACGTCTCGCTCCAACTCCGGGGCTACGATCTCGATCAAGCCCAGCGCGTCGGCCGCGAAATTCAAAAAGCCATCGAAACGCTCTCCGGCATTGAGGGCGTGCGCGTCGGCCGCGAGGAGGGCCGGCCCGAGCAAAACCTCATCTTTAATCGCGAAAAACTGGCCGAACTCGGCCTCAACATCCGCGAAGTCGCCTCCATTCTCCAGACCAACGTCGGCGGCAGTCGGGCCGGTGCGTATCGGATTGGTGGAGACGAGTTCCCCATTCTCGTGCGCCTGCGGGCCCAGGATCGGCAAAGCGTGCAGAGTCTCGACAACATTCCCGTCCGTCTGCCGTCCGGTGAGACCATTCCGCTCTCGGCCGTCGTCGACAAGGAGGCCAGCCGCGGCCCGCCCGAGATCGACCGCATCAATGGCCAACGCATCACCTATGTCACCGCCAACCTCGCCAAAGGTGTCGCCCTCGGCGACGCCGTGGATCGCATTCGCGCCCGCCTGAGCGACGTCACCATCCCGCCCGGCCTATCGCTCTACTTTGGGGGCGCCTACGAGGAGCAGGCCAAGTCCGCCGCCGACTTCCGCCTGTCCATCATGATTGCGATTTTGTTGATTTACATGGTCATGGCGGCGCAGTTCGAACGCTTCCTCGATCCCATGGTCGTCCTGTGTTCCGTGCCACTCGCCCTCATCGGCGTCGTGCCCACGCTACTGATCACCGGCACCACCATCAACATGCAGAGCTTGATGGGACTGATCATGCTCACCGGCATCGTGGTCAACAACGCCATCGTGCTGGTCGACTATATCAACCTGCTACGACGCGACGAAGGTCTGGCCATGGCCGATGCCGTGCAAAAAGCCGGTGCCCGCCGCCTGCGTCCGATCCTGATGACCACGATGACCACCGTGCTCGGCCTGCTGCCGCTCGCCATCGGCTGGGGCACGGGAGCCGAGATCCAAGCCTCGCTCGCCCGCGTCGTGCTCGGCGGACTGGTCGCGTCGACCCTTGTCACCCTGATCTTCATCCCCGTCCTCTACGTCGGCAGCCACGACCTCCTCGCCCGCTGGAAAGCCCGCAAGAGCGATCAAAGTTCAGCGCTCAGCGGTCGCCCCGCCCCCGCCACCGGCCGGTAGACCACGCCTCCGTTAGTTTTTTAACCACAGATGGCTTCACTACCGTTACGCACTGCTCTCTATTAAAATTCAGTTGAGCCGCCAACACCGTCCCACGGAATTTCAGATCTGTCCCGCCCTGCGGGATCTGGGTTTATCTGTGTTCATCTGTGGTAAAAAAAACAGCAGGCTGACCGCCTCTGCTCTCTCTGTTTCCTCCTGTTAAACCAGCAGCCTAATTGAGCTGACGGCCTTCACTCGCCGAGTGCTTCGCGCAGCCGCGCGAGCTCGGCTTTCAGTTCCGCGACCTGCGTCTCCAAAGTTGCGATACGCGCCTCCGCTTCCGGCGGCAACGTCAGCGCCACCTTCACCGTCGAGGATCGACCTCCTTCGGCACTGCCTCCCGTAGACTGCTCGCTGGCGAGCGCTCCCGCCACCGGGTCCTCGGCGATGAGCTGCCCCCAGCGCGCCTCCTTCTGTCCCGGCTGACGCTCCAGCTTGCGCACCAGAGCCCCCGAGCCCCGCGTTGTGAGATCGTTTAACACGGCCTCAAACTCCGCCAAGTCGGGGATCGCCACCAAGCGCTCGCAATTGCCGCGCAAGCCCGCCGCTGTTTGTGGCCCCCGCAACATCAGTTCGGCGAGCAACGCCACCGCCACCGGCTCCACCGGCCAGGCTTCGGTGAACTTGTGCCGATACTTCACGGAGCGTGCGCCCGCGCCCGAGAACAACGTGACGAGATGTTTCGCCCGCAGCAGCTCGATGGCCGCCGCGACCTCCTCCTCGCCCACACTCATGAGCGGCGCCCGATTGTTCTTCTGATTGCAGGCATTGATCAACGAGTTGAGCGACAACGGATACACATCCGGCGTCGTCGCCTCCTTCTCGATCAAACACCCCAACACCCGCGCCTCCAACGGCGAGAGCACGACGTCATTCGTTTCGGGAGCAGCAGCCGCATTCGATTCCATGCTTCGAGTGAAACGATTTCCCTTCTCGCAATGCAATCGCCGTCGCCAATGCCATGGCGATCAGGACCGTGACAACCTGACCATTCTGACGCATTTTAACCACAGATTGACACAGATTAACACGGATTCGGATTTCTGAATATACTTGGTCACAAGCGCGATTCTTAACGGTAGTGCCTCGTGCCGCCGAAGCCTGGGCGAAAGAGGATCTGTGGTTAGAAACAAACGGGCTGACCGTTGCTCTGGGATGCCAGCGAATTCGTAGTCGGCTTGTCAGGCTTGAGGCGAAAAAGTCGGGTCGTTGACTTACCCAAACAATCGCTCACGTTTACGACATGCCCAACGTGATGGAGCGCTACCCGGATCTCGCCAACGCCACTCCCAACGAGAAACTCGCTCTGATCGACGAGCTGTGGCTTTCGATTCGAGAATCAGCGACGGAAATCATCACTTCCGAGCATCAGGCTGAACTCGACCAGCGCATAGCAAAAATTGACGCCGACCCGACTCTGGCGATGGATCCCGGCACGGCTCGCGGCTTGCTGAAACCCTGATGAAACCCCTCCGGGTTGCTCCGTGGGTCGTCATCGAGGATCTGCAATCAATCTACGATTTTCACAAGGCGCACTCGATTTCCAAAGCGCTTCGCATCGTCGAAGAGTAGGATCAAACCATCGCATCGCTGGTCGAAAATCCCCGGATATTTCGGCAGCGTGAAAACGGCTGGCGCGTGTATCCCTTCAAGTCCGGCCCCTACCTGCTCTTCTATCGTGAACTCCCCACCATGTGGATTGTAGCCGGGCTGTTTCACGCCATGCGCTCACCACGCTGGCTCCATGAGGAACTCGACAAACTTTCGAGTCGCCTGCAGTAGCACCTCCGCTCCCCGAACGATCACCTATTCGTCCGCCTTGCAAAGGTAGGCCGCCAGCTCGCTGGCGCTCTCAAAGCCCAAAATTCGCGCCATCCCCAACATTCTTCGTGCCGCCTTCGAGCCCACCCGATGGCTTACTTTTGGTAAATGTCTTATTTTATTAGCAGGCCATCCTTCTTTCCATGCCCGGAAAACGCGCCAAACAGACGGTTTGTTTCACGACCAAAGGTCAGATCGTGATTCCCGCCGCGCTGCGAAAATACTTCCAGATCGAGAACGGTTCCGAAGCCATCGTCGAAGAAACCGCCGACGGTATTCTGCTGAGACCTGTCACCGCTTGGTCGATCAAACGGGCGCGCGGCGTCGCCAAGAAAGCCACGGCGACCGGCTCGGATTTTGCGACTGAGTGGGCCAAGCAAAAAGCCGAGGAACGCGACTTGGAAGACGCGAAAAATGCCCGCCTCTCCTCACGTCGTTCTCGATAGTTTCGCGCTCATCACCTACCTGCGCGACCAGCCCGGAGCGGATCATGTCGAGCAGCTCATGCAGGAGGCGGCGACCCAGCAACGGACGCTATGGATGACCAAGGTCAACTACGCTGAAGTGCACGACATGCTCGTGCGCGAAGAAGGCGCGAAGATATGGACCGACTGCGAAGCTGCGATCGACGGCCTGCCCATCCGATTCGTCTCCGCCGACCGATCACTCGCCAACCGCGCCGCCCAATTCAAAGCCGCCCACAAACTCAGTCTCGCCGACGCCTTCTCCGCCGCACTGGCCCAAACATTGGACGCTCTCCTCGTCACCGGCGACCCAGAGTTTACGCCACTCGCGGAGGAGATCAAAATCGACTGGCTCAACTGAAACCGACCCAACCTTCGTGGTCTCAAACGGTAAGCCGCCAGCTTGCTGGCGCTCATCACCGGACCGGCAAACCTCTGCCCGTTCGTTCCCCAACCACGCCGCCCACGCGCTCGGTGAGAATCTCAGCGTTTTGGGTTTCAGCATTTCGACACGAGTTGCCCATGAAATGCTACTTATAGTCCGTGGTCTGATAGTCTGCATTCGGATACTCTGAGCCCATGCCACCACGGGAGCCCGTCCTTCAGAAATTTGGACACAACGTTAGGGAAAAACGCGAAGCACTAGGCCTCTCTCAAGAAGCCTTGGCCCATGCCGCCGAACTCGACCGCACCTACATCGGCGGCATCGAACGCGGTGATCCCCATCAACTTTGAAAAATACTCTCTCGGTGATGCTTGAGCCCATCGAGCGAGGGCTCTGCTAACTGGTGCGGCATCTGAACTGTGCTTCCTTCGAATGCTCCAAAGTTTTGTTCGAGTAACTTGTGAGGAAAGTGCGCTTTGAGCTTCGGGCTCAATACAACTCGAAGTTTTTCGTCCAAAGTGATGAGGCCCGAATCGAAAGCTGAATCATGTAAAGTGGACAAGCAGAGACCGTTGCTGGGGTCGAGGCGATGCTGCGGAAATTGACTCCAAGGTCGAATGTGACTCGCCACTAACAATCGCGGTATTTCGATGCCCGAGATGCAGCATCGAATCCCATAAGCATTGAGGAGCGTTTGCCGGAAATACTGCTGACCTCGACGCTGTTTCGTTACCGCGAGTGTCTCGGTTTCGCCGCTTGAAGTGCGATCGACCACAAGGCGGACTGCACGCCTCTCCAGCAAATCGACCTCTCGTGATATATCCGTGGTGAACAGATCATGCAAAAGGGACTCACTTTCCGGAGCCAAAGTATCGAGATCGTCGAAAAACTCAGCCCACGCCTCCCGATCTTTTCGAGATGCACCACTCAGGCCCTTGATTCCGCGCTTCTGCAACAAAGGGTCAAGCGACGCGAAATTCCCCAACTTCATGGCAAGACTGCTGGCCGAACGTCCCATTTTCGAGGCGATCTCGGCAATGAGCGGAGTGCGTTGGTCCAGTTTCGAAAACGGGAGCTTTCCGTAAACATTCAGCGCGATGAGACGATGCTCGCGCGTCCAAGGAACCGTGACTGCTCGTGCCATTTTGGGAATGCTGGTGAATTCCAACGCAAAAGCGAAGACAGGTATTTAGCAATTTTACTTTCCTCGGGCCGACTACCTGGCCAGGTGAACTAACCCATTATGGGTAAAACCTACACGATTCGTTTGGAGTCGAACGACCTCGGCCAAGTCTTGGATGGACTGCGTTGCCGCGCTGAAGCTTGGCGAGGAACTTTGCAGTATCACGAGACTGGAACCACTCCCCACAAAACATTCGCAATCGAGGAATCCCGCGACGCCAACGAAGCACGCGGTCTCACCGATTGCTATGACCGACTGGTTACCGAGATCGAACGGCAAATCAGAGCACAGCAAAAACAAGATCATACGCCCGCATCTGACTTAGTGAAGAATTTGCCCCCTCCATCAGTCTCCGACGGGTTTTGCATATTTATCGACACGATTTTTGAGGGTAAAACTGTCGCGGTGACCGACGAATCGGATCGTCCGTGCATCTTCAACTCTGAGCACGAAGGGCATATTGAAATCGTCGAAGGTTTGATGACTCGGCTTCAACAGTTTCTGGACGGAGAACGCGAATTTGATGACGCCACCACGATCGACGAATATGTGGAGCAAGTTCACAAACGGTCCGACGGCACACTGGTCGACAAAAAAGGAAATTCGCTCTTCGGAGGATGACCGGACATGACCGATGCTCTCCCTCCCCGATTTCTGTGCCCTTTTGTGTGATTTGCTTCCTCCGCCGCCCGAGGTGCACCCGCTTCGTTGCCTCCCGCACGCGGGAGGCGCGTCCTTCTATCCAAGTCCGCACCCTCTTCGCGCTCTCGCGCTAGGTGATGGGCAAAAACCAACAGGCTGACCGCTCAGACGGTGCCGCCTCCTCTACCGCTTCAGACGCATTGGACTTTTACCAACCTCAACCTCCTGATTTTCGTGCTCTTTCGTGTATTTAGTGGGCAAAACAGCGGGCTGACGGCTCTGTTCCCCTCCGTTTCCTCCTGTAAAACAAAACCAGCAAGCTGACTTATCGCGACATGCTTGAATTACATTTGATTTCCCCCATTGACAATCAATTCATAGCGACCACGTTTTTCGTGTGCTGTTTGAGTGGGATGAGCGAAAAGCGACTGCCAATCTCGCCAAGCATCATATCGCATTCGACCAAGCCATCACTGTTTTTAAAGATCCCAACCGGCTCACCTACGCGGACCACCGCACCGACTATGGAGAACCTCGCCACAACACCGTCGGTATCATGGATGAAGTCGTTGTGCTCTGCGTTACGCACACGAATCGCGCCGACGTCACACGCCTGATTTCCGCCCGTCCTGCCAGTCGCCGAGAAAGGAAACTCTATCATGCCCACTGTCCGTAAATCTCTCGATCAAGCCCGTCCTCTCTCCGCAAAACAGCGGACCCGGTTGAGTCGTATCGCCGACAAGGACATCGATTTTTCGGATACCCCCGAAATCACCGCTGCGGCCATCCAACTGGGCAGAATCAAATTGGTCGGTCGCGGCGGTGTTCGTCCCGGCGCGGGCCGCAAGCCCTCCGGACGCAAACCCGTGAGTTTACGTCTCAAGCCTTCCACCATCGAGGGACTCCATAGACAGGCCAAAAAAGAGGGTAAAACGATTTCAGAAGTCGCCGAAAACAGACTCCTCGCCCGGTAGAGTGCGTAACACCTCCCGCTTCGTCTACTCGTGGGTCATTGCTAGCGAAGACCGCATCCACCACACTGCGGCATTCGCAAGCGAACGCCCTACCCAAGAACATGTATTTGACACGGACGTCGCTCGCGTATCCCAGCGACTGGCGAGCCACGAGGAAAACCCATCTTCCGCCATTTAACGCACCGAAATGAACGCACGTTTGCGGTCACGAACCTGATTCCAATCGTTCGGACCGGTTGATTTTACACCGAGAGTGCAATGCTCGCAGAGCCGCGGTCGTCTGATTCTCGGCGGACTTCTCGGCCTTCGTGTAAAGCCCGAGAACAGATCCAATGGCTGTGGTTTGGAGTGTAGGATTTATCACTCCCAGTTTCCGGGTTTTTCCGTGTGGTTCCGGGGGCAAAACAACGAGCTGACGGCTCTGTTACCCTCGGTTTCCTCCTGTAAAACGATACCGCCAGACTGACCGGCACCGACCCTGGCTAGCCCATCTTGCCGTGCTTGTTGCTGGCGTCGCGCGTGGGGAGTTCCAGGGTGCTGCCGGTGATCAGGCTCGCGATGATCGGCAGACCACAGACCACAACGGCCGGGACGAGCCAAAGCGGGCGTTCTCCCAACAACAATCCGAGACCGGCCACACCCACCAGGGCCGTGACGAAAAACGCGGCAAAACTGCGAAAGGCGAACAGACCCGTCACCCCCGCGATCAGGCCCACCAGCGCCACCGGCCACGTGAGCAGGGCAAACAGCATGCCCGCCACAAACCCGATGGGCGCGAGCAGCACGTGCTCTTCGCGACGGGTGTAAAGCTGGCTGATAATGCCGAGCCCGAGCACCACCATCAGCAGCGCGTAGTCGGGCTTGGGCACGTAGGCCCAGAGGTCGGAGGTCAGCGTGAGACTGATCTTCACCAGCAGGGCCCCGAGGTAGCCGCGCGCCGGATCAAGCCAGAGTGAAGGCACCCACCACCACGGGCGGTGGTGTCGACGGCTGTCGAGATTGTTGAAACTGTCGAACGTGCGCAGCTGCACCACCGTCGACAGAAAACTGTTGGCCGGAATCAGGAGCAACAGCGCTCCCGGCACCAACAGTGACCACGCAATGGTCATCAAGTCCCGCTGCGCTCGTCGGGGGCCAACTCGTAGTTGATTTTGCCCTCCACGATCTCGCGCAAAGCCATGTCTTCCAGAGAGAGTTTCTCCAACGACTCGATCAGCGGACGGCTGCCGCGACGGAGTTGTTTCACGCGACGGGAAACCAAGTTCACCAACAGGTTGGGATCGTCAATAACGCGGCAGGCGGCATCCAAGTAGTCTTGTCTCATAGTGGAATTAAGAACGCTAAATACCTGCCGCGCCCGACACGATCACTAACTGCAAAGAGCACCGTCTGCGTTGCGCCAACAAACACTTAGGAAAGAAATAAACCACGGCGACGCTGTTTTTTTAACCACAGATGGACACAGATGGCTTCGCTACCGCTACGCATTGGAACCAGAAATCGTGGCTTAATATCACGTGGATTCGGATCTGTGTTAATCTGTGTCCATCTTGTCTACCGAAGCCTTGGCGAAGGAGAATCTGTGGTTAAAAAACCAGCAGGCTGATAGGTTCTGTGGTTCAGCTCCCTTTTTCGAAGGCGGCTTGCAGGGCTTCGAGTTCTTCCCAGCGGGTGAAGGCGGCGGCGGACTCGGATTCGATCGCTTCAAGACGCGCTTTCAGGGCCGGGACTTCCGTGGCGCGTTCGGTGTAGAGCGTGGGGTCGCCGAGTTGCGCGGTGAGTTTGGCCTGCTCGGCATCGAGCGCTTCGATCTTCGTCGGCAGCTCCTCCAGCTCGCGCTTTTCGTTGCTGTTCAACTTGCGCGGCTTGGGCGCGCTTTTGATGCCGCCGGCGACTTGCGACTTGGCCGATGAGGACGAGGCCGTCGCCGCCGGGGCGGGCGCGTTGCGGGCGCGCTCGGCCACGTAGTCGGAGTAGCCGCCGACGTATTCGGACCACCGACCATTGCCTTCGGTGACAAGCGTCGTCGTCACGACGTTGTCCAGAAAATCACGATCGTGGCTCACCAGCAGCAGGGTGCCGGTGAATTCGACGAGCAGGTTCTCCAACAGGTCGAGCGTCTCGGCGTCGAGGTCATTGGTGGGTTCGTCGAGCACCAGCACGTTGGCGGGCTTGGTAAAGAGGCGCGCCAGCAGCAGGCGGTTGCGCTCGCCCCCACTCAGCACTTTGGCGGGCGTGCGCGAGCGGTCGGGCTCGAACAGGAAATCCTCGAGGTAACTGATGACGTGCTTGCGCTTGCCATCAATGGTCACGAAGTCGCTGCCCTCGCTGACGTTTTCGGCCACCGTCTTGTTGTCGTCGATCTGGGCGCGGAGTTGGTCGAGATACACGACCTCCTGTTTGGTGCCCTGCTTGAGCTCGCCACCCGTGGGCATGAGTTGACCCAGCAGCAATTTGATCAACGTGGTCTTGCCCGCCCCGTTCGGGCCGATGAGGCCAATCTTGTCGCCACGGCTCACCAAAAGGTCGAGGCCGCGCACGAGCGGCGCGCTGTTCGGATAAGCGAAGTCGATCCCGATGGCCTCGACTACGCGTTGACCGCTGCGCTCGGCCTCGCTGAGCGTGATGGTCGCCTTGCCCGCGACGTCACGACGCGCGCGACGCTCGGCGCGCAAACTCTTCAAACGCGTGACGCGACCCTGATCGCGGGTGCGGCGGGCTTTCACGCCGCGGCGGATCCAGGCTTCCTCCTGCGCCAGCACCTTGTCCTTGAGGGCGCGTTCGCGTTCCTCGACTTCGAGGCGCGCAGCGCGACGCACCAGATAGGTGTCGAAGTCGCAGTCCCAATTGGTAAGCTCGCCGCGATCGAGTTCGACGATGCGCGTGGCGAGGCGTTTGAGAAACGTGCGATCGTGGGTGACGAAGAACAGCGAGAGTTTCGATTCCAACAGAAACGATTCGATCCACTCGATGCTCTCGATATCGAGGTGATTGGTCGGCTCATCCAGGAGCAACAGATCCGGACCGCTGGCCAGCGCCCGTGCCAACAGCACGCGGCGTTTCAAGCCACCCGAGAGCGCCGCGAAGTCGGCACCTTGCTCCAGGCGCATGCGGTCGAACAAATCGTCGAGCCGCACATCCTGTTCCCACTCCTCTTCGTGATCGTGCAATGGTTTGAGCCCGCCGGAAACGACGTCGAAGACCGAGCCGGTGACATCGGTGGGAATCTCCTGCAGCAGGCGCGCCACCCGCATGCCCGATTGTTTGGAGATGGAGCCTTGGTCGGGTTTCATCTCGCCCGCGAGCAGCCGCATGAGGGTGGATTTACCCGAGCCATTCCGGCCGACCAAACACACACGTTCGCCAGCATCGACTTGGAAATTCACTCCATCGAGCACCGGCGGACCACCGAAGGCATGATGTAGGTCGAGAAGGGTGAGCAATGGCATGGTCGGAGAAGAAAAGGAGCCAACTTGTCAGGTCCAACGCCACCGAGGGAAGCGCAAAGATGTGCGCCCGCTCGATCGCAGAACATCAAAGCCCGCCCCCGACCACGCCGCCGCGTTCCGGCATTCGCAAGCGAACGCCCTACCCCAGCACAACGCTCCATCCTAAGGTAGGGGCGTCGCTCGCGACGACCGCACGCGTTCCCCCCACCACGCTGCCGTGTCCCGGCATTCGCAAGCGAACGCCCTACCCCAGCACAACGCTCCATCCCCACAATCGTTCCCATCCCCACCCGAGCCCCGCCACACGATGCCCCGCCCCATCCGAAGGTAGGGCGGTTTTGCCAAAACCGCCGCTCACATCCAGCCGGAAAACCCCACACCACCCAAATCCCCACGCTCGGGGAGCCCGCCCTACCAATAACCCCACCCTGCGCCGCGCGCCTCACCGCCAGTGTAACCATTATGGTTACACTTTCACTCCAACGTAGGCCGTCCGCTCGCGGACGCTCCCCCGCTCCAACCCCACGGGCTAACTCAACCTGAGCCCCGACATCGGCTCGATATTACGGGGTGCTCCGCCAATACAACTGGCCCGCCACGACGTCACGCACTTGCCAGGTTCCGGCGTCCACGCGTTCACGCAATGGCGTTTCATCCACTTCACTCGCCTGCCGCCATTCGGGCGTGACCAGCATCGCGAAGGGTTGATCGCGCTCCAACAACGCCGCGACGCTCAAGTCCGGAGCCGAATCTCCGGACACCGCGTTGACCGGCTCCACCCCACGACAACGTGCATGACCGAGATAATTCGCATAAGAAGTCGCACCGTAACCCACCAGAGTGTGCTCGCCTTCCGTCGGCCAAACGTCGCGCAACACCGCCAAGGTATCCCGCACCGGCAACGGACGACTGCCGGGCTCGAAAACGGACCCGCTCCCAATCCACGCCCCCGCAGTCACAACGCTCACCGTCAATCCCAGCACCGCCAAGCCAGTTCGCCCCCGCTCCGGCAACCGCGCCCCGCCCCACCGCAACACCGCAGCCCCGATCGCCAGCACCAACGGCACAATCGCCAGCATATACGGGCCTTTCGCGAGCACGACCAAACCGGGGCCGATCACCACCACCGCGCCCAACGCCGTCACTTCACTCACCCGCCACCACGGCACGTTCGCGTTCGGCGGAGCCCGGCGCCCGGCGGCCAGCAGCGCCAACGCGCCCGTCGCCCACAGCCCCCAACTCAACGCACGGCGCTCGGGTGCGGGGCGCCACAAATCACGCAGCTCAATCACCGCCCGCCCAAGATTCCACTGCACGTGATCGACGATCGCACCGGGATTGCTTTGCCACGCTTCACGCAAGGAGGTCGCGCCCGGAAAGTCCCGGGCCATGATCCGCGGATATTCCGCCAATGGATTAAAATTCGGGATATTTTCCACCACCATCGCCCGGACCGCGTAATGTTGTTGAAAGGCAAACCAACCCCGTTTGCCCACCCCGCCGAGCGAGACATTCGTCGCCACCGTGCCAATACCCATGAGCAGAACCACGCCGATCGCCACCGCGACCATTCGCTCCCTTCGACTTCCGCTCCACGACAACCACTCCCTCGCTCGGCCGCCTCGCCGCCGCCACATCACGACGACGCCCACGATGAGAAACGGCACCACGAACTGGTAGTCCTGACGCATCCCGACCGCCCACGCCAACGGCGCCAGCGCCACCACCGGCCACCGATCCACCAACCACAACGCGACCAAAAACCACATCCACGCCGCCTGATAAACCAACAACGGATACTCGGTGTGAAACCACGATCCGCCCCACGCCAATGCCACCGCCGCCGCCGCCGGCCAGCACTGCCACCACCGCGCCAACAAGAGATACAACATCAGCACACCCCCGATTTTGATGAAATAGTGATGACGATAAATCGCACGCTCCACTGAGCCTCCCATTCCGACCAAACCGTATTGCACCGCGTAGCTCGGCCCCGTGTGCAGATCCCCCAACGGACCGCCTACCGGCAGCCACTCGATGCCGCGCGCTGCGTAGTTGGTTTCATCCCACATCGGCAAATCGAGGGTCTCGCTCAAACCGCGCATGGCCCACCATTGCCCCGCCCCCACCACCACCGCGCCCAACAAAACCGCCCGCGGCGTCGCGCTGCGATAAACCGTCATAGCGACCGCCCCCGTCCGTCCTCCGACACGTCCGACCCGTCGAGTCCAACCCACCAGGTCCACGCGCGGATGCCACGCCGCCGGCTGGCGGCGCACCCAGCCCCAGAACACAATCACCCCCAACACCACCACGCCTTCCGGCCACGGCCAGCGCGGCTGCCCCACCCGCAGCGGCGCGCCGAGTTCGAGCATCACCTGTGCGTCATCGGCATCGGCCAAGGTCTCTGCCACGAAGGCGTCACCTTCGATCCGCCACGCCGCGATCTGATGACGCGGCGTGACCGCACTCAGCGGGAATCTCGCGATCGTGCGTCCCGTCGCCGATTCCAACCATGGCGCTTTCAGTGCGAACGTGCCGGGCGTGAGCAAGGGATCAAAACGCAACACCTGCACCGGCACGCGAGGTAACGGAAATCCCACTACACGCCAGTCCGGCGAACCCTCCAACTGCCGCACCGCCTGGTCGCCGTGCCACAAGCCGCGCCCGATATCGTAGTAAACGTGGGCCTCCGCCGCCCGTTCGATCCGCACCGGAATCATCAGACGGTTCGGTCCCGCTTGATCGCGCTGCGCCCGCACCGTCGACCAGCCCGTCCACGCGACCACCGCCACCACGGCGAACGGCAGCAAGACGGACAACCCGCGAAGGACGCGATCGGGGAGCAACATGGGCCGGCACGTTGCCGCCCCGCCCCAGCGGCGTCAAACCCGACAAACGCCCTCCCATGGAGTCCTCACAAACCGAGCCCCCATCGCCCGTCCGGATCGAATCCCGCCACCCCGTCCCGCTGGAAGTGTAACCATTATGGTTACACTCTCCCACCACCATGGGCCCTCCGATCGCGGGCGCCAGCCATGTAAGCACACGATCTCGGTCTGCGACACGCCCCCCGCACCTTTACCCGTATCTGCCCAGGTAGGGCTGCTTCGCCGAAGCCGACGAACCCTTCCACCTGGAAAACCCCACGCTCCACCACCCCGCCGCCGCGCGCTCGGCGAGCACGCCCTACCCTTCCCGACCGACTTTTCACTGCGCCTTAGCACCGCGCTCCGGCCGGAAGTGTAACCATTATGGTTACACCCTCCGGGCGGCAACTCGCTGGCCCGGTCGGTCACTTAACGAAAAACAAGGGTTGGACCGGGCGGGCGATTGCCGGATGCGGGCAGGTGTGCTCAGTTCATCGTTCTACATGAAACGAGCTCTCTTTATCAGCGGTGGCTGGGCTGGCCACATCCCCGAAGCATTTACGGCACGCTACGTCGCCGAACTGTCGAAACACGGCTTTGAGTGCCAGTGCGAGACCGAGACCGCCTGCCTCACCCGGCTCGATCTCTCCGCGTTCGACCTGATTGTGCCCAACTGGACCATGGGCGAGTGGACCAAGGAAGAATCCAAAGCCCTGCGCGACGCCGTCCACGGCGGCGTGAACCTTGGTGGTTTCCACGGGGGTCTGGGCGACGCCTTCCGCGGCGACGTGGAATTCAAGTGGATGGTTGGTGGCATGTTCGTCGCCCACCCCTACATCGGTGACTACGACATCACCGTGACCGATCCCGAACACGTGATCATGCAGGGTATCCCGACCGAGTTTCCCTACACCTCCGAACAATACTACATGCTGATGGATCCAGGCGTGCACGTCCTCGCCGAGACCCTCTACGTGTATGAAGGTAAATCCGTCCCCATGCCGATCGCATGGGTAAAACAATGGGGCAAGGGCCGCGTCTTCTACGCCGCCCTCGGCCACGAACTCGCCGAATTCGACCGTTGCCCCGCCGCCCTCGACCTCACCGTCCGCGGCCTCCGCTGGGCCGCCGGCGACCTGGCCTGAAAATTAACCACGAAATACACTAAAAACACGAAAGGGCCTCGCCGCTCGAACCATGTGAACCCAACGGCGATACGGCGCGGCCAAACCAGGATACAAGCCGACGCAATCTCCCGAAACTTTCGTGTGTTTCGTGTATTTCGTGGTCTCTCCCTTTCATCCCTATTCCCATGTCTGATACCCTTAAAGTCGGCCTCATTGGCTGCGGTAAAATCTCCGGCGCCTACTTTGAAGGCTGCCAAAATTATCCCATCATCGAGCTCACCGCCTGCGCCGATCTCAATGTCGACCTGGCGCGCAAAACCGCCACCGACCACGGGCTCGCATTCGGCGGTTCGACCGAGGACCTGATCGCCCGCGACGACGTCGACTTGATCGTCAACCTCACCATCCCGGCCGCGCACACCGCGATCAACCACGCCGCCCTCGCCGCCGGTAAACACGTCTACTGCGAGAAACCCTTCGCACTCACGGCGTCGGAGACCGCCGCCCTCGTCAGCCAAGCGGCCACTGCGAACCTCCGCCTCGGCAGCGCTCCCGACACGTTTCTCGGCGCGGGCCTGCAGACCGCCCGCAAGCTCATCGACGACGGGGTCATCGGCACCCCTGTTGCCGCCACGGCCTTCATGCTTTGCCCCGGTCACGAGACGTGGCATCCGAATCCGGATTTCTACTACAAGTTTGGCGGCGGTCCGATGTTCGACATGGGCCCGTATTACCTCACCGCCCTCGTCAACCTGCTCGGCCCGGTCGCCCGCGTGACCGGCTCCGCCCGCAAGACCTTTGCCGAACGCACGATCACGAGCGAGCCGCGCGCGGGTGAAAAAGTGACCGTCGATATTCCAACGCACTTTTCCACCACGCTCGAGTTTTCCGGCGGCCCGATCGGCACGATGGTCATGAGCTTCGACACGCCCAAAACCAACCTGCCCAACATCGTCATTCACGGCACGGCCGGCACCCTACGCGTGTGCGATCCGAATCGCTTCGACGACCCCTGTTTCTTCAGCCCGGCGGGTTCCGACAAATTTGATCCCGTGCCGATGACGCACGCCGAGGGACGCGGTCGCGGCAGCGGCGTCGCCGACATCGGTCATGCCCTGCGCAGCGGTCGTCCGCACCGCACCGATGGCCGGCTCGCGCACCACGTGGTCGAGCTCATGGAAGCCGCCACGCGTTCCAGCGACGAAGGTCGTCACATCACGATCGAATCCACCTGCGACCGCCCCGCCCCCGTCCCCGCCAACATCGCCTCCAGCGTCTTCGAGGACTAGGATCTAACGCCAACGCGCAAAGGCAGCAGAGCTTCACCAAGTATCGGATGGGTTTCCGGCTTGGCGTCTCTCTGCGCTCTTCGTGTCTTCGCGTTAAAATTTCTCCGCTCAGCTCCGGCCGATGCCGAGTTTGCGGTCGAGCGAGTATTTGCCGGGGCCGGCCAGGAACAACGTGAGGTAGGCGAACGCGAACAGGAAGGCCGTCTCGCCACCGTGCGGGGCACGGAAGCCCATGTGGTGATGGAAAATCCACGCCACCATCATCACGGAAAACAAGACCAACGACTGCAGCCGCGTGACCAGACCGAGCGCAATCAGGATGCAGCCAAATGTCTCCGACCACGCAACGATAACGTAACTCAACTCGCTCGAAATCCCGAGGTAGTTGGGGAACGTGTGAAACTCCGCCTTGGCCCCCGCGAGGGAAAACCAGTTGGGCAATCCAGCGGAATCATCCTGCCAGCCGGTGAGCTTTCCCCAGCCGTGGTAACGGATCATCACAAAGGAAAAAGCGACGCGGTATAGCAGCAGACCGAGGTCGGCGTTGAGCGGGATGAGATTCAGGCCGAGGTATTTTTTCATGGGGTAAAGATGACCGATCGTGCCGCGACGAAACGGGGAAGCAATTCCGCCAGTTTCGTCCGTTGAGCATGAAAACCGACCGCACCGCGCGGACGTCGCAGGCAACGCCCCTACCTGCGGAGCCCGCGTCTGACGGAGAATCCCGGCGGCATCCGCTCGCCATGTCGCGAAACCTATGCGTTGGTTTTCGCTCCTGTCACCATGCCTCCGATCGTTCTACTCATCATTGGTCTCGCTATTCTCACCCTCGGTGCGGAGTTGCTCGTGCGTGGGGCATCGGCGCTCGCGCTCAAACTCGGTCTCACGCCGTTGGTCATCGGTCTGACGGTCGTCGCGTTTGGCACCAGCGCGCCGGAATTGGTCGTCAGTCTGCAAGCCGCCCAACGCGGGGCCGCGGCCATCGCGGTCGGCAACGTCATCGGCTCCAACTTGTGCAATCTCGCGCTGATCATGGGCCTGTGCGCCTTGGTCAAACCGCTCACCGCCAGCCATGCGGTGATCCGCCGCGAGGTGCCGTTGCTCATCGGCGCGACCCTGCTGGGGGGCGCGTTTTTGTGGAACGACCATCTCGGCGTGGGCGAGGCTGCGTTGCTGTTCATCGGATTGCTCTTTTACACCGGACTCACGTTGCGGTCGGCCAAGCAGGATCCCGATCAATCACTCGGCGCCGACGTGCCCAAACCCATCTCCCTCCCACTCGCCGTCGTGGGCGCGCTCGGTGGTCTCGGTCTGTTGCTCTACGGCTCGGATCTCTTCGTCGACGGGGCCGTGACGCTCGCCCGCGAGTGGGGTTGGAGTGAAACCGTGATCGGCCTCACGATCGTGGCGATCGGCACGAGTCTGCCGGAACTGGCGATCTCAGTCGTCGCGGTCTCGAAGGGCGAACACGATGTGGCGGTCGGTAATCTGGTGGGTTCGAGTTTGTTCAACATCCTCGGTATCCTCGGCGCCGCCGGCTTGGCCAGCGGCGGCACCGCGGCGGCGTTGCAACACGTCGATCTCCTCGTGCTTGTCGTCATCACCGTCGCCATTCTACCACTCGTGCGCACGGGCGGACGCGTCGACCGCTGGGAAGGCGCCGCCCTCGTCGTCGCCTACCTCGGCTACACCATCTGGCTGGTGCGCGGCGCGGGCTGACGCCCATGCCCTCAGGTAAAGCCCCACATCGGCCGCCCGCTCGCGGGCGCATTTACGCATGACCGCCGCCGGGCTGGCTTTTCGGTCCGGGAGTTGCTGAAATTTGATCATGCAGGTGTTACCTCCCCAAGAAGACCCGGAAGATCTGGGCCCGTTTCAATTCGGTGTATTGGTGCTTTCGCTCGTGTTGCTGGCCGGATTGGGCGCGGAGTTGGCCTTCCAGGTTCCGGAGGAAATCCAACGCCTCGTCTTCTACATTGATACGACAATCTGTGGTCTGCTCTTCATCGATTTCGCCATCCGCTTCGCCAAGGCCGATTCCAAGTGGCGGTTCATGAAGTGGGGCTGGTTTGATCTGTTGGCGGCGGTGCCGGCGATCGAGGCCTTTCGCATTCTGCGCGTGGTGCGCGTCGTGCGCCTGCTCATCGCCATCCGGTCCGTGCGCCGCCTCTACAAGATCCTGTGGGAGAGCAAAACCAGCGCCGGCCTGACCGGCATCCTCGTGTTCACCTTCCTCGTGATTTCGTTTGGCTCCACCGGCATCCTCATCGCCGAGCTCGACGAACCCGAAGCCAACATCCAGACCGCCAACGACGCGCTGTGGTGGAGCATCACCACCACCACGACCGTGGGTTACGGCGACAAATATCCCGTCACCACCTCCGGCCGTATCATCGCAACCTTCGTGATGATCGCGGGCATCGGACTCTTCGGCACCCTCAGCGGTGTCGCCGCCAGTATTTTTCTCGGCGACGACAAGGATGAACCCGCCTCACGCGAAGCCCAACGGTTGATGTTGGAACAGCTGAAAGCCATGCAGGGGGAGATTCGTGAACTACGGGAGCAGCAGCCGGCACCAGCTTCGACGCACAAGCCGCCCGCCCAAACCTGATCGATTTCGTGTGCCAGCCAGCCGCGCGTGTTCCATCCACCACGCCGACGCGTTCCGGTCTTCGCGAGCGAAGCCCTACGCCAGCAGCACGCTCCATCCTGACGTAGGGGCGTCGCTCGCGACGACCGCACGCGTCCCCCCCACCACGCCGACGCGTTCCGGGCTTCGCGAGCGAAGCCCCTACCCCAGCAGGACGCTCCATCCTGACGTAGGGGCGTCGCTTGCGACGACCGCGAACTTGCCCAGACGATTCGCCTCATCACAATCCTGACCATGCCGACCGGTCCTCAGCGGCAAACTGCCCGCCTTTTGCTCGGCCGTGTTTCGGCTCCGGGCGCGGTGTATTTTGTGACCATGTGCACCAGCAAGCGCGCTCAGGTGCTCACCCTCGCCCATAACCTCTCCTCCGTGCGTTCCACATTGGCCGATACGTTCAGCCACGACAACTCATTGCACGCCGCCTGTGTGATGCCCGACCACGTTCATCTCCTGTTCACTTTGGGCAAGCGCCTCACTGTCGGCCAGGTGATGGGCAAATTTAAGGCATCCGTCCGCCGCCGCTCCGACAAACTGTGGACGTGGCAACGCAACGGTTTCGAACACCGACTGAGAGAAACCGAAAGCGAAGCGGACTACGCGTTCTACATTTTCATGAATCCTTACCGAGCGCACCTCGTTCCTATTACTACTGCGTGGTCTGGATGGTTATGCGAGGACCCCCTGCGCTATCGATTCCTCGCCGGTTTGAAACCAGACGGCACGCCCCCGCCGGAATGGCTCAACTACGATAAATCAATCGCCGCCAAAATCGACCGCTCTTCGTAGGGGCGTCGCTCGCGACGACCGCTCGCGTTCCCCCCACCACGCCGACGCGTTCCGGTCTTCGCGAGCGAAGCCCCTACCCCAGCAAGACGCTCCATCCTCCCGTAGGGGCGTCGCTTGCGACGACCGCGCTTCATCCTGCTTAGCCACGCCCACCGCAGCGGCGCTTTCGGCGAAAGCGCCCTACCTTCAACCGCGCTCCAGCCCATCACGACACCACGCCGCCGCGTTCCGGGCTTCGCGAGCGAAGCCCCTACCCCAGCAGGACGCTCCATCATGACGTAGGGGCGTCGCTCGCGACGACCGCGCTTCATCCACCAGCACCCCCGCGTTCACTCCACACACCCTGAGTAAAACCGTTGGGCGTCCCCACCCCACGATGATCTCGGTTTCAGATTCTCAAAATTTTCTGTAACCCGACGCCGGCTCCGCGGGTATCTCTCCTTGACATTCTACAGGAAGAAGGTCGTTCATGTAGACAATCTAGGAAAGTCCCATTGGACCCGATTTCCGACCTGCCCCTTATTTCCCACTTCAAACTTCTTACTTACCAGAATGGCCAAAACTGACCTCCTGCAAGGCACGCTCGACATGCTCATCCTCAAATCGCTCCAGCTGGAGCCGATGCACGGGTTCGGCATCAGCGTGCGCATTCGCCAAATTTCTTCCGAGGTGCTCCGTGTCGAGCAGGGGTCGCTCTACCCGGCTTTGTATAGGCTGGAGGAGCAAGGTTGGATCACGTCCGACTGGGGCATCTCGGAAAACAATCGCAAGGCCAAGTTCTACGAGATCACGAAGCTTGGCCGCAAACAACTCGAGCGCGAAACCGCCAACTGGGCTCGCCTCTCCCTCGCCATCAATACCGTCCTTGGTGCCAAGTTGGAGGACCTCGGATGAGTCGCGGAACGGGGTTCGGGCAGCGCATCAAACGCGCCCTTTTCCGCCGACGCTTTGAACGCGACATGGCGGCGGAAATGCAGGCTCATATCGAACTCGAAACCGCCCGCCGCATCGCCGCCGGCGAAGCCCCCGTCACCGCCCAGCGTCGCGCCGCCGCCGACTTCGGCTCCGTCGACGCGCACCAGGAGCACGTTCGCGACGGCCGTTTCGCAGCGTGGTTCGATGAAACTTTTCGCCAAACCCGCCACGCGTGGCGGGGGCTGCGCAAGTCACCCGTGTTTACGCTTATCGCGGTGGGCACCATCGCCATCGCCATTGGTGCGGGAACGGCCGTGTTCTCTCTCGTCAACGCCATCCTGCTGCGGCCTCTTCCCGTGCCGGCACCGTCCGAATTACGGGTGTTGCACTGGAGCGGCACCGACGTGCGCATGCGCTCCATCAATCGCACGTTCTCGCGCACCGTTGGCGATGTCACCGAACTCGAATCGGTCAATCATCCCACTTTCGCCGCCTTGCGTGAAGGTGCGTCCGGAGTCGCCGAGGTATTGGGCTATTTCCCTTTGCGCGAACTCACCGCTCAATCCGACCACAACGCCTTCGCGTCCACCGGCATGATGGTGTCGGATAATTTTTTCACCGGCTTGGAGGTGCAATCCCTGCTCGGTCGCACGCTGCTCCCCGGCGACGAGGCCACCGGCGCTCCGCTCGCCGTCATCAGTCATGGCGTGTGGCAGACCCAATTTGATGGCGATCCGAACGTCTTGGGAAAAGTGCTCCGCATGCACGGCGTCCCTCACGAAATTGTCGGGGTGCTGCCGCCGGAGTTTGAAGGCATTCGTCCGGGTCAATCCACCGGCGTTTATATCCCGCTGATCGAAGGCTCCCCTTTCCTGTATGTAGGATTTGGTGACGACTGGCACTGGTTCATCCGCCTGCTCGCCCGGGTGCGACCCGGGGTGAGCGACGCCGAGTTGACGAGCCGTCTCGGCCCCGTCTTCGCGTCGTTCACGGACGGCTACATGACCGACCCGCGCATCGTGGCCCACGACGGCACGAGCGGACTCGGGTTTGACCGCGAGACCTACCGGACGCCATTGCAACTCATGCTCGGCATCACCGCTCTGGTCATGGTGGTGGCCTGCGCCAACCTCGCCGGGCTTTCGCTCGCTCGCGGTGCGGCCCGCCAACACGAGCTCGCCGTCCGTCATGCCTTGGGCGCCGGACGACGACGACTGATGGGGCAAGCTTTCTGCGAGAGCGCGGTTTTGGCTGGAACCGGCGGGGCTGGAGGCGTGCTGCTCGCATGGTGGATGCAGGGCGCCTTGTCGAAGTTGTTGGCGGGAACGGGAGAGGGTTTACACTATGCCCTCCCGCTCGACGGACGCGTGCTCGCCTTCGCTCTCGCGTCGGCCGGGCTCACTGCCTTGCTCGCCGGCATCCTGCCCGCCTGGCGCGCCGGCGGCACCGATCCCTTGCACAGTCTGCGCTCCCGCGGAGCCATCGGTGAGCCGCGCTTGCGCCTCGGTCGCGCTTTGATTGTCGCTCAGATCTGCCTGTCCCTTGTCGTTCTTGCCGGCGCCGGCCTGGGCCTACGCAGTCTGCTCAACCTGCAACGCATCGATCCGGGCTTCGCCACCGATGGCACGCTGCTCTTCCGTCTCAATCCGGCCAGCGCCGGCTACGACGACTCCGCCCGGATGGCTTACTACGATCGTGTGCAGGTGGCGCTTGATGCTCTGCCCGGCGTGCAGCACGCGGGTCTTATGCAGTTCCGCCCGCTGACCGATGAGGTCTCGGTCGGCGGAGTTGAACTCACATCCTTGGCCGATCCTCCCATCGCGGGCGGTTATACTTATCGGCAGATGGTCAACGCCCGCTACTTCGACGTGATGGACATCCCCGTGGTGGCCGGTCGCGCCATCGCGGCGAGCGACACCGCCGACGCGCCCAAGGTTGTGGTAGTGAACGAGACCTTTGTTCGCCGCTACCTCGCGGGGCGCGATCCGCTCGGCCATACCCTCGCTATGTGGGACGCCGAGTGGCGTATCGTCGGGGTCTGCGCCGACACGGTTTTCGACGACGTCAAAGCCGAGCCGCCGCCCGCCTCCTACTATCCGGCCGCCCAACGGTTTTATGGCCGCTTCGCCGCGACCGCCGTCGCATCCGCCTCCTTTGCGGTGCGGTCCCATTCGTCGGCGGATGCGCTCGCGCCGCTGATTCGTCGCACCGTCGCCGCCATCGATCCCGCCGTGCCCGTTATGGACGTTACGACCCAAGCCGCGCTGCTTGCACAGAACCTCGGTCGTGAACGCATGATTGCGGTCCTCGGCTCGGCGCTCGCCGCCCTCGCCCTCGTGCTCTGCGGCATTGGTCTCTACGGTCTCATCGCCTACGACGTCACCCGGCGTCGTGGGGAGATCGCCATTCGTATGGCCATCGGTGCCCAACGCGCCGACGTCGCCCGCCCCATCGTGGGGCAGGCGCTCCTCTTGGCCGGCATCGGCGTGGTCATCGGACTCCCGGTCATGTTCGGCGCGACGCGTCTGATTCAAAGCCAACTGCATGGCATCGCCCCGCACGACCCGGTAACGCTCGTTACGGTGGTCGTGGCTCTGGTCGGCGTTTCCACCCTGGCTGCGCTCGCGCCCGCTTGGAAGGCCACCCGGATCGACCCCATCACCGCCCTCCGGAACGAATAACCCCGCCCCACCCGCCATGAGCAAACTCTCCGGCCTCCGCACCCGCCTCCGGCGCGCGTTCCAGCGCCGCGCCATGGACCAACAAATGCTTGATGAAATGAAAGATCATCTCGATCAGGAAACCGCCCGCCGCATCGCCGCCGGCGAAGACCCCGCCACCGCCCGCCGCCGCGCCGCCGCCGCCTTTGGCTCCGTCGACGCCCGCGTCGAAGAGGTGCGTGAAAATCGCCTGGGGTCGTGGTTGGAACAACTTTGGCAGGACCTGCGCTTCGCTGCTCGTCAACTTCGCAAATCTCCCGGCTTCACCCTCGTGGCCGTGGCCACCATTGCCTTGGGGGTCGGAGCGAACACCGCCATCTTCAGCGGAGTCGACGCCGTGCTGCTACGGCCCTTGCCCTATCCCGACGCGGATCGATTGGTCCGCGTGTTTGAGACCGTGCCGAAGGGTGGTGGCAACGCCGTCTCCGGTGGTGCGTTCGTCGACTGGTATAAACATCAAACGCAGTTCGAGGGTCTCTTCATCGCGGCCGGTGAACAGGTCGATTTGACGGGATCCGGTGCACCGGAAAAAGTTTCCGCCGCCTCCGTTTCATCCGATTTTGACGAAGTGCTGGGACTGGCCCCCGTCGTGGGACGACATTTTACGGCGGCCGATGACGAAGTGGGCGGACAGAACAATGTCGTCATGATCAGCGAGTCTTTCTGGCAGACACGATTCGCCGGTTCCCCCAACGCCATCGGGCAACTCATCACCTTGGACGGTGTCCCGCGGGAGATCATTGGTGTCGTGCCCCACGGCATGTGGCATAGCCGGGAGACCCAATTGTTTTTGCCCCTGGTGCTCACCCCCAACAACTACCGAACCTCCTTTGATGTGCACATGGGGCGGGTGTTCGGACGGCTGAAACCGGATGCCTCCCTCACCAGCGCGGTAACAGAACTCCGCGCCATCAAATCAAGTCTCGACGCCACCTACCCCGAATGGATGCACACGTGGGGAGTCGGGGCAGAACCGATGCAGGACATGTTCGCCAAGAACCCCCGGCCGTTTCTGCTCATGCTGTCCGCGGCCACCGCGCTGGTTCTGCTGATCGCTTGCGCCAATGTCGCCAACCTGTTGCTGGCGCGGTCCGCCACCCGTCAACGGGAAATCGCCCTGCGCGCCGCTTTGGGTGCCAGCAGCGGACGCATCGTTCGGCAAGTGCTGACCGAAAGCACGTTGCTCGCCTTGATCGGTGGTGGGGCCGGCCTGCTCGTCGCCTTCGCCAGTATTCGCGTATTGGCCACCGCCAGCGCCGATCTGCTGCCCGCCACCATGGTGCCGCAACTCGACCTGCGCGTGTTGGGATTCGGCCTTTTTTCCAGTATTCTGATCGGACTTATTTTCGGGATCTTCCCCGCGCTGCGGGCGCGGAATCCCGATCTCAATCACAGCCTGAAATGCGGCACCAGCAACGCGACCGATGGCGGTCGATCCCGCAGCCAGTCCAGTCTCGTGATCGCGGAAATCGCCCTTACCGCGGTGCTGCTGGTGAGCACCGGACTGCTTGTGCGCGGCATGGTGCGCACGGTCACCGCCGATCCCGGCATCACCGCGGAAAACGTTTTAATGTTCGAGCTTACCCCTCCCTACTCCGGGGGTTATGCCAGCCCCACCCAACGGATTGAATTTATCCAGCGAGTGCGCTCTGAACTCCTGGCGGTTCCCGGTGCCGTCGCTGTCGCCAGCGCCGACGACCTGCCATTTGGGGACAGTGGCCAGGGTTACTTCATCAGTCGCGAGGATGCCCCGGAAACCCGTCAGGACCGCACCGGCCGGATAAAGTATGTATCCCACGGATACTTCGATACCCTCGGCGCGCGCATCGTGCGTGGACGCGCCATCTCCTCCGCCGACAATCGCCTCGAGGCGCCGGATGTCATGGTCATCAACGAAACCATGGCGGGCCAACTCTTCGGTCCGGATACGGATCCATTGGGCAAACTCGTCCACGCCAAAGACCAACCGTGGGAAGTGGTGGGCGTCGTGTCCGACATCCGTATCGACTCTCTGACTACAGATCCGCAACCCACCTTCTTTGTGCCCCACACGGAATTCGTCTGGTGGTCGGGCTTCATCGTCCGCACCCAGGGAGATCCGGCCGCGATGCTGCCAGCACTTTCCGCCGCCGTGCATCACATCGACCCCAACCTGCCCTTGGCCCGTGTGCAGACGCTCGAACATGCCATGGGCGAAGCGCTCGGTCCGCAACGACTCACGCTCAATCTCATCGGCGTGTTCGCCATCATGGCCCTTTCACTCGCGGCCATCGGGCTCTACGGGGTCATGGCCTTTGCGGTAGCCAACCGTCGTCGGGAACTCTCCATCCGTGTCGCTCTCGGTGCCGCCCGTGCCGACATCATGCAGCTCATCCTCCGCCACGGCGGACGCCTCCTGCTCATCGGCCTGGGTCTCGGCTTGGTCGCCGGTATCGGCGCCGCGCGCGTCGCCGCCAACCTCATGACCAATGTCTCCGCCACCGACCCGCTCGTCTTCATCGTCGCCGCCCTCCTCCTCGCCTTCGTCACCGCCCTCGCCTGTTACCTCCCCGCCCGACGCGCCGCCAAAGCCGACCCCATCCAGGCGCTGCGATCAGACTGAACCATCCCGCCACACCTTAAAAATCGTGAATTTCGCCATGCGTCACTACGCCCGCCTTGTGACCGCCGTGCTCCTGACCTCGTGCCTGATCTCGCCCTCGGCCACCGCCTGCACCATCCTCAGCGCCGTGGCGCCCGATGGCCAGGTCTGGACGGGCAACAATGAAGACGGTCCGCTCGACGTGCCCCTTTACCTCAACGTCTTTCCCCGGACCGACGACACCCGCTTCGGCTACTTCACGTTTACTTATGATTCACCCCGAGCCGGCATTCAGGGCGGCATGAACGAGGCGGGTTTGACCTACGACTTTAATGCCCTGCAACAGCCTTATCCCTTGAAGGACCCGGCGCGGAGAAATCCATACCCCGGTGGGGATGATGCCATCCTCGGTCATTTGCTCGCCTCCGCCTCCACCACCGGGGAGGTGGTGCGTTTCTTTGAAAACTACTGGTTCACCGAAGGATTCGAACGGGCCCAGATGCATGTGGCCGACAAACACGGCACCCTCGCCATCATCAGTCCCTCCGGTTCGCAGGTGTTCACGCGCGAAGAGACTTTGGTCACGACCAACTTCAATGCCATCACCGGCAACAACGGCTCCAGGTGCTGGCGCCACCCCGTCGCCACCCGCCTGCTGGCCGAGTCAGAGGCAGGTCTCGCCACCATCACCGAGGTCTGCCGCCGCACCGCCCAGAACGGCGACGGCTGGGGCACGCTCTATTCCAACGTGCAGAACCTGACCACCAGCGAAATCTGGATCTACCCCGGACAAAAATTCGACCAGCCCCTCAAAACCACCCTCTCGACCCTGATCACCGCCGGCCGCCAGTCCTATCGTATTCAGGATTTGGCTACTACCCTGCCTCGTTCCGAATAACCCTGCCACTCATTTACGCCCCTTCGCGGCCATATCCCCATGAGCAAACTCTCCGGCCTTCGCACCCGCCTCCGGCGCGCGTTCCAGCGCGGCGCCATGGACCAACAAATGCTCGATGAAATGAAACACCACCTCGACGAAGAAACCGCCCGCCGCATCGCCGCCGGTGAAGACCCCTCCACCGCCCGCCGCCGCGCCGCCGCCGACTTCGGCTCCGTCGACGCCCGCACCGAAGAGGTCCGCGAGCGGCGTTGGGGAACGTGGGTCGAGTTGTGGTGGCATGACTTCGTTCAAGCCGTCCGTTCACTGCGTCGTGACCACCGGTTTTCTGTTGTGGTTATCGTCACCTTGGCACTGGGAATCGGCGCGTCGACCTCCGTCTACAGCGTGGTCGACCGCGTGCTGCTTAATCCCGTGCCAGGACCGCATGCCGACAGTATCATGCAGGTCGGCGAGTGGTCATACTATTCCGAAAATCCCGCCCCACAGCCTTCAGGTATCACGCCTCCGATATTGCAGGCATTGCTAGACAATTCGGATGCCTTTCCCGCCTTCACTTGGTGTGATCGTTCGACTCAGATGTCAGACCGTGAAGACGGCTTCGTAACCACGGTTTTCGGGTCACGCGTGCCCCCGGGGTTCTTCCGTTTCTTCGGCGTCCAACCCGTTCTTGGTCGCACTTTCACCGACGACGAGGCCCTCAACTACGACGCCCGTGAACCACCGCGCGACAGCGCTATCGTGCTCAGTCACGCATGGTGGAAATCGCGCTTTCAGGGCGATCCGACGATCATCGGTCAAACGGTTCGGATCGGCGATCGGCTGCTGACCGTCACCGGAGTCATGCCGAACTATTTTCAATTTCCATCTCGCTCCACCCAATATTGGCTTCCCGCCCAACCTGTTCGGCCTCGCCCCAATCATATGCGAGCTGCCAACACCATCGCGCTACTCAAGTTGCCGCCTGACGGTAGGCTCGCCCGCCTCGAGGTGTTACTCGACACGATCGCCGCCCAACTGCAACAGGACGAGACGCTGGCTTCGACCTACCGGAGCGTTTGGCAGAAGAACACCGATGGCTTGCAACTTTGGGTGCGACCGTTGCATGAAGCGCTGCAAGGACGCGTCTACAGCAGGGAATTCCCCCGTCTGCGCGAAACATTGAACGGCCTGTCGCTGGCAATCGCACTGGTGCTGTTGATCGTCTGCGCCAACACCGCCCATCTCACTCTCGCTCGCACGGAGCGCCGCCGCCGCGAACTGGCGGTGCGTGCCGCGCTCGGAGCTCGCCGAGGCCGCCTTATCCGCCAATTACTGCTGGAGAGCACTGTGCTCGCAGTGGTCAGCGGCGTCGCCGCGCTGGTCCTCACCCACTGGGGCCTTCACCTCTTGGCCAGTCTCAATCAACTCCCCCAGTTGCGTCCCATCGAGCTGGATGGACGCGCCTTGGCCATCGCGTTTGCCGTGACGGCTTTGACGGTCCTGTGTTTCGGTTTGTGGCCCGCTTGGCGCGGCAGTCACACACCGATCAACGCACACCTCAAGAACAGCGGCAACACCGCTACCTTGAGCATCGGTGCCCGCCGTCAGGGACGTTTGCTGGCCAGCCTGGAAGTCGCGCTCGCTTTAATCCTGCTGAGTGGAGCAGGTCTGATGATTCGCAGTGTAATCGAGCAACTGCGAGCGCCTCCAGGTTTCGCTTCCGATCACCTATTGTCGGCCGTCGTTTCCTTTTTGCCTACAGGCGGGTTTTCGCCAGACGCCGATACCCGCACCCACATCCGGGTGAGCACCGCCATGGATCGCCTTGCCGCGCTTCCCGGAGTCGAAGCAGTGGGCAGCTACAAACTCACCGGGTTGCAACTCCCCGCCGAAAACGAGACCGGCGACGTGCTCGGATTTACGGGCCGCAGCTACATCAGCTTGAATCAACGTGATTTTTTCCAAGTCGCGCAGGCTCCATTGCTCGGAGGGCGTTTCCTCACCTCGGCGGATCAGGGTGATGAAAACTCCGCCGTGGTGATCAACGAAACCATGGCCCGTGACTTTTGGCCCAACCAAGATGCCATGGGTCGAACCTTCCGCTACACCAACGGCGGCGCGCGCACCTTTCAGGTTGTCGGGGTGGTCGGAGACGCCCGACTGCTCGGAGTCGATGAGCCGGTCACCCCCCAATTCTTTCGCCCGCTGAATGAGGCGCCCTCGTGGGGTATGCCCAACCGATTCCTGCTCCGCACATCGCAAGACCCCGCGTTGTTGGCGACCGCCGTTCGCGCCGCGCTGCGTGAGGTCGACGCCGACATGCAGTTGCCGCACATTGAGACCATGACCTCTGCCCTCTATGACTCCACTCAGGCCCGACGCACATACCGCAACTACCTCTGTGTTTTCGCCGTTGCGGCGGTCGTGTTGGCGGCGCTCGGCATTCATAGCGTGCTCGCCTATTCCGTCGCGCGACGCACCCGCGAGATCGGTATCCGCATCGCGTTGGGCGCTGATCAGCGGCAGGTGGTCGCCATGATTGTCGGCGAAGGCGGACGTGTCGTAATGGCTGGCATTGCTCTCGGGCTTGTCGGGGCGCTTGCACTCGGCCACCTCATTCGCGCTCAACTCTACGGCGTAGCACCGTCGGACGCGTGGGTTCTCGCGATGACGCCCATCCTGCTCGCCACGATCGCCCTGATCGCATGCTGGCTCCCCGCCCGCCACGCGGCACGCATCGACCCCTTGGCCGCGCTGCGCACCGAATAACAATCCAACGACACCCCGCCTGCCCCATGAGCAAACTCTCCGGCCTTCGCACCCGCCTCCGGCGCGCGTTCCAGCGCGGCGCCATGGACCAACAAATGCTCGATGAAATGAAACACCACCTCGACGAAGAAACCGCCCGCCGCATCGCCGTCGGCGAAGACCCCGCCACCGCCCGTCGCCGCGCCGCCGCCGACTTCGGCTCCGTCGACGCCCGCACCGAAGAGGTGCGCGACGCCCGCTTCGGTGCCTGGGCCGAACACTTTTGGCAGGACCTGCGTTTCGCCGCCCGCAACTTGCGCAAATCCCCCGGTTTCACCGCGGTCGCGGTGCTCACCCTGGCGATCGGCATCGGGGCCAACACCGCCATCTTCTCCGTCGTCTCCGGCCTGCTGCTCAATCCCCTGCCCTACGCCGATTCCGACCGCATCATGGTCATCGACGAGGCCCCGGTTCCCGGCGGCACCGGCGGTTCTTGCGGCGGCACTTTCCTGGAGTGGCAGGAAAACCAGATCCACTTCGAATCCATGGCGGCCATTCACACGATGACTCACACCATGACCGGCCGCGGCGATCCGCAGATGGTCAACGGTTGGGAGGTCACGCCGCAGTATCTCAGTCTGTTCGGGTTGCGCACCGCCCTGGGTCGTGACTTCCGCCCCGAGGACGACGTTGCCGGGGCCAACGAACACATCGTGATCCTGAGCCACCGCTTCTGGCAGGAGACCTTCAACGGTGACCCGGGCGTCGTGGGTGACTTCGTGAACTTCGGCGGCGAGGGCTATCAAATCATTGGCGTGCTGGACCCCGACGCGCTGCTCGATCCCGACGTCCAGTTCCTGTCGCCCACCGGCATCCTCAACGACGAGCAAAAGCAGACGCGCAACTACCACTACGTCACGACCACCTTTGCCAAGCTCGCCCCGGGGGCCACTCCCGCCGCCGCCGCCGCCCAACTGACCACCGTCAAACAGGGCTTCAATCACCTCTACCCCGACCGCAAGAAAGACTGGACGGTGACCGTCACCTCGATGCAGGAGAGTATGTTCGGCGGCGCCCGCCAACCGCTCAACCTCCTGCTCTGGTCCGTCGGAGTCGTGTTGCTCATCGCCTGCGCCAACGTTGCCAATCTGCTCCTCGCCAAGACTTCCGCCCGGTCGGGCGAACTCGCGCTGCGTCTCGCTCTCGGCGCGACCAAGGGCCGCATCATTCGCCAAATGCTCACGGAGAGCCTGTTGCTGGCCGTGCTGGGAGGTGCCGCCGGCATCGCGGTCGCGGCGGCGACCATCAATCCGTTGGTGGTTTTCGCCGGCGTAAACGATCTCCAGCGCATCGAGATCGGACTCGATGGCGGTGTGCTCGCCTTCGCCCTCGGCGCTTCGTTGCTCACCGGTTTCGTCTTCGGTCTACTGCCCGCCTTGCGCGCGGCCGGCCCCAACGTGGGAGATGCCATCAAAGACGGCGGTCGCAGCGGCAGCGCCGGCAGACGCCGCCACCTGCAATCCATCCTCATCATCGCCGAAACCGCTCTCACTGTCGTGCTCCTCGTGGTGGCCGGGTTGCTCATGCGCAGCTTTCTCAACGCCGCCAACCAGAACCTGGGTTTCGAAACCGACGGCGCCCTGACCTTCCGCCTGAACCAAAACGGCGACACCGCGCAGACCGTCGAAAAACGGCTGCAGTTTGCCGACCAGATCCTGGCCGAGCTCCGCACCATTCCCGGCGTGGAAAGCGCCGCGTTCATCAGCAACATGCCCATGAACGGCAACCGCTTCTACGGAGACTCCATCCAGCGCGCCGATCGCATCGAGCCCGACAACAACATCATCGCCGGCTTCGATGCCGTCTCGCCCGGCTATTTCCAAACCATGCGCACCCCCTTGCTGCGAGGCCGCGACCTCACCGCCGCCGACAACCGCATCGACGCGCCCAAGGTCTTGATCGTCAACCAGTCCGTCATCGATCGCTTTTTCGACGCCGACGAGAACCCCCTCGGGTATCACATCCAATTCAAGGGCGAGCCCCACGAAATCGTCGGCGTGGTCGCCGACGCCCGCCGCTTCGCCGTCGACGGTCAGCCCTTTCGCCAGGTTTACCTGCCGCTGGCGCAATTCCCCTGGAGCACCCACTACGTATTGCGCACGCAACTACAGCCCGCGTCCCTCGCCGCCGCCGTGCGTCAGGCCGTGCAACGGGTGAATCCCAACCAGCCGATTCACCAACTGCGCACCCTGGAAGACATGGCGGATGAAACGCTCAACTTCCGCACCATGATGCTCACCCTGCTCAGTCTCTTCGCCGGCGCCGCCCTGTTGCTCGCTTGCGTGGGCATCTACGGCGTCATGGCTTACAGCGTCAATCAACGCACCCGCGAGATGGGCATCCGCCTCGCCCTCGGGGCGGCGGCGCGCGATGTCATCGCCCTGATTCTGCGGGACGGGTTGAAAGTCATCGCCATCGGACTGGCCATTGGCGCCATCGGGGCCGGCTTTGCCTCCCATCTGCTGGAAAGCCAGCTCTACAATGTCGACCCCCTCGATCCCGCCACCTTCGTGATGGTGTCCCTCATCCTCGTCGCGGTCGGTGCCACCGCCTGCTTCCTCCCCGCCGTCCGCGCGTCCAAGACCGATCCCATGCAATCCCTGCGCGCCGAATGACCGGCGGCAAGCCACAGCGTTCTGGTCGCCCAACCGCGTCCCATCGCGACACCCGCCCCGACAGGGCATTCAGCCCCCGGCGAGCGGCGCACCTCCATCCACGAGCGCGACTGCGCGCTCAAGCGATGGACTTGGTGCCGTCGCTTTTGAACACGACATACAAGGCGTGAATCGCCCCCGGTAGCCAGAACAGCAGCGTCAGCAAAAGATTGAGCAAAAACTCCGTGCCGAAGCCGCGGCGAATCGCAACGGCGGCGGGTGGAAGCACGAGACTGATGATGATGAAGATGATGAACATGAGGGCACAGACCCCCGTCACCCAAATCGGTGCGTAGATTTTTTCGCGGCGACGCCCACACCATCAACAACTCCCGCGGTAAGGCGGTCCATGCTTGCTTGACGCTTGGCGTGATGCGAGCGGGTCCCCACTTTCAACCTCATGCCCCGCGATGATGCTCCGATTCCGACCGACCCCACCGCCACGGACTCCGCTCACGACCTGCCCCCGCCACCACCGGAGGAAGTTGAACTGACCGTGCCGCATCGCTTGCGCCGGTTGGGGTTTGGTTTGGTGGTCGATGCCACCTTGGGAGCGGCGAGTTTCGAGAAAGGATTTCTCTACACTGTGAAGCAGTTCGTGCAGCGACCCCGCGCGGGCTTTCAGGGTTATCTGGGCGCGGATCGGTTGAAGTTCAGCAACCCCTTGCGCCTGTTGGTTTTTGTCACGGCCGTGGCGACGTTCTTCAATTTTCAGTTTGGGTCGATGGATTCCGAATTTGCGAAAGCCGCGCAGGGTGACAATGGAACCGTGAGTCCGGAAATGCGAGAAAACCTGCTCCTGATGAACGTTTTATTGAAGCGGTATTTCAACGTGATGATGTTGGCGGGAGTGCCGCTGCTGGGATTGGCGAGCCGGGTTCTGTATTGGAAACGGGCCTACAACTTCGTGGAGCATATGGCGCTCAACGCGTTTTTAATGTCGATCTCGACGATGGCATATTTGCTCACCGTAGTGTTGGGAGTGTGGGTCGGCAAAATGGGCCTGATTTACGGGGTGATTTCCCTGGCCTATCAAACATGGGTGTATCGCCGCGTGATGGGCCCCGGTTGGCTGCGGGCCATCAGCTGCACCATCGTAGGCACCGTTCTCTATTACATCGTTTTCGCGGCGGTGCTGATCGTCTTTTTCGCAGTCCGCGACGGAGTGTCTTAACGCGACGGGCAACCTCCGCATAAACCGCGGAACAGACGACCACAACAATGGCGACCTGTTTTCGCTCCCCGGTGCTCGAATCAGCCGTCGGCTCCTGCGTTGTTCTCCGACTCCAATCGACCATCGAGCGATTTTCATCATCTGGACAAGGCTCGCGCCCTCCCGGAGGCCGCGGTCATAAATATGCTCTCTCGGTGTCCCATTACCCCCTCATTTCGCGCATGAGCCGGTGTCGTCAATTCAACCGTGTTTCGGTTCCACTGCTTCAACCCCGTCCCCGCTAGCTACTTGAAAAAACCGTCGTTTATGTCTCGTGGCGCCATTGGCCTGTCCACGGTCCTTGGTCTCGTGTTCGCCACCAACCTCATCTTCGCGGCTGCGACCGATTCGAAGAGCGCCGCCACCCCGCAGGTTCCCGAGTATCCGAAAGACTGTGACACCATCGCCCCGCCCGTCGGCTTCACGTTTCCGAACGTGAGCTCCGCGCTCCCGTTTGATTTGGGCTCCCTGCGCGCGACCGTCGAAACGACAGCGCCCGCTCCGGCAAAAATGTCGTCCACTGCCGGTCACGCCGCCGACCACGATTGCGGCGTTTTCGAAACTCAAAAACAGTTCGACCTGTTTTCCTGGGCCACCTTCATCGGGCTCAACTGGCCGGCCGATTCCTCCGGCAATCCGATCTCCGGCGATATCGGAACTCAACCCACCTCGCCAAGGGTGTGGGAATACTACCTCTCGCCTTCGCAAATTTTTAAGGCGAACGGCGTCGCTCCGGATCCCTGGGGAACGCCGGAGAACGAGGCGCGCACCCTGAGCGCGATCAGCAAGCACACCGAGATCCTCGACGAGGTGGACGAAGCGTTCTTCAACCTCGAAACCCCGCTCCCGCCCATCACTGATCTCAACAACGAATATGTGCGTTACGAGATTCGGATCAACAAAGCGGAATACGACTACATCGTGACCAACACGCTGTATAATACCGAGGGCCAGCAGACCTTCATCAACAACGGAAACACCGTCAGTTTCCCCAGCGGAAAACTCCCCGTCGGCCCGACGCCCGGCCAGCGCGGCGCCATGGAACTAAAGGTCGCCTGGAAACAAATGGGGGCCGGCGACGATCCCTCAAAATTCTACACCATCACCCCGATCGTTGAAGAGCCGTTCAACAAACCCCACACGATTACCGGCAAAACCTACGGCCTCGTTGGCATGCATATCATGGTGCGCACCGAGAGTGCTCCCGAATGGGTCTGGGCGACGTTCGAACACGTCGACAACGCGCCCATCATGGATCTACGCACCTCGGTTCCGGACAAATTCAAGGCCAAGGGCTCTTACAGCTTCTGGAACAAAGCAGGCACCCACTCCTTCGGCGGTTTCGATCCCGCTGCATTTTCGACCCTCGATGCGATGAAATCGGCCCCAAATTACTATCAACCGAAGAACGAACGCCAATTGTCTCAGATCACCAAAGTGATCACCGACAACAACGCCGTGTCCGACTCGAAATGGACCAAGAATCTCAACGCCACCATGCAGGGCAAACTCGCCGGCACGGTCTGGGCCAACTACCGCCTCATCTCCACCCAATGGCCCGTGAATCCCGGCACCAAACCCGCCGGGAATCCCGCCCCCGTAAGTCTCGGTAATCCCGTGCTCGAAACTTACATGCAGGTGAACGGTAGCTGCATGAACTGTCACGCCGGTGCCACCTACGGTAACGCGCAGACCGCCGCCAATAACGCCAACTTCAGCTTCATGCTGCAGCGCGCGAAGAGCGCGAAGAGCAAGACAACCTCCCCTCACAACTAACTCCCACCTCACGCCATGTCTCAACCCACCCCCTCCCCGGACGGCGAGTCGCGCCGCAAATTCATCGGATCCCTTGGGGCCGCCGCCCTGGCCGGGGCCGCGCTCCCAGTTCGCGGCGCCGGCGCCAGCGCCGAACAGACCGTCGATGCTCCTGCCCATGACGACCAGCACATCTGCATGGGTCTCAACACCAAGACGACCGTCGTCGCCGGTATCAGCTACGCGCCCGGTGAATGTCCCGCCACTAATGTCGATTCCCACGGTTGCGCCGGCGGCAACAGCTGCGCCAATCTGGGCGGCTGCGGCACCGGCGACTACGGCCGCCAATACTGGATCACCGATAACGCCTGCGGCACAACCAGCCCACACTGGAACGGCACCGGCGGCTGCGGCGCACCGATTGGCCACGGCAATTCCGGCTTCGTTTCCACTCAGCTCAACAGCGCCGCTCCCGACGAGATTCCGGGCAAACCGGGCCAGTATTACAGCAACGCCTTCATCGGCAAACCCGTCTGGAACATTGCCCGCTCCCGTTTTGAAAAGAAGATGGTGATCGCGGGCAAATCCTTCGGTAAACCCGCCAGTCTGCCGAGTGCCCTGATCGCCAACGCCTGGAGCGGCAGCGGTCACTACGATCCCAACGGTCTGCCCGAACCTTACCCTACACCCATGCCGCCCAAGCTGCCCAAACCGCCGAAGGTTCCGAAGGCCCCCAAACCGACTTCGTAACGGGCCCGCGACACCCGACTCCACCTCACCATGGCCAATCGATTTGATCTCCCCAACCTCGGTCTGGGCATCGGACTGCGCAGTCCGCACTTCCCCTACATTCTGGAGCATTGGCCCCAGGTCGATTGGTTCGAGGTCATCTCCGAAAACTACATGGACAGTCGCGGCAAACCCCGCGCGGTCCTCGACCAAATCGCCGAGCGCTACCCCTTGGTGATGCACGGGGTATCGCTTTCGATCGGCAGCTCCGACCCGCTCGACTTCGACTACTTGGCCAAACTCAAAGCTCTCGCGGCCGAGGTTTCCCCGGTTTGGGTGTCGGATCACTTGTGCTGGACCGGTATCGCCGGACTCAACACCCACGATCTTCTACCCATGCCCCTCACCGAGGACGCACTCGCGCACACCGTCGAGCGTATCCGCATCGTGCAGGACTACCTCGAACGCCCCCTCGTGCTCGAAAACCCCAGCACCTATCTGGAGTTCGAGGCCTCCACCATGCCCGACGCGGAATTCCTCGGTCGCATGGCCGCCGAGGCCGACTGCGGCATACTTCTTGATGTGAATAATATTTACGTCTGTGCCCGCAACCACGGCTGGGACCCCGACGCCTACATCCGCACCATCCCGGCCGATCGCATCATCCAATTTCACCTCGCCGGACACGAGGACTGCGGCACCCACATCATCGATACCCACAATACCAACGTCATCGACGAGGTGTGGGAACTCTACCGCTCCGCGCACCTTCACACCGGTGGCGACGGCGCCGCCACCCTGCTCGAATGGGATGCCGACATCCCGCCCTTCCCGGTCCTCATGGCCGAAGTGGCTCAGGCCAAGGACTTCATGACCGTTGCCCGCACTCAACCACGAGCATCCTCCCCCGCGGCCGCCGCGCCCAAAGCCGACGGGCGATCATTCCCGCATCCGTTGCACATCATGCCCACGGAATGATCCCCTTCGAAAGTCTGCAACGCTGGCTCCTCGCGGCCATCCAACAGCCTCAGAGCAAGGACGTTCGCGAAATCGAATCCGTGGTCGCCAACGCCAACGGACGACTGCCACCCGCCGCCCGCATCGGCATCTACGCCGCCTCCTTCCACGGCCGCCTCATCCAGTGCTTGGAATCTGAATACCCCGTGCTGCGCCACGCCCTCGAGGAAGATCTCTTCCATCAATTTGCGACCGGCTACCTGCAGACCTTCCCGCCCACCACCTACACCCTTACGCGCCTCGGTGAGAACTTCCCCCGCCACCTCCGCGAAACCCGACCGGACAACGAAGCGGAGCTCTGGCCCGAGTTCATCATCAACCTCGCCACCCTCGAACGCACCTTCTTCGAAGTTTACCACGCCGAAGGCCACGAGAAGACCACCCCGAAACCCGCCACCGACCCGGTCGCCATCGCCGCCGAACCCTGGACCCGCACGCTCCACCTCGCCTTCCCGGTTCACGACTATTTTCCCGCCGCGCGCCTCCACCTCAAGGAGCCCGAAATTCACGCCGCGCCCGACATCCCCGCCCCCCGCTCCACCACCGTTCTGATCTACCGCCGCAACTTCCAAGTCCGGCTTCGAGAGATCGCCGACAACGCCGGGCAATAGCGCGATGCAGTGCGGGCTCCTGAAACGGTAAGCGGGGACTCCGGGGCATATGATCAAGCCGCAGCAAACCGGACCATTCCGGGCGTTTCATTTCAAATGCGTAGGAGCTCTCAGGCCCGCAGAGATTGAACAAATACCTCCCCGAGGTAGTCGAACCGGAAGGAACTCCCCCCGCATGATCCGGCACGCCTCATCCCCCACCGTGATCGCGACAATGGTCGCGGCCCTCGCGGCATCCGCGCCGCCAGTGGGCGCAGACACGATGCGGGAGAAGATCACCGGCAACCTCCAAGCAGCCTTTCAATTCGATCCCGCCGCCCGGGAAACCCTGCCCGACAATGATGACATTATCCTGATGGAGCCGGTCGTCGTGCAGGAACAATCGCTTTCGCGGGGACTGGAAAACGCGGTGGACCAGGAACGGAGCAAGCTCACGCCGACCTTCAATATCCAGGAAGGCGGCGAGTTCATCAAAGACGCTTTCGGCCGCATCACGGTGCAGGCCAAACCACATCAGGACCCCATCCCCACCGGCATCGGTAAGGATATCCCCATCGCCCGCTGGTCGCTGTTGCAGATCAAGTGGTAGTGACGGTGTTAAAATGCCGAGCCCCGCATCGGCAACGCGCCGTTTTTCCTATTGACGTTCTAAAGGAAGGCGCACTTTCTTTCATTCAGATCCTCTAAAGGTAAAAGCATGAAATCAGACAAAACTGAACTTCTGCAGGGCACGCTCGATATGCTGATCCTGAAGGCCCTCCAACTCGACGCGATGCACGGTTTCGGTCTCTCCCAACGCCTTCGCCAAATGTCGGCCGAAGTGTTTCAGGTGGAGATGGGCTCGCTCTATCCCGCGCTCTGCCGCCTGGAAAAGAAGGGCTGGATCAAAGGCAAATGGGGCGTCTCCGAAGCCAACCGTCGCGCTCGCTACTATTCGCTGACCGCCGCTGGTCGCCGCCAATTTGAAACGGAGAAGTCCCACTGGGCGCTCCTGTCGAACACCGTCAACACAATGCTCGACGCCACCTGATCCCAGTCGTCGGCATCGCTGAATTTCACGAACGAAAACCCTCACCCGGAGGGACCGGTTCCACCCGGTCCGCACTGCCGCTCCCATCCACCCACGTAGGCCGCCTACTCGCCGACGCGCCTTTCCATCGCCCGGACACCACACCATCGACACGCCCGCAGAAACCACGCCCCCGGAAGCGCGAGCAAGCTCGCGGCCTACTTTCCAATCCACGGAGGGACTGGTTCCACCCGGTCCGCACTGCCGCTTCCATCCACCAACATAGGCCGCCTACTCGCCGACGCCCCTTTCCATCGCCCGAACACCACACCATCGACACGCCCGCAGAAACCACGCCCCCGGAAGCGCGAGCAAGCTCGCGGCCTACTTTCCAATCCTCGAAGGGACCGTCCGCGCACCAACCATCCACCATTGTAGGCCGCCTGCTCGCAGGCGCTCCCTCATCTGCCCCTCCGCTTCGTTCTCTTCGTTGCCTTCGGTAAATCCACCCTCCGACCAACCTTCCCTTACCCCTCATTCCTCATGCGCTGGTGGTCCTCCTTCTCGTATTCGCTGAAATCACTTTTTACCCGAAAACAATGGGACGCCCAACTCGCCGAGGAGGTGCGCACTCACGTGGAGATGGCGACCGAGGCCAACATCGCCCAGGGTATGTCGCCCCGCGAGGCGCGCTTCGCCGCGCTGCGTGAATTTGGCAACGTCGTCGCGACTCAGGAGCGCACCCGCGACGAACGCGGCTGGGTGTGGTTGGAACAATTGTGTCATGATACTGGATACGCCTTTCGCAACCTGCGCAAATCCCCCGGGTTCGCCCTTGTCGTCATCTTCACCCTCACCGCCGGCATCGGTTGCAACACGGCGTGCTTCAGCCTGCTCAACAGTCTGTTGCTACGCCCGCTCGCCTACCCCAACTCGGACCGCATCGTCTTCCTTGCGGAGTCCCCTCCCGGCGAAATCAGTTACGACAGCAACGGTGCCTCCTTCGCCCGGTGGCAGGAAAACGACGACCTGTTTGAACAGCTGGGCGGCTATCATTTACGCGGGACAACCCTCACCGGCCGCGACCATCCCCGTCCGGTCCACCTGACCGAAACGACCGCCGGACTGTTCGAGATATTCAGCGCGCGTCTTGCGCAGGGACGGGGCTTTCATCGCTCAGAATACCAGCCGGGCCGGGGTCACGTTGCGGTCATCAGTCACGAATTTTGGCAACAACAGCTGGGCGGCGATCTGGACATCCTCGGCGCGCAACTCGTTTTCGACGGAGTCGGACACGAAGTGATCGGCGTGCTCGAACCCTGGGCGTTTCCCTACGACAACGCGATTTTCGTCCCCTCCGATGTGCTCCTCAACGAGGCCAAACGCGCCCCCGGAAGCGACTACGATATGTCGACCTTCGCCCTCCTGAATCCCGACGTCGATCGTGGCCCGGCCCAGACGCGACTCCAGAGCACACGCGGGGCCCATCCAGACTCCTACCTGCCGGAACAGCGCGATTGGCGCGATACGATCCAGAGCTGGCGCGACGCCAGCTACGGCACCTACAAACCCGCCTTCATGATGACCGCCCTGGTGGTGGCTGCCATCCTGCTGATCGCCTGTGTCAACATCACCAACCTCGCCCTCGCCCGCAACCGCGCCCGGTCGGGCGAGATCGCACTTCGCCTGGCCCTCGGTGCCTCGACCAGCCGCATCGTGCGGCAGCTCCTCACCGAGACCATGCTGTTGGCCACCCTCGGCGGTCTGCTGGGCGCGGTCACCGGGGTCGCGCTGTTCCAGGGATTCACCCGGTGGACCAACATGGACATGCTGCGTTTTGTTGAAACCAGCCTCGACTACCGGGTGCTGCTTTTTGCCACGGCCGCCACCGTGTTGTCCGGTTTGGTCTGCGGCCTCCTGCCGGCCCTCCGTTGCGCCCGACCGGGTATCAACACCCATCTCAAGGAAGGCCAGCAGGGCGTGGCCACGGGTAAACGCCGTCGTCTGCAGTCCGGCTTGGTCATCGCGGAATGCGCCTGCACCGTCGCTCTGCTCATCATGGCGGTCCTCCTGCTGCGCAGCCTGCAGAACGTAGCCGCTTCCGACCCCGGATTCACCCGGGAAGGGGTGCTCTACTTTAGTCTCTCGGCCCCCGCCGAACGCACCCCCGACGCCGACAGCAGCGCCCGCTTCACCGACGAGGTGATCGCCCAGCTGCACCGTATTCCCGGCGTCGCTGCCGCCGGTGCGACCTCGGCCGTGCCGATGAGCAAGGTTGAATACCGGACCGAAGCGGTGCGCCGGATCACTCAGGATCTGGACGCGGTGGGCCTGACAGTCGGGATCGACAGCGTTTCACCCGGCTATTTCAACACGCTACAAATTCCACTCCTGCGAGGACGCCCCCTCACGGCCGCGGACAATCAAGCGGCGGCGCCCCGCGCGGCCCTCGTCAACTCCCGCCTGGCGGACCTTTTGTTTGAAAACGAACCCGCCCTCGGCAGCCCGATTGTCTGGCGCGGCGAACAATGGGAAATCGTCGGCATCGTCGGCGATACGGCGCGCTACCACTTGGGCCATGATCCCATCCCTCAACTGTTCGTGGCGCAGGCCCGGCTTTCCTTACCGATGAGCTACGTTCTGCGGGCCCACGTCGATCCGATGAGTTTGATTAAATCCGTGCGAGCCGCGGTCGAAGAAGCCCACCCCGGGCTCGCTCTGACCAACCTTCACCGGCTTTCAGATCGGGCCGATGGCTCGATGGGGCTACGCCGAATTTTCCTCAGCATTTTCGGGCTGTTTGCGTGCGTCGGACTGGCGCTGGCGGCCATGGGCGTTTTTGGTCTCATGACCTATACCGCCGCGCAACGCATGCGTGAGATGGGGATCCGCATCGCCCTGGGCGCGACCACTCGCAACATCATGAACCTCATCCTCGGCGACAGCCTGCGGCTGATCGGCCTCGGTCTGCTCGCCGGAACGGTTCTGGCCGCGGTCGGTTCCCGACTGCTGCAGTCCCAGCTCTACGCCATCAACCACTTCGACCCCGTGAGTTATCTCCTCGCCGTCGCCACCCTCGCGGCCACCGGCACGCTCGCCAGCCTTCTCCCCGCCTGGCGTGCCGCCCGCGCCGATCCCATCGCGGTGCTACGCGCCGAATAACCCCACCCCACCATCATGCGTTCTTCATTCATCCGCCACACCCTGCGCTTCGCTGCGCTGGCCAGCCTCCTGATCTCCCCCGTGTTGGCCCGTGATATTGCGGGCACTTTCGCCGACAAAGGCGTGAAGATCGGCGATGGTGACAGCGTATCGCTCCATGCTCTGTTCAACCTGCAGTTCGATGCCGAGCTTGGCCGCGCCAACTACGGCGGCACCGCTCAAGTTCGCATACGACCCGGCAAAAGTTATCTCAATTTGAACTTCGTGGGATCCACCCGCCTCACCGTGGACGAGCGTAGTTGGAGAACGGTGTCCTACGAAGCCGACGAAGGTGAAGGAACCATGGTGCGAATACAGTCCCCTCTCGTGCCGGATGATTCCACCGTCCTGACGCTGGAAACGGTCTCCGCCGGCAAACTATTGCAAGTAAAAGTGATCCAATTGGAAGCGACGTCCTTCGGCCCCCGCCCCCGCGTCATCGGCACCTACCTCTTCCACCGCGCCTAACTGCCTCCTCGCCCCGCACGCACGATCCTGAGTGGTAGTCTCAACGTAGGCCGCCTGCTCGCAGGCGCTCCCGTCGCTACTGGCTGAGGTTTAGACCATCGTCCCGTATGAATTGAATTTTACCCCAAAAACGCGAAGTTCGCAAAGCGCTGGCGATGTGATTCTGGGCGGACTTTGCAGCCTTCGTGCGAAGTCCGATTGGATCGTCCTGCTGGTTTGCAGAAGGTAACAAAGAAAACGAAGCCCCCTCCAACCGAAGCGCGAGCAAGCTCGCGGCCTACATTCGAATCCCCGGAGGGACCGGTTCCACCCGGTCCGTGCTGCCGCTCCCATCCACCCACGTAGGCCGCCTGCTTGCAGGCGCTCCCGTCGCTACTGGCTGAGGTTTATACCATCGTCCCGTATGAATTGAATTTTACCCCAAGAACACGAAGTTCGCAAAGCGCTGGCGGTGTGAATCTGGGCGGACTTTGCGGCCTTCGTGTGAAGTCCGATTGGGTCGTCCCGTTGGTTTTACAGAAGGTAACAAAGAAAACGAAGGCACCTCCAACCGAGGCGCGAGCAAGCTCGCGGCCTACATTCCGATCCCCGGAGGGACCGGTTCCACCCGGTCCGTGCTGCCGCTCCCATCCACCATCGTAGGCCGACTGCTCGCAGGCGCTCCCTCCCACCCAGGCACGCCTCGCCTTTCTCGGCGTTAACCGGGCAACCGTTCCCGCAGGTTGTGTCCGGCGGTCCGCTCGGTTTGACTGCGGCATGGCTCAATCCGAATCCACGTTGCCCTTGGTCGCACTCAGCGGTGCCAGCGGCTTTGTGGGCACGCACTTGCGCCGGGCCCTGGCTGACGACTGCCGCTTTCGCGCCCTCACGCGTAGTCCCAGCATTCTCGAGGCCAACCCCTCCACCTCCGCGACCGAGTGGCGGCAATGCGATCTCTACTCCCTGCCCCAGCTCACCTCGGCCCTCCAGGGCTGTGATATCGGCGTGTATTTGGTGCACTCCATGGCGCCGTCGAGCCGCCTCATGCAGGGCAACTTCGAGGACACCGATCTGTTGCTGGCCGACAACTTCATCCGCGCCGCCGAACGCGCCGGACTGCGCCACGTCATTTATCTCAGCGGGCTCATGCCGCCCGACGGCGATAGCCTCTCGCCCCACCTGCGGTCACGTCGCGAGGTCGAAGCCGTGCTGCGCAGCCGCTCGGTAAACGTCACCGTGCTTCGCGCCGGCCTCATCTTCGGGGCGGGCGGTTCGTCATTCTCGATGTTGGTCAATCTCGTGCGTCGCCTGCCCGTCATGATCCTCCCCGACTGGGCCGGTTCACTCACCCAATCCATCGACGTGCAGGACATCTGCGCCGCCATAAAACTCGCGATGACCGAGTCCGCCTTCGCGTCGGGCACCTACGACCTCGGCGGACACCAACCGATGACCTATGGCGAGTTGATCCACGCCACCGCGCGCGGTCTCGGCCGCCGCGTGCGCTCGATCGACGTGCCGTTCAATCTCTTCACCCTGTCGCAACACTGGGTGGCCTTGTTCGGCGGCGTGCCCCTCGCGCTGGTCGGTCCGTTGCAGGAAAGCCTGCGTCACGACCTCTCCGCCCAGGACAATCCCCTCCTTGATCGTCTCCGCCCTCAGCTCGTGCCCCTGGCGGAATCCCTGCGCCGCGCCGTCGATGCCGACGGCCACCCACTGCCCAATCCCCGCAGCACCACCCAACGCACTGACCGCCAGAAAATCCGCCGCGAGCGCCGCGTCCGTTCCGTGCAGCGCATGCCGCTGCCCACCGGCTGGGACGCCGCCCAAGTCTGCGACGCCTACGGCACCTGGCTCACCCGCCGGTTCGGTGGTATCGTGAGCGCGACCCAAGATTCCGACGGCGTGCTGCACTTCCGCTTGGCGCGCCGCTGGGTCTTGCTCGAACTCACGCCTACCCCGCATTCCCACCAAAGCAACCGCCGCCGCGCCTACCACATCACCGGCGGTTTGCTCGCCCGCCGCGTCACGCCGCCCGGACGCTTCGAGTTTCGCCTGTTTCCGGAAACCCAGTGCCTCATCGCCTCGATCCACGGCTTTTCCCCCGCCCTGCCGTGGTGGCTCTACGCCCGCACGCAAGCCGTTGTCCACCTCTGGGTCATGCGCGCTTTTGGCCGCCACCTCGGTCGCCAAGTCTGATCAGCGCCGCGGATCGCGCCGACGCCGCCGGGCGCATCAGCATTCTTACCCACCCGGCACGTAATCGCTTGAGCGACGTTCTCCGCATCGATTACGTAACGGCTTACCCCTCAATCGCTCCATGCCTTACCCCAAGTCCAAACCCCGCGGATTCACCCTCGTTGAAATCATGATCGTTGTCGTCATCATCGGCCTGCTCGCGGCCATGGCGATTCCCGCATTTCAACGCGTGCGGACCAAGTCTCGCCATTCGGCGGTGGCCAACGATCTGCGGGTCTTTGCCGACGCTTTTGAAACCTACGCCCTCGAGCACGGCACTTATCCGGCCGATGCACAGATCGGGGTGATCCCGCCCGAAATGGCCGGGGACAAAAGCACCCTGGACAATTCGACCTTCGCGGGCGTGACCCCGCTCGGAGGTCGATACGATTGGGACTACGGTGTGTTCGGCGTCACCGCCGCCGTGTCCGTGACCGACGTCACCGTTACCGAAGCGGAGCTTCTGGCCTTTGATACCACCTTCGACGATGGTAGCCTCACCTCCGGCGAATATCAGGGAACCACCGGCCGCTACTCCTACATTCTCCAACCCTGACGGGAGTATCGGGTGGACAACGATCGCCGCGCCCCGCCCCGCCAGCAAAGGTCACGCCCCACCTGACCTCACGGGCATCCCGCAAGACGTGTTGGCTTGGTTGAACGCTCGCACGGCCATGCAGCTCCCGCATCGGAGTGTGCCTCACGGTTAAACCGAATCGATCCGCCCCCGTCGCACGGCGGGCGCATCAGCCCTACCGACCTCCCGGTCACGACCCGCGGCTAAGGGGGCGGAAACACCCCCAAGTTTTTCAAAAAACCATGTCACCCATCCGACCGCACGTGGCACTCATCTGTGAAACCACAAAAATTCCACGAGTCGGTCGCGGCCTCGAGCCGTGACCGCAAACCCTCCCCCCACCGCTGTCATCATGAATCACTCCACCGCCAAAGCTCCCGCCAATCCCTTGGTCTTGATCGCTGTCTTTTGCAGCTTCGCCTCCGTCGGAATCGTCGCCCTCGCCTTCTGCCTGCTCCGCGACATCTCCAGCTCCGGCATGTGGGCTGTAGCCGCCATGTCCGCCGCCCCTTCCCTCATGGGGGTCGCCCTGGCCTTTTTCATCACCAAGCAACCACCCACCCCGGCCTCGCCGCCGCGGGAGTCGTTGTGAACGGTCGCCGCATGCTGCCCATCGGTGCTATCCGATGCGGGTAGCACGGCACCGCGCGGCGTTCCCGGCGATGACACTTCTTATTTTCGAAACACCCGCTTAGCGTAGACCTCATGCCAAGGTTTCGATTGCTCGGTCTCTGGTTGGTTTTGATGCTTCCGCTCGTGCACGCGGAACCATTTACCGTCCTCCTGGGAACATATACTCGAGATGGCAGCGAGGGCATCTACGCGACGACCCTCGATCCGACCACCGGAGCGATGACCAAAGCGCGATTGGTCAAAGCCATGCCCGATCCGGAGTTCCTCGCGCTGCACCCGCAACACCGGATCGTCTACGCGCTCACCCGCGACGCCGACGGACGAGGCGGCGTGGTGGCCCTGACGATGGACCCGGCGAGTGGCGCCCTCACCGAGCTCAATCGACGCACCGTGACATCCGGCACGTTTTGCCATCTGGCGGTGGATCCTGCAGGTCGCCGCTTGATTGCCGTGAGTTATGGCGGCGGCTACACCACCCAGTGGACACTCACGGAAGACGGACGCTTGGGTCCCGGCGGTGACCTCATCAAACATCACGGACCCCTGGGCCCCAACCCGGACCGCCAAGAAGCCCCGCACGCGCATTCGGTGACGATTTCCCGCGACGCCCGGTTCGCGTTCGTGGCCGATCTCGGTCTCGACCGCGTGCTGGCCTACGACCTCACCCGCGACGCCGCGACCCTCCACGCGCAACCCTCGCACGATGCCATCATTGCCGCCGGAGCCGGCCCGCGCCACAGCACGTTCTCGCCCGACGGAAACACCCTCTACGTGCTCAACGAACTCGACGGCTCAATCACCGTGCTCGCCTACGACGCAACGGACGCGGCCCTGCAACCACGCCAACACCTGTCGATTTTACCGGCCGACTATCACGGCCGGATATCGTCCTCCGAAATCCGAGCCCACCCCAACGGACGCTTCATCTACGCCGCCCATCGCGGCGACAATACGATCGCGATCTTCGCTCGCGACGAAAAGACGGGCACGCTGACGCGAACCGGTGCCGTGCCGACCGGCGGCCAGAACCCCCGCAACTTTGTGCTCAGTCCCGACGGACGTTGGCTCCTCTGCGCCAACCAAGACTCGCACAACCTGACCGCATTTCGGGTGAACGATCAAACCGGCGACCTCACCGCCACCGGCCAGGAAATCACCGTCGCCCGCTCCGTCTGCGTGCTCTTCGTCCCCCACGATTGAGCCCCAGGCGCGTTCAAGCCACCCGCGCCGTCAGCGCCACCAGCCGCCCCGCCTTCGTGCCGGACCTCTGGTCATCGACGACTGCAGAACCAACCACCGCGTGCGCTTGATCGACCAAACGAGAATGCGGCGGAGTGAATTCTTTTTGCCCGAGTCGACTTCCGGCGCAATCGCTGGCGCGTTCCCCCCGCTCCACCCGAAACCATGTTCGAGGGAGCGGGCTAATGAAGATCAGGCCCAAAATGCGTTCGGGATGAAGTCCAACAGAATCATGGGCACCGTGCTGTCGGGGAATTTGAAATGGTATTGAGTCATCACCGCCACGCTGCTGATACCCCAGCGCTTGCCGTCGGTGATGAGGTAAACCGTGGCATTGTTGTCGCCACGCGCGAGGATCGAACCCGGCGTAAATGAAGGCCCTTCGGCAATCGAATCGATATCAAGCACCGGCACAATTCCCTCGGACGTGGTGAAAAGATTGGCGTAGGTCGTATCGTCGAGAATCGCCTGACGATACCCCTGGGGATTGACCAGGTAGGTGAGACCTCCATTCACCGACTTGAGTCGCCACCCCGCCAGCGCGGGATACGGAATCGGGCCGTTGGTGGCGGCGGCATCGAGGTTGGAGACCAGATCGCTTACTTTTTTCGCATTCATGGCAGGGTATGGTTTTCAACGGGGAGGGATGACATGGGGATGGAAATGCGCCTGCCCGTTGTTTGGCCCATATCCGAAGGGGTGAATCCCGAGGAAACCCGTCAGGGGCCTGGGGAATCGGAAACCGAAGTGACCGACTCCACCCAATGCGCAAAATAGCGGGCAAACCGCTCACTCGATTTCACCATTACCTCCCCACCCACGCCACCCGCCCCCGCGCAGAATCCGCCCGAATCCAAAATCCCGAATTCAAAATCAAAAATCCCCCCCAAAGCTGCCACGGCCTCGTGCCGGTTCGAGTGGCATCGACATCGACGATGTCGAACAGCCAACCACCGCAAGTGGGGCGACATTTAAGACCCAGTCTTATCGACTTCCGACGATTCCACCGTGCGAGGCGGTGCCACCGGCTCCACCCGCTTCATCTGCTGAATCCCGCGAGGTTGCCGCGGAGGTGCCGTGGGCTCAGGCGTAGCAGTCGGAGAAACGCGACGGCGCTTGAGACGCGGGAGAATTACGGTGGCCAAAGCCCCGATCACGACCGCGGCGATCGCCAACGGAATCGCGACGACCACAAGCAACGCGATAAATCCCACCACAAGCACGAGACCCACCAAACCGAATAACAACCGCGCCAACGGGTTTTTGGTCGATGGCCCCCCCAACGAAGCCTGCATGCGAATTCCTGACATCCCCAGCAACCTGAGCGAAGCGCGCTCCGAATGCAAACCACCCCACCCCCGATTCCAAACAACTCTCCATATTCCACCCTCGGTTCATCCGAGATTCCGCAGTTGGATTTTACAGAAGGCAACGAAGAGCACGAAGCTGGAACGAGTTGCAGGCGATTATGGGCATCAATTCATTCACCCGTAAGGTGAGTTGCATGCCATGCAGTTTAATCGTTTTAACTCACTTTATTACATCGCTTTGTTAACTTTGTTACCTTCTGTGAACTGCGTTAATTAGGTTCATACCAGCCCGAAACCTGAAACGATTTTCGGGTTCTCCCCCGCGTTTAACCATAAAGAGCGCCCTTGAATCTCGATCCTCTGAGCTTCCCCAATTTTCATGCCCAAAACTGGCTCAAATTGTCGGGGAAAATCTAGTCCTGCCGTCCGTCCCCATCGCAGCCGCCGCATCAGTCAAGAGTCAAACAATGTCCCGTTTTGGCTGTCCTGTCCCGTTTTGGCTGTCCCAAGCGATCATTGACTGGACTGACAACCCCCGCACGGCAGTGAGTCTAAGCAATTTTGTCGTTAAGTCGTCGCGGTATGGATATTTTGTGCGTTCGACCCCTTCTGAAGGTCCCCTCAATGCACTTAAAATCAAACATAATCATATTATTCTAGGCAATTACCCTTATTTACTTCCGTAATCAAACTCCATTCTTGCCAATAATTTGCGGGTCAATAGGAGACTAGTCACGGCCCCCACTACCCTCAAAAGACCTCAATAACTTCCATGCTAAAATATGAAGACTTTAACTCAACTTGCCATTCTTTTATGCATTAATCAAATTACCACCGCCAACGATTACATCGTAATAACCAATTCCGACATTGAAGCAACCTGTGGTGGATTTCACGACACCTTGGTATTTGACGAAATAATAGGAACTTCGCCATCCGAAATAGCTGTCGTTTGGCTCCGTAAAATTCTCGAAACCAATGGCATTCAATCTGAAACTGTTTCTTTTTATGAAGCTCCTGTCAGCAATGCACGAGCAAAAGTATCACCCACGGGAGAGCGGGAAATATACTATGATGAGGTTTGGTTACTTGATCAGATGGAGAACGACTCTGAGGAAAATCGTAATTGGGCCGCACTTGGCCTCTTAGCTCACGAAGCAGCGCATATACATTATACTCATATTATAACTGGCGATAAGAAGAAAAGAAAAGAAAACGAACTTATTGCAGATGAATGGAGCGGCTGGGCACTATACCATTTAAATGCCAATTTGGAACAAGCTTATCTTTGGTTAGATCTTGGTAACGAGGAAGGAGAGACAGAAGGCTACCCTGCTAAGAATGTCAGGAAAGCCTATATACGAAAAGGGTGGCTTCGTGCAAAATCAACTCCTAACAGCATAACATCCAACTTTACTCCTTCGTCTTTGCTAGGGGTCGCGCCACTACAGGTAACATTTGATAATACATCCGAAGGTGAAGTCACTCTATGGAGTTGGAATTTCGGAAATGGAGAAACGTCGACGGAAAAAAATCCATCCTACACCTTTAAAAACCCTGGCGACTATGTAGTTACCCTAAAAGTAGCGAACAATACTAGTTCGGACATCAGTCAAAGAAAAATTTCGATTCTCGAGAAAATTAAGCCTGATTTTACTGCAATTCCAAGAGAAGGAACAGCACCTCTTTCGGTAAAATTTACAAATACATCATCAGGGAAAATCGACAAAGTTAATTGGAATTTTGGAGATGGAACAATTTCCGATGAGTTCAACCCAATCCACAGGTATGAAAACCCAGGTCTATATGAAATCAGACTAGTAGCGAGTGGACAAGCAGGTTCCGAATTTGAATATAAGTCAAACTACATTATCGTCTCTGAAGTGCCTGACGAAGAACCATCATGTGAAATTGATGATATTAAAATAACGCATAATATTCAAATTAGAGACCCAAATGCAGGTTTCCTTGCGCCCGCCATGAGAATTTTGTTAGAAGGAATCTTGACAGGCGTTAAAGGTAAAAAGATAGAGATAATCGCAACCTTCGACTATTTGACTCAATACGGATTCATCGAGCCACTTGTGGCAAATCCCTTGGAGACTCGATTTAAGGACAGTCTAGGAAATGTAGCAGTAAAATCAGGTGTCATTAGACTAAATGAAAATGATTATGATTTCTCTGAATCTATATTTAAAAACCGTTTAGAGCTTCCATATTATGCATTGAACATTATTCGAGGGGCTGGATATAGAAATAAATTATACACAAAGATTCACGTGTATATAGACTCAAATCACGCATATACCAGTGATGTTAAAGAGTGGATTTTATATAATTAAATTTATGAAACTTTACTCAATTCTATTTTGCGTTATATGCACACTTATTCGCGCTGAATCACTCTACAACTTGATTGAAGGAAAATGGGAGGGACACACCGAAAACAGCTCATCCTTAAATATTTTCATCGAATTTGAAAAAGACAAAAAATACCAGTGGTCAATGGGGTCTGACCCGCATTCACTAGAGGAAGGTGGATTCCGTATTCGCAACAGCGAGATACATCTATACCCTGGAGATGGAAGTAACCCCGCCACCTATACTACTCTGAAAATTAGCAAAATTGAGGACGAGACCCTTGAATTGATGATACCAGAAACAGGAATGCTTCAAGAGGCCGAGGCGGAAACTTATATTTTCGCCAAGCTTCGGAAAGAAAAGGCTATCGGCAAAGGTAAATACCTGCCAAATAAGCTGTTGAAAACAGATCCAGCGAGGATGACGCTGTTTGAGCATAATTTGCCGATTCCCATAACAACGCACAAAAATAATTCAAATGTGCTAAGGGCCTTCTGCCAAATAATTCCGAAAGCCATAAGTTCAGATCTTAAAAATTACACAACCTATAAAGACATCTCATCTGATAATTTTGAAATAACGTTCAGTAGTGGAGTTTTCAAGATTAGCGTTACGATATTAGATCAAGCCAAATACAATGACTTTCACTACATATACGATCTTAAAAATAGGATAAATCTGATATCCCAAAGAATATTTTCCCATTCTAGTGAATACGAGATTAATATTCTACCAGACAGAGGATTAGGAGCCTTTGGAGCTATTTCCTCATTCGAGCTCGCTACTCAGTTTTTGGACGACGATAAAAACGTTAATAAGACAGGAATAATATACGCTGTAATTAATACATTAGAAAATAGCCCAAACATCGAACTAGTAGATTCTGACATTGATTGGGAGAAAATAAACATATTAATCGCAAGTAAATGGACCCAAATTCCTGTTTCTCCAAATACATTTGTTGCAAAATCCAGACTAGAGATTCGATTAATTTTCGACTCCCCCCCCGACTCTATATCTGGAATTAAAGGAGTCCAAATCAGTGCCAGTCAAATTGTCAAAATCAGAAGACGTGCGTCAAGACGTTGGGAAGAAATAGAGAGCTTAAAATTTTTAAAACTCACAACAGCACCTGGTTCTCAAATCAATACCACGGATAGTGAATCCGTTCTTGATAACATACTCACTATTCTAATCTCCAGATGATCATGACAAAAAGTCGATTCATCTCTACACTTTTCATAATTTGGTTGGTTAGCTTAATTGTTATTCTATATAGTTTTCTTGTTCTTCCAAATTCCGGAGAAAACCAACCGTTCAGATCCGACTCACTGACAGAAGCAGTTGTTTCAATCGGAGGCCTTTGGCTACCACCCCTCACATGCTTCATCGGGCTATGGTTCCCTTCATTAGAAAACCATGGGGGCGTTTCAAACGCGTCACCAAAGTTCAATAAAACTGCTGCCTTCGCCGGCGCAGCTCTAACCTTGCTGTATGTCATATGTATCATTTATATGTCGATTAACACAGTAACCGACACGTATGACTTCCAAACTATGGATTTACCGGAAGGCGAGTCCTTTGAAGAGCGTATACAAAACATATCACGGTTGGGATTACTTTTCAACCCACTCGGCATGGCTCCTGTGCTTTGGGCGACCAGAGTTTGAGCGAAGCAACGGTGTCCGGATATAGAGTCATAAGTAACTTTTCATGCGCAGCTTAAATAGCGGATAGGCATCCTCCCAGGGGATCTTGTAGCGCAAGGCATTGCGGACGGTGCGGATAAACTGGCACGTCAGGGCGAAGGCATATCGCACGTTATTTTGAGCGGGCACCTGCTTGTCGGGAGGTAGCTTGTCGCGACGCTTTTTCTGCCGATCGATGACCTTGGTTTCGCTCAGGCCGGTATGTTCGAGTCTGGCCAGTAACACGGTCAGCAGGTTGTGCAGCAAGGCGACGAAGTGAGCCTGCATGAGCGCGGCGGTATCGCCGGTGCCCCACGCCTTGGTGACGCCGAGCCGGTTTTTAAAGACATCGTAGGCCTTTTCGATCTTCCAGCGCAGGAAGTAGAGCAGCGCGATGAGGCCGGGACGCAGATGGTTGCATGTGGTGATAAATACCAGGTCCTTGCCGGTGGCCGGATCGCGATAGTGGATACGACGAAGCGCGGCGTTGCTGTAGCCCGCGTGATCGTCAGAGACCACGCCGCGGTTGATCGGGTCATCGGGATCAAACCCGCAGGGACCGTAAATCATCGGTTCCATGTTTTCCTTTTCCCTGGTGATGATCATGGCGTGGCGATGGATCTTTTCGAGCACCCAGTAGAGATTGTTCACGTAAGCGGGATCGGCGACGATGATGGGCATCAGCTGGCGTGGCTCACCCTGCAACCATCGCTGCCAGTTTTCCTTAAACACGGGCCACTCGTGACGTCGTTTGGCGTCTCCTTGGAAGCGCGCCAAGGGCCGCATCAGCCCCCGATGCAGACAGAGTCCATAGATCATGCCCGAAGCGACATAGCGACCTTTGCCGTCGCGCTCAGAGTGGGTGGCATGAGCGATCTGATGTCCATCCACAGCCCATACGGGATGATCATTGAGTTCCTCAAACTCAGCCAACCAGTCCCGGTCGCCCAACTCCCGATCAAAATACTGATAACTCTTGGTCGCGACCTCGGTGAGCATCTCCAGCCGGCGCTTTGATTTGAACGCATCAAACCACGTGCTCCGAGGCAGCGACTCGGCCTGATCGGCCCGGGCCTGCAAAAACGCCCGGCCTGACTCATCAGCATCAAGTGCGCGCATCACGCCCCAGGTCAAAAAGCGTTCGTCGCTTAATCCGGTGTTTTGCTTACGCCGGTTGCGCACGTAGTGCGCGAGCAGATGATGAGCTGGCGCCATGAACGTCTCGTCGACCAGAGGATTGGAGGAAAAGGTCATGCCAATACCCTGACTAATGACGCATGCATTGACGAAAATATAACTAATTATTATACAACATGATAAATAGCCTGTAGCAGCAATAACCACACAACAATGCGATTTGCTAAATCAACCCGAGATCTTCGCTTCCTGGCCCCAAGAGACCCACTACACGCTGCTTTAGAGGTCCGCATTGCGGTCGCCGGACCTAGATGAAACTACCGATCCACGCTACGGCGTGCATCGGCTCACGCACCGAAAGTGACTTGGGCGGCAATTGAGATCGATCTCGGCGCCCTCAAGCATCATACGTGCCCAACCATCAACGGCTTAGCCCCACGATCCGGACACTGTTGAGGGCAGAAAAAGGGGTCAGGGCAGAAAAAGGGGTCAGGCTTTGGGGCTTGGGGTTATTCATTGCCCGTGTTGCATGTAGACTTCCTCGAAGGGCTGCACGAAGCCGGTGCCTTCGAACTGCATTTGGATGCTTTCGCCGCTGCCGCGACCGAGTAAGGTTTTGAAGGAGATGTCTTTCCGCATTGTCGGCGAAACAACGTCGCTCCGCTGGAGCGAGGACTTGGTCCACGCCAGAGAACACAGGAATTGGCCGGGTATTGAATCATACCGAGAAGAAGGAAAGCAGGGGGGTAGTCGCTTTTGCCAGTGGCCAGACCGGCAAAGCGGATGCCGAAAATTGACTAAAGTTCGCGCCTGAGCGCGAGCCTGAAACCGCCAATGACAGGACTTTATCGAAAATTGATCTCGGCGGTTGGGAAGATGAAACGCGGACCGGGTGGAACCGGTCCCTCCCCTGGTGACCACGTGCCGGGTAAAACCGTTGGGCACAAAGTCCAACCCACACGCGGATGCCTCCACCCCCCACTCTTGTGGGTCGGGCTTTACGCCCGATTGCATCTGAACCTTCCGAGACCGCTTCTGAAACCGGTGGCCCCAAGGGTGACCAGGCATGAGCTTACGACCCTCCTTTTCCCCAGCGCTCGGCGCCCTTCGTAAAGACCCGGCATCCGAGGCTCGGTCATTTTCGTGTTTTTAGTGTGTTTCGTGGGCAAATCCTGCGGGCTGACGGCATCCATCTCAGCCGGCTCTGTGTTCCTCCGGTTCGGCTCGGTGCGCTCGGTGGTAAAATTCCTTCGGCCGCGCCACCGCGTTCCGGTCTTCGCAAGCGAAGCCCCTACACCAACAGGACGCTCCAGCCCACCGTAGGGGCGTCGCTCGCGACGACCGCGTTTCAGGCTGCTGAGCCACGCCCACGCGGCGGCGCTTTCAGCGTAATCACCCTACCGGGTCACCCGGATTTCAGAGCTCGGTCAGTTTCGTGTTTTTCGTGTGTTTCGTGGGCAAATCCTGCGGGCTGACGGTATCCATCTCAGCCGGCTCTGTGTTCCTCCGGTTTGGCTCTGTGCGCTCGGTGGTGAAATTCCTTCGGCCACGCCACCGCGTTCCGGTCTTCGCAAGCGAAGCCCCTACACCAGCAGGACGCTCCAGCCTACCGTAGGGGCGTCGCTTGCGACGACCGCGTTTCAGCCTGCTGAGCCACGCCCACGCAGCGGCGCTTTCGGCGAAAGCGCCCTACCGGGCCACCCGGATTTCAGAGCTCGGTCAGTTTCGTGTTTTTAGTGTGTTTCGTGGGCAAAATCATCGGGCTGACGGCTTCCTATTTCATCCGCCTCCGTGTTCCTCCGGTTCGGCTCTGTGCGCTCGGTGGTGAATATTCCTTCGGCCACGCCAACGCGTTCCGGCCTTCGCAAGCGAAGCCCCTACACCAGCAGGACGCTCCAGCCCTCCGTAGGGGCGTCGCTTGCGACGACCGCGCCCGCCCCTCAATGGCCGGTCCAACCGGACCCGGCGCTTTCGGCGAAAGCGCCCTACCTGTTCTCGTTATATACGCAATTCAGACCACCTCGATCAGGCGTTTCTCGGCGGCGAGCAGTTGCGCGATGCCCGGTTATCGGGCCTCGATCCATGTCCGTAGGACAGGGTTGGTCGCGTTACCTACGCGTAGCCAAACGATCACCGGGGCTTTCGCTACCTGCGTCGACCGTGCGGCGAAGTCCTCGTCCTTGGTCATGATCACCGCGCCGCTTTCCAGCGCATGCGTCCAGATTTTGCCGTCTTCGGCATCGCGTAAACCAGCGTCCTCAACGTGCGTGGCCTCGTGACCTGCTTCCCGAAGCCAAAGCGCCAACGCCGGCGGCAGTTGCGCGTCGACCAGGAACTTCACGTGGCCAAGGAGAGCACCGCGTGGTCAACTTGCTTAGCGGCGTATTCAAGACTCGCCTGAATGTCTTCGCGTTCTAGGTAGGGATAACTTTCGAGGATCTCCGTCTCGGTGGCCCCCGCTGCGAGCATTTCGAGCACATCTTTTACGCGAATGCGCATGCCCCGGATACAAGGCCGCCCGGCGCACTGCTTGGGGTTAAACGTGATTCGGTGCATCTGGCTCATCCTCCCAAGCTAGGCGCGGAGCTCGTGGTCGGCAAGCGTGTCGTCGCCGTCGTTTTCCGGGTTCAAGAACCTCAGATTAAGTCAGGCGTCGCGGTATTTCGACTACGGTCCATCCTGCTGGGCTGTGCCACGCCAACGCGTTCCGGTCTTCGCAAGCGAAGCCCCTACACCAACCACATCGCCCAATGGTAGGGGCGTCGCTTGCGACGACCGCCCCCGCCCCTCAATGGCCCGGTCCAACCGAACTCGGCGCTTTCGGCGAAAGCGCCCTACCTGACCGAACCATATACTCTGGAAGCAATGGGCGAACGACGTGGAAGTCGATTGCCTCCTCGGAGGGACCGGTTCCACCCGGTCCGCATCTGCCTCCCTGCGGCTCCAACTAATCACGGAACCACGCCACCGCGTTCCGGTCTTCGCAAGCGAAGCCCCTACACCAGCAGGACGCTCCAGCCCTCCGTAGGGGCGTCGCTTGCGACGACCGCGTTTCAGCCTGCTGAGCCACGCCCACGCGGCGGCGCTTTCGGCGAAATCGCCCTACCGGGCCACCCGGATTTCAGAGCTCGGTCATTTTCGTGTTATTAGTGTGTTTCGTGGGCAAATCATCGGGCTGACGGCTTCCTATTTCATCCAGCTCGGTGTTCCTCCGGTGCGCTCGGTGGTAAAATCGGTCCGGTCTCGCCCACGCGTTCCGGTCTTCGCAAGCGAAGCCCCTACACCAACAGGACGCTCCAGCCCACCGTAGGGGCGTCGCTTGCGACGACCGCGTTTCAGCCTGCTGAGTCACGCCCACGCAGCGGCGCTTTCGGCGAAAGCGCCCTACCGGGCCACCCGGATTTCAGAGCTCGGTCATTTTCGTGTTTTTAGTGTGTTTCGTGGGCAAAATCATCGGGCTGACGGCTTCCTATTTCATCCAGCTCGGTGTTCCTCCGGTTTGGCTCTGTGCGCTCGGTGGTGAAATTCCTTCGGCCACGCCACCGCGTTCCGGTCTTCGCAAGCGAAGCCCCTACACCAGCAGGACGCTCCAGCCCACCGATAGGGGAGTCGCTTGCGACGACCGCGTTTCAGCCTGCTAAGTCACGCCCACGCGGTGGCGCTTTCGGCGAAAGCGCCCTACCTGACGAGATGTGTTGGTCCCGTGTTCCGTGGGCGCACCTAACGGGTTGAACATTTCGGCATGGTTGCTCTTGCGACCCCGGGCTCAAGTTATGAGCCTTTCGATCCCCTCGCGTCTTCGCGTCTTTCCCCCCCATCTCCCTCATCACCCCATGAGATCGTTCCGCGCCTTACTTCTGTTTGTCTCCGCTTCCCTCGGTTTTGCCGCCGGGGAAAAAATTGCCGTCATCCCCAAAGGCACCACCCACTCGTTCTGGAAATCAGTCGAAGCCGGGGCCCGCCAAGCCGGGGTCGAGGTCGATGCCCAAATTATCTGGAAGGGTCCGCTCAAGGAGGACGACCGCGCGCAACAAATCGCCGTCGTGCAACAGTTCTCCACCGACGACACCGACGCCATCGTGCTCGCCCCGCTCGACGACACCGCCCTTCGCGCCCCCGCTCGCTCCGCCATGCAACGCGGCAAGCCGGTCGTCATTTTCGACTCCGCGCTCAAGGGCGAAGCCGGCACCGAGTTCATTAGCTTCGTCGCCACCAACAACCACCGCGGTGGCCAACTCGGCGGCGAGGAACTCGCCCGCCTCATCAACGGCAAGGGCAAGGTCGTCCTGCTCCGCTACGCCGAGGGCTCCGCCAGCACCATGGCCCGCGAGGCCGGTTTCCTCGCCGTCATGGCCCGCCACCCCGGCATCGAGATCATCGTCGATAACCGCTATGCCGGACCGACCATCTCCACCGCCCAGGACGCCGCCATGAACCTCCTCGACAAACTCCGCGAGGCCGACGCCATCTTCACCCCCAACGAGTCGTCCACCCAAGGCATGCTGCTGGCGCTGCGCCAGACCGGCCTGACCCGTAAAAAGATCCTCGTGGGATTCGACACCTCACCCTTCCTGCTCGCCGCCCTCAAACGCGGCGACGTCAAAGCCCTCGTCGCCCAAAACCCCACCCGCATGGGCTACCTCGGCGTCAAAACCGCCGTAGCCCACCTGCGCGGCGAACCCATCGAAACCGCCGTCGACACCGGCTGCGTGCTCGTCACCAAAACCAACCTCGACACCCCCGAGGTCAAAGCCGTCCTGGGCAACTGAATCCACGCCGTCGTTTTTCACAGGAGAAAACAGAGAGAGCAGAGCCACTCCCCTGCTCCATCCTGCTTGCTCTGTGGTAATCGGTGAAATCTGTGGTTAAAATTACGGATACCTTGACCACAGATTACACAGATGAGCACAGATCCACTCCACCGGCTGACGGCTCTGTTTCCTTTGTTTCCTTCTGTAAAAGCAATGCACGCTGACGGCTCCTTCCCTACCAGCTCTGTGACAATCGGTGAAATCTGTGGTCAATAAAACCGACACCCATCCGACCGACGGTCCTCCTCCTTTGCTTCAGCTTACCGGCATTCGCAAAGCCTTCGGTGCCACGATCGCGCTGGGGGGCGTCGACCTCGCGATTCGGCCCGGGGAGATTCACGCCCTCGTGGGGGAAAACGGCGCGGGCAAGAGCACGCTCATGAAGGTGCTCGCCGGTATCCATCAACCGGATGCCGGCACGCTCACGCTCGATCGCGCCACCTACGCGCCCGCTGGTCCGCTCGACGCCCGCCGCGCTGGCGTCGCCATGGTGACGCAGGAACTCGCCATTGCCCCGCATCTCTCCGTCGCCGCCAACATCGTGCTCGGCGCCGAGCCCACCCGCGGCCCGCTGCTCGATGCGGCGACAACCCGCCGACGCGCCACCGACGCCCTCACCCAACTGGGCCGCGCCGATATCCCTCTCGACGTGCCCGCCGGACAGCTCGGCATCGCCGAACAACAACTCCTGGAGATCGCCCGTGCCCTCGCCCTCGGCTGCCGTATTCTCGTCCTCGACGAACCCACCAGCAGCCTCACCGCCGCCGACACCGACCGGCTCTTCACGCTCGTCCGTCGCCTCCGCGATCAAGGCACCGCCGTCGTCTACATTTCCCACTTTCTCGAAGAGGTGAAAGCCCTTTCCGATCACTGCACCATCCTGCGCGACGGCGCGACCGTGCACAGCGCCCCCACGGCCAACCTCTCGACCGATGCCATCGCCCACCACATGGTCGGCCGCGCGGTCGATGAGCTCTACCACCGCTCGGATCACCCGCCCGGCGAGGTCGTCCTGGCGGTGTCCGATCTACGCAACGCGCCCGCTGTGCTGAACGCCTCGTTTGAATTGCGCCGCGGAGAAGTGCTCGGCCTCGCCGGGCTCATCGGTGCGGGCCGCAGCGACCTGCTTAAGTCGATCTTCGGCCTCGCGCCCGTTCAGTCGGGGGCGGTCAAAACCGCCGCGTTCTCCGGCCGTCCGCAGCCCACGCAATCCTGGCGGGGCGGACTCGGTTTTCTCAGTGAAGATCGCAAGGACGAAGGGCTGGCGCTCAATCTCTCCCTCGCCGAAAACCTCACGCTCCCCCGCCTGCCGTGGCGCTTGTCGCCGCGCCAACTGGCCGACGAAACCAAAACCTGGATACAGCGGGTCGGCGTGCGTGCCGCCGGACCCGACCAAGCCATCGGTGAGCTTTCCGGCGGCAACCAACAGAAAATCGCCTTCGCCCGCCTACTCCGCAACGACGCCGACATCCTGCTCCTCGACGAGCCTACCCGCGGCATCGACATCGGCGCGAAGCAAACCCTTTACCGCCTCATCGACGAGCTGGCGGAGTCCGGCAAAGCGGTATTGTTGGTCAGCAGTTATCTGCCGGAGCTCCTCGGCACCTGCGATCGCATCGCCGTCATGTGCCGCGGCACGTTAGGCCCGGCGCGCCCCACCGCCGAATGGACCGAACACACCATCATGCTTGCCGCCACCGGCGCGAATGCGGCCTGAAGATGATTTCTTACCGTAGGCAATCAAGTGAACCACGCCGTCAGCATGCTTGTTTTTGCACAGGATAAAACGGAGGTGAACAGATCCTCTCTGATGCCCCAGCACCATGATGAATTTTCACAGAAGGAAACGAAGAAAACCAAACCACCCCTCCGCCGTTTTTACACAGGAGGAAACGGAGGTGAACAGAGCCACTCCGATGCCCCCAGCACGACAATGATTTTTACAGAAGGAAACGAAGAAAACTAAGCCACTCCTCCGCCGTTTTCACACCGGAGGAAACGCAGGTAAACGGAGCCACTCCCCTTCGTTCTCTTTGTTACCTTCTGTAAAAGCCCCGCAGGCTGACGGCTCCGTTCCCCTCTGTTCCCTCCTGTAAAATAAAAAACATCCACCCCACTCACCGGCTCATGTGCTGGCACCGCTCAGGAATACACACCACTCCTCCGCCGTTTTGCACAGGAGGTAACGGAGGTAAACGGAGCCACTCCCCTTCGTTCTCTTTGTTACCTTCTGTAAAACCCCACAGGCTGACCGCTCTGTTGCCCTCTGTTTCCTCCTGTAGAATAAAAAACTCCCCCTCAACTCGTGCTGAAAAAACTCACTAGCTCTCTCGTCAATGCCGGTCCGTTGATCGGACTCATCGTGATTTGCGCGCTGTTTGCGGCATTGCGCTGGGAGAACTTCGTCACGTGGGACAACTTCGCCATTATTCTCCAACAGACGGCCGTGATCGGGATCGCCGCTCTCGGCATGACCATCGTCATCATCGCCGGCGGCATCGATCTCTCGGTCGGTTCCATCATCGCACTTGGCACCATCGTCATCGCCCTCGCGTTGCAGGCGGGTTGGCCTCCGCTGGCAGCAGCCTTGGCGGGAATCGCGGTCTGCGGGGCGTGCGGGGGCATTTCCGGACTGTTGATCACCCGACTGCGCCTGATGCCGTTTGTCGTGACGCTCGGCATGATGGGCGCGCTGCGCGGCGCGGCCAAAGGTCTCGCCGACCAGCAACCTATTTATCCCGACGACTACACCTGGATCAGCGAGCTCATGCAACTCGGTGAGAAAGGCTCCCTGCCCGGCGGCGTGTGGCTGATGCTCGGCTTTGCCGCGCTCGTCGCGGCGATGCTGCGTTACACGCGTTTTGGTCGCCACGTGTTTGCGGTCGGCTCCAATGAAAACACCGCCCGACTGTGCGGCGTGCCGGTGGAGCGCGTGAAGGTGCTCGTCTACATTATCGGTGCGGCCTTCGCGGGTCTCGGGGCGATGTTGCAGTTTGGTTATCTCACCGGCGGAGATCCCACGACCGCGGTGGGGCTCGAACTCAACATCATCGCCGCCGTCGTGATCGGCGGGGCCAGTCTGGCCGGTGGACAAGGCACGGTCATGGGCACGCTCGTCGGTGCCCTGATCATGAGCGTGGTGGCCAACGGTTGCACCAAACTCGGGATGGCCAACTGGGTGCAGGAAATGGTGACGGGTGGCATCATCGTCGCCGCCGTCACGCTTGATGCGTTGCGCCGGCGGAGTCGGGCGTGAAGCCCGACCCACGGCAAAGCAACGCAGCGTGAGTCACGTTGGGCGGGCTCCACGCCCGACACCTCCCCGCCCTTCCCGCGTGCTACTGCGCCGGTAATTCGAGCGCAGCTGCGGCGGCCAGATCAATGGTGTGCTGGATCAACTCCCGACCACCGGGCGCGCCATGACCCGGCACTACTCGTGTCGCATCGGGATACGTCTGTTGCACCCGACGCATCGAGTTCGCCCATTCGGAAATCGTCGCGTCCGCCACGTTTCCGAGCCCGTCACTTTCCGCCGCGCGCACCGCGCAACCACCGACCAACAACGTGGTCTGCGGCAACCAAACCACCACGTTGTCCATCGTATGCGCCGGGCCGGGATAGAGAATTTCCACGGAACCCGATGTGATGGATTCACCCGGCTTCAGCCGGAAAAGATCGAACGCATCCGTTGGGGTCACCCCCGCCAGTTCCAGCGTGCGGGCCGATGCCACCACCCGCGCCCCGTGTTCGGCAAATACCTCCCAACCGGCCAGGCGATCAGCGTGAAAATGAGTCACGATTAACCGGCTCACCGGGAGTCCGATTTCCTGGTCAATCCACTGCCACAGCACCCGCGATGGCTCCGTGCCCCAAGCGGTGTCGACCACCACCAGATGGTCCCCTTCACGCACAATCAATCCATTGGAAGACACGCGCCCCCATGGTTCCACCGTCTGCCAAGACTTGTGCAGCCATACGCCGTCGCCCCACGGAGTGACCTCGACCTGCGGCCGTGACGTTGCGGCCTCCACGCGTCCGATCACAAGCAACCCCAGCAGCATTAACCACCCTTTCATCCCTCATCTCCAGAGGTCTTCCCAGCCACGACAACCTCGAAACTCTGCGGGCGCAAAGGATTCACTACCGGACTCGGAGCAGAGGCGAATTCCCTAATCTCCTTTAAGCGTTTCAGCGACCCGGAACCCGGTCCGGGCATCGCCTCAACGAGCGGGATGTTCGCAACCACTTTGCATAGTGAAATTTGCCAACAATTTAAATCGTCAGGCGCGGAATTTCATTTCAATACCCTCGCACGAAAGACGATGTCGAACATCCGGCAGAAGCCTTTCTCCCTGCGTCCCTCCCTTCTTTCGAATCGCTGGTTAACCCCCCGACTTGATCATGACTTCCGGAGCAAACCCCACCCCCGCGCCGTCCGCCGCCGTGGCTCAACAGATCGCCGCCATCGTGTCGTCGTCTGAAGACGCCATCATCAGCAAGAACCTGGACGGCACGGTCACATTTTGGAATCGAGGAGCGGAACTGCTGTTCGGCTACACGGCCGCGGAGATTGTCGGAAAGTCCATCCAGCTCCTCATCCCGGAAGACCGCAAAGACGAGGAATCAAGCATTCTCGCGCGCCTTCGCCAAGGCGAACGCGTCCAATACGATGAAACCCAGCGACGTCGGAAGGATGGCACATTGGTCGACGTGGCGGTGCGGATCTCGCCGATCAAAGACCACCAAGGGAAAATCGTCGGGGCGTCCAAATTCGTCTACGATATCACCGAGCGTAAACGACAGGCGCGGCGACTGGCCAAGCTGGTCGAGGAAATCGAAACCCAGGCCCAGCTCTTCGATGCCACCCTCTCCAATATCACGGACCTCGCCTATTCATTCGATCTGCAGGGACGTTGGATCTATGCCAACAAACCCCTCTTGAATTTGTGGGGCAAATCACTGGAAGAGATCACCGGCAAGAGCTGTCTGGAGCTCGGCTACCCTCCGGACCTCGCCCGCACTCTCGAGTCGCAAATTCAGCAGGTGATCGAAACCAAAACTGCTTTCCGGGGCGAGACCCCTTACGTCAGCGGCGACGGCAAACTCGACGAGCACGAATACATCTTCAACCCGGTCCTGGATGCCTCGGGGAACGTGACGGCGGTCGTGGGCACGACGCGGCTGATCACGGCCCGAAAAAAAGCCGAGCACGACCTCGAACTCGCGCGCGATCAGGCGATCGCGGCCGCCCAGGCCAAAGACGATTTTCTCGCCGCCCTGTCCCACGAACTGCGCACTCCTCTGAACCCGGTGTTGTTGCTCTCCAGTGTCGGAGCGTCCAACCCGGATCTACCACCGGAAGTGCGGGAGGACTTCGAGCTGATCCGCAAGAACGTGAATCTCGAGGCGCGGTTGATCGATGATTTGCTGGACCTTACCTCCATCACGCGCGGCAAACTGACGCTGGATCAACAGGCGTGCGATCTACACGGCATCATCAATGACGCCCTGGTAAACGTGCGCCCCGACGCCACCAAGAAACAGCTGCAACTGGTGGTGAACCCGCAGGCGGGCGAACATTTGGTGTGGGGCGATCCGATCCGCCTCCAGCAAATCCTCTGGAACGTGCTCAAGAACGCGGTGAAATTCACGCCCGCGCACGGCACCGTCACCGTCGAAACCACCAGCGACACCGATAGCTTGTTCATCAAAGTCAGCGACACCGGCATCGGGGTGAGTCCGGAGGAGATTGGCCGGATCTTCACGGCCTTCAGCCAAGGCGACCACGCGCGCCCCGACGCCAAACACCGCTTCGGTGGACTCGGCCTGGGACTCGCCATATCGAACATGCTCGTCGAAATCCACGGCGGAAAAATCCGGGCCTCCAGCGCCGGCCTCAACCAGGGATCGACCTTCACCGTCGAACTTCCGCTTCACCGCCGGCCCGCCGCCACGACCTCCGAGACCACCCGGGAAAACCACGCGCGGCACGCTCCATCGCTGGCTTCCCGTGCGGCATCGACCCGCCCGGGAAATACCAACGGCAACTCCCCCGCGCGTATAAAAATTCTCCTCGTCGAGGATCACGCGCCGACGCGCGCCACGCTCAAGCGACTGCTCTCCCGTCATCATAAGGTGAAGGCTGCCGCCTGCGTCGCCGATGCCCTCAAACTGGCCCAGGGTGAGACCTTTACGTTGGTCATCTCCGACGTGGGTTTACCGGACCGCAACGGGTATGAGCTCATGCGCGAACTGCGGGTTCTCCAACCCGCCATGGTCGGCATCGCGCTGAGCGGTTACGGCATGGAGGAAGACATCGCCCAGTCGCTCGCCGCCGGGTTTTCGGCCCATCTGGTCAAACCGATCACCATCGAAATTTTGGATGAAGCCATCATGAATCAAACGTCCGGCGCTCCCCGGTAATTCAGCCGGAGAGGCCACCCTCCACCCAGGCTCCACGCCCCGGCAAAGGTTATGTGCGACGAGATTCCTACCGTCCCCGTTGCCCCACCAACCACGGCCCCAGCACGCGATTCCGGCGGCGACCGTTCAACACCGCGCCGATGAAGGTGGACCGCACCACGAGGTCGTAGCTGATCAACGCGATCGCGATGGTGGCCGCTGAAACGATCCCGAGTTTGAACGACCAGTGGATCGGCACTTCCGCGATCGCGACCTGCAGCCAGATCACAATCGGGAGGTGAATGAGATACATCCAATACGACGAGTCAGCGACGTAACGCACCCAGCCCCGGGGCCGCGAACAGCATTTTTTGAACACCCCGATGGTCAGGCTAACGAGCGACCACATCAGCAACGCGTAGGCCGCCACAAAACCGTAGTGCGCAATCACATGGTGCGCGTGACCGGGATCCATTTGGATGTCGGACAACTTCAACACCCCGACGAGTCCGACCACCGCCCCCAACCCCCGGGTCGGGGTGAGTCGTGCCAGTGCCGCCATGGCGGCCGGTTGCCGGTCCAGCAGCCAACCGAGACAGAAGAAGCCGCCATAAATGCAAAGCACGGGCCCATGCGGCTGCAGGGATTTATCGGGCGTATCCATGCCCCAATGACTCATGTGCCACAGCGCCAACGCCGTCGGGGCCGCCAGGACGGGCAGTCCCCAGGGTGAACTCGCCAGCCAGGCAACGCCCGCATCGAGGCCGCGTTTCCAGCGGTCGGAGCGCACGCCCGCCACCGCGCCAAACACCGCCCGGCCGATGAGCGCCAGTCCCGTCACCAATACGATGTAGTAGAGAAACCACAAGTGAGTTTGCGTGAACAGCCCGGCCGGCACGGCCTTGAGCATTTCGACGGCCGCTTCGATGCCCGCCTGGATGTCGACCTCGCCACGCATGCTGGTGAAGCCCATGACCCAGGCCACCGTGAGCAGCGGTCGCAGCAAAAACCACCCGAGCACAAACGGCACGACGATGCGCACGAAGCGCGACTTCATGAAGTTTCCCGCCCCACGGCGATGAAAAGTGAGATGGCTGAAATAGCCCGCCAACAAAAAGAATACCTCCATGCGAAACGCGTGGCTCACCGTGACAAACGACGCGACCAGCGCACCGGTGGAAATATCCTGCACCGCCCAGCCGATGTAAGTGGGCATGAACGACAAACTGGCGTGAAAAACGATGCCCAACACGAGCGCGAAGGCCCGCGTGGCATCAAGATAATCAAGCCGGGCCGCGCCCGCCGATGCAGCCACGGCGGGCGGGGTGAGGGCGGCGTCGGCGAGGGAGGTGCTCATGACCGGAGGACGGGTTGAGGGCAGGTTGCTGCGGCTTAATAGAAACCGATTTCGTCCACCTCGTAGCCGAACGCATCCGGTGCCATGCCGATGGCGACGAGGTTGACGCTGGTGACGGTCCGGGGGTCGAGCGGGATCTGCTCCGACCACGCACGTTTCATATCCGCGAACGGAATGCGCACTTCCTGAAAGTCACCCGGCTTGCCCGCGATCGGCGCGCTGGCATGGTAGTCGAAGTTCACGACTTCGGCACTGGCCACCTGCACGGACAGCATGCCGCGCTTCACCTTCACCCGGAGTCGCACGCCCTTGTAGGCACTCACGTCCTGCACCTGGGCGTCCGGGGTCAACAGGAGTGGCACCGAGACAAAGGCCGGCATGCCGCGCCCCGGCACGAGCTTGCCCTCGACTTTGAGAACGCCGTCGACGCACGCCAAGTCGGCCTGCGATTTGCCGCCCATTTCCTTATCGGTGATGATCATACGACCCGCGCCGGAGGGCGTATGTTCGGCGTGGGAAAAGTTATCGAGCAAGGCCGGGGCGGCCGGCGCATCGGCGGCGCGAAGGGTCAACGGACTCACCAGAAAAGGCGTCAGGAGAAAAAAGCCCGCGAGGCGAATAGCGGCGAAAGGGCACGAGAAAGAGGAATGGATTGGGTTCATTTTATGTAATGGATGGAGGAGAGATTTAATCTGAGTTCGTTGGTAAGTGCCCGGTCGCCGCGACGAGGTGACAAAGTTTTTGCGGTTTTCTGCGGAACCGGCAGAAAGTCTGTCACCCCCTCGCCCTTTTCGGACACGTATAGGCAAACCATCATGCAACTCTCCGAATCGATACCCTCCTCCGCCCTCGCCTCCGACGCCGAGTTGGTGGCCGCCTGCCTCGCCGGTGACCGCTCCGCTTTCGGCCCCATCGTCGAACGTCATCAGCGCCTCCTCTGCTCGCTGGCCTACTCCGCCACGGGTCAACTCAGTCAAAGCGAAGACCTCGCCCAGGAAACCTTCGTCGAGGCCTGGCGCCAACTGCCCAAGCTGCGCGAACCGGAGAAACTGCGGTCGTGGTTATGCGGCATTTTGCGCAACAAAGTCTTTCGGCTGCGGCGCGTGGACGGACGCGAACCGTCCCGCCAAGCCGATCCGCTCGACACGGCCGAGGAGCTCGAATCCGACATCCCTTCCACCCCCGATGCCACCATCGAAAAAGAGGAGCAGGCCATCATGTGGAGCGCCCTGGAACGCGTCCCCGAAACCTACCGCGAGCCGCTCATTCTTTATTATCGTGAACACCGCTCGGTGGAACACGTGGCCGTCGCCCTCGACCTCTCCGAAGATGCCGTGAAACAACGCCTCTCCCGCGGCCGCAAAATCCTGCAGGAACAAGTGCTCTCGTTCGTCGAAGGCGCGCTCGCCCGCAGCACCCCCGGCAAGCTCTTCACCATCGGCGTGCTCGCCGCGCTGCCTCCCATGGCCACGCCAGCCAAGGCTGCGGGCATTGGCGCGGCGGCGGCACAGGGTAGCTTGCTCATGAAGTGGACCGGCGTCGCCGCGCTGCTGGCTTCGCTGTCCGGCGTGATCAGCGCCGTGCTCGCCCTGCGCGCCAATCTCGACCAGGCGCGGACCCCCGCCGAACGCCGGTTTGTGGTCAAGGCCACGATCGGTCTTTTCGGCAGCGCGATCGCATTGCTCGCCATCCTCTACGGCGTGCGAGCCGGCTCCTATCACTGGTGGGAACACCGCCTGCTGGGCGCGATCTCCGCCCAAGTGCTCGTGCTCAGCTTCGTCGTCGCGTGGCCCATGGCGATGGTGGTCATCATCCGCCGGCAAAGTAAGCTGCGCTCCAGCGAACGTATCCGCCATCCGGATAACTTTGCCGACGCCCGCGACCAAGTCGGCGCGGCGGCGAAAGAATATCGCAGCCGCTGGCAGTTGTGGGGCGTGCCGTTGGTGCACATCCGATTTTCCACCGCCGATGAACGTGAGAAACCCGTGTTTGGTTGGGTGGCGGGCGGCGACCGCGCTTACGGACTGTTATTTGCCTGGGGCGGCATCGCAGTCGCACCGATCAGCGTCGGCGCAGTCGCTGGCGGGATCCTCGCGGTCGGTTCCGTGAGTGTGGGCGTGATCTCTCTCGGCATGGTGAGCGTCGGTCTGTTCGCGCTCGGCAGTGCGGCGGTTGGCGTGAAGGCGCTGGCTTGGCTCTCCGCACTCGGTTGGGACATGGCGGCGAGCGGCGGTTTTGCCATCGCGCAAAAGGTGGCGGTGGGTCCGGTCGCCTTCGCGTCACACGCCAACGACGAAATTGCGATGGCCGCGCTGAACGCCCCCGACGGCCCGCAGGACCCGGTGCTCTGGCTCGCCCTGATCGCTATCCTGGTGCTCGTGCCCGTCATCCTCTACGCCCGCGCCGTCCGCCAACGCCTCGGCCGCCGGGCGACATAGCACATTCGTTTTGATAGATGTTCGGGGAATCCGGGTAACATCGGAGGGACGACTTTCACATCGTCCGCGTGCTGCCTCCAGGATGAAACGCGGACCGGGTGGAACCGGTCCCTCCCTGGGTGAACGCGCACGAGCTCACGGTTTTCCACCCTCACGTGTTCCGGCGCTTTCGGCGAAAGCGCCCTACCTGGCGACCGGCATCCGAGCCTCGTTTAATTTCGTGTGTGCCGTGGGAAAAAAACGCCGGACTGACGGCTTCCTCTTTCACCCGGCGCTGCGCTCTCTGTGACCAAGCGCATCCTGCTCGGGGAATCCGGGTAACCTCGGAGGGACGACTCCCACGTCGTCCGCGTGCTGCCTCCAGGATGAAACGCGGACCGGGTGGAACCGGTCCCTCCCTGGGTGAGCGCGCACGAGCTCACGGTTTTCCACCCTCACGTGTTCCGGCGCTTTCGGCGAAAGCGCCCTACCTTGGCGGCCGGCATCCGAGGCTCGTTTAATTGCGTGTTTTTCGTGTGTTTCGTGGGAAAAAAACGCCGGGCTGACTGCACAAGAACAGAGGCTGTTGACGTGGCTCCTTTTTGTGCCTCCTGCGCCTCTGGTGGCTGTGACTTGGTTCGCGCCGCGCGAGCTGAGATTTGCACGATTCATGACGTCGAGATCCGTGCAAAAAACCGGATCAGCCCGCCGCCATTTCCTGCGCAAAAAATTATTTGATTTCGTAAGCCGCTGGCTGCCATCAGGAAACTCATTTCAAGCATGCCCCGTCCGCGGATGGTTCGAAAGGTGCGAAGGAAGAATGCACTCGCGTGACCACGCCAACGTGGTTCGCGCATCATCCTTAAACTCAATCCATCGCAATCCTATGTTAAACAATCTTACCGACCTCCTCGTTCACGAAATCCGCGATCTCTACAGCGCCGAGACGCAGCTCCTGGAAGCCCTCCCCAAAATGGAAATGGCCGCGACCGACGCCGACCTGAAGACCGCGTTCCACGACCATTTGAACGAAACCAAAGACCACGTCGACCGCTTGGCCGAGGCCGCCCAGATCCTCGGCGTTGAGCCCACGGGCCAAACGTGCGAAGCGATGAAGGGTCTGATTCGCGAGAGCAGCGAAACCATCGACGAGCTCGCCAATCCCACCGTGAAGGACGCCGCACTCATCGCCGCTGCGCAACGGGTGGAACACTACGAAATCGCCGCGTATGGTTCGGCCGCCTGTTTTGCCGATGCCGTCGACGCCAACGACGTGAAGAAGCTACTCGGCAAGACGTTGGACGAAGAAAAGTCCGCCGATGACAAGCTCACGCACATCGCCACCGGCGGTCTGTTCTCCAAAGGTATCAACCAGGAAGCGATGCCCAATTGATCGGGACCGGACTCGTTTAAAACAATTCTCACCACCTACGAAAGCGCGCCCTCGGGCGCGCTTTTTTTGCGGCTCGAACCCGCGAGATCAGCCGCGTTTTGCAGGGGAAAATCACGGAGCGATGGGGCGCAGGTCGGTCCAAAAAACCGCCCGACCTTCCGCGCCGCCCAAACGTAACCGACGCCCGGTGCTAAACAAACTCGCCATTACGTGGTTCGGCCTGCCATAATGATGGCGTTCGGTTTCCCTGCCTGGCCTCGGGGAAACCTCAAAGTCTCAGACTTACCCCACCCCATGAAGGCCACCTTCCCGCACGATGCCCGTTTGGCGTCCCCCCCGCTGGCAGCCCGTTCTGCCCGGTCCAGGGTATGGGTTGTCGGACCACGTTGGCAGAACCGCCCCCGCTCGGGCGTTTTCCGCCCGTCACGCGTGAAGACCTTCGGGCCCCCTCCCGGCTCCGCTTCCGCGGAGTTTCGCTGCACCACCACCCCCGTCCCTCCCCTCACGCATGAACTTCACCACCACTGAACAGGCGAACCTCGAACAAAAAGGGCTGACCCTCCAGGCCCACGCCGAAGTCGGCGGCCAAATCTCAGACTCCCACTGGATTCCCTTGGTCGAATCGGAACAGTTGCTCATCGACCTCATGAGCGGCGATCCACCCGCTCCGGACGCCCCCGGCCACATCGAACTGAGTTGGGTGCTTTATACCCTCAATCATGACCTGCCGCCCAACCTGCAGTGGCTGGTCGACGTGCTTCGTCGGTTGGGCATGCCGCCCAGCCGAATCCAGCCCGCCGATTGGCAAAAATGGATGACCCAACTCGCCGGAGCCGGCGTGCTGTATGGCGACGGCACCCTGCTCGCAGTCGCGCCCTATGCACAGCTGGACCCCGGTTGGCTGCTCTCGGCGATCGACTATTTCATTCTCAAAAACGTGCATTGGCCCATCGGGCTGCATCCCTTTGCCAACAAGCCCAAACGACTCCAACTCACGCAACCCACCAGCCTGAAAATCGCGGTGCTGGGTGACTGTGGCACGGGGCCCTACCAAGATGGTAATTTGGCGAATAGTCCCTCGCAGCTCGTCTTCGATCAAATCAAGTCCCTGTCACCGGATATCATCATCCATCTGGGCGACGTCTATTACTCCGGCACCGCGGCGGAGGAGACCAAGAAACTGGTCAATTGCTGGCCGACCGCCGGGCTTGGGAATTTCACCATGAATTCCAACCACGAGATGTATGACGGTGCGAACGGATTGTTTAAAACCGCGCTCGGCAGCCCCGCGTTTGGCGACCAGCAAAAGACCACCTACTTCTCGGTCGAATGGGGCGATTGGTTGATCGTCGGATTGGATTCGGCTTACTACGATCCGAGCAGTTTCTTCATGACCGGCGCGCTCACCGATCCCGCGCAAAAAGCCTTTTTGCAACAAGCCATGGCCACCGGTAAAAAGGTCATCCTCATGACCCACCATTGCGGCATGAACGTCACCGGCAGCGCCACGACCCCGCTCTGGCAAAACGTTTCCGACGCCCTCGGCGGCCACATGCCCGCCTACTGGTATTGGGGGCACGAACACAACGGCATCGTCTACGGACCGGGTGCCGCCTGCGGCGACAAGATCGAGTGCCGCTGCCTCGGCAACGCCGCCATCCCCATCGGCAACTCCAGTTGGCTGCAGGCGGCAAACAAGTCAGCCGTGCGCTTTTACACCGATGCCCCTTTGGACCAACCCACTCCCCCGCAAGCGCTGCGCGTCAAAAACGGCTTCGCCCTGCTCGAACTGAGCCACTCCGGCCTCACCGAAACCTGGTATTACCAAGACGGCACCCAAGCCTGGCAGTCGTAACGCGACGCCCCAACCATCCGTTATCGAGCGAACAGCAATTGACATAAAACATTAAGGAATGAGGCCTTTTCAGGCCCTGAAGCGCTCGATGTAGAGGGGGGGCTCCCGGGCGCGCCCTTGCCGGAAACTCGGCTCATGGGGTGACGCCGTCGGCTGACGTCGCCCCGTGTTGTTCCAACCATTGGCGGGCTCCGGCGTGACCGGCGGCGGCGGCTTTCTTCAGCCACGCTTTGGCTGCCGCTTCGTCGCGCACTTCACCACGGGCTTCCATCAACACGCCCGCCAGCAGCGCCATGCCGTCCACGTCGCCCGTTTCAGCCAGAGCCAGGGCACGGGCATAGGCCTGCGCTTCGTCCCGGGGGACACCCATTTGACCCGACGTTTGAAAATTAACCAGTCGCGCAATCGCCGCCTTGTTTCCCGTATCACTCAGTTTGATCAACAGCTGCCGGTATTCATCAGCGCTGACGGCACACTCACTGGTCGGCTTGGTGGGGAACTCCGTTTCGTAGAGCCGGACAAGGTAGGTCGATGCGTTTTCGTGATCCTGCGCCACCGCACTCCAGAGCAACTCCAAGCCTCGCGCTCGGTCCGCGGCCACCACTTCTCCCGAAATAAGTATCGGCCCCACGACGGCCATCGCGTCGGCGTCACCCGCCTCGGCGGCAGCGATTTGAGCATAATATTTTTCGCGCCAATCCCACTTGTGCGCAAATCCCGGATCATGTTCGAGTGCCTGTGCGCGCCACCGGGCGATCTCCGTCGGTTCAACCCGGTCCGGGGGTAGTTTTAACGCCAACCAAGCCGCCGACGCGCCGTCGCCTCGGGCCGCACTTTCACGGTAGAGATCGTAAATCGTGGTCACGGGCGTCTCCGGTTTCCACCGGGTCAACAATTCCGCATAACCACGTGCCGCCGTCGCGTCACCGGCCGCTCGTGCCGCGTTGAAATACCGCTCCGCCCGCCACGGGTTGAACGTGGCATACCGGCCCTCCAATACGACAAACGCGAGTTCGAGTTGGGCGGTGATATCGCCGTTGCGGGCCCGCGCCTTGACTTCATACAGCGCCTTCTCGCGGTGCTGGTCCGCCGTTTGTGGCCCCAGATTGCGGCGAAACTTGCCCTTGCCCACGATGTTCTCGCCAAAGTTCCGCAGATTGATTTCGGGTATGGGCGTGGGTCCTCGCGCCGGCCCGGGGGCGCTCGGCCATGGCGGAGGTTCATAGCGCATCAAGACTCCACGGTCGTTGTTGGCCACCAAACCGGCCGGTCCGAACACCAAGCCGACCGGCGTTTCCCCCCACTCGAACAGCGCGGTCCAGTTCTTCCCATCGTCCGAGCGATAAAAAGTCGGACGCGCAGCCGGAGTCTTGCGTCCAGCCAGGAAAAATCGTCCCGCACCGTAGGCCAGTCCGTGAATCACCTCGACCGGACTATCCACCGCTTCCTGAAAACCTTCCCCCGTCTTCACCCGCAACGTGACCCGCCCTTTGCGATCCTCGGCAAACATCACCTCACCGTCGTTGCCTGCGGCAAAGAATACGCGATCGATCTCACCGGTCTCCACGTAGCCTTCGGGTTGCCAATATTCCCCGTTGTCGCTGGTGAAATATCGACCGTCTTGGTTCACCAAATGCCACCGGTCCGGCTGACGCCAGATGGCCGTGGGCACGGGCAGAGTCACCTGCTCATCCCAGACTTTTTCCGACGTGTCCTTTTCGCCGCCGTATTGGCCGTGCGCATACGTGTTGCTCACCCCGAGAATGCGATAACCAGCCCAGTATTCGCCGCGCCACAGGGCGGCGTCAGCCTCCGGTCGCGCCGCATGGGAGTAGCGATAGGGCGTCCACGTCGTGCGATCATCCGAGTAAGCGGCCTCCATGCGTTTGTTGCCCGCAACCCAACGCTCGCCGTCATGCCGCACCACGGCCACCGCCACCGGGGTATCGGTCTGGACCATCTCCCAATCCACCAAATCAGTGGAAAAATAGATCCGCCCCTCATCCCCGGGCATGACGTAGTAACCCGCCTCAAAACGGACCGCGGCGAACGTGCCTTGGAACACTTCCGGTCGCCGCACCGCCGTGCGAGCCAGTTGCGCTGCGGGCGCGTGCATCAACTCCGCCAAGGTGCTCACCCGCACCGTCCCATCAGCATCGATGGTCAGGTTGCGCATGCCCTCCGGACCGACCACCCAGAACGGTCCCGCGCCTGCGGTGGTGTGCAGATATTGCGACGGTGCCGACCAATCGAGCCCGTCCGGGGAAAACTCGTATTGGTCCTTCCAATTGCGCGCCCACCACTCGCCGCCACCGGTATCGAGGACCGCCCCGCGCAGTTCCGGCTGGCGGCCCGAACCGTTTGCCACCGCCGCCCATTCGCGCCCGTCTGTTGAGACGTAGGCTTCGGTCGCCCCGGCGACGAACCAACGACCCCCACTGTGCCCCAGCATTTCCAACGGCAGCTCATGGCCCATGATCGGCTCCGACATCAGCACCGTTTCCCACGCCACGCCATCGCTCGAAACATCCAGCCGGGAGTAGCGGTAGATTGTCCCATCCACGTCGCTGGTCATCGAAGCCAACGCGACGAAAAGCCCGTCGGCCGCCTTGAGCTGCTCGAGGCGGGTAAACTCATCGGGCGTCGGGCCACCGTCCTGCCAGACTCGTCCGTCGGGCGAGAACTTGGAACGCACGCCGTCCGAGATCACAAACCCCACATCGTTGCCCGCCGCGTGGACCCAGTCCCCGGGCAGCTCGTGATTTTCGATCGGGTCCGATCCGTCGATGACCCCCACCGCCGCAAAATCCCGGCCCACCCACAACACCTTGTCGCGACTGCGAACCTGCGCCGCAGGCACACCCCCCACCTGACCCAACTCCAGCGGCGGTCGACCGGCCAACAGCAGATACAACGGCGTCGGATCACGCTCCGCCCATCCCACCCAACTCCCCGCCGCCAATGGACGCACCGTCTCAATCACGGGTCCCGGGGCCACCGACGGCGCCCCCGCCAAACGCGCGAGACAGACCGAGACAAATATGAGCCAACGCCCCTTCGAAATCAGACGAGGCGACCAGCGACGACAAAGCGATATCATGAGCAAAAGAGAAAAACGGCCGACCTCCCGTCGGCTGGCGGATGAAAACGATGCCGCCCACTTTTGCTTTCCCCGCGCCATCCGCCAGCCCGGCTCTCTACGCATAGGTGCGTAGGCCGGGGCAGCCGAAGAACGAAAAGTCACCGCATCGGGCGACGGCCGACCAGCGGAGATTTACCAGGCTTGATCCCCGCGGGACATAAAAACACCCGGGACGCGGAGCCCCGGGCGCGGTGGTGGCGAAAATCAATTCGCTTTAGTTGGTGGCCATCCGGGGAGCGGGGACCGGTTGGTCGGAAATCGTGAATTGCAACAGACCGCTGCTGTTGGGACGGGCGGCCGAGAATTCGAATCGCGCTTGGTCGCTGCGCGGCGTGAATGAAGTCTCGAACCGGGTGCCTTCCATCTTCGTGACGAGGCGGTTCCGCGACCCGGCGATTTCGACAATTTTGAAATCAACCACGACCGGAGAATCGATGTAGACATAGAGTCGGCGGCCCGGGACGACTTCCGCATTTTGGTTCGCAATCACGTTGAGATTTTGGGCGTCACCGGAAGCGCTGACCTGACTGTTGCCCACCTGGATTTGGTAGGTAACCGGGTAGGAGACGCGAGGACGCGAAGACGAGGACGCACAACCGGCCCCCCACAAGAGGGCGACTGCGGCGATGGCGGTGAAAATTCGAGAAGGTTTCATGATCATGGTGAGTTAGGGTTGAGGGCGACGAACGCCGCTGATGGGTGACAGAGTCATGAACGGTTCCAGCTTCCAGCCACCAACCCGCGCGACCGCGGGGGCGGCAGTGCGGAGACGAGGGAACGAGGGAAACGGCATGATGGGCTCATACGCCTCACCAACGCATTGACCATGCCCGCTCCAGGGCGCCGTATTCTTAATCACTCATTTTCAACATCTAACCAATTTTTTTAATGAAAGGACCAGCGCCCAAACGCAACGCCATGAGGCATTATGCCCGGTCCGCCCCGCCTCCCGGAATGCAACACGCACGACGGCAAACTCTCCCGCAAGCACGTCAACCTTTGCCGCATCACCCTGGGCGGACTGGGCGACTTTCGCGCAAAGATCAGGGAAAAGCGCCACCGCGCCGGAATCCCGCAGGCACCAAATATCAAGCGGTTTCCAGGAACTCGGCCGCACGGGTTTCCGACCAATATTCGCCGCTGGCACCGCGCGTGATGAAGCCCACATGGCCGCCGTGGCGCGGGGTCTCGAGGTGAAAGTGCTCGCTCGCGTCGGCAATGTTTCCCGGGAAACACTCCCCCGCCAGAAACGGATCGTCGTGGGCGTTGACGAGCAGGCTGCGGACGCGGATCGCCGCGAGAAACTTCACACTGCCGCTTCGGTGCCAATAGTCCTCCGCGCTGGTGAAACCGTGCAACGGGGCGGTGTAGCGATCGTCGAAATTTTTGAAGGTGCGCATGGCGGCGAGGTGGGTGGTGTCGAGCTCGGCCGGATAGTTCACGGCCTTGGCCAATACTTTACCGCGTAGCGTGCGCATGAAACGCTCCATGTAGAGGCGGTTGCTCCAGTGCCCGAGGCGCACGGAACTCGCCGCCAGATCGCACGGCACGGAAAATGTCGCCGCGGCGTGGATACGCGGATCCACCGCCGCGCCGCGCTCACCGAGATATTTGAGCGTCATGTTGCCGCCGAGGCTGAACCCGACCAGCGCGACGCGCCGCCACGAGGAATTGGCCAAGGCGTGATCGACCACCACGGCGAGATCTTCGCTCGCGCCGCTGTGGTAAAACCGCAGCCGACGATTCATCTCGCCGCTGCATCCGCGGCAGTTCCACGCGATCACATCCCAACCACGTTTCACCAACGCCCGCGCCATGCCCTGCACATAGGGCTGTCGCGAATTGCCTTCGAGTCCGTGCGATATGATCGCCACGCGCCCGGAGCCTTCGCGCACGCAATCGAGGTCGATAAAATCGTCATCAGGCGTGGCGATACGCACGCGCTCCATCGGCACCGCCGGCACTCGTCGCCACAACGCGGGCACGATCGACTGCACGTGCCCATTGGCGCACCCCCAGGGAGCCCGATAAGTCGATTCAATCAGCGGCATGTGAAGCGTGTTTCGTTTTTAACCACAGAGCCATCAGTCTGCCGTTTTTAACCACCGATGGACACCGATAAACGCTGATCAGACGGCCATAAATTCAATCTCTTCAAACCGACATCCAACCAAGCTTCAGCGCGCAACGGTAGTCCCGCGAACGCGGGATCGGTGTCGATCGGTGGTTAAAAAATCAGTCGTAGAGCTTCAACCTAGCCACGTCTTTTTGGAAGAGGGTATGCGGGTCGGCGTGGAAGGCGCGGAAGGCTGCTTTCGATGCTTCCGGCGATTCGGCATGGGGCGTGTAGGGACCCGACCAGTGGGAGTTGATCCACGAAAGCACCCACGCGATGCGGCTCGCTTTCTCTGACGCCAGAATCGGTTCCAACACCGATCGTGTCCACCAGTCCGGTTGCTCGGTGTGATAAGCGATCTCCCCCCAGGTATGGTAACCTGTTTCGGTAAACGCCGCGACTTTGCCGTGGGCCGCCGCGAAATCCACGGTCTGCTCCAACAACGTCACCATGGCCTCGACCGTAAAGTGCTCGTTGTGGGGATTGCCCTCACCGTAACCATCCACGCCCACAATATCGACGTAGTCGTCGCCGGGATAATACTCGGTCGCCAACGCTTTGTCGGGCGACCAGCAAAACAGCACGTAGTCCGTGCGCTCCCGCATGTAATCCACCAGCAGGCGATAGGCTTTCACGTAGGTTTCGGGTCCGCCTTCGAGACGACTGCCCCACCAGAACCAGTTGCCGTTCATCTCGTGCAACGGCCGAAAGACGATGGGAAACTGCAGGTCCTCGTTGATGATGCGCAGCACCTGGTCGAGCGAGGTGTAGAACCAGGTCACATCGCCCGACGAATCGTCGCCGGTGACGACGTGGTGGAGGATCTTGGCGTCTTCCTCGTGCCAGTTGTGGGTGCCGCCGTATTTGCCCAGCCAGTGGTAATCGAACGTCACCATGGCACCGTTGGCGTAGGCTTTCTGCGCCGCGCGGGTATGCGCGAAGATCTCGTGCCGGTCCTTGTCGATCAGGAAATGAAAGTCCGAACCGTGCACCGCCGGATGATCGCCCGTAACGTCTTTGATGTCGGATTGATCGGGATCGAGATAGCCCACCTCGCGCTTGTCGTAGCTCAGCGGAAACTCCTGACCGAACATGATCGTATCGGTCTCCCAGCCGATGTGGTGCAGGTTGCGCAACAACGCCCGCGTTCCGGGCGTGACGGTCGGATCAATCGGCTGCGGCCCGGCCGCGGCGACGGGGGAGGTCGCACGCGCCGGCAACACCAGCAGCAGGAAAAGCGAGGCAGCGAGCAGACGAAGGGGCATCAAGTAACGCATAACGGAAGCCCAGCACAGTGCCTAACCCGCGTCGGCAGAAGCACAATCAACCCGCCCCGCACCACCGATCCTGCAAACGTGAAGCAGAATGACCGGGTCCTACGGATTGCCCAGTTTGGCGTCGATCGAGTAGCGGCCGGCTCCGGTGAAGATGAAGGGTAGGAAGACGATGCCGTAGATCATGCCCATCTCACCGCTGCCTTCACCGGACAACGCCCCGCCATGGACGATGAAAAACGCCACGCCCATCGTGAACACCACGCTCAGGGCGGCGAATCGGGTGAACACCCCCAGCACGACCATGATCGCCCCCAGGAACTCCGCGCCGGTGGCGAAGAGATAACTGGCCTCCGACGAGATCCCCAGGGGATCGGGAAACGTGTGAAACATTTTGCCAAAACCCAACAGCTTGCCCCAGCCGTGCAACACCGCCATCGCCCCTCCCGCAAGGATTCGGAGGAACAAGAGTCCCAGGGCGGCGTTGACGGGCAAAAACGAGAGGGCGAAGAACTTTTTCATGGTGAGACGGAGTGAGCACCCGCCGTGCCGGGGAAGGCGAGTCATCTCGCCGCGCACCGCCCAAGAAATCTAATACCCCTCCGGCGCCACGCCACTACCCACCCGCGACGTGGGTTCCAGTCTTGCGCCGCACGGGGTTTCCGGCTGAGTGGACCCATGATCGTTCTCATTGGAAAAATCGGTTTGGCGACGTTGTCAGGCCTCGCGATTCTGGCGCTGTTGTGAAGCCGTTTGGGTATGCGCGTGATGCGTTGTGCCTCGGAGCCATGGCGCTCTATGCGCTCAATCGGTGGGTGGTGAAACCCCATGTCGACGCTGGTTTCCTGCACGATCATTTCAACGACCTGCTGCTTATTCCCGCCGCCCTGCCCCTCGTGCTGGGGGTGCAACGACTGCTGAAATGGCGGGATCATGATTCTCCGCCGACCGCCGGGGAGATCGCGCTGCACCTGGTGATCTGGTCCATGCTTTGCGAGGTCGCCGGCCCGAGGCTCGTCGCTCACGCCACCGCCGATTGGCGCGATGTCGTCGCCTATGCCGCCGGCGGTTTGGTCGCCGGGCTCTGGTGGCAATGCGCGGGGAAAGTAGGGGCCGCGCGCCGCGCCCGCCCTGCCCTCTCCTCACCCGTGGAAACGGCTGATCGCTGAGGCCATGAGCTTCGACACGCTCGCACCGCACTACCGTTGGCTGGAAAAAGCCATGGCCGGTCGCGTGTTGCAACGGGCTCGGCTGGCTCATCTGGCGGTGCTCGATCGAGCCGAGCGCATCCTGCTCGTCGGCGAGGGACCGGGACGATTTTTGGGAGCATTGCGCGCGCGGCGGCCGGACGTCGCCGTGACGGTGGTCGATTCGAGCGCCGGGATGTTGCAACGGGCTCGGCGGGTCGATCGGGGTGGACCGACGGAGTTTGTGCAGGCCGATTTACGTGCGTGGACGCCGGAGCCGGGAGCTTGGGATGCGATTGCAACGCATTGTGTGCTCGACTGTTTCGGACCCGATTCGCTCGCGCATGTCGTCGCCACGCTCGCGCGGGCAGCGGCCACGGAGGCCGACTGGATCGTGACCGATTTTGCCGTTCCCCTTCAACCGGGCTGGCGAAGACTGCGCGCCCGCGGAGCCCATGCGCTCATGTATGGCTCGTTTCGGCTCGTGACCGGCCTGGAGGCGCGGCAGCTCACGCCCCCCGACGATTTGTTGCAGTCGAACGGTTTCGGACTGCAGGCGCGCCGCACCTTCAACCACGGTCTGTTGCAGGCGGACCACTGGCACCGGCAGGTAATTTAGTGAATAAGCCGTTGATCCTCACGCTCTCCTGTCCGCAACTCTCTCTGCTGTGATACTCGACCTCCCCGCCCGCGCCATGGCCCGACTGCCCGTGAAGACACGGGGCATTGTGCAGACCGTTATCTTCGGTCTCGTGGCGGGTGGTGCAGCTGTCGCTTTTCACCTGTGTATTCACACCGTGTTCGAGCACGGTATCCAGCGCCTCACTCGCGAGAGCACGCCGGTGTTTTTGATCGGCACGTTTTTGGTCATCGGCGGCACCTCCGCGATCTCGGGCTGGTTGTTGAGTGCGTTTTGTCCGGCGGCGGCGGGATCGGGCATTCCCCAGGTCAAATTGGCGTTTTGGAAAGACATGGGCGAAATCCCGTTCCGGGTGGTCTGGGTCAAGTTCATCGCGGGGGTGCTCAGCGTGGGTGGCGGCAACAGTCTGGGCCGGGAGGGTCCGTCGGTGCAATTGGCGGCGGGATTGTCGTCGCAAGTGAGCGGGGTGCTGGGGGTGGCCAAACACAAGCGGCGGCTCGCGAGTGCGGCGGGGGCGGCGGCCGGCTTGGCGGCGGCGTTTAACACGCCCATCGCGGCGGTGACGTTTGTGCTGGAAGAGATCATCGGCGACCTCAACAGCCGCATGCTGGGTTCGATCCTGCTGGCCGCCGTCGTCGGGGCGTTGGTGGCGCACGGGCTATTGGGCGAGCAACCGGCGTTCACGCTGCGGGGGGCGGGTTCGCCGGAGTGGCAGGTCTACATCGCGACGCCATTCGTGGCGGCGATCGCGGCATTGGCGGGCGTGTGGTTTCAACGGTTTTCGCTGGGCCTGCGCGCGTGGAACAAAGAGAAGCACCGCGTGCCGCTGTGGATGCGCACGACGCTCGGCGGGCTCGCGGTATGGTTGATCGGCTGCACGGTGTTTTTGCACACCGGCCACACGGGGGTGTTCGGTCTGGGCTACGAGGATCTTTCGAGCGCCCTCAATGACCAAATGGCCTGGACTCACGCCGCGTTGCTGTTGGTCGCCAAGCTGGTGGCGACGGCGGTCTGTTACGGACTGGGGGCCGCGGGTGGTATTTTTGCCCCGACGTTGTTCTTCGGCGGGATGGCGGGTGCCGCCATGGCGGGGTTGATCGATCTGGTTTACCCGTTGAGCACCGCGGGTCATGTGACGCTCGCGGTCGTCGGCATGTGTGCGTGTCTCGGCGCGGTGGTGCGGGCCCCGGTCACGGGTTTGTTGATCGTGTTCGAGATGACCCATGAGTTTGCCATGGTGCCCGCGCTGATGGTCGGCGGGTTGGTGAGCATCGGTATCGCGAAGTATTTCACGAAGCACAATTTCTACGACGTCGTGCTCGAACAGGATGGTCAGTCCGTCGAACGCGTGATGCCGCCCCGCGATCTGCGCTCGTGGCAGGAAACCCCGGTGAGCCGGGCTGCCAATTTCCGGCCGGTTTTGGTCAAGGATTTGTCGGTCGGAAACCTGCGCGCTGTCCTCGCAGAATCCCGCCACGATTGTTTTCCCGTCGTGATTGACCGGAAGCTGAAAGGGGCGATCACCCGTGAACACATGCAGCGCGTGGTGGACTTCGGCGATGAACCCATCATCGATTCGGTCTCCACCTGCCGAAGGGAAGCCACCATCCGCGAAGTGCAGGGCAAGGTCATCGAGTCCCCCGCCAACATCGTGGTCATCGTGGGGGGCGAAGACGAAGTCGTGATCGGTATCATGACCTTGCATGACATCCTGCGCGCCGAAATCTTGTTCACGAAAGAGTAGACCCCGTGCGAAGTGAGACGTGTGAAGTCGACTGGTGAAGCGTGATCCGCGCGACCGGATCCGCTCGCACCCAACCCGGGCCTCGGTTTCGGACTTCATACTTCAAACTTCTTACCTCTAACTTCCTCCGTCATGTCCAAGCTCTACTTCTACTACTCCGCCATGAACGCCGGCAAAAGCACGGTGCTGCTGCAGTCGAGCTACAACTATCAGGAACGCGGCATGCGCACGTTGCTTTTCGCACCGGTGGTTGATCAGCGCGCCGGCATCGGACGTATCGCTTCGCGCATCGGCTTGAGCGCCGAGGCTCTCGCCTTCAGCCCGACGGACGACCTGTATAAACGCGTGGAAAGCGAGAAACCCGCCGACCAGAAACCCATTTCCTGTGTGCTCGTCGATGAGGCCCAGTTCCTCACCCGCCGCCAAGTGGAGCAGCTTTGCCGGGTCGCGGACGAAGGTGATATTCCCGTATTGTGCTACGGCCTGCGCACGGATTTTCAGGCGCAACTTTTCGAAGGCAGCGCCGCACTGCTCGCGCTGGCGGACGACATGATCGAGCTCAAAACCATCTGCGACTGCGGCCGCAAAGCGACCATGAACCTGCGCCTCGGTCCCGACGGCAAGGGTCTGCGCGAAGGCGAGCAGATCGAGATCGGCGGCAACGAGCGCTACGTCGCGATGTGCCGCCAGCACTACTACGAAGCCCTGAGCGACTGAGGCTCGCGGGAAGGGCTACTCATATCAGCGCCCATAACATGCGGCCCGGCTAAAATGCCTGGCGAGCGATACCTGCGCTCGGTTTCGGCTTCCGTATATACTGCCTTGCTGAAGTTCCATCGTTCCGCTGGAAATGGCCCCAATGAGGTTGCGTCGAAAAACACTCACCATCTCAGGCCCGTTCAAATGGGGAGAAGGCGCACCGAAAGAATGTGCGGTCCGACGGTAGCCTTCAGCGTTCTTGGTCGGATGTAACAAACGTCGGGTTTGCCCAACCATCCAAAGGCACCATCGTAGAAACCATGAGCACAGTCGACGAGATCGAGGCCGGCATCGAAAAGCTCACGCCTACGGATAAGAGTCGAGTGGCGGATTGGTTGAACACCCGATTGGTGACAGAGACACCTGCCATGCTCGCAGCCATCGACGAAGCCGATCGCTCTTTGATCGAAGAGGGCGGTGTTTCTGTCGAAGAGGCACGTCGCGATCTCCGTCGATGGATTACCGAGTAATCCTCGCCGCCCAACCCGAGTTGCGAGATTTGCGTGAAATTGCGCGTTTCATCGCCCAGGACAGTCCCGCAGCCGCCGAACGCGGTGGTCACGAATTGCTCAATCTGGCTGAATCACTGACGGTATTACCGTCTCGGGGAGTTAGAATTCGTTCGCGGCCCGGTGCACGTCGTCGCCTTTCGGTCCCATACTTGGTCGTGTATCGCGTAGATGAAACCGCACGCGTCGTGAAAATCCTGCGATTTTGGCATGCTAAACGCAATCCCGACGAGCTGCACTTGGACTGAGTCATCGTGCGGAGATTCACCCAGCCGCCGGAAGAGACCATGCGAAGGACAGGGCCGACCCGCTCGTTCGCTGAAGCCAGGTTTCTACGGACTCGCAAATTTCCCGTCACTGACGCTCGACGGCAGCTCAGCCTTCATCGGGCCACTCATACCTCCAGATGGAACTGTCGCCCACCGTGGCCTCTTTGACCCAATTTCCCGGTAAGTGGCGGAAGAATATGCGGTCTTTTTCGAAGACTTTCAGAACAGCGTAAAGCGGACGCCCCTGCTTTCGAATGTTCTCCGCCGCGTGATGGAATTCCTCAGGGTTCAGCCAATCCGGACGTAAAACCTGCAACTCCGTATAGTAAAACAAAGCGCCACTATCCTGCGCGGCCATCACCACGGTATCCATGGTTAGGTGACGTTGAGCCCACGAGGCCGTGACCTGATACTTACGTTCGTCCTGCGCGGTGCGAAAAGACCGCATCGCGCGCCCCCACAGCGAGCCGTGAACGACGACGATGAGTGCCACGCTTAACCACGCTGCGGCCGGCGAAACGAGGCGGCTCTTCCTTAAGCCGCTTCGTCCGGCCAAACTGCGCAAAACCAACAAACATGCGACAATAAGAGCGGGAAACGCCGGGAGCAGGAATCGCATGAACCAATAGTCCTCCCGCGTGTAAATATAGATGGCGTAGAAGCCAAAGAGCGCTCCGACCCACGAACCCAGAACGAGTTTATTCCTCCCGCTCACCCGGCGCGCCCAAGGCAACGCCAGAATCCCCACCACCAGGGGAGTGAGCGAAACCGGTAGCCAGATCGCATAGTGGACCAACGTCGGCCCCACATGGATCAGACCGAAAGTTCCAGCCGGATTGTAATAGCCCGACACCAGCACCTCGGCGTAGGTATGCAAATTGTAGGCCACGAGTCCCAGTGCCGCCGGAACCCCACCGGCCATGAGCAAGCCCAAGCGCGGCGGATTCCATCCGATCGCCATCATCGCAGGGATCAACACCAAGCCATTGGTCGGGCGCACCAACACCGCGACCCCCAAGGCGAACCCTGCGGCCACGGCCCACCCCGGATGTCGTTGGGCGCGCATGGCGGCGACCACGGTCAAGGTGACCCACAAGAGCGCGGGCACATCGCTCATGGTCAAAACCGCCAAGTGCACAAAGAGCGGACTCACCGCGAGCATCAGCACGCCGAGCAACGACCAGCCCGGCGGCAGGCCAAACTCTCGACCAAGTTGATACAACAGCAGCAGCGCCAGCAACGCATGCAGCACGATCGTGCAACCCGGGGCGGCGGCCCATCCTGTAACGGTCGCCATTCCCGCCAACAACAAGGGTAGCCCCACCGGATAGACCGGACTGATCGTGCCATCCCGTCGGGGAGCGCGATACCCGAGCGGGGCGTAGACCTCCTCCACGTATTCGGGCAACGCCTCGTTATCAATGCCCGCAATAAATTGAATGGGCAGTGACGACTTTCCCTCCGCCAACCTCCGCGCGCTGTTCAAATAGCCGGAGCTGTCCGCCGCTCCCGCGACGGTTCCCTGATGTTGCCAAAGGAAAACCGCTTGGGCCAGCAACAACACGAACAAAACCACCACGACCCATCGTTCTCCACGTGCGGTTTCGGGTGACGGAGAATCCTGCATCAGCCTCGCCGATTGATTTTTAGGCCAAGCCCCGTGTCTTGGCGAACAGGCGGGGCTGCCGCCAACCTGCGGGCCGCAAAATCAACGCCACTTTCCCATCGGAAACCGTGGATTGGAGGGACGCAGGGGACGCCTTGAACAGTTTGAGAAACACGTGATGACGGGAGTTCGAGAATCAAGACACGTGAGCTCGCTCCACCCGCTACCCGGTTGTCCGGGATTCCGCAGTTGGATTTTACAGAAGGCAACGAAGAGCACGAAGCTGGAACGAGTTGCAGGCGATTATGGGCATCAATTCATTCACCCGTAGGGTGAGTTGAATGCCATGCAGTTTACTCGATTTAACTCACTTTATTACAACGCTTTGTTAACTTTGTTACCTTCTGTGAACGGCGTTAATTAGGGTTGTCTGAATTTCACCCCAATGGGTCGACCTCCCACAAAATGTGCGACCGATGCCCCCTCCCCGAAGTAAGTGCCTCGCCTCGCCGCCGGAAAAGGCGCCGTTTCCGCGATAGATTGATACGATCCGTCCTATACTCTGCCTCGGCCGTAATTCGGATTTCGGCGATGATGCCTTAATACCAGCACGCGAACGGACTCCGGTTTCTCGCGGAAAGAAAATGATAAGGAAAACTCGGAAGGTTTGCTCGTCTCAATCCTCCGGTCACCAAATGAAACGAGGTCGGCCGCCGCTCCATCGCCTTGGAGACTGACTCCACTTCCTCAAAAAATCGATCAGACAAGCCGGATCCTCCCGCGTTTTCATAATACCTCAAAACGACTTCGAGATCGCTTTGCACCAGCCGGTGAAACGTCAAGACCATGGCCAGCCGACTAACGTCCCAAGCCGTGCTTGAGATCGTTCCAGGAAATGCCGACCTCGCCCGTCGCATCCATCTCCGCCTCGCGCCGAAGTGCTTCCGCCACCCCTTCATCCTCGTCCGACATAACCACGGAAAGTGTGGAGAGCAAATGAGCGGCAAACGCGGCGCGCTCCGCTTCCGTGAGCGAGTTGGCGTCCCGTTCGAGCTGCTGCAGGCGAGTCATGCTCGCAACAAGGCTGACCGCGCCCAAATTGCCAGTCTACAGTCTTCAATCCGACGACCGTCATCATTTTTCCGACGGACGATCGGCCGATCGAGCAATACCACCGGTTCGCAAACAAATCGCCCTCCCGGCAAACCGCAAGATCCGCCCAGTCGTCCACAAGCCATGCAACGCAATGGGGCTTCGCATTTTGCGGTTATCCGCCTCATGATCAGACAACTTCAACTTCCTGTTGACCATGATGACTGATTGGAAATCCGCCGCCGTTTCTGCCGAAGACGCCGTTGCCGTAATTAAAAGCGGTGATCGCGTGTTCATTCACGGGGCGGCCGCCACCCCGGCTCCGCTACTCGAAGCGCTCACCGCCCGCGCAGACTTGGAGGACGTGCGCGTCTACCACTTGCATACCAATGGGCCGGCTCCTTTCGCCGACCGGGGACGCGAAAAAGAATTCCGCTCCGTATCGCTTTTCACCGGTCAGCCCTTACGCGCAGCCATCGCAGAGGGCCGCGCGGATTTTGTCCCCATTTTCCTGTCCGACATCCCGCAACTGTTTCTCTCCGGTCAAATCAAACTCGACGTCGCGATCCTGCAGCTTTCGTTGCCCGACGCCCACGGCCAGTGCTCCCTCGGCACGTCTTGCGACGCCGCCAAAGCCGCCGCCGACATGGCCACGCTCCGCGTCGCCGAGTTCAATGATCAGATGCCGCGCACTTACGGCAACAACGTCGTGCCGCTCAACCGCGTCGACCGCTGGATCCACACCAACCGCCCGCTGCTGGGACACGAAAGCCCCCCCGAAAATCCCATCGAGGCCCGCATCGGTGAGCTCATCGCCGATTTGGTGGAAGACGGTTCGACCCTGCAAATGGGCATCGGCGGCATTCCCAACGCTGCGCTCGCCCGCATGATGGAAAAACGAAACCTCGGCGTGCACACCGAAATGTTCTCCGACCACATCATCGACCTGGTCGAGGCCGGTGCCATTACGAACCACCTCAAAAAGGTCGGCACGGGCCGCATAACGACGAGCTTTATCAACGGTTCGCAGCGGCTGTTCGATTTCGTCAACGACAACCCGTTGGTCAGTTTCTATCCCTGCAATTGGACGAACGATCCCGTCGTCATTCGCTCCAATCCCAAGGTCGTCGCCATCAACTCCGCCATCGAAATTGATCTCACCGGACAAGTGTGCGCCGACTCCATCGGGCATCGGATCTTCTCCGGCATCGGCGGCCAGGTGGACTTCATTCGCGGCGCCGCGCTGTCTCCCGGTGGCAAACCCATCATCGCGCTGCCTTCCAAGGCCATGGGCGGTCGCGTCTCGCGCATCGTCACCGAACTCAAACCCGGTGCCGGTGTCGTCACCACGCGTGGCCACGTGCACTGGGTCGTCACCGAGTTTGGCGCGGTCAACATCCACGGCATGACGTTGCGCGAACGCGGCGAGGCGCTGATCTCGATCGCGCACCCGGATTTCCGTGCAGGACTCACCCGCGACCTGTGCCGCATCCGGCACTTCCCCTGCCCGCCCGAATACGGTCCGCTGGAGGAGTAGTCGGAAAATCACCGGTCCGATTCTACGCACCAATGCGTATGGGGGCATCGGGCGGATGAGGTTAAAGTGGGTCCGACGGCCACACCGTCAGTTCCCGCCTGACTTCACCTTCGTTCCCCTGTTCCCATGCGTTTCCCACGTTTCCTCACCATCATGTGCGGACTGCTGTCCGCGAGTGTTGTCTCCTTTGCCGCCATCGATCTGCGCATCAACCTCGGGACCAACGGACCCGACGGTAACTGGATCCAGGTGGGCAACAGCATCGACACCTTCCCCGCCATCGACTTCGCCACCGGCAACGACACGGGTGCCCGGGTCTCCACCCTGCTGAGCGCCTTCCAAGGCGGCAACGGCGACGGCTCGATCGTGGAGGACTGGCTTCCCGACCTCGCGGAACAAACCAGCGCTTCCATCAATCGCGGCGCCGGCAGCGTCAACATCACCAACCTCCCCGCCGGGACTTATCGCGTCGAGGTGGTCGCCACCAAACCCTTCGAGGTCTACGGTGGAAAATACACCGTCAACGACGTCCGCGCCGATATCACGTTCCGCGGCCTGACCCCACCCGAAGTCTGGCAGGAAAGCACCGATGGTCGCGATCCCATCGATTGGCAGATTTGGAGCAACATCGCCGTCGAAGCCGGCGGCTCGCTCGAAGTCGTGGTGCGCCTGTCGGGCACGTCGTGGGCCAGCATCGGCGCAATCCGAGTCACCAGCGCGGCCGATCCGGGCAACGAAGAGCCCGGCGAAGACCCCGACGACGACGGCAGCGATGATAGCGGCAACCATGGAGAAAACGGAGACAACAACGATGGCGGTGCCAACCCCGGTGGTTCCCTGTCCAATCTCTCCGTGCGCTCCACCGCCGGCTCCGGTGACGCCACCATGGTCGTCGGCTTCGCCATCGGCGGCGGCACCAAATCGGTGCTCGTCCGCGGCATCGGACCGACGCTCACCAACTTCAACATCCCCACCGCCATCACCGACGCCCGCCTGCGTCTTTTCGCCACGGGCACCAGCGACGCCATCGCCACCAACACCAATTGGAGCGGCGATACCGCCGTCGCCGCCGCCGCGTCCACCGCCGGGGCGTTCGCACTCGACGCCTCCTCGCTCGACGCCGCTTTCCTCCGTGAGATGTCCCCCGGCGCTTACAGCGTGCACATCGAGTCGGGCGACGGTTCGCCCGGCATCGCCTTGGCCGAACTCTACGACGCCAGCGTCGGTGGCACCGGACACCTCACCAACGTTTCCGCCCGCTCCACCGTCGGCACCGGCAACGACCTGCTCATCCTCGGCTTCGTCGTCGCCGGCGATGCCCCCGTCACCGTCTTGATTCGCGGCATCGGACCCACCCTGACCGATTTCAACATCTCCGGCGCCTTGGCCGATCCGGAACTGAAACTTTTCGCCGACGGCAGCACCGCCCCTGTCGCCACCAACGACAACTGGTCCGGTGAGGCCACCCTCGCCGCCACGTTCAATACGGTGGGAGCTTTCGCCTTATCCTCCGACGTCAGCGCCGACGCCGCCATGGTCGTGACGCTCCAACCCGGCGTCTACACCGCGCAACTCTCCGGCGTCAGCGACACCACCGGCATCGGCCTGCTGGAACTCTACTTCGTGCCGTAACGCCCCTCCCACATCGATCCGAGGAGGCGCTATTCCCGGCCACGCCTCTCGGATCACGAGCCGGGATTCACCCCGAATTCGGCCCTAAGTATCAATCGCGCTCATACTGCGTCGGTTGCTCCGGGGGTCGTGCTACAAATCGGAAGCAAAACCGTGGCATTTGGGTAACGTCGCGTTGACTGCGTGGAGATGACCACGCTTGATGCGACGCTTCAAACCCCCGTTCATGGTTAGTCCCAACACCCCCGACTCGCCGGCAGGAAACCCCTCCGCTTCCGGCGCTCCCAAATCTATCAACGACGTTGTCATCCGCATGGCTGGCAACTCCCAGGATGGCATCCAATCCATTGGCGCCTTCCTCGCCCGACTCGCCGGGCGCAGCGCGCAGGATGTCATGACCTACATGACCATCCCGTCGACGATCTCCGGCGGTCCGTCGATTTTCCAAGTGCGCATGGGCACGGGCGATATCCTCAGCTCCGGCGACGAAGCGGACTTCCTCGTCGCCTTCTATGATCACAGTTACGAAAACCACATCGGGTCGCTGCGCCAAGGCGGCATCCTGATCTACGACAGCGATCACCTCACCGTCGACGCGGGCGGCAAGGACTTCACCGCCATCGGCGTGCCCTTCACCAGCGCCACCATCGAAGCCGTCGGCGGCTCGGCCAAGGAGAAGGGCAAAAACATTTTCGTGCTCGGTCTGCTCTGCCGCCTCTTCGATCTCGAAGTCGCGAAGCTCACCGCGCTCATCAACGAACGTTTCGGCAAGTTCGGCGAGGATGTCGTGCGCAACACCATGCTGGCCTTCGACGCCGGCTACGCCTGGCCCGCCCAAAACATCCGCGACATCTACTACAAACTCGCGGCCAATGCCGACCACTCCGGTCATCCGCAAATCACCACCGACGGCAATACCGCCATGACGCTCGGCCTGCTCGCCGCCGGCGTGCGCTACGGCGCCGGTTACCCGATCACCCCCTGGTCGACGATCATGGAAACCCTGCGCGTCGAGCTGCAGAAATACGGCGGCATGTTCGTGCAGGCCGAGGACGAGCTCGGGGCCATCGCCTACGCGCTCGGTTTCGCCTACTCCGGCCACCTCGCCGTCACCGGCTCCTCCGGCCCGGGCCTCTCGCTCAAAATGGAAGCCCTCGGCTGGGCCACCATGGCCGAGCTCCCGCTCATCGTCATCAACGTGCAACGCGGCGGTCCTTCCACCGGTCTGCCGACCAACGTCGAGCAGTCCGACCTCATGCAGGCCATCTACGGCAGTCACGGCGATGCCCCGCGCATCGTGCTCGCGCCGCAAAACGTCGAGGACTGTTTCCACATCGCCCTCGAAGCCGGTCGGCTCGCCCGCGAGTATTCGACGCCGGTGATCATTCTCACCGACCAGGCCCTCGCCTCGCGCATCGAAGCCTTCGACGAGCCCGACGTCGACGCCGTTATGGTCGAACCCGGACCCCACCTCCAAAACCACGGCGAGGAATTCAAACCCTACCCGCTCGACGCTCTCACGCGCCACGCACCTCCGGGCTCGAAAATCGAAGGCACGCGCTACCCCACCGTCACCGGTCTCGAACACGACGAGCACGGCCATCCGTCGGGCAACCCCGCCCAACACCAGAAGATGACCAACAAGCGCCGCGACAAGCTGCGCCAACTGGCCAAGGAAATCGCCCGTCCCGAAATCCACGGTGCCCAGGAAGGTGATACCCTGCTCGTCGGCTGGGGCTCCACCTACGGCCCGTTGCGCGAGGCGACGAACCGTTCGTGTGCCGCCGGTCAGAAGGTCGGCCACATTCACATCCGTCACCTCAACCCGCTGCCCCCCGAGCTCGAGCGCATCTTCTCGCGCTTCCGCCAGGTCTTCGTCGTCGAGATGAACGACCGCGGTCTCTACGGCTACGGCCAACTCGCGACCCTGCTCCGCGCTCGCTACGCCAACCCCGCCATCCGCTCGATCACCAAGACCGACGGACTCGCCTTCAAAGTCAGCGAGATTCAAGCCGGCATGGCCTCGCTCTCCGGCACCCGCACCGCCTCCGTCTCCGCCTACCCCGAAACGTAAACGCCTCGGTCCTCGGCGAAATCCCCAATCCCAACGATCCAAATTCCAACCGGAAACCGCGCATCGCGGTCGACCCTGGATCTTCATTCTTCTTACTTCACCCTTCTTACTTCCCTCCCCCCCGCCCCATGTCCGATACCGCCCTCGCCCCCGCCCCGACTCCGGAGGAACCCAAGCTCACCAAAAAAGCGCTCACCGCCGACCACCCCACGTGGTGCCCCGGCTGCGGTGACTTCGCCGTGCTCGCTTCCTACTATCGCGCCCTCGAACAACTCAACTACCCGCACGAGTCCATCGTGACCATGGCCGGCATCGGTTGCTCGTCCCGCTTTCCCTACTTCGTCAACTCCCACGGCGGCCACTTCATCCACGGCCGCTCCGTGCCGTTTTCCGCCGGAGTGAGTTTGTCCCGCGACGACCTCAAAGTGTTCGTCTTCGGTGGCGACGGCGACGGCTTCTCCATCGGCGGCAACCACCTCGATCACGTGGCGCGCAAGAACGTGAACCTGACCTACGTCATCATGGACAATCAGGTCTACGGCCTCACCAAAAAGCAGACCTCGCCGACTTCACCGCAGGGCTTCAAATCGAAGACCGACCCGTGGGGCGCGATCGATCAACCGATCAATCCCATGCGCAAGCTCGTCAACAGCGGCGCCACTTTCGTGGCCCGCAGTCACGCCACCCAGGTGAAACACATGGTCGAGATGATCAAACGCGCCGCCGAACATCCCGGTTTCGCCGTGGTCGAGATTCTCTCCGAATGCATCGAGTTTTTCCCCGGTGCATTCGACGACAGCGTGCCGCGCAAGGGCGGCGATTTCGTTACCATCGACGAAGCCGAGCACGATAAAACCGACATCACCGCCGCCATGAAACTCGCCAGCGAGCCCTGGCCCGGCCGGTTCGGGGTCTATCTCGAAATTCAGCGCCCCACCAAAAACGCGCTCGAAGCCGGCCTCATCACCAAAGCCCGCGAGAAAACCAAACAGGCCGCCGACAAAGACCTGTTGAAAGCCACGTTCGCCAAAATGCGCTAAACGCGCGCTGCCTCCGCCGGGATGTCACCCGGCGCGGGCACGCCGCGTCCTCCACGCTTCGTCAGGGCCTCAACTCAGGCCGAGAGCCGAACCGGATCGGAGTCGGTTTACGATCCCGACTGCACCAAGCGAGCTGTCATGGAAGCATGCGCCGCCGCAGAACGACCACCCGGAGCACCGATCAGTCCAGTGACAAGCTCCCGGAGTTCAGCCAACTCGTAAGGTTTCCGCAGCACGCCATCAAAGCCGTGTTCCGTCGGCGCAGACATCACCGGGTCCACCGAGTAGCCACTGGAGGCCACGGCTTTGACCTCGGGATCAAGTGTGCGCAAAATTGCCACCGTTTCCAATCCCCCCATGCCCATCGGCACAGTCAGGTCGAGCAACACCAGATCCGGCGTCTCGCCCCGCGCCTGTGCGGCTTTGAAAAACTCCACGCATTGGTCGCCGTGAAAGGTCAGCTCCACGTGGTAACCCAATCGCTCCAGGATCAACCCCAACACGCGATTCACCACCACTTCATCGTCCATCACCAACACCCGCAAAACTCGGGTGGGCGCCTCCGACTCCGCGAACGCGGGTGAAGCCTCCGAATCCCGCGCAAGCGCCCGCGGCGGACAATCGCCGCACCCGGTCTCTTGCCGAGCGGCCCGCGGCGGAACGTCTTTGGCGGCGGCCGCCGGCACCGACTGATCTGACCCGGCATCGCCGGACGACTCAAACGGCAGCGAGATTTCAAATATCACGCCATGTCCGTCCGGCACACTCGATGCCCTCAGGTTACCTCCGTGTCGCCGCACGACCGAGAACGCCAGCGCCAGCGCGAACCGTCCTTCGCCGTAAAACGATTCCGCATAGGGATCAAACAGTTGCGCGACCTGGTCAGGTTCGAGAATCGAAACGTTATCGCGCAGCTCGATCTTCAACATGGCGACCGTCCCCCGGCCTCGCGTCATCGTCAGGTGGATCCGCCCGTCCGGACGCGGTTTTTCATTAAAATATTCCACCAAGGTGCGCACCGCTCCTCCCAGCTGACCCGGGTCCACTGCACAGCGGCATGCGACCCGGGGTGCATCGACCACCAGCTGCCATGTCGATGGCATCGCGTCTCGCACGGTTTGCTCCACCCAGGTTTTCATTTCCACCGGCTGGCATACCGGCGCACCGCCGCCCGCCAGGGTCACCAGCTGCTTGGTCAGGTCCGTCGCGCGGCGCACCGCTTCGTCGGTGTCGTGCACACTGTCCCCCACCAAGGCCATGACCTGCGGTTCGGTTTTGATCAGCGCTAAATTCCCCACGATCCCGGTCAGCAGGTTATTGAAATCGTGCGCGATGCCTCCGGCGAGCGAACCGACGGCGCGCACCCGACGATCACGTTCCAACTGGGCCTCCAACTTCCCTTGTTTTTCAATCTGCCGACGGATCTCATCCGTCTGGGCCTTCACCTGACGCCGCAGCAATACGACCACGATCGCGCCGACCACGGCACCAAGGGACAGGATGCCCACGATCATCATCGCCCGGTAACCCGTCAACCAGGCTGCCTTTTGCACCACCGTGACGTCGTCCGAGGTGCGCACCTGCAATTCAAACCCATTCAGCCGAAAGGCTTCATCATAAAGCGAATGGTAGATGCCCCGCAGTCGCAGCAAGCTGCCCGTTTCGGGAATCCGACTCCCAGCGACGTGCGGCGGCAATTGCCAGGTCGCATCAAAGACGGTGCTGCCCCGCTCCAGCGTCAACCGCACGTGGTTGCTCTCGACGACTTTGCTCAGCAAACGCCCTTGCGTCTCCACCAGGCGCAGATCCAAAGACGGCTCGATCTCCCGCGCCTCATCCAACCTGATCGGAGGCGGCACCACGCCGGCGGACAGTTCATGGATCACCACATCGCGCAACACCGTGTGAGCCCCGTCCCGGCCGAGAATACCCACCGCCTCGATGCGGCTGCCCGGCACGACGGGCACGGGATCACGCACAAAAAGTTGCACTCCCGAGGCGCCGTCCTGCGCGATCACGGTGCCGGTCCCGATGGTATGAACCACCGTGGCTTCCACTTTCACCCGCAACATGTCCTCGAGGATCGACAGACGATCCAGACTCGCCACCGACCGTAGTGGAATATCGACTACATCGATCGGAGCCTCCTCCTCGATCAGGATGTCGTGAATGAACGGCACTCGCAACCGCACGGAAACCACTTCGCCCAACGGCCCGCGCAGCGTTTCGGAAACGCCTCGCAACCGCAGCAATGATCCATGGTTCGCCACGAAGTTCACCGGCGAGTTCAACAACGCCTCGAATTCCCCCGTCGGCGAGGTCATCAAGACGCGCCGCCAGTCACCATCGGAGACGGTTTCATGGATGAATCCCCGCATTTCCACCCATTGCGCCTCCGCGCCGCCCGAACGCGCTTTCTCCACCGTCAAGGGAACCGGCGTCGGCCGGGATTGCGTGCCCATCACCAGCATCGAATCCATGGTAATCTCAGGCCCCGCCGCGCCGGCGGCCGTGCGGCCGGTGATCTCCAATTGTTGGTAGAAATTCGGGGCCGAAAACCGGGTCCGATCAAACTTCACCCGCACCCCACCACTCAGGTCGGCCAGATAGAAAAAATCCACCGCCGGATTGGACCACACCACCGTGCCCTGCAGTTGCATCGATTGCCCCAACGCCGCTTCGCGCTGGGTCAGTTCCCGCACTTGTTCGATTCGATTTCCCGATCGACGCAGTTCCGCCCGGATTACGGCGGCCTCCTCGGCGGAGGCCACACGAATGAGCGCGTCGTCGATGACCCAACGCTCCCCCGCTAGCTGCAATCGTCCCACGACGTCCACCAAGGCCCCGCGCGGGATCACCTGATTCTGAATCGAATTCACCCCGATATCACCCGTAACATCGCGCAGCAGAATGCCCTGTCCCACCCGTCGCTCCTCCACCACACCACGCAGGTGCAGCAGTTCCCCGGGCTTATGCCGGTTGACCTGGCCCGCCGGCGTTAGCGTTTGGTCAAACCGCGCATCAGTGGCGATGGAGCCAATCGTTTCAATGTCGGCGGGATTCGAAATCCAAATTTCGACGCTGGATTGACTGCTCGTCGGGTCGACGCGCGCGGAGCAAACGCCGACCACCGTGACGAAGCGGCCAACCAAGTCCGGTAGGTGCAACGGGTCCCGCGGGCGCACCCATCCCACCACCGGCCGGTTTTCCACGATGAGATTCAACCGCAGATGTTCATGATCGACCAACTGCATACTGTCGACGTAGGCGTCCAACCGCACCGTGCGACGATCAAAGTGGATCACCTCCCCCAACTTGCCATTGATATCCAGCGGCGTGATCGGCACCTGCTCGGCACGCACCGTGACCGCAGTTCTCGACGCTTGCAGCCCGTCGTTTGGCACGAATGTGCCCTCCAACACAAAATGCTGACCGGCCGCGAGGTGCGGCGCGGACTGCGACAATTTGGCAAAGTAACCCACATCGTCGTGCTCGAACCAAAAATTTCCCCAGGCCTCGTCGAAAAAACCCACCCGGCCTTCGATCCGCAGCGGATGCGCCCGGGCCCGCTCTTCCGCCGACATGTTCCAAATCGCATCGATCGTCGTGATGGTCTCCGGTGAAGACGCCACGAGAGCCGGAACCTCTTGTCCTGGAACGCTTCCCTTCGCCAAAAGCATCAGCGCGACCACGAAAAACCTGCAACCGTATCCGATCATGGCCTACCCTCGGCCGCCGCCCGCGCCCCGATCATTAAATTAAGTTTCCCGGATTCCATAAGAACCGTTCATCAACGGCACCGGACGGCGAAAACTTGAGCCCGATTTCCGCCGCCGATCCAAATTATCCGCCCCCGACAAAAGCGCGGCGTATTTCCCAAACACACCCTACCCCGCCCACGCGAAGCCGAACCGCCTTGCCTCACTCTCGCCGCCGCCATGGGCTGATCGCATGTCAAATTCCTCGCGCGCCGATGGCCGCACGCCCAACCAACTTCGCCCCATTTCCTTCGAGGCCAACATCGCGCCCCACGCCACCGGCTCCGTCCTGGTCTCGTTTGGCCATACCCGCGTGATCTGCGGCGCGACCATCGAGGCTCGCGTGCCGGGCTGGATGCGTGCCCAAAACGTTTCCGGCGGCTGGCTCACGGCCGAGTATTCCATGCTGCCCTACAGCACCCACGATCGCAAACAACGCGACAGCTCCCGCGGTAAACTCGACGGGCGCTCCGTCGAGATTCAACGCCTCATCGGTCGTTCATTGCGCGCCGTGATCGATCTGCAAAAACTCGGCCAGCACACGCTCTGGCTCGACTGCGACGTGCTCCAGGCCGACGGCGGCACCCGCACCGCCTCCATCACCGGTGCCTACATCGCCGCCCGCCTCGCCGTGCAAACGCTGCTCGACAGCGGCAAACTTAAGGAAAACCCCATCAAGGATTCCATCGGCGCGGTCAGCGTCGGCATCGTCGACGGTGTGGCCCTCCTGGACCTGCCCTACACCGAGGACCGTGACGCCGAAGTCGACGCCAACATCGTCATGACCGGCGGCGGCCAGTTCGTGGAAGTGCAAAGTAGCGGCGAGGAATCCACCTTCTCGCCCGACCAACTCACGGCCATGCTCGGCCTCGCCACCGGCGGGCTCAAAGAAATCGCGGCCCTGCAGACCGCGTTCCTCACCAAACAACTACTCGGTAACATCGGGTCGCTCGGATCGCTCGGCTCCTGATTCCTCTCCGTTCCGCCAAACTCCACCTCCCGCTCCTAGCATGGAACCTGAAACCGCCCACGTCACACCCGTCGGGCATGAAGCCCGACCCACAACTCAGTTTCCCCCCATGAGGTGGGTCGGGCTTTACGCCCGACGTCCTGCGCTCCTGTCTTTTTGCCTCTTTTGTTGTGCCTTCGCCACCGCCGCCCCTGACTGGGTGGAGCGCAGCAACGCCGAGGCCCAGGACTTCGTCGAGGTCGTCGGCGCGTTCCAACCCGAGGCGCTGACCATGTTCGGTATCGAAGGTTTCGATACACAGGTGGCCGACCTGGGTCCCGACGCCGGCAACCGCTTCCGCGCCGCCGTCAGCAAAGTCCGCGACGACTACCAGTCCCGCCTGAACCGCGAAGAGAACCCGTTTGTGCGCGAAGACTTGGCCATACTGATTGCCTCCGCCGATGACGAGATCGACCAAAGCCTCGTCCAAGAGCAATACCTGCTGCCGTTCACCGACGCCGGACGGCGGATTTACAGCGGCGTATTCGGCCTGCTCAAACCCGATGCCGCACCCGAACGTCGCGTCCTCGCCCTCGAACGGCTCAACCGCTACGTCGGTCTCGCTCCCAACACCACCGCCATCACCACGCTCGCGCAGCACCGCTACACCGAAGCCGCTGCCACCGATCCGTCGCGGCTCGCTCCGTTTGTCGACGAGGTGGAACGCATGCTGGCCAACACGCCGCGTTTCATCGCGGGCATTCGCCAGATGTTCGATGCGCCCGACTTCGATGCCGCCGCCGTCGCTCCCGCCCTTGACCGCATGGAAGAGATTCTGACCGCCTACGATGCGTGGGTGCGCGAGACCGTGCTGCCGCAGGCGCGCACGGACTACCGCCTGCCCGCGCCGGTTTACGCTCAGGCTTTGCGCGGATTCGGTCTCGATATTCCGCCGGAAACGCTCATCCAACGCGCCCAAACCTCCTCCGCGGAGATTCGTCAGGAAATGACGGCACTCGCCGTGTTGATCGCCGAGCAAAACGGCTGGGAAGACTCCAACTACCGCGCCGTCATCGCTCGCTTGAAAGAGGAGCAACTCACCGCCGACGAAGTGCTACCTTACTACGAGGACATCATCCGCCAGGTGGAGGACATCATTCGCCGTGAGCGCATCGTCACCCTACCCGATCGCGCCATGTCGATCCGTCTCGGCAGCGAGGCCGAAAACGCCGCCCAACCCGCTCCGCACATGCTCCCGCCTCCGCTCACCGGCGGCACCGGCGAGGAGCGCGGCACGTTCGTGCTCACTTCCGGCACGCCGCCCGCCGAGGGCGAGGAATCCGAAACCTTCGACGACTTCACCTTCGCCGCCGGCACCTGGACCCTCACCGCCCACGAAGGCCGCCCCGGCCACGAACTGCAGTTCGCCGCCATGGTCGAACGCGGCGTTTCCCTGGCCCGCAGTTTCTTCGCCTTCAACAGCGTCAACGTCGAGGGCTGGGCCCTTTATGCCGAAGCTGAGCTCAAACCCTACGAGCCGCTCGAGGGCCAGTTGATCGCCCTGCAACACCGGCTGCTCCGCGCCAGTCGCGCCTTTCTCGATCCCATGCTCAACCTCGGTCTCATCACCCGCGACGAGGCCGCTCGCGTGTTGCGCGAAGACGTGGGCCTCTCCTCCGCCATGGTGACGCAGGAGGTCGATCGCTACACCTTCCGCGCCCCCGGTCAGGCCACCTCATACTTCTACGGCTACCAACGCCTCATGGCGCTGCGCACGGCCACCGAGGTCACCCTCGGCGCGAAGTTCGATCGCATGGCATTCAACGATTTCATCATCGGCCAAGGGCTGCTCCCGCCGGAGCTCCTCGCCGCCGCCGTCCGCAACGAGTTCATTCCCTCGCAACAGTAAGGCGACGGCACCACACCGGGCCGGTCACTCGTTTGGCCGGCCTACTCGACGGGCAGACCCAATCTTTTCAACAGGTCGGCCGGGGGCGCAGGAAAGGCCGCCAGCGGCACGTTACCCAGATAGCCGATGTCCTTGAGTCCTTCCGGGGTGGTGAAAAAGCCCCCCGCTGTCAGATCGCGAAAACGGCGGAACGCACGTTGCAGTTGACGGAACTCGCGGTCGGAGGCACTCAGCGCGGACTCGGTCGCCGCGTCCATTTCCTCCATCTTCGCCAGCTTGTCGCACAACGTCGCCTGGGCATTGATCCGCAGGTCGGCAAAGGGACTGCCGTAACGTTTTTGCGCCAACCCATCGAGCTGTTCGAGTCCCTGGAGAATGAGCGCACGATCCCCGGCCTGCGCCGGATAGGGCGAACTGATCCACTCATCGATGAAGTCGTGCACCTTCAAATCGGCCGCACTTGGCGAGCGGTTGTCGGCGGGAATAATGAGTCCGCACAACACGGCGGCGGTGCGCCGTTGGTGGTCGTTGAACGTGAGCGGCCACAAGTCGCCGGGCGCGTAATCGCGCAGGAGATCCGGGTCGGTGCCATAACCGTCGCCCATGGGGGCGGTCACCACGCTCACGCCTGGTTCCGGGGCGGGTTGCGCTCGACTGCGGGGCAGCAACGCGGCACTGGCGGCGGCGGTGGCCATCCACTTGAGGGCGGTGCGACGATCGAGACGATCGGAGGAGGGAATGGAAGTGTTCATGAGAGGGGTGCGCTCAGATGTTGCCGCGGCTCAGTTCGCCGATCAGGTGGTCGGACGCCCGCCAGGCCAGCGCCATGAGCGAGAGAGTGGGATTCTTGTCGGCGTTGGACACAAACGGCGCGCCGTCGGTGAGGTAAAGATTGGGCACGTCCCACGTGCGGCTCCAGGCATCGACCACGGACTTCCGCCGGGTGGAGCCCATGATCGCGCCCCCCACTTCATGAATGATGTCGCCGCCGGGGTGAATGGCGTCGCGACCGTGGGCCGCGGGCTGCTCCCCCCAGACTTTGCCGCCACAGGCTTCGATCAATTGCTTGAACGTCTGCTGCATGTGGACCACCTGATTGAGCTCGTGGTCGGACCATTGCCAATGGAACCGCAAAACCGGGATGCCCCACTTGTCCTTCACCACGGGATCGAGCTCGCAGAAGGTGCCCTCGTTGGGGATCATCTCACCGCGACCGGAGAACGAGATGAACGAACCGTGGTAGCGGCGCACATCGTCCTTGAATTTGCGCCCCCAGGTGCCGCCGCCGTTGAGCGGCTCCAGCCCCGCGCCGACATCGAGCTTGGGCTGACCGCGGGCGGTATTGAACTCGATGTGGTAGCCGCGCGCGAAGTTGAGCTTGCCCGCCAGCTGTTGCTGATAGAGCCACCACGGGGCGTAAACGTGGGCGCCGCCGGCACCGTCCTCGTTGAGCGGGGGCAGGTTTTCGAGCAGCGGAATTTGTCCGCCCAGTTTCGCCCCCACCGTATCCATAAGATACTTACCGACCAATCCGGTCGAGTTGGCGATGCCGTCGGGAAAGACTACGGAACGCGAGTTGAGCATGATCCGCACGGTCTCGGCCGCGCCCGCCGCCAACACCACGGCGCGACCGCGCGCCTGCACTTCGTCGCCGGTGGTCTTGTCGATGAAAATGACGCCGGTGGCTTTGCCGTTTGAATCGGTGGTCACTTCCCGCGCCATCGCGTTGGGCACGATGTCGAGGTTGCCCGTGGCCAACGCGGGCGGCAGGTGCACGGTGGTGGACTGGTAGGTCGCCTTGATCGAGCAACCGCGACCGCAGGGCGTGGCCCAGAAACAAGCGGCGCGCGACTGCATGGACTCGCGGAGGATGCGTTGCGCCTTGGGATTGTTCGGATGCAGCTTGGCGGGAATGTTCTCCGCATCCTGCCGTTGGGTGAGCACGGCGCGGTGGGCGGCGACGATGGGCACGCCAATTTTTTGAGCCCGTTGTTGCACGAGCCGTTCGCCCACCCGCGGCGCCGGGGGCGGCAGCAGCACGCCGGGAGGCGAGTCGGGCGTGTTTTCCATCCCGTCGTTGTTGCCATAGACGCCGATCAACTGCTCGACCCGATCGTAATACGGCGCGAGATCGTCATAGTCGATCGGCCAATCGAAGCCCAGGCCGTCCCGGCTGCGCGGTTTGAAATCGTAGGGACCGTTGCGAAAAGACAGCCGTCCCCAGTGGTTGGTGCGTCCGCCCATCATGCGGGGCCGCCACCACTTGAACTGGTTTTCCCGTCCGGCGGAGGCCCGCACGTAGGGCTCGCCGGGCACGGTCCACCCGCCGTCGACGGTGGAATCGTAAAAACCAAACGGCTTGTCCGTGGTGCTCGCGCCGCGCAGGGGGGCCGAGGAGCCGACCTTGAACATCGGCGTTTCTGTCACCGGTTCATAACTACGGCCGGCCTCCAGCATGAGCACTTTGACGCCCTCCATCGTGAGGGTGTAGGCGGACTGTCCTCCCGCGGCGCCGGAGCCAACGACGATCACATCGTATTCGGGTTTGATTTGAGAGGCGGAAATAACGGGCATGGGCAAAGAAAAATTCGGGGAGTCGGGGACGGGGGAAAAGCGGAACGACGCGGGTGGCCCACGGTTTACCGGGAGCGCGAACGAACGGAAACGACTACTCAGTCGGTGATTTTCAACTGGATGTCCTTGTAGAACATCACGCTTCCGGGGTCGTGTCCCTGCAGGGCAAACGTGCCCGATCCAAGTTTACGGCCGGGCATGTTTTTGAGGGCGGTGGCGGGATCGAAGTCCCGGGGCTGGGTCCAATCCACGGTGGTTTCACCGTTCACTTTCAGAATGACGCGGTTGCCATCAACCTTGATGAAATAGTCGAACCACTCGCCGTCGGTGCTGGGCGCGCGGTCGCGCACGGTGTTGGCCAGACTGCCGGGCGGAATCTCCTCTCCGTCGGCCAGCGCGAGCACATTGACGACGCCGTAAAGGCTGCCCGTTTTCTTGGGATCGCGGTGCGTGCTGTTGACCTGGCACTCAAAACCCACCGTCGGCCAGCCGGTCGCCTGATACTGGGTGTGAAAATAAACGCCCCCGTTGGCCTGCGGCAGCGTCTTCACCTTGGCCTTGAGCTCAAAGTTACGGATGTCCGGAGCGCCGGTCTCTCCCACGTAAAAAAGGTGGGCGCGTCCGTCGCTCACTTTCAGAGTGCCGTTTTCCACGCTGAAGGAACCCGGCTTTTCCTCAGTGGGTTTCCAGCCCGTGAGATCACGGCCGTTGAAGATGGAGACAAAGCCATCGTCGGCCGCGACGGCGAACGACGCGACGGCGGTGAGGATGACCAACAGGGAGAGTTGCTTTTTCATGGCGTTATCGAGCGGTTAAATCGGGGTTCGGGAATGGCGGTCAAAAGGGGCTGCCGTCGGCGCGGGTGCCGCAATAGCTGACGGTGATGCCGAGTTCGTGCGCCAAGGCCGCACGGGCTTGCAGTGTCGCATCCGCCTCGTCGGCCGAATGGGCATAGGCCACCTGCACGTGGTTGGCCTGGTGGCGCGCCATCATTTGGTCACGACTCACACCGTAGGTCACCGCGTGCATGATCGGCCATTGGTAGGTGGTGGCCTGCCAACGCCGTTCGGTCTCCTCCGCCGGCAGTTCGACCACTTTGCCGCGGCCGATGTCGAGATTGAGCCGACCGTCCGTCACGTAGATGCGCGACCACACGATCTCGCCCGGCTTGGCCACGCCGCGCAGCGAGCCGCCACCGAGGCGGAAATACATGGGCGGTTGCCGATGCGAATCCGAGCCGGCCCAGCCTCCGACGTGATGCGCGGGCGGCGCGGAGCCCGAGATCAACCAAACCCACACGTAGTCGTCCACCGTGCCGGAGGCGTCCCGGTCGCCCCACCGGAGGTCGTGCAAGGTCGTCTCGACCGGTTGCTTCATGGCCCGGTGCACGCGGTTGATCAGCAGACCGTCCAGGCCCGCACACTCATCGACTTCGTTGAAATGCACGATCGCCTCACCTGCCCGAATGATGGAACCGTCGGCCCGCGCGACCGGTGGTCGATCATCGTTGTTGAGCGTGCCTTCCGCCAGGTCCGAGGCCGGCAGCAGATCCTTCAGGCCTTGCTGATACTGAATACCAATCGTTTCGCAGCCAAACTCATCAGCGATGCGCACCGCCGCGATGTAGAGTTTACACTGCTGCAACACCTGATCCTCGGTGAGCTCCGTGGCGGAATCGGTCCCGAAATGAAATGTCAGGCCTTTGGCCAGATACCACTCCAACACCGCGCGCGCCTCGGCCTCGGGGACCTCGGTCGTGGCATAGTAGAGCGCCGATTGCGAAAGCCGTTCCTTGAAGACGCCGCAGGGAAACAACAGCGCATCGGGAATGATCGCGTTGAACATGCCCATGCAGCCTTCGTCGAACACGCCCATGATCGACTTGTGCCGCCGCAGATCCGCCGCGATCACCGCCGCCACCCGCTGGGCCTCGGGCGGGAGACTCTCCGCCTCGAAGGGATGCACATGGGCAATCTCGTGACCGCACACCCCGGCACTCAGCCACGCACTTAACTTCTCCCGGAACATGTCGTCCTCAAACGACTCGCTCCACAACGTGGAGTAACGCACCCCCGCCTTGGTCAGGGAACCATTGAGATTCAACATGCCCACCAATCCCGGTGCTTCGCCGCTCCAATTGGCCACCGTCAGAATCGGACCCCGGTGCGAAATCAATCCGGCCAGCACGTGATGCGAATACTGCCAAACCGACTCCGCCACGATCACCCGCGCCGTCGGTGGCAGATCGGCAAAAATCGCCATGCCCTGCTTTTGCGAGCTGATGAAACCGTGTCCAGCCGCCTTATCAAACGGATGCGCGCGCACGATCCGGGCGCCGAGCGACTCGACCACCTGGTGGAGTTTCTTTTCCATCGCCACCTGGCCCGGCCAGCAGGCCACATTCGCGCTGGGTCGCAGATCGCCATTGGCAACGAGGTAAACGAGGGAGGGAGAATCGGAGGTGCTCATGATGGATAAATTCAGTTCAGGTTCATCAGACGCCGGTAGGCGCGAAAGTCGGCGTGCTGCCGGTGGAATACTTTGTATTTGTTATCGTGATACTTTGCGACGCGACCGCGCCGGGGGCGGATCACTTCGCCCGCCGCGTTGAGCGCGCTCATGGCCGCCATGACCGTGCCATGGTGGCCGGCCGCGACGGCTCCCAGCACGGCGGCACCGGCCAACACGGCCTCGGATTCACGCGGCAAGACGAGCGTGCAGCCGGTGATGTCGGCGTGCTCCCGCAGAAAGACCGGGTTCTTGGTGCCACCGCCGCAGACCATGAGCGTGTTGATGGCATAGCCCCGCGCGTTCATCGTTTCAATGATGTGGCGCGTGCCGTGCGCCACCGCCTGGATCGTGGCCAGATACAGTCGGGCCAGATCCTCGAGCGTGGCGGAGAGCGTCAGCCCTGCGATACTACCGCGCAAACTGGCGTCAGCTCGCGGGGAACGGTTGCCGTGAAAGTCCGGCTGCACGTGCAGATCGCGCGTGAGCTCCGCCGGATGAGAAACCCCTTCCGCCGTCGCCATGTCGTCCAGTCGGGCATTGAGCAATTGGTAGGGCGTCTGCCCGGCGCGCTTCGCGGCCGTCTTCAGTTTGCCCGCCGCGCCGTGGGTAAAAATGACATGATCAATCAGCGCGCCGGTGGCCGATTGTCCGCCCTCGGTCAGCCAGAAATCCGGCACCATGGCCGATAGATACGGTCCCCAGACCCCGCGGATGAAGCGCGGCTCGGGCGATACCGCCATGTGACAACTCGACGTGCCGCCAATCAACGCGAGGCGTCGATTGAGACCGGCTGCCGTGATCGCCTTGGCTCCCGTGCGGGCGCCGAGCATGCCGAGCCCACCGGCGTGCGCATCAATGATGGCGACAGCGACCGGCGTGCCGACGGCGAGTCCGAGTTCCCGGGCTGCTTGCGTCGTGAGCCCATCGCCCAGCGGCTCGCCCATTGGGCGGATGCGTTGACCGATACGCGCAAAGTTTTCCTCCACCAGGTCGTCCAGTCCAATGCCCTTAAAGAAGGGACGATCCCACCCTTCCCCCTCGCTGCCCCGGTGTCCGAGATAAGTCCATTTGCACACCGTCGTGCACAGCGAGCGCGTGTCATCCCCCGTGGCGCGGTAGGTGAGGAAATCCGGCAGATCCAAAAATCGCGCCGTGCGTTGCCAGGTGTCCGGCAGGTTTTCTTTCAACCAACACAGCTTGGGCGTCTGCATTTCCGGCGACACCGCCCCGCCGACATAACGCAGCACGGTCGACGAACGGGCGTTGATGCGATCGGCCTGCGGCATCGCGCGGTGGTCCATCCACACGATCACATTTTGCGCGTCGCGTCCCGTCGTGCTCACGGAAACGGGTCGGTCATCGGCATCGAGTGCCACCAACGAACACGTCGCATCAAATCCGATACCCGCGATGGCCTGGGCTTTGACACCGGAAAGGCTCAGCGCCTGCCGCACCGCTTTGCCGCAGGCCCGCCAGATGTCTTCGGAGGACTGCTCCACGTGATCGGCAGTCGGCTTCCACATCGCGATCGCCTGACTGGCAGTCGCCACCGTGCGTCCCGTCGCGTCAAAGATACCCGCCCGCGCACTACCCGTGCCGACGTCGATGCCCAAGTAATAGGTGTCACTTTTCATAACCTCAACTCACATGCTGTTCGCGTTGGATTCGCCTCCTGCGGCGACCACAAAAATCTGTTGAAACCCATCGACCACCCGCGTGAACGCGATGGTGCGACCATCGGGCGAAAACACACACGCCTCCGCCGATGGCACCCGATCCCCGGCCGCGCGCTCCGTGAGTCGGCGCGTGCCGCCGGAGGCGACGTCGGTGACGCACACGCTGCCGTCCATTACGTGCGCGATGCGGCGACCGTCGGGGCTCCACGTGAAGGCCGACGCCACGCCCTGCGAATTGCGCGTCACCTGCCGGGGTGCACCGCCGCGCGGCGACACCGTCCAGAGTTGAGCCTCGCCCGCGTCGTCCCGCATGAGAAATGCAATCGCGGCACCATCCGGCGATACGCGCAGCCAGTGCCGTGGCACGGCCGCCACGCCCCGATGCCGTCGCTCGCTGGTGAAGGTGAGGCGGCGTTGGCTGACACCGCGTGGCGGCGCGGGCCGCGTGGTCGCGCTACCCTGCAGCGGGGCCGCCCCCGCCCGGGTGAGCTCTGCGGGCAAATCAACGATGAAGACTTCGGCGTGGGTTTGGCCGTCGGCCGCCGTGACCAAGCCTTGAAAGGCAAGCGCCCGCGCCTGGCGTTGACCGTCGGCCCGTTCATACCCGTCGTGCCCGACCCAACCTTCCTCGAAGGCCTTGCTGATCTCGTCCGAACCGGGTTGGGGCTCCGCGACGGTGCGCGTCACCACGACCGAAAACCAATCGCCGTCGTGGTTGCGCGGATGGGATGCAGGCACGCGCACCGGACCGGCGGGCACCGCGACGCCCACATTGCGCTGATTCGGTTCGTGCGCCGGTGAGTCCGGAGCGGCATCGAGCTGCGCCAACACGTCGTCTTCGTAGGTAAAACTCACCCATTGTCCGTCCGGGCTGAATACATGCACATGCGAACCACCGCGCAGCGCGCCCGCCACGAATGGCGGCGCGTAGGTCATGGCGTCGAGGGACCGCGAGACCCCGGGGCGATCCACCTCGACCAGCGCACCACGTCGGCGGGAGAACCCGTAGCTCCAATCGGCGGTCGGCTGCTCCGGGCCGTGAATGAACACGACCCGCTCCGCCGTGGGACTGTAAGTCACCACGCCGCAGTGCGCCCCCTGCCGGGACGTGTAAAGGCGTTGCACCTCACCCGTCGTCAGCCGCACGCGTTCAATGAAAACGCCGTCGAAACCGTCGGTGCGCGTGTCGTAAACAAGCCACGCGCCATCGGGCGACCAGACATTGACGTTGGTCAACACGTGCCCTTGGGCCGCGTGCGTAAGTTGTCGCTCCACGTGGAAAGGGGGGTTCGCCGCCGCGATCGCCGCGCTCATGGCCAGGGGTAAAACCAGTGCGCCGCGCCGGTTCATGAATCGAACTTCCGCGGGTCGAGCACCACGTGGCGGACCTTTTCGCGACGCCAGGTGTAGGTGATGTGAACGAGACCATCGCTCGTTTGGATCACGGCGGGATAGGAGTAGCCGTGCTTGGCGTCATCGGTTTCAAGCACCGCAACATCGTGCCACGCGACACCGTCGTCGGAAATGGCCACGTTGAGCGGCGAGCGCGGACCGCCCCAACCGTTGGCCAGACGCGTGGTCGGATTGTAAACCAACAACTGTCGACCATCGGCCAAGGTCACCGCGTCGGTGCCCGAGTTGGGATTCGGCAGCTCCGTTGCGGTCATCGCGCTCCACGTGCGACCCTGGTCGGCCGACCAACTCGTGGTCACGACACTTTCCTTGCTGCGGCAGAGGACCTGCAATCGACCGTCTTCGTGAAACAAAACACTGGGCTGGATGGCGTTGAACTCATCCTGCGTATTGATCGGGCCGACGATGGTCCACGTGCGTCCGAGGTCGCGGGTGAGCTCGAGGTGCACCGTCCATCCCGTCTCCTCGCTTTCGGCGCTCGAGGGACAAACTATGGTGCCGTCGGCCAGTTGCACCGGCTTGTTCTTGATCGGTCCCAACACGCCCTCCGGCAAACGTTGCGGGGTGGACCAGTTGCGGCCGTCGTCGGTCGAGGTCATGAGCATGCCCCACCAGTCCCGGGGATTCGGTCCAGCCTTGTAGAACAACATGAGCGGACCGCGGCGCGGTTGAAAAAGCACGGGGTTCCACGTCGGATGCCGCGCGGCCGTGCCGTCCGTCTTATAATACTGAATACCATCGGCCACCTCGACCGGCGGGGTCCAACCCTTGGCCTCGTGGCGCGACAACCAGATGCCGACATCCCGGTTCTTTTCGTGCGTGCCCCCGAAGAACGCGGCCAGCACCGTTCCGCGCGTGGTCTCCACGATGGTGGAGGCGTGGCACTGGGGAAATGGCGCCTCGTCGTAAATGAAGCCCGCCTCGACCACCGGTGAAGCGGCTTCGACCCGGCCGGTCACCCATAGGCAACCCAGCAGCAGACCACGGCAAAAACGGGAAGAGAAGAAAGTCGATTTCATGAAGCGTTCGAGGATTTACCCCGCGGCAGGAAGGTGGTCGCCAGCAGACCGGTCAGCAGCAGCGCCGCCGTGCCGAATACGATGGTGAGAAAACTGTGGAAGGGGCTCGCAAACGCGGCGAGCGCCCCGCCCCACTTGGGCGACAAGCTCATCCACATGATGACCAACACGCCCACCGCAACGGCGATGAGAGCCGAGGCCTTGCCGTCCGCACGGGAGAGAAACCCGAGTAGAAACAACCCGAGCATACCGCCGCCGAAAATGCCGGCCAGCGTCCACCACGCGTCGAGCGCGCTGCGCACGTTGATCATGGCGAATGCGATGATGGTGCCGAGCACACCCGATACGACCGTGGCGAAATGGAGCACCTTCATCTTCGACCGTTCGTCGGCCTGGGGCCGGGTGAAACGCAGGTAGTAATCGTTGAGAACGATGGTCGCGGTCGAGTTGAGGCTGCTCGAGATCGTGCTCATCGCGGCGGCAAAAATCGATGCCACCAGCAAACCGGTCAGACCCGACGGCAACTCCGAAACAATGAACCACGGAAACACCGAGTCACTGCGGGCCGGGTCCTGATAGACCTCGGGCAGCGCCGCCGGATTGGTCGTGTAGTAAGCAAAGAGCGCCGTGCCGATGAAGAAGAACAAGGCCGACAACGGCACGTAGAGCAGACTGCCCAGCCACACGCTCTTGCGCGCCTCGGCGTCACTTCGGGAGGTGTGGTAGCGCTGCACGTAGTTTTGATCGACGCCGAAGTTCTGCAGGTTGATGACCAGACCGTAGACCAGCACCACCCAGAACGTCGGGCCCATGAGACTCGGGCCAAAACTGCCGAGGCTGAACTTGCCGTGCTCCGCCGCCACCGTGAACACCTGACCGGGGCCTTCGGGCAAACCGAAGATCATCAACAATGCGCACACCACGGCCCCCAGCATGAGCACGATCGTCTGGATCGCATCGGTCCAGATCACGCCGACGATGCCTCCCACAAACGTGTAGAGCGTCGTCACCACCCCCGTGACCAGAATGATCATGCGGATGTCCCACCCCAGCAGCACATGCATGGGCAGCGCCGTGAGATAGGTCACGACACCAATGCGCGCGACCTGCGTGAGCAGATAACAGGCACTGGCGTAAATGCGGGCCCATTTGCCGAAGCGCGCCTCCAGGTGTGAATAAGCCGAGACCGTGCCGCTGTTGCGGTAAAACGGCAGGAAATACTTCACCCCGATCCACGCAGCCAACGGAATCGATAAACTGAATACAAACGAGTTCCAGTTCCCCGCGAAGGCCTTGCCGGGCAGCGCCAGAAAACTGATGCTGCTCACGTAGGTGCCCAGAATGGACAACCCCGTCACCCACCCCGGCAGACTGCCGCTCGCCGCGGTGAATCCCTCCACCGAACGACTTTTTTTCCAGAAGGAAAACCCGACGGCGAGCGTGGCGATGAAATATCCAACCAGGACCACGAGGTCCAGCGAAGTGAAGTGACTTTGGGGCATGAAATGAGCGGGGTCGGGCGTCGATCAGGAGGTGGACGGAGCGGCCGCGGCACCGAGCGGGAGTTCCCACTCGGCGAAGAGCCGGCTGAGTTCGTCGACGATCTCTCCATAGAGTCGCTGCGAGCCGGAAGAGACAACCGCTTTGGGCGCCCCGGGATGCAATCCCCTCGCCTCCAGACCGGCCGCGACGTTGAGCGGGAACGTGAGGCGGTCCAACACCGCGCCCACTTCGGCCAGCCGGTCAAACGCCGGTTGAATGTCGCCCGCCTTGTCCGTCCGGCTCACCTCGTAAAGGTGCACCATGAGTTCCGGCACGATGTTGACCAAACCGCCGATGCAACCCGTGGCGCCGAGGCCGAACACCTCGGGCAACCGCGTGTCCGCGCCGGAGAACACCACGAAGTCTTTTTCGCGCCCCAGTTGGATCAACTCGCGGTGGTAGGCGAATTCGCCGCCACTTTGCTTGATGCCCACCATGTTGGCCTGCTCGGCGAAGGCCGCGACCGTTTCGAGCCCGATGCGCGTCCCGGTGAGTTCGGGGAAGTTGTAGAGAAACGTCGGCAATCCCGAGGACTCCGCCGCGTGGAGGAAGTGGGCCAGCAGATCGTCCTGCGACGACGGGAAGAATCCCGGCGGCATGATCGTGATCGCGGGCAGACCGATCTCGCGGGCAAAGCGACCAAGCTCGGCCACCACCTGGGGGCGAATGTCGCTCACATTGGCGATAACCGGCAGCGGATCGGCGAGCTCCGCCACCAGAGCCAGAGCCTGCTTGCGCTGCTCCAGATCAAAATGAGGGAACTCGCCGGTGCTACCCAACGCCAGCACGCCATGCACGCCGTGCTGGCGCAGAAAGGAAAGGTTCTCCGCCAACTCGGCTTGGAGAAGTTGACCCGACGCGTCGGTCGGCAGCCAAAGGGCGGCGAAAACCCCTTGGGTCGGCGCGGGTGAAAGGGAGGGAGCGCGAGGCGCTGAAGCTGAATCTATCTTCATGGTTGGAGAGAAAGGGAGTAAAAGTGGCCGTCTTCGGCACCGATGACCAAAACCTCACGGTCCCCCCAGTGCGCCACCGTCGGCGTGGTGGAATGGGCTGCGAGCCGGGTCGTGCTGACCGGTCCATCGTCTTGAAAACTCCAGAGTCCCGCGGCATCACGACCGAGCCCGCGCAGGACGTTGATGTTGGTATCGCTGTTCACGAGCAGATCGAGCTGCCCGTCACGGTCCCAATCAAAGAAGGTGAAGGTGCGACGGCCGCTGCCGCCCGCGTCCCGGGAGTTCAGTCGCAACAAACCGGATACCTCGTTCACGGGCCGTCCCTTGCTGTCAAACTCGGACACCCCTTCCCCGCGGAAGATGCGCTGCGGGGCTTGCAAAACCAAAGCGCCGTCCGGCGTGCGGCTCCGCTCAAAGAAGGCGAGGTAGCCATCCGGGTCCAACATGACCAAGTCCAGCAATCCGTCCTGATTCCAATCGATGAGCTGGGGCGTCGTGCGCCATTGCGTTACGAGCGCACCGGGCTCCGGCGTCCACCAGACCCAGCTCGGTTTCGGGGTCTCGCCGGACCAAGCGACTTTGATCGGTTCCGCGGCGGCGAGACGCGGCGCCGTGACGGTGCCGACGTTGCGATACAACAAAATTTTGCCCCAAATGCCATTGGTCACGACGTCGAGCAGGCCGTCGCCGTCCCAATCGCCCACGCTCGGGTTGGTGTAACCCCACTTGGCTTCGGCCGGTCCTTGAATCGAACCGTTGGGACCCGCCATTTCGCGCAGGACTTCATCGCCGGCCGCCAGGTAAACCGGCGCCGCCCAGCGTGGCGTGTCACCGCCGAGATTCTTGATGAACCCGATGTGACCGGCGGTGTCGCCGACGATCAAGTCCTCTAGTCCATCCCCGTCCCAATCGACGCTCACCGGCGCCGAAAGCGCGCCAAATTTCAGCGCGTCGGCCCGTTGGCGGAAATACCGGGGAGTCAGGAATTGCGGCACACCATCGACCAACGCTCCGGTGCCTTCGATGAACGCAACCCGACCGTCCTCGTCGCCGACCACCAGATCGAGCACCCCGTCACCGTTGAAGTCCACCGCCACGGGGGTGATCATGCACAGTTCCATTTTCAGGGGCTTGCCGCCGACCATGAGTTCCCGACCTGCCGCGTAGCGCGGCGTGGTGCGCGTTCCCACATTTTCGAAATAGGTGAAACCATCGACGAATTCACCGCACAGGATATCGAGGTCACCATCCTGGTCGAAGTCCTCGAAACTGGGCGACGGCATGCCATACACGTCGAGGGGATTTCCCTCGATGGTGGTGAGTTTGGACGGTTCGCCGTAAACGGGGTCGGCCGTCGTGCCGGTGTTTTCCAACAGATAAACGTAGCCGTGAAGCGGTCCATTGGTCCACGTGCCGTCCTGATCCCAGGCATCGTCCCAACCGTAATCGCCCCAGAAGCCGATACCCACGGCCAGATCGAGGTCTCCATCGCCATCGTGATCGACGAATTTCCACTGATTGGCGCGCACGTTGCCCTCCCCGATGTGAATCGCCGTGGGGTCGCCGAGGGTCACCGGATGCGCGAGACCCGAGTTACGAAAGTCGGGATAGTAGGCCCCCTTGGTGGTCACCATCGGTTGACCATCAATGTAGGAAACCTGCGGCGAAGGTCCTTTGCCGGCGGGGCCGATGTTGTCGCCCGGCCCGAAGAGCGGCAGGCGCGTGACCGGGTCATACTCGCCCGTATTCAGAAAAACATACACCCCGTTGGAGGGCGTGTCGGTGCAGGCCACGACGAGATCCATCAGGCCGTCTTCGTTCCAATCCATGGGCAGAGGCCACGCCCACAGGCCCACGCCCAGGTCGGTGATCAACCCGGGGTGATTGTAGGCGATCTGGGTAACCGCTCCCGCGGGAGCGGCCGGAGCGATCGAAGGCATTGATGCCAGCGCGGCCAGACCCGCGAGCATCGCGCCGGGAGCGCGCAGAATCGAAGCGAAGGAAAGGGATGTTTTCATAAAAGGGAGGGGAAACGGGGGAAGTTAAAGCGGGGTCGGCAGTCGCGCGTTGACGCGGCTCAGATAATGGTCGAGTTGGCGGCGCAGATCGCCGACGCGTTCCGGCTGGGACCGGCTCAGGTCGTGCTGTTCGCCGGGGTCCGTCGCGAGATCGTAGAGTTCGTCGCGATCGGCCTCGTAAAAATGAATCAACTTGTAATCACCGGATCGGATCGCCGACTGCGGATAGGTCCGGCTCATGGCAAAATCATCGACGCCGACTTCCGGGAGTTTTTCATCAAAATCAGTTTCGGGGTGGTAATAGGGAAAATGCCACACGAGCGGGGTCGGTCGCTGGATCGGGCCACGACGTTCCCAGAGCGGGAGCAGGTTGACCCCGTCGAGCGGCACCTGCGCGTCAGGCGTGATGTCGGCCACCGCGGCGAGCGTTGGCAGGAGGTCGGTGCCAATGATCGGAGTGTCGTCCGTTTGACCGGCCGGCACACGACCGGGCCATCGCACCATGAACGGCACGCGCAGCCCCCCTTCGTAGGTGTTCCACTTGCTGCCGCGAGCGGGACCATTGGCGGCGTATTGCGGATGACCGCCGTTGTCGGAGGTGAAAATCACGAGGGTGTTTTCGGCCAAGCCAAGGTCGTCGAGCTCCCGGAGCACGCGACCCACGAGTTCATCGAGGGTTTCGACCATGGCGCCGTAAGTGGCGCGAGCGGGGTCGGCGTCGGCGGGCAAGCGCGAGGCGATATCCTGTTCCAGCCAGTGGGCCCGAGAGTCGATCGGCGTGTGCACGTAGTAGTGCGCCAACCACAGCAGAAAAGGTTCGTCACGATGACGGCGCATGAAACCGATGGCCTTGTCAGTAAGCGCGTCGGCCCCGAAATCCCCCGCGGGCAAAGGCGGCTCGGGCGATGCATTGCGCCCGCGATAGTGGTAGGGGTGGCTGCCAAATTCCTGATCGCCTTCGGCAAAGCCCTGTTGCCGGGGCCCGTGGGTGTCGGACCAGTGGAGATAGCCTCCATTGTGCGCGCTGACGTGCCACTTGCCGTAGAGACCGGTGCGGTAGCCCGCATCGCGCAGGAGCTCGCCGACGGTGGTTTCGGACAACGGCAGATTGAGCGGATAAGGAGGGATTTTCAGCGCGTGTGGATCGACCGTCGTGCCGGGCAATTTGGTCACGAACTCGAAGTTCAGACGAGCCGGTGAGCGTCCGGTCAAAAATGCGGATCGGGACGCCGAACAAATCGGGGCCGGCGCATAGGCGTGGGTAAAACGCAGACTCTGGGATGCGAGCCGGTCGAGATGCGGCGTGCGATGCCACGGACTGCCATCGATCGCCAGGTCACGCCAACCGAGGTCGTCGGCCAGAATGAAAACGATGTTGGGTTTGGTCGCCGTCTTGGTTCCGGCGGCGATGCTTGAACCAACCCCGCCGAGAGCGAGGCAAGTCAGGAGCAGACCAAAAAACGGACGGACCTTAAACATGGGGAAAAGAGGGGAATGCCGCGCGCGGTGCGAAGCGGCGCGGACCAAGAGAGTTGAATTGAAATAGTGAATACAGAGTCCGACGAATCACGTCGGCTAAAAACGGGCCGGGGAGAATCGCCCCCCGGCCCGGAAGGAGCAGCTTACTTAGAAGCTATACTTGTAGGTGAGCCGGATGTCGCGCAGCGGATTGGTGCGCGTCACGATGTAGGGCTCGTTGGTCACATTCTTCACCAACAGGTCGATGCTGTTGTTGCGGTTGATGGTGTAGTCCACGCCCAGATCCATGCGCCATTGGCTGGAGTCCATTTCGATGCGGCTGAGCGCACCGCCGACTTGCTGCATGAACGGACCGATCATGCTGATACCGCCGCGCACCCCGAAGCCTTTGCCATTCGCATTCGTGAAATCGTAGCGCGTGAAGACGCTGCCATTCCATTCCGGGCTGTGACGAATGGGACGGGTGCCACCGGTGATGGGTTGCGACGTTTTCAGCGTGCCGAAGGCGACGTTCAGATCCCATTGCTCAGTGATTTTGCCAAACAACGCGAGTTCGATGCCGGAACCGACGTCGCCGTCCGTGACAAATTTCTTGAGGGCGGACAGCACCGGATCACCGAGGGTGTCAGGCGCCTGGGAAGTCGTATCGACGCGGTCATTACCGAACTTGCCCGTGGTGGTGATGTCGTAATACGAGGCCGTGTAGGTGACCCGGTTTTCGAACAGGTAGCCCTTGAAGCCGAATTCGGTGAGCTCGGTCGAAGGCGTGCCGCTGATGCGTTCCTGCAGACGAGGGTCACCGGCCGGCAGGTCGCTCCACACATTGGTGGTGGCCGTCGGATTGTTCTGCGTGCTGACGATGCCGTAGACGGAGAAGTGGTCGTTCACCTTGAACGTGCCCGCGGCGCGCCAGGAGTTGACGGTGGACTTGGTCTTGGCGGAGTCCGTGTTGGTGAGGTAGTTCCGTTGGTAACCTTCACCGGTGTCGCGACGGTAGCCGCCGGAGAGCAGGAGGCGATTGTTCAGCAAGTTGGCATCCTGTTGGATGTAGTAACCGAACTCGTCGTAATAGTCGTCCGTGGCGCGGGATACGCGCACACTGCCGGGCTCGATGCTGCGACCGACCCAGGCGTTTTCGGGGTTCTTCAAATCGATGAAGGAATAACGCACCGGGATGGTGCCGGGCGTGTCCTTGCGGTAGGTCGTGCGGTCCTTGTAGGAGTAGCCCACGAGGGTGACGAAATTGAGGTTCTCCGAACCGTATTCGACGTTGAGGTCACCCTGCAGGGTGAGACGGTTCGACGAGCCGTGGACGTAACCCTGCTGCACCGGAATATAGACGCCGTTGGGGTCATACTGCGTGGCGGGATCGTTTTTGAATTCATCCGAAATGCTGGTGTGGGGCGTCGGGAAATTGCTCTCCGCATCCCACCATTCGCCGTCCTTGGAATCTTCAAAATGGCTGATGGCCTGGCGGAACTGAATCTGATCCGTGAATTTGTGGGTCACGATACCGAGCAAGGACATGACGGTGTCATCCGTGCCGCGTTGCGGTCCGCCAATGTTGAAGTTGGAAGGCAGGTTCAACGCCGTGATCGGATCGCTGGCGTCGCCGATGACCGGAATCTCCTTGCGATAAACGGCGGGAATCCAAGCGAAACCATGGCCCGGGGCGCGGGCCGGAGCCTCGATGTCCATGAACTCACCCACGACCGCGATATCCGTCTTCTCGTTCACCACCCAGCGAAGCGAGGGGTAGAGCGCGGACGTCTTGAATTCCGCGAAGTCGAAATAGTGATCGTGGTTGTCCCAAGAAGCGGCCACCCGACCGTAGATGCCCTTGTCGGCGTTGACCGCGAAATTGTGATCGATCGTCGCCCGCATCCCGTTCTTGTCGTGCTCGCCGGAGGAGAGCTGGACGCTGGTATTGGTGAAATCACGACCCACGAAAGGCTTCTTGAGCACGAAATTGATATAACCCGAATCGGTGCCACGACCCTGCACGGCGGAGGCCGGACCCTTGACGACTTCCATGCGCTCATAGCCGAACATGTCCCGACGGTAGGAGCCGGTATCGATGCCATCGGTGAAGGACGAACCGTTGGTGAAGCCGCGAATCAGAATCGAATTGGGACCGGTGCCGGCGGAGGAATTCCGCACTTGGGCATTGGCCACGTAAACGAAAGCTTCATCCATCATGCGCGCGCCGGTGTCTTCGAGGAACTCGGCGGGAACCACGTCGACCGATTGAGGCAGATCGATCAGCTCGCGATTGGTGCGGGTCAGCACGTTGGTTTGAGTGGGACGGTAACCGGCATCGGTATCCGCTGAAATCTCGAAGGGGTCCAACTGAATGACGTCGGACGAAGGTGCAGTTTGGCCTAAAAGTATACAGGGGAGGAAGGCCAGCGCACAGCCAATGACCGTTTGAGAACGGCCTCGGCGAGGGGAGTATGGGGGGTGTTTCATAGTTTGGGTGAGGGAGTCGAATGGATTGTAGGTCTTGATTTGGGCTCCTGCGCCCGGCCCGGCATGAGATATTAGCTATTGATTTGCTTTAACTTACATTACCCGGGTAAACCGATCGCGAACAGGAGGGGGCGAAAGTCGACGAGGCAATGGAGATGCGGCGAGGCAGAAAGCGGGCGTTGCACAAATTTTGCACAAACGTTTTAGCAATTTACCAAAAACAATGGGGATAAATCCAAGACGGGGTTGAGGGGCGGAACGTTGCCGTTTTTGCTAAATGGATTTAGCTGCGTCAAGCGGATTCCTCCCTGATTCTTATTTTGTATCCTTAACCTTCCCCGCGATCGGATTGCCCGGCCCGCCGCCGCAGCGTCGAGGCGCGCACCAATACGGGTGGCGTGGTCAAAACTTCCTGGGGAATCCCTTTTTCGCCACGCAGATAGCGAAACAACAGCGGCACGGCTTCGGCCACCATGGCATCGTTGGCACCCGCGACGGTCGTGAGAGGCGGATCAAAATACTCGGCCAATTCGTTGTCGCCCACCCCGACCACCGCCACATCGTCGGGCACCGCATACCCCCGCCGTTTCAAGGTTTGGTAGGCGCCGATGGTGAGACTGTCCGTGACCGAAAACAACCCGTCCACCTTCCCTCCCCCCGCCAGATGGGCATCGATGGCGGCGGCACCTTGAGAAGGTTGCAGTCCCTCACTGACGAGCTCAATCGGCTCATGGCCGGTCAATTCCCGCGCGGTGTGTTTGAACGCGGCCAGTCGGTTGGAGGTGGTGTGCGTCAGACTGCGGCCCCGCAACACGGTAAGGTGCTGACCGCCCGCGCCCAGCAACAATTCCACCGCGTGACGCCCCACTAAATCGGGCGCCTCCAACACACAGCAGTAACCCGCAATGCTACGACCCAGCACCACGACCGGATAGGGTAGTTTGGCTTGCGCGAGGAAGGCATCGTCCTCGTGTAACGTGTTGGTGATCATTACCCCGTGATACCTGTCCGCTTCCAGTAATCCGGGTTTTTCGGCCAAACGCCCCGCGTGAAACATTTCAATCGCCACCGAATACCGGGTATGCGTCGTGGTCTGAACATCCACGGCTCGTTGCAACGCGTGCAGCGCTTGACCGACCAACGGCAAGGGCGCTTCGAACGACGTAAATATCGCGAGGTCGAACTGCCGGGTCGACGCTTTGTGCGAACGCAATCTTCGGCCCGCCATGTTGGGCACGTAACCCAACTCCAACGCCGCCTCGCGAATTCGTTTGGCGGTTTTTTCCGCGATGCGCCGCTCCACATGCCGATTCGCCAACACCGAGGAAACCGTCGCCGTCGACACCCCGAGATGGGTGGCCAGCTCGTAAATCGTAATCGGGGGTTTGCCAGATGAACTCATGTCAGCGCGTAGCGGGTTGGTTTGCCGGAAGCGCAAGCGATCCGTGCTTGAAAGACCCCGTTGTCCTCTGGTTTCGGCTTACACCCAAGGACTTCACTCCGGCCCGCGCGGGGGTATTCAGAATCCGACGACGGGGGCGAACACAACCAAGCCGTTCCAGGCGGACGGGCATCATGGGTGATGCATGTTCCAGCATGGAAGGGGTCGAAAAATCATCATGTAGTTCGGCTGTCACAGGGGCGGAGACTGCTCCTTTTTGATGAGCTAATTCGATTTTGCAATCACACGATTTCCCGATGTCACCGCTACCACCTGTTTTCGGCCCCACATCGAACCGGGTTGGCCCGTGGGTCATCCGCGCTGGAAAAGGCATCGATAATCCCAACCCGCGAAGCTCGCAAAGCACTCGGAAATCGGCAGCGCGATCACGCATGGCTCAAACGGCTGCTAGCCCGGCGGCATCATAACGTTGCCGCAGCGTCGTGACTATCCGGTCAAATCGTGCCCATGAATCGGCCGACACCACCGTTTTCGTCTCTCCCCATTTTAAGCCGCGCCCCTGCATGCCGGCCGCCACGTTCAAAGGAAAGGTCAGCTCATCCAAGTCCTGACCAATTTCGACCAACGCGCGCACCGCATCCACCGTATCGCTCGCCCTTCCCTCCTGGCACGATGTGAAAATCTCGACCATCAGTTCAGGCACAAAATTGACCATCCCACCGATGCAGCCCGCCGCCCCGACCGCCGCAACTTCGGGCAAACGCGTATCCGCGCCGGAAAACACCACGAAGTCATGCCGTCGCCCGAGATCGACCAGCGTCGGCAGGTAGTCGAATTCCCGGCCACTGTGTTTGATCCCCGCCATCGGGGCCCGTTGGGCAAAGGCTTCAATGGTCTCCACCGCAATGCGATTACCGGTTAGCTCGGGGAAATTGTAGAGCAGCGTCGGCAACTGCACTTCGTCCGCCACGGCCAGAAAATAAGCCAGTTGGTCCGCGGCCGACAGCGGGTAAAAATGCGGCGGCATTAGCGTCACTCCGGGCAACCCCAACTCACGCGCAAATTGCCCCAACTCAATCGCATGACGATGATTGAGATCACTGATGTTGGCGAGAACCGGCAACGGCGCGGCCAACTCCGCGATCGCGGCCAACAACGTCTTGCGTTGCGCCACACTGAATCGCGGGAACTCCCCGGTGCTGCCCAGCGCGAGCACACCAACCACGCCGGTGGTGCGCAACCAGTTCAGGTGCGCCGCCAAAGCCATCCGGTCCAATCGCCCCTGCGAGTCCGTCGGTATCCACAATGCCGCCAACACCCCCGCCCGAGGCAGAGCGGTCATGATCCGACCTCCGTGGCACCGGCGGCACTCCGCTCAAGCATCAACACATAGATGCGCTGGCAAAACTCCGCCCGCGTCACCGGCGAACCTTCCCCTCCGCCACCAGCCGCATCCCAGTCTCTCCACACGTCCGCCAATTGCTCCGAGGTCAGGGTCTCCGCCTCTTTCCAATCCGTGGCCGGCGCCGTGTCGTGACCCCATCGCTCCAACCAGCGCAGCGCGGTGGCACCGTCGAGTGGTTCATCCGCCCTCGCCTGGTAGTCCTCGAAGAATCCGCGGCAACCACAGAACTGCAGACCCGCAAAACAGGGATGTTCGCGGTCCAGGTCCTTGAAAAAGGTGAGCACCTGCCCCTGTTCCAGCAACTGGTGTTGCAGGCGATCCATCGCTACCTCACGGACCTCACCATCGACCGCCAATGCCAGGTGTGCGGCGGTGCCGGCGGCCTGTCCCAGCGCCATCCAGGTGGGCTCCAACCGAATGGTGGAAAACGCCACGTGCGTCGTCGAGGCCGCCACCGGCACCAACAGCCCGTCGACTTTCTGCGGCACGATGATGCCGTAGGGGATTTGGTAGGGATGCGTGAGCTTGTCCAACATCAGCACATAGCCTTCCAGCGCCACGTTCTGCCCCGGCTCGCGTTTGCGCACGGGGAACGAGTCGATGGGAAATTCCCCGGCGGCGATGCTGTCGGCGTGCACTCGCGTGCGACCCAGGACCGACTCCACGAAGACGTCGTTTTCACTCAGCGTATACTCACCACGGATACGCCGGGCCTCCCGCACGTAGAGTTGCCGCGGAAAGCCCGCGCTGCTCGTGAACTCATCGCGCGCGAGGTTGAACCGGCGCGCCAGCCGCCGTTGATCCTCCGGGACCTCCTCGTCGTTCTGCAGGAAATACAGCAACCCGAGCGTCAGGTTGCGCACCCGCGTCATGATCCGCTCCCGCTCCGGCCAATCCGCTTCCGGGTAGTTGTAATTCACCTCACAAAAAGGAAATCCCAGCGGGCGCGGATTGATGTTCACGTCATATTTTTCATTGGGCAACTCCGCCAGCGACAACGCCCGCACCACCGTGTTGAAGGTGGGTGCAAAGTAGCCCATGCCCTCGCGCATCTCCCGCGGCGGGCCCATGCGGCCCTGCCGCCAATCATCCAAGTAACCCACATAGTCCTCCCGATCATAATCCGGCGGGGCCGTGACGGTAAGACTGTTGGCGGGATTGGTCGTCACGCAAAGCCGGTAGGTGTAGGCCTGCAGGCGGCGGTCACCCTCCCCGGTCGTGCCGGGCATGAACGCGCCTGTTTCGTAGTCGATGTAGACGACGCCCGCATGCAGTTCATTGAATTCGCGACGCGCCTCCCGTCCCAGCCGGTAGGGCACCCCGGCCTTTGCCGCCAGATCCCCTTCGTAGGTCGCATCGACGAAGACCTCGCCCGCGAGCCGACGTCGGACCCCACTCGTGCGATCCTGCACAACCGCCGCGCGCACCTTGGCGTCGACCACGGACACCGTATCCAGTTCGTGATGACGAAGAATCCGCAGGTTGGATTCCGCCGCCAGCATGGCATCCAGAACTTTTTCCGCCACGGAGGGTTCATAGTAGTAGCCGTTCTGGCACAGCGCCACGTTGGGATGGTCCGGACCGTAGGTCTGCACATAATGCGCCAGGACGTTGTCCACGAATTCGCGGAACACGCCGTTGATCGCCTCCCGCGTCTCGATGTCGGACTTGCCCAGTCCGTTCGTCATCATGGCGCCCACCATGGGATGATATTCGGTCAGGATCACCGTGCGACCCAGTCGCGCCGCGGTGATCGCCGCCGCAATTCCTCCCGGCGTGCCGCCGATCACGACGACTTCGGCCGTCAAATTTGTTTCGCTATCGCTCATAAATCATCTCCATTCCCGTCGCGTTTTCTCGTTCCCATGGTCCATACGGTCAGTCCGGTCAGATCCCGCGTAGGGGCGTTCCGAATCCGGCTGACGGCGTAGGCCAGCACGATGAAGAGTCCGTTGACCAGCGCCCCGCTCCAGTAACTGTGCACCGGCAGGGTCAGGTTGGCGGGCAGCACTCCGGCCAGCCCGAGTCCGAGGTAAATATTGAAGCCGATCGCCAACGCCATAGCGATGAGGGCCGACGTGCCGTCCACGCGTCGACTGAAGAAGCCGAGCAGAAACAGTCCCATCAGACAGCCCCCAAACACACTGGTGACGATCAGGCTCACATCATTCATGCTCTCCTTCTCGATGTGGCTGAACCCAATCGCCCCGAGCACGGTCAACAAGGTGACCGTGCCTGCGATCCACCGCGCCATGCGCAGATAGTAACGGTCGCTGCGCCCCTTGGCCAAAAAGGGTTTCATCAGGTCAACCGTCACCACGGTGGAGATCGAATTGATGCCCGAATCCAGACTGCTCATCGTCGCGGCCAGCACCGCCGCCACCACCAACCCGGCCAGCCCCGCCGGAATGCGCGTCAGCACAAAATACGGCAGCACTTCGTCCGCGGCCAAGGTCGCCACGGCCGGATCGGGAAACTCCAGGTAATAGACAAACAACGTGGTGCCCACGAAGAAGAACAGCGTCCACAACGGCAGGGCGATGAGTGAGAACAGGGCCGTCGCCTTCCGCGCCGAACTCAACGAGCGCGCCGCCACGTAACGTTGCACCATGTTCTGATCGCCGCTGTAGATACCCACCCACGTGACCACCCCCAGGAGCGCCACGGTCCAAAACGTGCGCTCATTCAAATTCCATTCAAAACTGCCCAGACTGAATTTGCCGTGGCCGGCTCCGATTTCAATCACTTGCCCCAAACCGCCCGGCAGATCGATCTCCGCGCAGATCAAACACACGACGCCACCGATCATCAAGATGACGGCCTGCACCACATCGGTCCAAATGACCGCTTCGATCCCACCGGCAATGGTGTAGAGCGCGATGAACACCCCCGCCGCCAGCACGACCAATTCGAACGGCCACCCGGTCAAGAGCTGCAACGGGATGGAAACCAGAAACAGAATCTGCGCCATGCGGATGAGTTGCAGAATCACAAAGCTCACCGTGCCGTAGATCCGCGGTCCGGTGCCGTATCGATTACCCAAATACTCGAAAGCCGAGGTCAGTTTACCCCGCCGGAAAAACGGGATGAACACCACAATGGCCAGCACCGCGACAAACGGCAGCACCAGATTCACGCTCAGCTGCCGCCAATCCAGTGTGAACGCCGCCGCCGGCAGCGCCAGGAACGTCGCGGAGCTGATGACGGTGCCGAGCATCGACAGTCCGATCATCCAGCCCGGGAACGACCGGTTGCCGACAAAGTATTCCTCGGTGGTTTCGGTGCGCCGCGCGAAATAGAAGCCGATCGCGACCATGGCCGCGACATAGACTCCGATTACGGCGCCATCGAGAAATCGAATATGCAGATCCATGAAGCAGGAATTCGGGGCAAACGTGGAGGGCGGTCAGCGACGCAGGCGTTCGATCTCGTCGAGCGGAATCTTGATGACTTCGATCGCCGTCTTGTGGCGGGAATACGCCACGAAGACCGCCCCGTCGTGCTCCATGGCGTGGGGATACTGCACGCTGCCCGAGGTGTGTTCCGCATCAAACACGCCGCCCTCGGGCGACACCGGAATGGGCAGCTGCGCCATCGCCGTGAAAGTCACCCCGTCATCGGAGACCGAAAGACACAATGGATTGCGGCCCGCCGGGTTCGCGTTGGAGATCAGCACGTAGTATCCTCGCGAAGTGCGCAGGCAGAAGAACTTCGAGGTGGCATCGGGGAAATTGGTCTTGGCGGGTGCGCTCCAGGAGCGACCGTTGTCCTCCGAAAACGCCCGATAGAAGCGCCCGGAGCGGGAGTTGTCGCGAAACACGCCGGCGAGGCGCCCATCGGGCAGCGTCCACCAGTTGGGCTCTTCCGGACGGAAGCCGTCGGCGGGTGCTTCCGTGACAATTGGTGACTTTTCCCAGACATCGATTGCCTCGACTCCGCCGGTCAGCATGAAGACATCGCGACGGTAGTCCGGCCCCCGGCAAATGATGCCCCAGCGTCCATCGGGCAACTTCGCCGGCGGGAAATTATTGATGGCCTGATCAGCGATCGCGCCCAACGGCTCCCAGCGCTCTCCGGCCGGATTCCATTCAAAGGCATGCAGCGCCAGACTGGGGCCGAAGAAACGCACCCGCCCTTCCTGGTAAGCTTCGTCGAGACTGCCCAACGCGATCAATTTGCCGTCCCGCACCCACAACCCGCGAGCGATGTAACGCAAGCCATCACGCGTCGGCGGGCCCGCCACGATGCCGGCATCGCTCCAGTGCAATCCGTCGGGGCTGGTCGCGTAGCGCAGATGTTGCGTGGGGTGGTCCTCCACGATGCGGCCGTGACTCCACAGCGCCCAGTATTGGCCATCATGATACGCGAGGTAGGAATGCAGGCGATAAACCCACTCTCGCGGATCGTGCAGGTCGGCCAGATCAAAGACCACGGCTTTGCTGACAAAGGGTTGCTTGGTGAGGGAACCGGCGGTCACCAGCGCATGCTCACCCTGCAGCACCGGCAGCGCGGCGTAATCGATCAAGGTCGGGTCCTCGCCCGTGGTCGAAAGGTTCAGCATCGGGGTCTCGGCGGCCGAGACCGCGGCCGTCCACACGGCGAGCGCAGCGAAAAGCTTCCACCGGCGAACGCGGTGTGAACAAGGGGAACAAATGGAGCGAGGGGTCATGATGAGGAGAAGAATGGGGTTAGCGTGAAAAGGGTGACGTGGGCCGGGCGGCGGTCCAACCGGCGTGCAATTGCCGCGCGAGCGCGGTGGTTAAATCGGGTTCGAGGTCTGCCAGGTTGCGGCGTTCCCACGGATCCGCCGGCACGTCGTAGAGTTCCCGGTCGATGACGGTGCCGTCGTTCGATCGCGTCCACTCGACGTAGCGATATCGCTCGGTGCGAATGGCTTGCCCGACCGCGCCCGCCCGCACGTAGCGGCCAAACACCGCCGACTTCCAAGCGCGATCCGGGTGATCCAGCAGCGGCGCAAAACTAGTGCCTTCCAACGCGGTTTCCCGCGGCAGTCCCGCCAGCTCGGCCAGCGTAGGATACAGGTCCACGAGCTCCACCAGCGCCCGGGTGCGGGTGCCCGGACGGGTCAGTCCCGGGGCCACGATCATCAGGGGCACGCGGGCATCGAGTTCGGTATTGGTCTTTTTCCCCCACTGGCCGTTTTCACCGAGGTGATAACCATGATCCGCCCAAAGCACGATGATCGTATGGTCGGCCAATCCCAGCTCTGTAACCGCGTCCACAATACGGCCGATTTGGGCGTCCACGTAACTCGCCGCCGCGTAATAACCGTGTCGCAACTGGCGGGTCTTTTCGGCGTCGATGTCCGACCGGGTGCGAATGTCGGTGTAGCCGCGCATCTCTCCGGAATCCGGACGCCATTCGTAACGCCACGGACGCGCCACCAAGGCGGCGGCGGCCCACGGTTGCGCCACTTCCGGCGAAAGCCCGAATTTTTCCCGCTCGTGGAGGTTCCAATACCGGGTGGGCGCGCTCCACGGCAGATGCGGCCGCTTCGTGCCCACGGCCAGAAAGAAGGGTTGGTCGCGCAATCGGGTCAGTGCTTCGATGGCGGCATCGGCCGCCTGCCCGTCCACGTAGGCTTTGTCGGGCGCTTCGACGGATTCCGTGGCTTCGCCCTTGCGCATCGGCTGGATGAAACCGCCGATGCGATTGCCCGGCAGCAGGTATTCGTCGCGCTTGACGATGTCGGCCAGACGTTCCGGCACGGACCACGACACCGGATCGAGAATCGGCGGGTAGACGTGGTTCACTTTGCCAATGGATTCGGTGTGGTAGCCGTGCTGTTTGAAGAGTTGCGGCAACGTCACCACATCGGGCAACTCCTCGCGATAGTGCGCACCGCCCTCGCCGCCACTGATGCGCGGAAATGCTGCCGGACGACGACCGGTGATGACCGAGGCGCGCGACGGCGCACACAATGCTTGCTGGCAATAGGCGCGCTCAAACAACAACCCGCGGGCCGCCAACCGATCGAGGTTGGGCGTAACCGCCCGCGCATCGCCGTAAGCTCCGATGGCCGGTCGCAAATCGTCGACAACGAGAAACAGCACGTTGGGTCGGGCCGCCCGGGTCAGACCCGCGAACAGGACCAGTCCGATGATGCCGGCGCAGTATCCGAGTCGCACACGCATCACCGGGAACTCGCCTCCTTGGTTCGCTCGGACAACGTATGCACCTGATAAGGCGGTTGGGATGCGGGGAGATCGGCCACCCGAATGCGCAGCACTTCCACGGTTTGCTTGGCACCGGCAAAAGCGACGAACAGGAAACCGTCGTGCTCCATCACGTGGGGATAGTCGATGTGTCGACCGCCCACGAGGTAGAGCAACCGGTCGAACACCAGGCCATCCTCACTGATCGCCAGTGTCATCGGGTCACGGCGATCGGGGTGCGAGTTATTGACCAGGATGAAGCGGCCGTCCGGCAACTGCACCCCGTTGAACTTCGATTTGGCGTCGGGAAAATTGGTGCGAACCGGCCGCGTCCAGGTGCGCCCTTCGTCGGTCGAGAAGGCCCGAAACAGATAACCGGAGTCGAGGTTGTCCCGGAACAGCGCCACCAGATTGCCGTCGGCCAACTGCCACCAGTAGGGTTCCTCGGCGGCCAGCGCGGAATCGTCGTAACCTATCACTGGATACGTTCGCCAATCGGTGATCGATTTGACCCCGCCGCGCATGAACGAAACCGCCTTCAGTTGATCGCGTCGGGTCATCAACCAATCGCCCCCGGGCAATTGTTTCGGCGAGAAGTTGTTCATGGAGTCGTCCAACACCAGGCCGCGATGTTGCCAGCGGTCACCGTGGCCGGAGACCAGTTCAAACGCGTGCAGCGACAGGCCGGGGCCGGCGTAGCCCGGGGCTTCATAGCGGCTGGCCAGCGCGAGCAGTTTGCCTTCCCGGACCCAGAATCCGCGGGCGATCCAGCCGTAGCCGGAATCGGGCGCGCCGGTGATGTCGCCGATCTCGCCCCAGTCGAGGCCGTCCCGACTGGTGGCGAAAAACACGTGCTGATCCGCGCGGTCATGCCCGGGCACGCCCCCTTGGAAATGCGCGCGCGGCACACCGGGACCATCACTCCACATGGCCCAGTAGCGGCCGTCGAAAAACACCAGATAGTTGTGTTGATTGACCCGACGGCCCTGTTGATCGCGCACGTCGCTGATCACGGCGTGGGCGGCCGGCAGCAGCGGCAACTCATCGAATTTGATTTGATGCGTGTCCGCCGGCACCCAGTCGCCCGCCAACATCAGCGGGGAGTCGGGGTGATCAACCGGATCCGGGCGCACGGCGGGAACCGTCAACGCGGTGGCGAGCACCAGTCCGAGGCATAGGGTCGGACGGATAGTGGAGGCAGTCATGGCGACGACAAATCGATTCGGTTGCGATCAGAAGCGGTAGCTCGCGCTAAGGCGATAATTGCGATGCTTGGTCACCCCTACGCCGGTCCACCACGTGCTGGGCATGGCGTCGATGTCGTCGGTGATATTCTCGATGCGCAGGCGCAGCTTCACGTTGCGCCAGTCGTAACCGAGCACGACCGTCATCAGGTCACCGCCATCCAGGATGAAATTGGACGAGCGATTCAGGTAGCTCTCACCCCAGCGATTGTAGATGCCGGTGACGGAGAAGTCGGTCAACGGGCCTTCCTGGAACTGGTAGCGCAAGACGGCCGACGCGGTGGTTTCGGGCACGCCATCGGCCGGCAAACCATCGGACAGCAGAGAGTCGATTTTCGAGTAGGAGAACATGGCGTCGAAGCCCGGCGCGGGGTTCAACGCGATGTCCATTTCCCAGCCATCCGTGGTGCGCTCGCCGCCCGGATAGGAGTAACTGCGGTCGTCGATACCGGTGACACTGCCGTCTTCGTCGCGAGCGTTGAGCAGCACATTGTCCTCCACGTTTTGGAAGACGGAGATCGTGCCGACGAGACGACTGTTGAAGAGGTTCAACTTGGCCCCGATCTCATCGGTCGAGATGGTGCGGTTGGGGAATTTTTGACCGAAGGTGGCGAGGCGTTGGTCGGTGCCGCGCTCCGGCACGAAGGTCTCGGCATTGTTGTAGAAGATCGAAAGTTCGTTGCCGTCCCGGGAGTAGGGTTTGGCCACGAGTCCGAACTTGTTCACCCATTCCGCGTCGTGCGTGTCACTGAGCACGGTGCCGTCGGTGGACCGCACGTTGGTGAAGTCGATCGAGTCGTAGCGGGTGCCGATCACCGCAATGACGCGATTGTCGAGAAAGGACGCGCGTTCGATCGCCGCGAAATTGGAGGACGACGAGTCACTGGCGGTGTCGGGCGTGATGTTGGTGACATCGGCGTATTGCTCGATGATCGGACGCAGGTCGCCGATGCCGGACGGCGGATTGGGCCAGATCTCCGCCACGCCGAGGCCGTTGATGCCGGTATCAAAGTGGTAGGTGGACCGAATATCGGCCGGCAGGGTCGCCACGTCGTTTACCCGGATATCCGCACTGTCGTAACTGGAACCTTCCCCCGAGGAGGTTTGACCGTAGAGCAGGAAATTATTGGCGACCGGACCGAGGTCGAAACTGAGGTTCAGATCCGCCGTCAGCGACGAGCGTTCCGCATCATCCTCGCCTCGATTGTAACGCAGCCCGGCGCGACCGAAACGGGAGAGGTTGTCGGTGATCAAACCGGTGATCTCCGGTCCGCGACCGACGCTGGGCGAGCCGTCGGGGATCTGGTTGCCGGCGTTGTCGATGAAGATGGTGCTGCCATTTGAACGTGTGCGGGCGCCGGACGTCGTGCGCTCTCCGTAACGACCCACGACACGCAGGTCGGCTTCGACCGCACCCAAGGTGAAGTGCTTGCTGGTGCCGAATTCGAGGTTCGAGTTTTCGCTCTTGTTGAAGTTCTGAAACACCACGCTCATCTGGCCGCGTTCCATGAATTCATAGAACGGCGCGCCCCGGCCGTCGGGCGTGCCGAACGCCCAGACCGAATTGGAAACGCGCTTGGAGGTATCGTCCGCGAACGCCCCCCACGCCCATACCTTGAAGCCGTTGTCAAACTGGTAGGAAATGCTGGGATTAATCCACGTGGAGACACCGTCGGGTTCGCCCTCTATGCCCACGGGGCCATCCGTGTTGAGCACGGCGGCCGAGACCCGGTAACCGAGTTTGCCATCCGTGCCGGCCAGTCCGGAATGATCAACCGATGCCCGCCAGAAGTTGTAGCTGCCGATCGCCAGATCGATCTTGGTGAACGGTTCGGCGCGCGGACGTTTGCTGATGATGTTCACCGCCCCACCCGCGCTGTGCTGCCCGTAGAGCACACCGGCGGGGCCTTTCACGATTTCCACGCGTTCCACCATGGAGTAGTCGAATCCGCCGTTGTCGCTGAAGTTGAGATCATCAATGCCATCGCGTAGTGCTCCCGTGGTGACATAACCCCGAATGGAAAAATTATTGGACTCCTGCAGGCCGCCCCCGGAGTTGCCGTGGAACACGCCGCTGACGAGATTGAAGGTGTCGCGCAATTCGACCGCGGCGGTGTCCTCGATCAAACGTTCGTTGATGGTGATCACCGAGGCGGGCAGATCGGTGATGGGCACGGCGGTGCGCGATGCGGATAGCGAAGTGGTGGTGCCGTAGCCTTTGACCGAATCGGACGAGACTTCAAAGGCATCCAGAGTCACCACCGCGGAATCAGCATCGTCGCGGGCTGAATTCACCGCTTGAGCGGAAACAAAAGAGGAGAAGGCCGCCGAGAGGCACAGACTCGCACCGACGACGGAATATGGAAAACGCAGTTTCATGGGTGTGGGGAGGGGTTGAACGAAGAAGCGTCACCCCGCAAAGCGGAGCAACAGGCCGGACCATACAAGCGCGGGGTCCACAATCGGCGGAAAGAAATACTCGCAAAATAGTGAAATTTGTAACATCGAAAAATTTACCCCCTTTCGCATGACTGATCGTGAAATGCTACTCGAACACGCCCGCAAGCTCATGCTGCCCGGGGCGTTGCACCGCTGCCATCGAATCATCAAGGGTCTGCAGGCGAGAAACCTGCGGGGGGAGTCCTACCTGCGGGAAAGCCAGCGGTTGATCCTGGTGGTCTCCGGCGAAGCCCGGTTCGTGGGGGTCGAGGCGGGTGAGCATTTCGATCTGAAACTCAAAGTCGGCGACGCCATATTTTTTGGCCCGCGGTCCTATATTTGCCCCAAACCCCGGCAGAGTTACCAGTCGCTGGGATTGCTGTATCAACCCGACGACGCCCTCATCAAACTGAGTCTGACCTCCCGCGTGCCGGGCCCCACCGGCGTGACGCTCAGCTACCTCGCACAATGGGAACTGTGGCGCAAAACGCATCTGCGGCTCGACTATTTGTTTCGCCTGCTGGGGGAAACCGCGCCCGTCGCAACCGCAGACTCCTACGTGCACAAATTGTGCGAACTTCTGGTCGCGGAAGCCATCGAACTCCTCAATGCGCCGACGTCGAAAAACCCGGAGCCCGGCAGCTACCTGTGGGAACGGGCCTGCACTTACCTGGCGGACCACTGGGCCGATGCGAGTATCAGTCGCGCCTCTCTCGCCCGCTACCTCAACGCTCACCCCAACCACGTTTCCCGCATCTTCCGGCACACCGGCAAGACCACCATCGCCGCCTATCTCAACGAACTGCGTCTGATGCACAGTTTGGATCTGCTCGAAGACTCGAGTTACAACATCACCGAAATCGCCGCCCTTTGCGGCTACTCGGATTTGCAATACTACATCTATTGTTTCCGCCGACGCTTCGGTAACACCCCCGGTCAGTTCCGCAATCAGCATCGCCGCCGTAACGCGGCGTCCTCGCTGACCACTACCCACAGCTGAAACGGAAAACCCACGTTCGCTTCGACTCACACCGGAGCTTCGATCCCCGACGGGCCGACGGCGGGACCGGACTCCCCCTCCTTTTCCTCACGCAAAACCGCCGCGAGCGGCGATCAAGCCGCCGAGTCGTCCTGGTGGTGCGTCAGCTCGTCCTTGAGTTTGGAAAAATTTCCGGCTTCGGCGGCTTGGACGAACCCTTCGGTCACACTTTTGAGGCCCTCCCACTGCGCCCGAATGCTTTTGGCTTCGGCGTCGGTAATTTCCTGATCAGAAGCCGCCGAAGCGATCACGCCCAACATGTCGGCGAACTGCCGCACGATGTCGTTGGTGGCTGGAATCAGTTCGTCCGAATCGCGCAACGCGGCGGGATTGTTGATGAAAAAACCACCCGCGCATTTCGCTACCCATTGGGCAACTCGTTTATCACCGGTTATTTCCATCAACTGCTTAACGCGATCCAAGGGATTGACCGCCCCGCTGCCCGCATCCGCCGAAGGCTTCTCCGCCCACTTGTAGATGAGTGAAAGCGACAACCCCATGTCACCCGACACTTGCTTGGCACTGGTCTGTTTTAAGAGATCTTTGAGCAGTTCGTGAGACTCCATGTTAACCACCATGGGGTTCAGCTAACTTGAGGCAATCCCGTGAAGTCATGCTTTTTGGCGTGCCTCATCCGGGACGAATCTGCCATTTCTAAAGGTCCATGAACATTCACGAGTATCAGGCCAAAGCCCTGTTTGAAAAATACGGAGTGCCCGTGCCCGCGGGCACGACGGCCAAAAGCGCCGCGGAGTTCGATACCGCCCTCGCGGAGCTCCCGGAAGGGCCCACGATGGTCAAGTCCCAGATTCATGCGGGCGGACGCGGCAAAGGCACGTTCGTTGACGGCTACAAGGGCGGCGTGAAGTTCTGCCCCACCAAGGCCGAGGCCAAGGAAGTCGCCGGCAAGATGATCGATAACACCCTCGTCACCATCCAAACCGGCCCCGCCGGCCGCAAGGTGCAGACGATCTACTTCACCGTCGCGAGCGACATTAAGAAGGAATACTACCTCGCCGTCCTGCTCGACCGCGCCACGTCCTACCCCGTCATCGTCGCCTCGACCGAGGGCGGCATGGATATCGAGACCGTCGCCCACGAGACACCCGAAAAGATCACCAAGGTGTTCGTCGATCCCGCCTACGGACTCGCCGACTACCAAATCCGCGAACTCATTTTCTCCCTCGGCCTCGACAAGACCGAGTCCAAGAACGCCTACAAGCTCATCAAAAAGCTCTACGACTGCTTCTGGGAAACCGACGCCGCCATGATCGAGGTCAACCCCCTCATCACCACGCCGACCGGCGACGTGCTCGCCCTCGACGCCAAGGTGTCGTTCGACTCCAACGCCCTCTACCGCCACCCGGATATCGTCGCCCTGCGCGATCTCAACGAAGAGGACTCCAAGGAAATCGAAGCCTCCAAGCACGACCTCGCCTACATCGCCCTCGACGGCAACATCGCTTGTCTCGTCAACGGGGCCGGTCTCGCCATGTCCACCATGGACATCATCAAACACTTCGGTGGCAGCCCGGCCAACTTCCTCGATGTCGGCGGCGGCGCCACCAAGGAAAAGGTCATCGCGGCCTTTAAGATCATCCTCGGCGACGCCAACGTGAAGGGCATCCTCGTCAATATCTTCGGCGGCATCATGGACTGTAACGTGATCGCCGAAGGCATCGTCGACGCCGTCAAGGAGGTCGGCCTCGAACTGCCGCTCGTCGTGCGCCTCGAAGGCAACAACGTCGTCGCGGGCAAAAAGACGCTCGCCGACTCCGGCCTACCCATCGTCTCCGGCACCAGCATGGCCGACGCCGCTCAAAAAATCGTCAACCTCGTCGCCTAACTTTCGATGTCCATTCTCATCACTCCTGAAACGAAGATCATGGTCCAAGGCATCACCGGTGCCTTCGGCGGCAAGCACGCCGGCCTGTCACTCGACTACGGCACGCAGCTCGTCGCCGGGGTCACGCCCGGCAAGGGCGGCCTGACCTTCGACCACAACGGCCATTCCGTGCCGGTGTTCAACACCGTCGCCGAAGCCGCCGCCGCCACCGGCGCCACCGTTTCCGCCATCTTCGTGCCGCCTCCTTTTGCCGCCGACGCCATTCTCGAATGCGTCGACGCCGGGCTCGACCTCGCGGTCTGCATCACCGAGGGTATTCCCATCAAGGACATGGTCCGCGTGAAGCGCGCCATGACGGGCAAGGCCACCCGCCTCGTCGGCCCGAACTGCCCCGGCCTCGTCACGCCCGGCACGGGTGAAAACTCCTCCGGCGGTTGCCGCATCGGCATCGCTCCGGGTTATATTCACAAAAAGGGCCACGTCGGCGTCGTCTCGCGCTCCGGCACCCTCACCTACGAAGCGGTCTACCAGCTCACCGAAAAGAACATCGGCCAGTCGACCTGCGTCGGCATCGGCGGTGACCCGGTCAACGGCACCTCCCACTTGGACGTGATCAAGCTCTTCAACGAAGATCCCGAGACCCACGGCATCATCCTCATCGGTGAAATCGGCGGCAGCGCCGAAGTCGAAGCGGCGCGTTGGATCAAGGACAACTGCACCAAGCCCGTCGCCGGATTCATCGCCGGTGCTACCGCGCCTCCCGGCCGTCGCATGGGCCACGCCGGCGCGATCGTCGGTGGCGCCGAAGACACCGCTGAAGCGAAGATCAAGGTTTTCGAAGAGTGCGGCATCGAAGTCGCCGTGACCCCGTCCGACATGGCCGACGCTCTCCTGCGTTCCGCCGAGGCCAAGGGCGTCACGCTCAGTTAAGCAGCCCCACCGCATTTCAATCATTCAGCCCGTCCTCCCCGGACGGGCTTTTTCGTGGCCGCTTGTGCTGATGCGCCCGGTCGGTCTACGCTTCCCGCCATGGCTCGCAATGATCACTTCTCGGCATTCGCCGCGACCTACGCCCAGTTTCGGCCGACCTATCCGGACGCGTTGTTCGGCTGGCTCGCCCGGCAGTCCGACGCGCACGGTCACGCCTGGGATTGCGCCACCGGCAACGGGCAGGCCGCGCACCAATTGACGCCCCACTTCGAGCGCGTCACCGCGACCGATGTCGGCGCCGCGATGATCGCGCACGCTCCGCCGCATCCCCGGATCACGTTCGCGGTCGGTTCCGCCGAACACCCACCCATCGCCGATCACGACGTCAATCTCATCACCGTCGCGCAGGCGCTCCATTGGTTCGACCTGCCTGCTTTTTGGCAGACCTGCCAGCGCGTGCTCCAGCCGCACGGGGTGCTCGCTTACTGGGGTTACCTGCTCCCACAAATCACGCCCGCCGTGGACGCGTTGGTCATCGCCTACCACGACGACGCGGTCGGTCCCTACTGGCCCGACGATCGCGGACCGTTGCTGACGCACTATGCCAACGTTTGTCCGCCCGCGGAACGAATCCCCACTCCCACGTTTGCCATGAACGCGACCTGGACGGTCGATCAACTCATCGGGATGCTCGATTCGTGGTCGGCCACCCACCGGGCGCGGGCTGCCACCGGTAGTGATCCGCTGGCACCGTTCGGAGCGCGTTTGCGTGAGGCGTGGGGAGCGGAGGCCACCCGCCCGGTCTCATGGCCGATCACCGTCCACGCGTTTCGTTTTTAGGCAAACACCGCCCGCTCGAACGGGGAGCGGGAATTGTTCAGCGTGAACCCGGTCTTCTCGGTGTCGCGCACCCGGGCGACCATGCGGGCGTTCATCATGGTCGTGCCACGATCACGCAGACCATAACCGACCAGCCACTCATTGCCGAGATAGGTGATCCCCGACAACGTCGGTTCGTGAATCACGGTGGGCTGCTTGCGCCGGATGAGTGAGACGGTGCGCACCGACGCCGGATCACGGGCCATGAGTTCGGCGGACGCGTGAGCAAAAGTGCGCCCGGTGTCGCAAATATTGTCCACCAACACCACGTGACGGTCCGTTACATCCACCTCCGGCCAATCTATCGTCACCGCCTCGGCGGGCTTCGCGGTGAGGTCTTTCGCATAGCTCCAACCCCGGCAATAGGCGGGCTCCACCGAGTAACGGATGCGTTGCAGCAAATCCGAGAAGAAGAAGGCTCCGCCTCTTAATACACACATCATGAGCAACATGCGTCCATCTTGCTCCAAGCAATCCCGGGCCCACGCTTCGACGTCGACCGCCAGCGCATCGACCACCATGTCGATATCTTCCGCCGGTTGAACCAATTCAAGATGCTGAGGCAGGGAAATCATCGGCGCCACAAAGGACATGGACTTGGGTGCAGCATCACGGAGGCCAAACGAACCGCCGGCGCCACACCATTAGACAATCTGTCCGCGGTCGCTCCTCACGCGGCCTGTCGCTACACAAAACGATGGGCAAACCCTGCCGCACGTGGTTCCAATAGCGTATGAACGTAAAGGGAAACCCCACGCGCACGATCTGGCCCGGCCCGGATGGCACCTCGGTTGAAATCATCGATCAGACCGTCCTGCCGCATCGCTACGAGATCGCAGTATTGCGCACCCTCGACGATGCCGCGCACGCGATCCGCGCCATGTTGGTTCGCGGGGCCCCGTTGATCGGCGCGACAGCCGCATGGGGAGTTTGGCTGGCTATGCAAAACGACGCGTCCGACGCCGCTCTCACTCGCGCCTACGATACCTTGTTCGCGACGCGTCCCACCGCCGTGAATTTGCGCTGGGCCTTGGATCGCGCCCGCACCCGGCTGAGCCCATTGCCGGAATCCGAGCGCGCAACCGCCGCTCGGGCGCTCGCGATCGAGGTGTGCGACGAAGACGTGGGTATAAACCACGCCATTGGCCAAGCCGGGTTGGCGCTCATTCGCGATATTGCCGCCCAAAAACCTGCCGGCCAGCCCGTGAACATCCTCACCCATTGCAACGCCGGCTGGCTTGCCACCGTCGATTGGGGCACGGCCACTTCCCCCATCTACCAAGCCCACGATGCCGGCATCGCGGTGCATGTGTGGGTCGACGAAACTCGCCCCCGTAATCAGGGTTTCAATCTCACGGCGTGGGAACTGCTCAACCACGGCGTGCCGCACACCGTCATTGTCGACAACGCCGGCGGTCATCTCATGCAACACGGTCAGGTCGACCTCTGCATCGTTGGGACCGATCGCACCACCGCCACCGGCGATGTGTGCAACAAGATCGGCACCTACTTGAAGGCGCTCGCTGCCCACGACAACGGCGTGCCGTTTTACGTCGCCCTGCCCTCGCCGACGATCGACTGGACGGTGCGCGACGGCGTAGCCGAGATTCCGATCGAGGAACGTTCCGGCGACGAGGTGACGCATATCGCCGGTCTCGGTCCGGACGGCACCGTCACCACAATTCAAATACCACCCACCGGCAGTCCGGCGGCCAATCCCGCTTTTGACGTGACTCCCGCCCGTCTCGTCACCGGCCTGATCACCGAACGAGGCGTTTGTCCCGCGAGCGCCGCCGGATTAAAAAACCTGTTTCCCGACCAAAGTATTTAACCCATCGTTCTCGTTCTCTTAATCGTTCTCGTTCTCGAATCCGAGACCGGATGCTACGGAAGGAGAACGAGAACGATTAAGAGAACGAGAACGAAACTGACGTGAACGACCTTCGCCAAGCCATCATCGATACCTGCCTCGCCCTCGAAACCCGCGGGCTCAACCAAGGCACGTCCGGCAACGTTTCCGTGCGCGACGGCGCCGGGGGATTTTATCTCACGCCCAGCGGCGTGCCCTACGCCGCCATGACTCCGGCCGACATCGTCCGGGTCGATCTCGCCACCGGCGCGGTCACGGGATCGCGCAAGCCGTCGTCCGAGTTGCCGTTTCACCTCGCCATTCTGCGCGCCCGCGCCGACGCCGAAGCGGTGGTGCACACGCACAGCCATTACGCCACCGCCGTGGCCTGCCTGCGCCAAGACATCCCGGCGGTGCACTATCTCGTGGGGCTGTTTGGAGGCGCACGCATTCGCTGCGCGCCCTACGCGACGTTCGGCTCCGAAGAACTTTCAGCCAATGTCGTCGCCGCCCTGACCCAGCGCCGCGCCGCCATCATGGCCAACCATGGTCTGGTCGTGATCGGTAAGGACCTCGGTCAAGCCCTCGCGTTGACGGCCGAAGCAGAGACGCTGGCCAAACTCTACCTGCAAACCCTCGCCGCCGGCGAACCGCACATCCTGCCCGACAACGAGATGGATCGCGTGATCGAGAAGTTTCGCGACTTCGGCTACGGCCCGATCGAACGGAAACGGTAACCGCGCCTGCAAGGCGCGCTCAGAAACTGAGGTTGGCGGAGAGGTGCAGGCGGGAGTTGTCGCCGGTGTCGCTGCTGCCACTGTCGCGCAGTTGCCAGCCGTGGGAGGCCTGGAGACTGCCATGTTGCGTGAGTTGGTAACGCAGACCGACGCCCACACTGTGCAGGCTGAAGGGGCGTTCGCCTTCGAGTTTGTCCACATTCCACACCCGAGCGTAGTCGTGAAAGGCAAACAGACGCAGGGCATCACGGACCTCCAATTTCAACAGCGACTTCGCGACGGAGAATGGAGGGAGATGCCACTCCTGGCTGAAAAAGAGGGCGTTGTCGCCCACGACTTCGCCCTGCTCGTAACCGCGCACCGAACCGCTGCCGCCCGCGCTGAATTGCTCACTGCCGAGCAGATTGCCCGCGGACATTTGGAACTCACCACGCATCGTCCATTTCGCGCCCGACAGCAGGGCGTCCAGATTGAATTCGCGGAAGACGTCGACGCTGCCGTAGACGTAGGAGGACTGGGCCATGGCCCGCGATCCATTGAAGGCTTCGTCGTCATTCGCGCTGCTGAGTCCGCCGGGGGCCGCCGTGAGTTTGACTCCCCACGAGGTCGCGCCCCATTTGTCGGTAAACGTGCCGCGATAGGAGGCCCGGATCTGCGCGATGTGAGTGAGGTTGTCGGAGATCGGGATGACAAAGGGCGGCACCGCAAACTCGAGGTTGTTGTCACTCACTTTGAAATCGGCACCGAATTGGAGGCTCTGCACGTAATGCTTGCCGTAGTCGGGCAGCGGCAGGTCGTAGTTGAGGCCGGCCTGCCAGCTCACACCTTCCTGGGACAAGCCGCCGTTGGGCACGCTCTCGATTTCGGAATACGCGCCGAAGAAGGTGAGGCTGTGGTTGTGCGGCAGGTCCGCCGTGTAGTTGGCGGAGAGCGCGCGGGAATGTTTGGCCTTCAGGTCGCTGGTCCATTGCAGGGTGGCGAGGTGGCCGCGACCGAAGGCGTTGCCCCAATTCACCCCGGCGTTGATGCGATCCTCCGTGGTGGTCTGCGTGCCAGTATTGCTGTAGCCGGTAAAGAAGCGCCACGGGAAGCGTTCCTTCACTTGAATGACTATGTCAGTCGTGCCGGGCCGCGCGCCCGCCTCCACTCGCGTCGCCGCGCTGCGAAAAGAGTTTTGGTTGATGCGATCAATGCCGGCGGTGAGCGCACGTCCATCGACCGCTTCACCGGTTTTCTGTTCGAGGCGCGACAAATAACTCTGAGCCGAGAAATGTTTGCTGCCCTCCACCCGCACCTCTCCCACCACGCTCTCAATCACCACAATTTGCAGGTAACCCTCCGTGATGTCTTGGGGCGGCAGGATCACCGACGAGAAGGCGCGACCGGACTGCGCCAGTAACAGACGAATGGCGTCGCGCAGCCGATTCAGCGACTCCATCGAAGCAGGACGGCCCAGCACCAACTGCAAGAGCTCGTGGCCCGACCGGTGGTCGAGGCTGGGAACGCCATCGATTTGAATCGGGTCAACCCTTGCCGCGGATGCGGACTCCAAGCGGGAGGGATCGGCGATGACGCGGACGCCCTTGAGTTCGTCGATAATGATTGCTTCTCCCGGTTGCGCCAAAAACCCGGCGGCAGGATCGACGGAGGCGTTTGCTCCGATCGATGTCGCCATCGGATCGGCCGCGGGTTCGACCAAGGACGGCACCGGTTGCGGCATCACTTCGTTGAGATTTTGCGCTGCGACCGGCAGGCCGAACCCGGCCAACGCACTCACGAGGATGACCAGCTTTCTCCGGGTCGGTTGATCAACCGCCGGAGCGATGCAGGAGGAAGTTTCCGTGGGCATGGAATTCATGGGCAGAAGGTTCATGGAATGGTTCTCCGGGGCGGTTATCCGCCGATCAGCATTTCTTCCAGCGACTCGACCAGCAGCGTCTTCTGAAGATGTTTCACCATATCCTCGGGTTTGGGATCGGTCCCGATGATGTCTTCGGTTTCGGGACTGAGATCTATCGTGGAGAGATCGACCGGTGCGCTCAGCGTGCTGACCATGCTGTTGTAAATCGTCTTCTGCTCCTCGTTCTGCACGATGGTGATGGTGCCGGCGATCGCGACGGCCACGGCCACCGTCACGAAGGCAAACGCGCCACCACCGGCCACCGTCATTCCCTTGGAAGCGAAAGAACTGCCTCCCTTCACCACGTAGGGAAAGAGAGCCTTGCCGACAGCCGCCGCATTGAGCCCGACTGTCCCCGCCGCGGCCCCACCGGCCGCGGCGCCGGAGCCCAGGCTGGTCAGCACGCTGGTGTCGGCATTGGTATCATAACGGGCCATCTTGGCTTCCAACGCAGAGAAGCTCGATTCCTTCAAAAACTCTCCGTAAGGCGGCTCCATGTTCACGAAGTCGTGCACGCTCGACATCGAGGAACCGGCTCCTGCTCCCTCCGGCCCTCCATAATCCTCGCCGCGATCGATCGCTGCCTTGGCTTGCGCCGACACGTTTTTCAGCTCGGTCAGCTCGGCAATGAAACCGTTGATCTGGTCGTCGATGAACGCGCGGGGTCGATCTCCGTCCCCCGCCGCAGACCACCTTTCGAGCAGGGCGAGCGACGACGTGTTATCGCCATCCAGGATGGAGTTTTGCAGCTCTTCCAGAATCTCAATCTCCGCCGCGGTGAGATTGTCTATCTCGTAGTGGAGAAAGTCCTTGGCCGCCACCGCCGCGCGGGTCTCGATCGTGCGAGCCGTATCGCGGGCTCCATAGTAGGCGCGGCTGGCGTTGGGCGTGGCCTCAAACTGACGCTCTTTTTCATACAGGGTATTGGCAAACTCCTGCTGTTTTTTCTGCACTTTATACGCGACGACCGCCGCCAACCGATTCTGGGCGTCGGTGCGCTCCGCGGCGGGAATGTTTTGCAAGTCCCCGAGATAGGCCACCAACGCTCCACCCATGAGGCCGCGTTTCGCGGGATTGGTTCTGATGTCCGACAACCACGCCCGGATGACGGCACGATCAAGCGGCGTCACGACATTGGCGCTGCCGAAAATCGAATAATAAAGGCTGTCTTCGCCCCGCTCCAACCAGCCGCCACCGGTCAAAAAGCTTTCCAACATATCCACGGTCATGTCGGGGAAGCCGGCGAAGGTGATGCCGAGATTGTCGGCGAAGTCGTCCATGCTGAAAATCTCGATGGTCTGATCCATTTGCTCATATTCCAGGGCGAGCTTGATTCGCTCTTCCAACTGGGTGCGGTTGCGCATGGTGAGCACGCCGTTGTTTACCGCCGTGACAACGTAGTTGGGGTTGGCTCCCAGGTAGCCGCCGCGCACGGTAATCGCTCGCGTGACGCGCGTCTCGTCGGTGCCCACCGTCGTGGTGGGGATAAAGATTTCACCGCTGTTATCGATGGAAGTGTCGATGGCGATTTCACCGATTTGCACGGCGACGACTTCGACTTCAACGGTCTCGCCCTCCTCGCCGGAAGCGGCCGCGGTCACCGGGGCGACAAACTCGGCCACGGTGGCATCATCGACGACCACTCCGGCCAAGGGCGCGGTGCCGCTGACAAACGCGGCGAGCGACGGCGCGGTGTAGTTGTTCAAATCCACCGCGACTCCGACCGGCGTGCCCGAGGGACTTTCCGACACGAAATATTCGAGATCCGGAAACTGACTCGCCGCGGATTGACCCTGGGCGAAGTTGCCACCGGAGACGGAGAAATCGGCATCCGAGAAGTCCACCACGTCTTCGAGCACCACATCGGGCGACACCTCGTAGGTGGTGTTGCCGATGTGCAGGGTCACCGCGCGGGGGAAGATCGAGAGGATGCCCGGCGTGTAGGCTTGCAGGTGATAAAGCGACGTATCGATGGCCGAGCTCGGCGACGAAATGAGGTAGTGACCGGCATCCGACGTGGCGTTGGTGGTCGCGATGGTGCGCAGATCGAGGAAGGTGCTGGCGTCGACAAAGTCGGGCAGCCCATGACCACCATAGGTCGCGGTGAAGGTCGGGTTGGCGTCGCCGTAGTAACGAGCGACATTGGCAATCTCCACGGTGAGCAAGCGCGGGGTGATGGTGATGTTGCCCGATCCCAGCGTGCCCACGGTGTAGTTGGAATTGATGATCTCGGCTTGAACCGCGTAGTTGCCGGGAACGGTTTGTTCGTCGGGACCGATGAAGCGGACGACTTCGTCGACGGTGTTGAAGGCCGGCTGGATATTGGAGTCGCCCACGAGCGTGAACTCCGGGTTGGCGTCACCATAAAGACGCTCGACGGAGGCAATATTCACATTGATCGGACGCGGGTTGATCACCAGCGAACTGGTCACCGAATTGAGCAGGTAGTTGGCGCTCAACAAGCCGACCGTCGAGGTGGCCGAGAGGTCGTAGGTGCCGACGTCAAAGCTGGGATCAATCGTGGTCGAGTAGCGCAGGTTGAGGATGTCGTCGGGCTGATCCCCGTTGACGAAATTTCCGGTGAGGGTGAACGCGGCAGCGTCGGGGTTGGCATCGCCAAATACGCGGGTGCCGGTGGCCACCAGATCGAGCAGATGCGGGGTGACGTAAATGTCACCGCGAAGTCCATCGAGCACGTAATTCGAATCGAGCACCGTGGCGCCGAAAGCGTATTGGCCGACGTCGGTGGCAAAGTTGGTTGGGTTGGTCACGAGCACGGCACCGTCACGATCGGATTCAAATTTGAGACCACCCAGAAGATAGGTCGGTGCGGCGGGATTATCGGCACCGTAGGTTCGTGAGAGCGTGTCGACCGTGACCGAGAGCGGAGCGGGATTGATGGTGAGCGTGCCGCCGTTGATGTTTACCTCATAGTTGGGGTTCACCGTGGTCGCGCTATAGAAGTAGTTACCCACGTCGGAAGTCACGGTGGCATCGGTGACGACGGTCAGACCAAGCGTTTCAATCGTATCGCTGAGCTTGAACCCGGTGGCGATGCCAGCAGTCGGCGTGGGATTGGCGTCACCGTAGAGACGAGCGGTGTTGCCGAGATCGAGCAACAACGGGGCGGGCGTGATGTTCAGTTTCCCCGGGACGTAGGTGATCGCGTAGTTGCGGTTGGCATTGGAGGTGACGTTGAGACCATAGCCGGTGGAGAGCACGTTGGACGAGGCCGTGGCCGGCGTCGTGATGCTCAGGCCGGTGATGACTGCGGTGGTGTCGAAACTGGCGAGGTTGTCGAAGGAAGCGGTGAAAGTCGGGTTGGCTTCGCCGTATTCACGGCTGAAGTCATGGGCGGTGATGGTCAGCAGACGCGGCGTGACGTTCATCACGCCGTTACCGAAGGTGATGTCATAGTTGCCCGCCGAGCCGGAAAGAACCGCGACCGTGTGACTGCCCACGTTCGCAAAGGGCGCCGGCCCCTGAAAGTTAAGCCCGGAAACCACGGCGGCCGTGTCGCCATTGACCAGTCCCGTCGCCGTGATGGTGAAGTCCGGATTCGCGTCGCCGTAAACACGCGAAGAGAGCGTCGGCACGATGAAGAGCGGTGCCTTGTTCACGGTGAGCGTGGCGGGCACGAAATTAAGGGTATAATTCGAACTCACCAGCGCGCCCGTCGGTGTGATCGCGTAGGTGCCGGTGCCGGACGCGGCCGTCGCCGTGGTCGTGATCGCGGAGGCGTCGACGACATCGGCGAGTGTATCCGTCAACTTGAGACCGGATGCCGTGCTGGAGAAGGTGGGGTTGTCCGCACCGTAAAGACGCGTGGCGTTGTTGGCCGTGACCGTGAGGGTGGCGGGGTCGACAGTGAGCGTGCCGTCGACATAGGTGTAGACGTAGTTGGAGTTGGTCGCGCCTCCCGGGGTGATCGCATAGGTTCCGGCGTTGGACGTGGCGGTGGCGGTGGTGCCGACCGTGATGTCGTCGAACGCACCGAGACTGGCGTTGGTGGTTCCAGCGGGATTGGTGCCCGACGACGTGTAGGCCAAGGTCGGGTTGGCGTCGCCGTAGGTGCGGGAGGTGCTGGTCGCAGTGATGGTGAGCGGTCGCGGATTGATGGTGAAGGTCGCCGGCACGAAGGTGATCGCGTAGTTGTTGGCGAGACTGGTGCTGGTGCTGAAGGATGGCGTGAGCGCGTAGGTGCCGACGGGCGTCAATTGCACGGTGCCGGTGGTGACCTGCAACGTCCCGAGGTCGGCGAGGCCATCGTCGAGCACGAGTCCCGCATTGGTCGCCGTGAAGGTCGGATCGGCATCGGCGTAGATCTTGGCCGCATCCACCGCGGTGACGGTGAGCGGAGCCCGGTCCACGGTCAGCGTTCCGTTCTGCGTGGTGATGGCGTAGTTGGGATTGCTGCCGGTTGCCGTCGTGATCGCGTAGGTGCCGGCGTCGGAACCCTGGGTCGCGCTCGTGGTATAGGTGAGACCCACGATGTCGGCCGCGGTGTGAAACGAAGCCAGGCCTGTGAGCACGCCGCTGAAGTCGGGATTGTTCGCGCCGTAAATCCGGCTGGCATTGGCGGCCGCGATGGTCAGAGGGCGGGTGTTGATCGTCAGCACGCCATCGATCAGATTGAAGCTGAGTCCGTCCAACGCATCGACGGAGGGCGTGATCGCAACAGTGCCCACACCGGATTCCACCGTCGCCGTCGTCGTGTAGGTCAAGTTGGTGAGCAGATCCAAATCGAATCCGTCGGGTGCGGTGACGACGCCGGTAAAGGTGGGGTTGGGATCGCCAAACAACCGGGCAAAATCGTCAGCCCGAATCGTGATGGTCGAGCTGCCGATCGTGAGCACCCCGGCGGTGAACGTGATGGCGTAGTTCGAATTGGCCGCGCCGAAGGGCGTGATGGGGTAAGTGCCATCGGGCGAACTCGTCGCGGCCGTGGTGGTGAAATCAAGATTGGTAAACGAAGCCGCGGTGTCGCCGTTGACCAACCCGGTGAAAGTCGCGGTGAAATCGGGGTTGGCCACGCCGAAAGAGCGGCTCTGGTCGTCGGCCCGAATCGTGAGCAGCGCGGGGTTAATGGTCAGGGTGCCGGGAGCGAAGGCGAGTTGGTAGCCGTAGTCCGACGCCACGACGGTGTTGGCCGCGATCGAAATGACCGCCGTGCCGGCGTCATCGCTCGCCTGCGCCGCGGTCGACAGGCTGGGGGTGCCGGAGAAGGCCTGCGCGGCGGTGTCGCCGCCCACCAAACCGGAGGTCGTGAATGTGAGGTCGGGGTTGTCGCTGCCGTAGGCGCGACTGAGGTCGGCGGCCGTGAACGTGATCGTGGGCGCGAGGCTGTAGAGGATGCGGTTGCCCGTTTGCGAGATCGTGCCGGGGGCGTTGCCTGCGAGGGTTTTGTTGTAGACCGGGGTGAAGGCCAGGCCGTCGAGCGTGGTGTCGTCGGGGTTGTCCGAATAAACGAGGGTGCGACCGGAGTCGCGGTTCACGAATACATCGGCACCGGCCTGGTTGATGAAAGAACCACCGGTGGAGGCCAGGACAATATCGGTATTTGAGGCGGTGAGTTTGCTACCGGCGGCCAGCGTTAAATCACCTGGCGTCGTGATCTGGATGGTCTCGTCGAACCCGACCCCGAACGTGGCGGAAATCGTGAGATCCCCTTCGCCGTCGACAATCGTAACGGAACCGTCCCGTATTTCGGTCCTACTCGCATCCGAGGTCGTGAAGGTGCCAATTTCGTTCGCGGCATTGGCGATCGTGATGTCGCCCTCCACCCCTTCCTCGTTAAGTGCGAGGTCGAGTGTCGTGGTTTTGAGGATACCATGGAATGCCACGTCTCCGATCCGACGCTCATCAACGCCGTTGCCCGGGAAGGCGGGATTGGCATCGGGATTCGCGCGAATCGTGACGGTGCCCGCCGTGACAGTGGCGTCTGCATGCACGGTGAGATTTCCGGTCATCGGCTCATAGGAGCCGTTGGGGCCAAGGGCGAAGTCCACCGTGCCGTTCGTGCCGCCGTCGAGGTCGGCATTGACGGTGATGTTGTCACCGGCTTTCAGCGTCAGGGAATTGCCGCTGGTCCAGGCAACCGCATCGTTGACGGTGATGTCGCCGTAGGTGTCGGTGCCGTTGCTGAAGGTGGACGCCTCGATCGTGACGTTGGCGGTCGCGAGGTTGGTTTCGAGGACCGCGGTATTGAAAATGCCATTAGGCTGATCATCGCCCGCGCTGCTGATGATCGCCTCCGCAGGATCGAGCAGGAGCATACCGGTCGAACCGTGGTCGGCGGTGAGGTCGGCCAAGCCGGTGTAGTTGAGCGTATGTTTGCCCGAGACTTCGGCAAAGGCACCGTCCCCACCCTGCTCTCCCGCACGGCCGTCAATGCGCCCGGCAAAGTCGGTTTGTTGGTCGGCCCAGACGATGGCGCGACCACCGTCGGCATTGGTGGACGAGGCGGCGACGTCGATCACGGCGGCGGCGCCGACCGTGGTGTAGAGCGCGTTGGCAACGGCCTCGTTGCCGCCACGGTAGTCGCCTCCGATGAGCACTTCGCCGCCGCTGCCATCGGCGTCGTGCGCGGAGATGGAGCCGTCCACCTTGATCGAGCCTGCGTCGGCGGTGAGCAGCACGCGACCGTCCTTATGCTCCACCCCGGTCGCGCGAACATAACCCGTTTGGTTGATGGCGAGCTCATAGATGTTTCCGCCGGCGGCTTTGAGTTCGGCTTGGGCGGCTTCGATCACGCCCGCGTTTTCAACACCGATGTCGGTGGGGACGGAGCCAAGGCTCGTTTTGACCAAAATGCGTTGATCGCCTTCTGGGCTGAGCATCACTTCGTTGCCGGCGGCGAGCGCGGCGACGCCGTTGGCGGCCTCGATCGTGCCAGCGTTGACGACCTTGTAGGCGATGAGGATCGCATCGCCGTTGGCGGCGGTGATGGTGCCGAGATTGAGCACGCTGTTGGTGGAGTCGCCGGCGAACGTGAGGTCGCCGCCGTTAAGAAAGTCTTCGTCGGCCACATCGAGGGCGGAGGCGACGAACTCCATGGCGTTGACCGAGGCTCCCCGGCCCACCACGACACCGTTGGGGTTGATGAGCAGGACGCGGCCGTTGGCGTTGAGCTGGCCGAGCAGCTCGGACGGGTTGGCTCCGAGCACACGGTTGAGCAGGGCTGCATCGGGCCCGAGTTGGTGGATGTTGACGATCTCGCCGACACCTATGGAGAAGTCCGCCCAGTTGACGATGGCGACATCACTCGTCTGCGCGAGGTCGAGGGTGTCGGCGTCAAAGTCAAACGACACATCGCCGGCCACAATCTGGCCGCCTTCGGGCAGCGCGATGGCGTGCGGTGGCAGCACCACCACCGGTGCCAATGCAAACAGCATCAGAATTTGTCGGGCCAGGGAGATCTCGCAACGGGAGGACGTTTTTCCGCTCATGTTGGACCTAGCATAGAGGTGATCGGTTTTTTCGGGTATTCGCCTTTCGCCGAAGAAAGATGATCCGGGGTTGAGGCGGGGGAATGACCCTGCCCAACTCGGTGCCACGCCAACCCTTTGGGGACCGATGGCGTTGTCCTTCTTTCGTTATGCCTCTCTTTCGACCGCTTTCCTGGCTGTTGCTCCTGGCCTTTTCGGCCGGTGTCCGCGCCAGTGCGGCTACGGACGAACTGGGTATTCCGGTGGTCGATGCGTTCAGCGTGCGCGACTACGGTGCGCACAACCAAAACTGGACGGCGGTGCAGGATGCGGCGGGCGTGCTCTATGTCGGCAACAAGGACCGGGTCCTCGCCTACGATGGTCAATCCTGGCAATCAATTCCCACCGGGGGTTTGTTTATCCGTGGGCTCGCCGTCGATGCGACGGATCGCATCTGGGTCGGCGGCGTCGACGAACTCGGCTACCTCGAACCTGATGGCGCGGGCAGCCGCCGCTACGTTTCCCTGCGGGAGCATCTGCCGGTCAATGCGGAGGGGCTGCACCAATTTTTCTTCACCCTCGCGTTATCCCACGGCGTTTATTTTGCCGGAGATGGCGGGCTACTGCGTTGGCATGACAACGAACTGACGCAGTTGATGACCGAGAAAGCCCATATCTGGGCCATCGATGATGAGTTGATTGCGAGCTCACCCGGTCTTCCTTTGCGCGGATTCAATGGCGAGTCGTGGCGAGTGCTGTTGGCCAACGCCGAGATTTTGGACGACTGGATCACCTTTGGCGCGGCCCGCCCAGACGGCTCGCAACTGTTGTTCACGCTCCGCGACGGAATCCACCACTTGCACCATGGGGAGGCCACTCCGTGGAGCACCGAGATCGACGCTCATCTTCAAAAGTTCGTCATCCGCAGTGGCACCGTGCTGAGCGACGGCACCATCGCCCTGCGCATGCGTCAGGGTGGCACCGTGTTGCTTAGCCCGGAAGGCAAACTCCTCCAGCATTTGAGCGCCGAAAACCAGAGCGTGCCCGTGACCAATACGCTCGGCTTCGGCGAAGGTCGATCGGGCGATCTCTGGCTGACGCAAAACTCCGGGCTCGCGCGCATCCGGTGGCCACAAGCCATCACTCATTTCGATCAACGCCGGGGACTGGGCACCAATACCGTCAAGGCCATCACGCGTTACCAAGGCCGGCTCTACGTGGCGACGGGCGACGGACTCAGTGTGCTGCGGCCGCGCGATACTCAGCTGGCTCCCCCGACGCCTGCGCACTTCGAACCCGTGGCAGGCAGCCGCATCTCGATCTGGGCCCTCACCGTCGCGGCCGGTGATTTACTGATCGGGGGCGAAGGAGGTATTCGGGTGCTGGGACCTGACGACGAGACGGCAAAGTTGACGATTGAAACCGACTTCGGCGCCGCCCTGCTGACCCCGCGGAGTGACCCTTCCTTTGCTTGGGCCGGTTTGCGCGGTCGCTTGCTTCTCCTGCGCAAGAACCAGGACGGATGGCAGGTTGCGATTTCATTTAATGAAGTGAATGGCAGCGTTCGCGCCCTCGCCGAGGATGCCGACGGCGCGATCTGGGTTGCGATGGACGGGCAAGGTTACCATCGCCTCGAGCGTTCGCCTCACTCCCCGATCGACGACCCTCGGACCTGGACGGTGGAACACTACGCCGGTGGTCATGGATTGCCCACGACCGCGATCAACGGCCTGCCGAGTTTGGCGACGCGTGGAACGCGGGCGGTGTTCATCGACGACCGGCGGCTGTTCACCTTCGATCCGGTGGCCAAACGCTTCGAAGAAGTGCTCTCTGTGATCGAAAAATTCGATCACCCCATCAGCAATGTGCCCACCCTCGCCGCTGGACTCAACGGCTCCATTTGGGTCCGCACCCTGCGCGACGACCCCGAAGCGGGCCCGTGGAACGGCCGCGTTTATTGGCGCATTTCGGCCGACGGAACATGGGAAGCCCTGCCCTTCGCGCTCGCCGAGCGGGTGGGCGAAAACCCCATGTTTTTTGAAGAACCCACCGCCGACGGTTCCGTATTATGGATGGGCGGCAATGAAGGCCTGGTGCGCGCGGAATTGCCCGCCGCGTTCCTCTCGCCCCGCTCCTTTCGCACCGTCGTTCGCCGCGTGGCCACATTGTCAGGTGAGCTGTTGCCGTTGGCGACGGCTCAACCGATTGCATTGCCCTTCGATCAACAGGGACTCGCCATCGCATTTGCCACCGACCGGACCGACGACAGCGAGATGCGCTACCAATCGCGATTGAGCGATTACGGCGAAGCGTGGTCCCCGCTTTCCCGCATCGCCGAATACTCCCTCAACCGCCAACCGGTTGGCGAGCACGTGTTCGAAGTGCGCGCCTGCGACTCCAATGGTCGCTGGGGGGAGCCCGCCAGCTTTGCCTTCACGGTGTTGCCCCCGTGGTGGCAATCATGGTGGGCGCGAACGCTTACAGTCCTGGAATTAGTCGGCTTGATCGCCCTCGCCGTGCGCTGGCGCTTACGCGCGGTGCAACGCCGCAACGACGACTTGGCTGCGCTCGTCGAACAACGCACGCAGCAGCTCCGGCACAACGAGACGCAACTGGTCCAAGCCCGCGACACCGCCGATGCCGCCAATCATGCGAAGAGCGAATTCCTGGCGTCGATGAGCCACGAACTGCGCACCCCGCTCAACGCCATCCTCGGCTTTACCCAGATTCTGCGAAGAGAAGAAGGACTCTCCCCCAAGGGTCGCACTCAACTCGACACCGTGGGACGCAATGGTCGCCACCTGCTTGAGATGATCAACGAGGTGCTCGACCTCTCCAAAATCGAGGCCAACAAACTCACGCTCCACCCCGCTCCCTGCTCCCTCCGTCGACTCACCACCGAGCTGGCAGCCACCTTCGAACCCCGCGCCACGGAGAAGGGACTCAGCTTCCGGATCGAACTCGATCCCAGCACGCCTCGCGTCATGGCCGACGAGCCGAAGTTGCGGCAAGTCCTGATCAACCTGCTCGCCAACGCCGTGAAATTCACGCGCACCGGAGAGGTCGTGCTCGCGCTCCACACCGACGTCGATCGTGTGCGCTTCGAAGTTCGCGACACCGGCGTCGGCATCGCCGATCAGGACCTCGCATCGGTGTTTGAGCCGTTTCACCAGACCCAAAAATCGTTGGAGCGCGAAGCCGAGACGGGCACCGGACTCGGACTGCCCATCAGCCAACGTCTGGTGGAACTGATGGGCGGGCGCATTGCCGTGAAAAGTAAAATGGGTCAGGGCAGTCAGTTTAGTTTCGAACTCAAATTCGAGGCGGTGCCCGATGATCTCACCACGGCTCCGCTCCACCGGGTGAAAGGCTACGAAGGACGCCGGCAACGCGGATTGATCGTCGACGACGTCGACACCAATCGCACCATCCTGAGCGAGATGTTACAGGTGGTCGGCTTCGACATCGAAGAGGTCTCCACCGGCGAGGACGCCCTCACCGCGCACGCCCGCCAGCCGGCGGATTTCGTCCTGCTCGACCTGCGCCTGCCGGGGATCAACGGCGAGGAGGTCGCCCGCAAAATTCGTCCGCCGGGCCAGACCCGGCCGCGTTTGATCGCCGTCAGTGCCAGTGTGTTCGACATCGATCAGAACAACGCCCGCCAGGTGGGATGCGACGCGTTCGTGCCGAAACCCGTCGACGAGGATGTATTGTTCAAAACCATCGCCCGGCAACTCGCCCTCACTTGGGTCACCGAAGCGATGCCCGTCCCCAACGCCGATTCCGGCGCGCCCTTTGTTTCCATGCGCACCGCCGACGAAATCGCACAACTCGAGCTGCCCTCCCGATCCGAACTCGAAGGTTGGCTGGAGCTCGCCCGCCGCTCCGATCAACGTCGGCTGCGCGAAGCCATCGATGCCAGCAACGCGACCGGTCCCGACCGGACGTTTCGGCTCGAACTGGACCGACTTTTGCAACGCTTCCGCACCGGCGAGGTGCGTGAAATCATCGCCCAAACTCTCGCCTCCCGTCCCGAGTCCGACGCATGACCGCTCCTTCGCCCTCGCCCACCCTGCTCATCGTCGATGACACGCCCGACAACATCGCCGTGCTTTTCGATTTTTTGGCCGAACAAGGCTTCAACGTGCTCGTATGCGAAAGCGGCAAAGCGGCGCTCGACACGTTGGGCGTTGAGGAACCCGACCTCATCCTGCTCGATGTGATGATGCCCGGAATGGACGGGTGGGAAACGTGTCGGCGTATCAAACAACTCCCCGCGGGTCGCGAGGTCCCGGTGTTTTTCATGACCGCGCTCGGCGAGCCCTATGACAAAGTGCGCGGATTGGAGGCAGGCGCCGTCGACTACCTGACCAAACCCGTCTACCCGGAGGAAGTCCTCGCCCGTATCCAGACTCACCTCGAAATCCGTCGGCTGCAAAAACAACAGCAGGAGCAAAACGACCTGCTCGATGCCGCCCTGCAACGCAGCATATTCGCCGAGCGAGCGCTGGCGGAGTCACTCGGCCGCGCGATCCTGCTGGTGAGGTTGGCGGATCACGAAATCCTGTTCATGACCGACCAGGCCAAGACCATCGTTTCCGATCACGGTGGCGTCCCCGCCCTTCTCTCCTGTCTCGCCGAAAACGCCGACACCTTCGGTCGCGGCGAGGGGTGCCGCTACACACTCAAATGCAGCGATGAAAACACCGCCGACGGCACGCTCCTCGTCACCTTGGAGGTCCAACGCGCCGAGCCCACGCCGGAAGATCTGCGCAGTCTGGGACTCACGCCGCGCGAAACCGAAATCCTGTTCTGGGTCGCTCAGGGTAAAACCAGTCCGGACATCGCCATCATCCTCGGCATGCAGGTCTGCACGGTAAAAAAGCACGTGGAAAACTTCCTGCCCAAACTCGGGGTGGAAACCCGATTGGCGGCCGCCATCCGCGCCAACGAAATCCTGACCGAACGAACGTGAGGTGGCGGATAGTGGGACATCGAGACTTCGCCACGGCTTAACGTCCAAAGGCAAGACGCCGACCCCAGCTTGCCCACCGGGCATCCCGCCGACACGCTCTCCGTCATGCCCCTACCCCGCCTCCGCGTTCTCGCGGCCTTGCTGGCTCTCGGAACCACCTTGCCCGCCCACGAACACAATCAAGCCGCGCTCGCTCAAACCATGGCAGAAGCCGCCGGAGCGTTCCTCGCGCTGCTCAGCGAAGACGATCTGAAAGACGCCCAGTTCGCGGCGGATTCCGCCGAGCGCGAGAACTGGCATTTCGTCCCCATGGTCCGGCAGGGTCTCGTCATCAAATCGATGAATTTCAAACAACGCGCCGCCGCGCTCGGTTTGTTGCACACGGCCCTGAGCAATACGGGGTCGGTCAAAGTCGCCTCCATCATGCAGCTCGAAAAGGTGCTGCGCGAATTGGAGAACGGCGCGCCGCATCGCGATCCCGATCTCTACTACCTCGCCATCTTCGGCGAGCCCGGCGTGATGCCGTGGGGTTGGCGCTTCGAGGGTCACCACGTCTCCGTCAATCAGACCATCACTGCCGAAGGCATTTCGGGCACGCCACTGTTCCTGGGGGCCAATCCCGGCCGCGTGCCGCGCGGGTCTCAGGAGGGCAAACGCATCCTGGGTGAGGAAGAGGACATGGGCCGGGCCTTCGTGCTTTCGCTTTCCGCGGCCCAGCGCAAAACCGCGATCATCTCCTCCCGAGCGGAACACGAAATCGAAACCGCTCAAGAGTCCCGGGTGAGTCGGCTTTCCCCGGTCGGCCTCCGCTACCGCGACATGACAACCGCCCAACAGGGGGACCTGCGCAAGTTGCTCGACTTATACGTGGAACGCCATGCGCGCGACATCTCCGAAGCCTCGCTCGCCAAAATCGAAGCCAACGGCATGGACAATCTGGTCTTCGCCTGGGCCGGCCCCACCGCCGTCGGCGAAGGCCACTACTATCGTATCCAAGGGCCGACCTTTGTCATCGAATACGGCAACACCCAAAACGACGCGAACCACCACCACACCGTCTTCCGCGATTTCGAGAACGACTTCGGCCGCGACGTGCTCGGCGACCACTACCGCGCTTCGCATTGAGCGATTCAGGCGGCGTCGGGTAGGGACCGCTCGCCAAGCCGTCCGCCCTCGTTAATCGAGCGCTGACGCCATGGAGGTCGCCTCGGCGAGACGACCCTACCACGACCGGATCAGGGAATCCGCAACCGCTGCCCCGGGCGCAGCGCATTGGCGGCGCTGAGCACTTCGCGGTTGGCTTCGTAAATATCCTGCCAACGCGTGGCGCTGCCGTAATAGCGCATGCTGATGCGGGTGAGTGAGTCGCCCTCAACGACTTCATGGAAACGCTCGGCACTGGCGCTCGATGCCGGGGATGGCGCAGCGGCGGGAAGTCGCGGCGTTCCCGTCAAACTACGCCCGGTCGGGTTGAGCACACTCGCCGCCGAAGCGATTTGATCCAAGGTGTTTTGCGCCTGGCGCAGACGACCCATGAGCGCGGCGTTTTCGCGCTGCGCGGCGATGAGGCGGGTTTCCTGAGTTTGGCGTTCGCGTTCCAACGCTTGCTGTAGGCGCAGGTTCGCCACCCGCTGGGTTTCGAGTTGTTGTTCGGTTTCGCGAACGCGCACCGTCAGTTCCTGCATCTCGGAGGTTTGCGCGGTCGCCACGCCGACGGCTTGTTCCAAATTAGCCACGCGGTTGCGCGAAGCGGCGGCTTCGGATTGCGCCACTTGGAGCTGCGCTTGGTCGGCTTCGATGCGTTGCAGCAGATCGGTTTCCGCCTCCCGCAGACGGGCCAACTCAGCGCGTAGACCGTCGCGTTCACTGGTCCAGGTTTCCTGCGCTTCGGCTTGTCGAGCTTCTGCGGCGGCTTCGGCTTGGGCCACCTGCGTGGCGAGCGCATCGTTTTCACGCGATAACGAATCGTAGCTGCCGCGCAACGAAGCGAGTTCGCTACGCACGGTGGAAAGGTCCTGCGTCACGGACGCGACGGCGGCGAGCTGACGCTCCAGCTCGGAGCGGCTGGACTGGGCGGACTCCAGTTCCGACACGAGTTGAGCCGTGCGAGCTTCGGCCGCTTGTTGCGCGGCCAGCGAAGCCTCCAGTCGGTCGGCGATATCGCGCTGAGCGCTTTGCTGTTGAGCGTTGGCTTCACGCAACTGCGCCACGGTGACCTCGGCGGATTGGGCGGCCGCGAGTTGGCGGGAAAGATCTTCCACGCGCGCAGCCAGAGCTTGTTGTTGTTGCTGCCAACCGGCGGGGGGCTTGGGCGCGGACTGCGCTTCGGCAAGGGCGGTCTGGAGGGCCAGATTGTCCGCCTTCAACTCGGCGCCCGTTTGCGCGAGTTCGGTCACCTCGCGCTCGAGGTCGGCGAAACGCTGGTCGGCGTTTTCATCATCCATGGCGCGAGTCGCGAGCAGGGAACGGTTGGCCTCGTTGAGGGATTGGTTGGTTTCACGGGCGCGCTGCAAGCGGAGGGAAAGCGCGGCAAACTCCTTGGCGGCGGCGGCGCGTTCGTTGGCCAAACGTTCCTCCACTTGATTCACGCGGGCTTGCAACGTGGCCATTTCGAGCTCGAGGGCTTGATTGGAACCGGCTTCGGAAACGGCGGTGGCTTGGGCGGCGAGAGCGGCGGCCACCGCTTTCTGGGAGGCTTCGACGTCTCCCTGCAAACGCAGATTCTCGCCCGTGAGTTCCGCGATGATCGCACTATTTTCGTCCAGAGCCGCCTGGGCGGTGACCAGTTCTTCGCTCGCACTCGTCGCCTCCGTGAGGGCGGTGTCGCGCGCCGCGATCAGGGCGTTGATACGCTCGGCTTGATCGGAGGCACTGGCTTGGAGTTCGTCGATGGACGCGAGCCGCGACTGAGCGCGGGTGAGTTCAGCGCGCAGACGACGGGCATCGGTCTCGGCCGCGACGCGGGCGGCCGCGACCGTCTCGAGCTCACTCACTTGGGCTCGGGCGGAACGCACTTCGTCCTGCAGTCCGGCAATGACGGAGCGCGCATCGGCCAGGGAAGCCTCGGTGGCTTGCAGCTCCGTGGAGCTGGCCCCGGCATTGGCCAATCTCGCGGTCAACGTGGCGTTTTCCTCACGGCGGCGTTCGGCCTCGGCGTCGGCTGCTTTCACCGCCGATTCGAGCGACTGCACCCGCGCGGCGAGTTGGTCGCGCTCCATGCCGACGTTTTCAGCGCCGGAAAGTTCGGTCCGCAGTTCCGTCAATTGCAGACCGAGTTGTGCATTGCGCTGGGTGAGACCCTCGAGATTTGCCAGCTGCGATTGCGCGGATTCGAGTTGAACAGCGAGGGCGGCACTGGTTTTGCGCTCCTCATCGAGGGACGCCACCGCCGCTGACGCTTCATCCAAGGCCGCTTGAAGCGCGGTCATCTCCGCCGTGAGATCCCGGTTCGTGGCGGCGAGCTGATCACGATCGGTGGCGGCCGATTCCGCCGATGCCAATCGCGTTCTCAGGGTCGCAAGTTGACGGTTGAGTTCGGCGTTGCGTTCGCTCGCGGAATCCAAACCCGCGACCTGCGTTTGCGTCGTCTCGAGTTCGTGGCGCAGATCCGCAATCCGGGCATCACGCTCCGCGATCGCTTCGCGCGTTTGGGAGGAGACTTCGCGGGCCTGAGCCAGATCGAGTTCGAGGGCGGCGATGCGAGCGGTAAATTGTTGATTTTGGACCTGCGAACGATCGGCACTTTGCGCAAGCTCGGTTTGTTGCCGACGGACCGAATCGAGCTCGGCCGTAAGTGAAGCGTTCGCCGTTTCGAGCGCAGGAATCTGCTCGGACTGTGCTCGCGCCTGCGCGAGGGCATCTTCGAGTTCGGCGATGCGACCACCGAGGGCAGCTTCCGCCTGGAGCAACTGATCCCGCTCTTCCGTGACTTCGGTCGCGAGTTCGAGCTGGGCGCGCAATCCGGTCAGTTGGAGCGCCAGTTGCGAGTTACGGGTGGCCACCGCTTCATTTTGCGCCAACTGCGACTGCGCGGTTTCCCACTGCGCGCGCATCGCGGCGAGTTGCGCGTCGTGTTGGGAAGTCGCCTCCCGGGCCTGGGCGGCGGCGGCGCGGGCCTCCGCGAGGTCGATTTCCATCGTGGCAACGCGGCGGGCAAATTGTTGGTTCTGCGCCTGAACGCGGTCGGTCTCTTTGGCGAGGTCCGTGCGTTCGCGCCGGAGCGTGGTCAGTTGCTCCGAAAGCGTAGCGTTCGAGTCGCGCAATCCGACCAATTCTGTTTCCGCCGCACCGAGTTGTTCCTGGATCGAGGCAACTTGCGTTTGTAGTTGATCGGCGGGGACCGTGGTCGCACGCACTTTTTCCAACTCGGCGCTGAGGTCCTGATTCGCCGTCCGGGCGTCAGCGAGGTCGTCGCTGGTGATGGCGAGTTGAGCTTCCGCGGAGGCCAACCGGCTGCGCATCTGCCCCGCCGCCTGTAGCTCCGATTGGGCCGCGGAAAGCGCCGCTTCGAGGGTAGCAATACGATCGGACGACTCCGTGTTGATCTGCGCCAGCGCCGTTTCAGCGGTCGACGAGGCATCGCGAGCCGAAGCCAGAGCGCGCTCCAGTTCCTCCACCCGGCTTCCCGACCCATTGGCTGCGGCGGTGAGGCGCGTGATCTCCGCGTCGGCGGCGGCCCGCTCCTCCTGCATGGTCCCGATTTGGTGCGTGAGCGCTTCATTGGCGCGGCGCAAGGCGGAGAGTTCGGTTTGGGTTTGAGCGAGCTGTTGTTCACTCTCTCCGTCCGTGTTTTTAAGCGTCTCCTGCAGTTCGCCGATACGAGTGGTCAGTTCCTCGTTTTGCGCTTCGAGATCATCCACCGTCGCCACAATCGCGGCGCGTTGGTCGATACCTTCCCGCAGGTTCGTCATCAGCGTCTCGTTGCGCGACCGCAGCGCGGTGAGCTCTTCATTCGCCGCCGTCAGTCGGCGTTCTACGTCGGAGAGCTCTTCGGCCAGCGACGTGCCTTGGCGAGCTGAAGTTCGCGCCGCGCCAAGATCACGTTCGAGCGAGGTGATACGGGCGGTAAGCTCGGACGTCACGCGGTTGGTTTCGCGGGCCGACTCCACGGACTCGGACCGGGCGGTGGCCAAGTCCCGGCGAAGGTTGCCGATGGTGGAATCACTGTTTTGCACGCGGTCAACCAGCGGTTCCAAGGTGGCCAGTCGGGTGTTTGCGGCCGCCAGCGCGGCGGCGTTTTCCGTCAGCGCTTCATCACGCTCCCGCACCATGTTTTGCAACTGAGCAAGGCGCGTTTCATTCTCCGCGATGGTTTCAAGTTGAACCGAGGTGACGGACTGCGCGTTGGCGCGCTCGGCTTCGAGTTGTGCTTCCAGCGAGGCCAGCGCAACCTGGGTTTCCTTGAGCTCACCGTCGGTGCGACCGGCGAGGCTGCGCCACATCGTGAGCTCCTCGCTCAGGGTGCGGAATTCCTGCTGGTTGCCGGTCAGCGCCGATAACTGAGCCCGCGCTTCACTCAAGGCGGCTTCGAGATTGTTCTCCCGTTGGCTCACCGTGTCGAGTTGACGTGCCTTCGTGATCTGAGCTTGCCGCAGCTCGCTCAACTCGGACTGCAAGGCGGCGAGATCGGTGGAGGAAAGTTCGCGTTGCGCCGTCGCCAAGCGCCCCGTCAGCGCGTCGACTTGTGCGGTGGCTTGTTCGAGCTGTGCGGTGGTCTGCGCCACCCGTTCCTGCTCGGCCTGCAGGGCCCCTTCCAAGCGGGTCGTCCGGGAGGAGGAGTCGGCCAACTGGGTTTGCAATTGGGCCAATTGCTGGCTGTTCGCGGTGGTGGCGTTCGCGCGCGTTTCGGCCAGTTGGACGAGTTGTTCACGTGCAGATTCGAGTTCACCGGCAAGCTGCGTGCGGGTGGATTCGCTCGTGGCCAGCTCGCCCTGCAAGGTGGATACGCGACGGTTTGCCGCCTCGAGGTCGGACGCCCAGGTTGCTGCATTGGTGAGTCGCGCTCGCAGTTCGGAAATCTCGGTCTCGCGGGATTCCACCGTGGATCGGAGCGAAGCCAACTCGGTCGCTAGCGCCGGATCAGGCGCGGATTCACGCGTCGCCGCAGCAGCCAGTTGAGCCTCCAATTCGGTGATGCGAGCGCGGCTGCTTTGTAAATCGGCCGGGTCGGCGGCGGCGGCGAGTCGGCGGTTGAGTTCCGCCAATTGCACCCGCAATTGACCCAACTCGACGGCGGTGGCGGCGAGTTCCTCTCCGCCCTTGGCACTGGCGGTGCGCAACTGGGTGATCAGCGAATCGCGTTGCCGCAGGGTGGCTTCCAACTCCGCGACGCGCTCGGCCGGAGCCAGGTTTTGCTGCAGTTGCTCGTTGGCGGCGGTCAGCTCGGCCACCCGGGAGCGGAGCTGCTGCAGTCCGCCCATCGCCGTCTCCAAACCACGAATACGCTCGCGACTGCTGGTCAACTCGGCCTGCAGGGCGACCACCTGGTCCTTGGCGGCTTTCAACGCATCGGGGTCCGCGCTCGCCTCCGGACTGCGGTTGCGATTCACGTTGTCTTCTGCCGTGCGCAACCGGCGGGCCAGGCTGCTGAGTTCCAGCGTGGCGCGCTTGACCTCGGAATTGAGGGCGCGGTTTTCGCGTGCGATCCGCTGGATCATCGACACGGCCTGACCGATGACCCGGCGTTGATCTTCGGACGATACCGCGACGGAACCGAGTTGCTGCGACAGCTCATCCACGTAGGCCTGCTCCGAGCTTTCGGCGCGGCTGGCGGGTTCGGATTGCACCGCGCGGTTGTCGAGTTCCGCTTTCTGGCGGGCGAGGGTTTGATTGGCGGCGATGAGGCCGGTGTTTTCCCGGCGCAGGCGGGCGATTTCCGATTGCAGCTGGGCTTCAAGGGCCGCGTTCGAACCGGCCGATGTCGGAGCCGAAGGCGCGGCGGAGGCGGTGACCACGGGAGCGGGCGCGCTTGAAGTCGTTCCGGTGCCGGGCGGCGCGATGCCCAATTGATTGCGAAGACGGGTTAGATTGATGTCGGCCTCGGCTTGCTGAATGCGATTCAGGCGGGAAATCACCAAGTCCCGGCCGCGGGGATCGGCGCCGTTTTCCGCCGCCAATACCAGCCATGGGTAAGCCGCGGTGAAACTCTGCTGCAAACCACCCCGCCCTTCGGCATACATGATCCCGAGGTTATTCTGCGCGGGGCCGTAGTTTTGCTCGGCGGCGATGCGATACAGGCGGGCGGCCTCCGCGTCGTCCAAATCCACGCCACGCCCATCCTCGTAAAGCAGCGCGAGGTTGTAAGCAGCCCGGCTGAATCCCTGATCCATCGCCTGGCGATACCAGTGAATCGCCTGACTGAGATCCTCGGTGACCCCACTGCCCGTCTCGTAAGCCACGGCGAGGTTGAACTGGGCGTCGGGCACGCCGGACTCGGCGGCTTGGCGGAACCACAGCACCGACTCAAACAGATCAGGCTCCACCCCGAGTCCGCGCGCATACATGTTGGCGACGTTGAACTGGGCGGCGGGAAAATTGAGCTCGGCGGCGCGCAGGTAGAATTTGAACGCCCGCGGCATGTCGGCCGGCGCGCCGCGACCCAGTTCGTAGATCAGACCGAGGTTGAACGCGGCGGCGGCAAACCCGCGATCCGCCGCCCCTTGATAAGCAGCGATGGCGGCGGCGAAATTCTGCTCCACCCCGGCCCCGTTCATGTAGGCATTACCCAACATGTTAAGCGCTTCGGCATCACCGCTCTCGGCGCGGGTTCGGATGCTGGCGAAATCCGACTGCGCCTGCACCGGCTGCGCCACGAACAAGGCGGCACCCACGCAAATACGAGCCAGCGTAAACCTAAAGCGGTTGCTCGCGCGTATGTTTGAATGAGGCCCAGCCATGAATATCACAGCTTTCTTGTGGGGAATTTGCCTCAGGGCGCAAGGCACGGTTCACGCGTCGTTCAACCAACGACGCGACAGGGCAAAAGCGCGGCGTCCTGCATGCCGTGGATGATTTTCTTATCCGGAGGGCAAAATGTCGCCAACGCCCCGCCGAGCAGCGTCTTGCCGTCGCGCACGAAGTAGTAGGGACAAAGGCGCAAACGCCCCTGACGCGAGCCGGCCTCGGTCGGCTGATCCGCATCCGCTTGGGTCGACGGGTAAAGGCGATGCGCCAGACGGCGCGGTTTCCGGTATTCCTGCAACACGTGCAGGTTGGTCGGGGCGTCCTGAATCGCGATCTCCACCCCATCCTGCCACTCTTCGCGCGAGCAGTCAGCGCCGTAAACGACACTGCGCGCGCCCCACGCCGTTTCGTGAAAACCGGATATTTTGAGGATGAGATCGCGTTCCTTTTGGGAGGCTTGCGTGAGTTGATGCCAATCGGCCAGCGGGCGCCCTCCGGCCGACGGACCATCGAGCACGGCGCCAGGCGGCAACGGCGCGGGATCGACCACCCACGAGCGCGGAAAGAGTTTTTTCAACAGCTTGTAGGATTTGCCGGGCAGCGCTTCCCGCCAGTAGTCCCCGAGCAGATGGTGGTGGAACAGCGCGGCGCCCATTTTCTCCTCTTGGAAAGGTCGCATCGGCGGAGCCACGGCCAGTTCGCCCGCATCCCAGGCTTCGAAAATATAGTGCGCGTTGGGGATGTTTTCGAGGTCGTGCAGTTCGAAGAACCGGTAAACGACGTCGATCTTCTCGGGGTTGCCATCGACGTCGAAACAGAGCGCCGAACCGAGCGGGAACAGGTCGTCCGGATCGAGACAAAAAACGCGTTGGCCCCGGCGTTGCAGTTGCTCAGCGATCCACTTCATTTCGGGCCGATACGTGGCGGACTCGTCGCTGAGCACGATCGCAATGAGCGGATTTGCAATGGTCGGAGCGAGCGCGGCGAGCGAGCGATGAAACTCCCGAATCATGGCGTCGCTCTCACCGACGACATCCCCCTGGTCCGCATACAAGCGGTTGAGAAACGCCGTGAGCCCGATGCCGCCCGGCACGGAATCGAGCTCGGTCATCACAAAGCCATCGTCGGTCAGCAGCAAATCGGGGCGCAATACGGTGGGAAACAATCCACGTTGGCGTTTGTCGCGGGCATGCTTGACCAGCGCTTCCGGTTTGCCGCGATCGAGATACTCGGCGACCCACGGCGCGCGCAGCGGCTTGTTGCGCAGGAGGTTCTTGTCGGCGGCGGAGCGCAGATAGAGATTTTCCAAGGCCTCATGGAAATGCAGACAAGCTTCGCCAATGCGGTGGAGTTCGTCGATTTGGGCGGCCGTGAGCGGCCAGGCGTCGGGCGAGAGTTGCCACGTCTTGGCCTCGAACAGCGAGGTGTTCGCAAAAGCGTGCTCCAGTTGGTCGCGGGGAAGGTCCATGTCTTAAAAACGGAAAAGCTAAAACTCTGAAAAGCTGATCGGCGGAATAGCGAACGAAGAGGCCACTTAATTCAGCGATTCAGGCGGTAGAGTTTCAGCTTTCCAGCGTTTTCAGCCTAGTCGTCGACCTGGATGTCCTTGTTGCGGTGACGCGGGCAACCGGCGCGAAGCCAACCATTGATGAAGGGATCGAGCTCACCATCGAGCACGCCCTGCGTATCCGCGGTGGAGACGCCGGTGCGCAGATCCTTCACCATCTGGTAAGGTTGAAGCACGTAGGAACGAATCTGCGCGCCCCAGCCGATCTCACCTTTTTCGCCGTAGAATTTTTCCATCTCGCTACGCTGCTCATCGAGACGGCGCTCGTAGAGTCGGGCCTTGAGCACGCTCATGGCGCTGGCCTTGTTCTTGATCTGGGAGCGTTCGTTTTGGCAGGTGACGACGAGGCCGGTGGGAATGTGGGTGAGGCGCACGGCGGAGTCCGTGGTGTTAACACCCTGCCCGCCCTTGCCGGACGAACGATAAACGTCGGTGCGGATGTCGTCCTCGTTGAGGTCAACCTTCACTTCGTCGGTGATCTCAGCCACGACATCGACCGCGCAAAACGAGGTGTGGCGGCGCTGATTGGAATCGAACGGACTGATGCGCACGAGACGATGCACGCCGCGCTCGGCCTTGGCGTAACCGTAGGCGTTCTCGCCCTTGATGAGGACCGTGGCTTTGGAAATGCCGGCCTGCTCACCGGACTGCACGTCCTGGATCTCGACCGTGAAGCCTTGGCGTTCCGCCCACCGGGAATACATGCGAAAAAGCATGTCGGCCCAGTCGTTGGATTCGGTGCCACCGGCTCCGGCCTGAATCGAGAAAATGGCGTTGTTGCGATCGAACTGACCGGTGAGGAACGAAGCGATTTCGATCTCGTCGATGTTGTCGAGCAACGTGCTCACCGTGGACTCGAGTTCCTTGGTGTATTCGATGCGCTCTTCTTCGGACCCGGCTTCGATGAGTTCGAGCATCACATCGATATCTTCGAGTTTCTTGCGAAAATCGACCACCGGCAGGACGGCCTTTTTGAGGGCGTTGACCTTACCGATGTGCTTCTGCGCCTTGTCGTTATTGTCCCAAAACCCGGGCGCGCCCATCTGGGCGTCGAGGGCTTCTATTTCACGGAGTTTTTGTTCTCCGTCAAAGAAACCTCCATAACTGCCCGGCACGTTTTTTGATGAGCTCTATGTGGTCGTATGTTTCAGGTTGAATCATGATCGAACGAGCATCGCCGCAAAGTCGGACGAACGGCGCAAGAGCGAAAGTGCATCGCCCCTCACGATGGTGTAAAAAGAAATGGTGTCAGGTAAACGGTGACACGCCTGGGAACGCCGAGCTCCAGCTCGGCAGACGACGCGAAGCGCCGTCGGTTGGGGGCGCTTACCTGTCGTCAGCCTGATGCCGAGCTGGAGCTCGGCGTTCCCAGGGCGGCATTCACTTTCCGGGGATGTGCCCTGACATCACGTCCCGTTACACCCTCTCGCAGGTGCCGTTTCAGGTGCGCAACGAGCCCGCCTCGGTTTCCGCCAGAAACGAACCGTAGGTGCGCTTCACTCCGTTGGGCAGCGCGATGGCGGCCTGCCAGCCGAGAGCGGACAGCTTGGAGACGTCCATGAGCTTGCGCGGCGTGCCGTCGGGCTTGGACGTGTCCCACTTGATTTCGCCGGTGTAGCCGACGGTCGTCGCCACCAGCTCGGTGAGTTCGCGAATCGAAACGTCCGTGCCCGTGCCGACGTTGATGAGATCGGGCGGATTCTCCATTTCGAGTAGAAATGCACAAGCCGCCGCTAGGTCGTCGACGTGCAGGAACTCCCGTAGTGGCGAACCCGTGCCCCAGGCATGAACCGTAGGTTGTTCGGCCAATCTCGCCTCGTGGAAACGACGAATGAGTGCGGGTATGACATGCGAATTCTGGCCGTGATAATTATCACCCGGGCCGTAGAGGTTCGTTGGCATGGCCGAGTGGTAACACACGCCGTATTGACGACGGTAATACTCAGCGAGCTTGAGTCCGGCGATCTTCGAGATGGCATAGGCCTCGTTGGTCGGTTCGAGCGGGCCGGTGAGCAGACTGTCCTCAGACAACGGTTGCGGCGCGAGCTTCGGGTAAATGCAGGAACTCCCCAAAAACAACAACCGCGGCACGCCCGCCCGGTAGGCCGCGTGGATGGTGTTGGTGGCGAGAATCAGGTTCTCGTAGGCAAACTCCGCCGGGTAGGTATTGTTCGCATGAATACCGCCCACCTTGGCCGCGGCGATGATGACCACGTCGGGCTTTTCGGTGGCGAAAAACGACTCGACCGCAGCCTGATTGGTCAGGTCGAGTTCCGCCCGAGTGCGCACGACAAGCTCAACGTCGGGAACGTTTTGATAGTGGCGCACCAAGGCGCCACCCACCATGCCACGGTGTCCGGAGATGTAGAGTTTCATCGCGTGAGCGTCGGAAAGGTCTAGGCGAACGGAGCCTGTTTACAACGCGGGCAGGCTGGCGATCTGGGCTTCGCGCTTGGCGAGCTCAAGGTCGGCTTCGGTCATAATTCTGACGAGCTCCTTGAACTTCACCTTAGGCTCCCAGCCGAGTTGTTTCTTGGCCTTCGCCGGATCACCGATGAGCAGATCCACTTCCGCCGGGCGGTCGTAACGCTTGTCGTATTCGACATATTTTTCCCAATCGAGATCGAGCAATCCGAACGTTTCCTCGATGAACGCCTTGACCGTGTGGGTCTCGTTGGTGGCAACGACGTAGTCGTCGGGATTGTCCTGCTGGAGCATCATCCACATCATCTCGACGTATTCCTTGGCGTAGCCCCAGTCGCGTTTGGCGTCGAGGTTGCCCATGTAGAGTTTTTCCTGGAGGCCCAACTTGATGCGGGTGGCGGCCCGCGTGATCTTGCGAGTCACGAACGTTTCACCACGACGCGGCGACTCGTGATTAAAGAGAATACCGCTCGACGCGTGCAGGCCGTAGGATTCGCGGTAGTTCACCGTGAGCCAGTGCGCGTAAAGCTTGGCACAGGCGTAAGGCGAACGTGGCCAGAACGGTGTGGTCTCGATCTGTGGCACCGCTTGCACCTTCCCAAACATTTCAGAGGAGGACGCTTGGTAGTAACGCACCTTTTTGACCAAACCGGCCTCTTGAATCGCCTCGAGGATGCGCTGCGCTCCCATGCCCACCACGTCCCCGGTATATTCCGGCACGTCGAACGAGACGCGGACGTGAGACTGTGCACCGAGATTGTAGATTTCGTCCGGTTGCAGGCTGTAGAGCAATTTCACCATCTGCACGGAGTCGGTCAGATCGCCATAGTGCAGAAACAGCTTCACCCCGTTGACGTGGGGATCACGATACAGGTGGTCGATCCGGCTGGTGTTAAACGTCGAAGACCGACGAATCACGCCATGAACTTCATAGCCTTTGGCCAGAAGGAGTTCCGCCAAGTAAGAACCGTCTTGGCCGGTGATGCCGGTGATGAGTGCCTTTTTCATAAAAAGGACAGCATTACGGGGTTATCCGAAACTCGTGCAAGCCTGCAACCCGTTCAATTGCAGTCCGCTTGATTTTGCGGGGTGGTGAATGCAACTTCCAACCATGCGTCTCGTTCTCATCGTCGCCCAGTCCTTGGACGGCTTCATCACCCGTCATGACGATCCCGGCGTCGCCTGGGCTTCGGCTGCCGACCAGAAATGGTTTCGAAGCTGTCTGAGCGAATTCGATTGCAGCGTCACGGGGCGGGCGACCTACGAAGTGATACGCGACGTGGTTCTGGCCGCCAAACCCAACGGCCGCCGTCGTATCGTAATGACGCGTCAGCCCGAGCGGTTTAGCGCCGATATCCGTCCGGGGCTCTTGGAATTCAGTGCCGCCGAACCACCATCCATCGTGGCCTCGCTCGCCGCCTCGGGCGGTAAAAACTGCGCCGTGCTGGGCGGGGCTCAGGTGCACGATGCCTTTCTCCACGCCGGGTTGGTCGACGAGATATGGACCACCATCGAGCCTCGAATATTCGGTCAAGGCACCCCGCTGGTCGGCCGACGGCACGATCTTTCGCTGACCTTGCGCGACCACCAAAGACTTCCCGACAGTGACTCGATCGTGTTGCGCTATACCGTGCAGCGCTGAACCATACCCTTTCTTCTATGCGTTGGCTTGGTTATTTTATTATTTGGACGTTGGGCATCACGGTCGTCGGTGCCGTGTTGGGGTCCGTGGTTTTTCCCGTCGCCGGACTGTTTTTCGAGACGGAGCGTTCCGCCAGTGAAATGAGTGTCTTCGGGATAAAGACGCTGGGGTTCTATTTCGGAATTTGGGCTCCCGGCACGGCCCTCGTGCTCACCGTCAAAAAAGCCTACGAGGCGAACAAAACCGATTCAGCGGACGCCTGATCCCCGGCTCGATCCGACTCAGATTTGGAAGTCAGGCTGGCCGCTGATTTCGTGCAAACCGCATTCGCGCTTCTGGCCACCGAAGCGCGTGTCTTCCTCGGACATGCCCGCCGACAACGGCGTGGTGCTGTGCCAGTCGCCCAACGAGACGTAACCTTGCTCCCACAGGGGATGATACGGCAAATCGTGCTGCGTGAGATACCGATGCACCTCCCGGTTGTCCCAATCAATGATCGGGTGAATTTTGGTGACTTTGTTCTGGCTCTGCACCACCGGCAACTGCTCCCGCGTGCTCGCTTGGCTGCGGCGTAAACCGGCCAACCAAGCCGTCGCTCCGAGCTCCTTCACGGCTCGATCCATGGGCTCAACTTTGTTGATCAGATTATACTGCTTGAGCTCCTCTTCCCCGCGTTCCCAACGCTTGCCAAACATCGCTTCCTGGCGCGCGGCCGAGAGTTGGGGATTGAAAACCTTGAGGTTGAGATCGAGACGGCGCGTCAATTCGTCGGCGAAACGATAGGTCTCCGGAAACAGGTAACCGGTGTCGATGAACACGACCGGAATGCGCGGTGCCACCTGCGTGACCAGGTGCAACATGACCGCCGATTGCACCCCGAAGCTCGTCGTGAGGATCAGTTGCTCACCATAGGTATCCACGGCCCAGCGCACCCGGGCAGCTGCGTCCAAAGCTTCCAATTCAGGCTCGGACGGACGGGTGGCGACGGCGGTGGCTGCACTCATGACAGTCGCAACCTGCGTCATTTATCCGCGGAGTAAAGTCCGCTTTATGAGTTTGTTGATAAATTAACTATAGTTCATTGAACTACAGCGCCTTAAGTAATCGTTCAACTTCCGCGGCTTTGGCTTCGAGGTCGGCTAATTGCTTCTTGGCCCCGTCAATCACCGCGGGTGGTGCTTTGCTAACGAACGCCTCGTTGCTGAGGCGCCCCTTGGTGCCGGCGATATGTTTGCCGAGTTGAGCGAGTTCCTTGGTCAAACGCGCGCGTTCCGCCGCCGGATCCACTGTGACGCCCGTATCCAAATACAACGTGCCAAACGGCGTCACGATCGCGGGCAAGGCCGGTTCGTCAGCCGTGCGAGCGATCGATTCCGTGCCGATGAGGCGGACGAGCTTTGCCAGGTGCGGTTCGACGGCCGTCCACCCCGCGTCGTCGGCAACGAGCTGGAACGTGACGTCGCGCTTCTGGGCCACCGCTTGGTCGGCCTTGAGCTGACGTGCCTGCGACGTGAACTGCTTCAACTGATCGACGAGCACGGACGCACCGGTGTCGACGGCGGCACCGCGGGATGCGATGGCCTCCGCCAGATCCGCCGCCGTTTCCAGTCGGTTGTCCTGCAGGAAGGTGCCTTCCGCGCCGTAACCCAGTTGACTCCATAATTCCTCCGCGATGAACGGAGCGAACGGCTCGAAGAGCAGCAGGAACTGGCGAATGACCAAGTCCTGCACCGCCAGCGCGTGGTCCTTGACCGCCGGATCCTGCACGCGGGTCTTGGCGACCTCCACATACCAGTCGCAAAAATCGTTCCAGAAAAACGAATACAGTTTTTGCGTGGCTGCCGCGAATTCGAACTCGACGAAGCTCTTTTCCAACGTGCGCATGGCGTCGAGCAGCGCCGCCAGAATGGCGTGATCGTCTTCGTCAAACTGAGCCGGATCAAGCCGCGCCAGGATGGCGTCGAGCGAGCGGTTGTCGCTCATGTCGCCACTCATCGTGCGGAAGCGGCACGCATTCCAGAGTTTGTTGCAGAAGTTCTTGCCGGTCTCGATCCGACTTTCGTCGAACTTCACGTCCTGACCGAGCGGAGCCATTTGCAACAGACCGAAGCGCAGGCCGTCGGCCCCATACGACTTGATGAGATCAAGCGGGTCGGGCGAGTTGCCGAGCGTCTTCGACATCTTGCGCCCCTGCTTGTCGCGCACGATGCCGTTGAAATAGACATGTTTGAACGGGATGCGTTGTTCGACCGGCGCTCCCGGGCGGGCGAATTCGAGACCCGCCATAATCATGCGGGCGACCCAGAAGAAGATAATGTCCGCGCCCGTGGCCAACGTGGTCGTCGGGTAAAACGCGTCGAAGTTCGACTTGGCTTCCGCCTCCGGATCGGGCCAGCCGAGCGTGCCCATGGGCCACAGCCAGGACGACGCCCAGGTATCGAGGACATCCGCCTCTTGATCCCAGTTTTCCGGGTCGGTCGGTCCTTCGAGCGAAACGTGAATCTTGCTCGGATCCTGCAGATCGGCCTCCGTCAAGGTCTCCTTGTCGATACCCTTGCGATACCACACCGGGACGCGGTGGCCCCACCAGAGTTGGCGGCTGATGCACCAATCCTGAATGTTCTCCAACCAGTTCAGGTAAACCTTGGTCCACCGTTGCGGGTGCAACTGCACCAACCCGTCGCGCACGACTTGCTTGGCTTCCTCGACGCGCGGATAGCGCAGCCACCATTGCTGCATCAGGCGCGGCTCAATCGGCACTCCGGCTCGTTGCGAGTAGCCGACATTGTTTTCATACGGCTTGGCCTCGATGAGGTTGCCCCGCTCTTCGAGCAACTCGGCAGCACGTTTGCGTCCGGCGAAACGTTCCATGCCAGCCAATTCGGGACCGGCGGCGGCGTTAAGGGTGCCGTCGGGCTCCAAGCAGTCGATGACCTCCAACCCGTTGCGTTGGCCGATCTCAAAGTCGACCTTGTCATGCGCCGGGGTGACTTTGAGCGCTCCGCCGCCGAATTCCATTTCGACCATCTCATCGGTGATGATGGGAAGCGCCACGCGTTCGCCGATCGGCCGCCACACGTGCTTGCCGATGAGCGCCGCAAAACGTTCGTCCTTCGGGTGGACCGCGACGGCAACGTCGGCCCCGATCGTTTCGGGCCGCGTGGTTTCGAGCACGATGTGGGTCGTCTCGCCGACCGGCTCAACCAACTCGTAACGAATGCGCCAGATGTGGCCCTTGGTCGGCCGCATTTCGACTTCTTCGTCGGACAATGCCGTGAGTGATGCCGGACACCAGTTGACCATGCGCTTGCCGCGATAGATGTGTCCCCCCTGGAAAAGCTTCACGAACGCCGTCAGCACCGACTTCGAGTAAGCCGGATCCATGGTGAAATTTGTGCGATCCCAGTCACACGAGCAGCCCAACTCGCGCAGTTGCTGCAGGATCTTGTCGCCCTTTTCGTGCCGCCAGTCCCAGACCCGTTCGAGGAACGCCTCGCGACCGAGATCGTAGCGAGATTTGCCTTCGGTCTTCTTGAGATGCTTCTCGACCATCGTCTGCGTGGCAATACCGGCGTGATCGGTGCCAGGAATCCACAGGGCGGCTTTGCCTTCGAGGCGGGCGCGGCGGATCAACACATCCTGCAGGGTGTTGTTGAGCACATGGCCCATGTGCAGAATGCCGGTCACGTTCGGTGGGGGGATGACGATGGAATAGGTTTCCTGCCCCGGGGCAGCTGCTCCGGCAAAGCAGCCGGCCTGCTGCCAGGCGGCATACCATTTGGCTTCAACGTCTTGGGCTTCGTAGCTCTTGGTGATCTCGGGCATGGCGATAAATTGAACCTCCCACCGAACGGCCCGCGGCTGACTCTGGCAAGCGCTGAGACGGGTCGCGGGGCTCGGACGCCAAAAACGCGCCGGCCCGAAATTGCGGGACCGGCGCGGCATCGAAACCGAGATGATGCGGTGGAGGTGAAGCGGACGCCTACGGCTTGGCGGGCGTCTTCAGCGTGCCGCGATGCACGTCGTTGCCGTTTTCCCAATACTGCACCGAATACAGCCCTTGTTCGATCTGGGTTTTGTATTCGACGAAGTTCTCGATGCTCTTCGAAAGCTGTAAACTGTAGTCCAGCGCGATGGCTCTACCGGGATTGAACGGGTGACCACAGTCGATGTTACGGAACCACTGCATCCAGTAATCGTCGGCCGGCGCCCCTTGGCTGGCCGGCGGATTGGCGGGAGGATTGTTCAGAAACGGCAGGATCGAAGTGACGACGGGATACTGCGCCGTGCTGTGGCATGACATGCAGCTCGAAAGTGGATTATCGACGGGACCATTGAGGCGAAATCCCCAACCCAAATGCGTGGGAGGTAATTCTTTGCGGTCGTTGATCTTCGTTTCCTTCAGCGCCGGATTCTGCCGGGTCACGGTCGGAGTCGGGTTGGAGAGGTTGACTCTCACGTCCGGGTCGTTGCCCCACATGAGACCGACCGGCACCAGATTGGCCCAGCGGTTTTTTTCGCCCATCTCACCGTTATAAACGAAGGTGCCAAACACCCAGCCGCCGGTTTCGTCGGCCCGCGGGTCGCGCACCATGATATCCATCTGAATCAATTGCACACCTGCCTGCATGCGCGAGGTGTCGGTCGACGGCAGCGCGGGGTCGACATCCTTGGCATAAACGTAGGCCTGCCACGTCACCGGATCGGTCAGGTAGGGGACTTGGGTTTCATCCAACGTCGTGAACAGCAATTTGGCCACCACCGTGCCGATGGGAAACCCCTTGCCACCGGCCATGACCGCGAGATTGGGATCACCGGGATCGGCCCAGACTTGGCCAATCTTATATCCCCCCAAGTCGTTATAAAAACCGACCGCATAGGCGTGACTGACCTGCGTCTGCTGCGGCCCCAGCATCCGCTCGTTGATCGGCCCTTCCTGCGTGAGCCCGTGAAAGCCTTCGCGACCGGTTGGGCCCCAGTGCTGCCACGGGACATGAAACCAATCCCGCACTTTGTTATCTTCGAGAAAGAACGAGTTTTCGATGCCATCGGGCCGCGCATTGCCTTCAAAAACGTAGCGACGCACTTCCATGATGTAGTCGCGCCACGACGTTTCGAAGTCGATGTCCAGAATTCGCTTCACGCCTGCATCCATTTTGGGTTTCCGCTGCGGAAAATCCTGGGCCAGCACGAAAACTCGATCGTGGTAACTGTCGGCCGAAAGCATGAATCCGAAGTCAGGGAAATCGGGAAGTCCCTGTTCTTCCTGGTAGAGCGTCTCGAGGGTGGATTTTAGCGAATCCTGGGCCAGCACTCCGGCCTGGCTCCCCATGAAAAGGGCGCCGAAAAATATGACGGCGCACCGGTGTTGATTTAAAGCATACATGTTGGTAGCTGGGGTTTAACGATTTAGCGAATAAACGCAGATGCATCCGAGCTCCGGTCACGGAGTCGTTCGGCGGGGGTAAACATGATGCGAAATCGCACCACGGCGGGAGCCAGCAAGCATGCCGGAACAGTTAAAAACCGACCCGGCGAAGCCTCTCCCGCCTATAACGGCCGAATACCTCGCGATCTTTCAAAAATAAGGCGGGGCACCGCTTTCTTCGGTCCGGACGGCCAAACTTGGACGTTGCACGGTAGGCCCACTCCAACGGATCGTTCCGGCTGCCTGCCGATGTCCGACCTCACTCAGCAACACGCCCTCGAACGCTTGAACTTTACCGGCGACACCTCCGTCGCGGATCGGACGTCGGCTTGCAAAAACTTCCTCCAACTCGAGACCAGCCGGCTCAAAATGCGTCACGACTCCGGCGCGCCGGGCACCGAAACCGCCGCCGAACTGGCCCACGCGGTCGATGTGATGCTGGTGCAACTTTTCGAGTGCGCCCTCGGCACCTGGGAACGCGCCAACGGTAAACTCCCCAGTTCGGTCAGCCTGATCGCACTGGGCGGCTACGGTCGCGCGGAACTGAGTCCGCTGAGCGACATCGACCTGATGTTCCTCTTCCCCGCCAAGACCCGTGCGTCGTTGGTGCAGCCGCTGCAGGAACATCTTACGCAGGAGATCCTTTACCCGCTGTGGGACTGCGGCCTCAAAGTCGGGCACTCCACGCGCACCCTGGACGAAGTCTTCAGCGAGGCCCGCACCGAGATCCAATCCAAAACCGCCCTGCTCGAATCGCGTCTGCTCGCCGGTTCCGCCAGCTTATACGAGACGTTTGCGACCTCCTATCGCAGCTTTTACACGCGGGAAAACCCTGCACAGTATCTCACCGAGCGTCTCGAGGACCAAGCCAACCGACGCCAGAAATACGGCGGCACCGTTTTTCTCCAGGAACCCGACATCAAAAACGGCGTCGGCGGACTACGAGACTACCAGAACACCATCTGGATCGCCCGCGTGAAGCTCGACATCGACGACATCGACGAGCTCGTCACGCAGAAATACATCCGCCCCAACGAGCTGAAGGCCTTTCAGCGCGCCTACCAGTTTCTCCTGCGCGTGCGCGCCGAACTGCATTTTCAAAGCAAGCGCCCGACTGACCTGCTGGATCTCGAAGCCCAACCTCGCATCGCCCTCGGCCTCGGCTACACCGCGCCGGAACTGCTGCGTCGGGTGGAGTTGTTCATGCGCGATTACTACCGCGCCGCCCAGACCATTTACCGGACGTCCAAAATCGTCGAAAACCGGCTCGCACTCAATCTGGAAGCTCCGCCGGACGCGAAGTTCTCCTTCGCCGATATCATCCGGTCACGCCGCTACGAAAAGGTCCGCCGCATCGATGGTTTCCTGCTGCGCAGCAACGAACTTTCCGCCGGCAGCTCGCGCGTCTTTGCCGAGGATCCCGACCGGATGATTCGCGTGTTTCGCCACGCCCAACGCTTGGACGCGACCCTGCACTTCGACCTGCAGTCGCTCATCCGCGACAACGGAAGCCTCATCACCGGCGACGTAATCAGATCGCCCGATGCCAACGTCAGTTTCAAGGCGATCCTGCAGGAAGCCGGCTCGGTCCACCCGACGCTGAGCAAAATGCATGAGCTGGGCGTGCTCGGGCGCTTCATTCCGGAGTTCGATGGCCTGACCTGTCTGGTGCAGCACGAATATTACCACCGCTACACGGCCGATATTCATACCTTGAATACAATCCGCGAGCTCGACGACATCCTCTCCTCCGACGATCCGAGCACGCAAAAATACCGGGCCGCCCTGCGGGAAACCCCCGAGCCCGAGTTGCTGTATCTCATTCTGCTGCTGCACGATATCGGCAAGGCCAAAGGCATCCGTCACCACGCCGAATCCGGCGTGGAAATCGCCACGCCTCTGCTCACCCGTTTGGAGATCGATGAGTCCAAACGCGATATTGTTACTTTTATTATTCGAAATCACCTCGTGATGGCACGGTTTTCGCAGAAACGGGATGTGGATGATCCCGCCACTGCTGAAGCTTTCGCCGAGACGATTTCAGAGCCCGACCTGCTCCGTTATCTCTACGTGCACACCTATTGTGACGCCCGGGGCACCGCCTCGGATTTGTGGAACAGCTACAAGGACACGCTCCACCAACAACTCTACCGCAGCACGCTGGAGTATTTGGTTCACGGGGACGCCATTGCCGCACGTCATCGGAAACGCCTCCAGATGATCCGTCACGAACTCATTGCCCGCCAAGTGCCCGGCGTCAGCGAAGACGAGATCTCCGCGCACTTCAACCTGCTGCCGGACCGCTACTTCCTCAACACCGACCAAGCCGAGATCCTGCTGCATCTCCACATGGTCAACCAACTGCTCAAAACCATCGCCGCGACCGAATCCATTGGTTCGCTGCGCCCGGTGGTCGAATGGCGCAATGATCTCAACCGCTCGCTGACCGTTGTCCACATCGTGACTTGGGACCGGGCCGGCCTGTTCTTCAAACTTGCCGGCGCATTCAATGTGGCCGGGCTTTCCATTCTTTCCTCCAAAGTGGCCTCCCGGGGCGACCACATCGCCATCGATACGTTCTACGTCACCGAGCCGGGCGGCGGTCCCGTGGAGAGTGACAAGGTGCGGCAAATCTTCGACGACACGCTCGAAGCCGCCCTGCTTCACGACAAAGACTTGTTGCCCGAAATCGTGGCCCACGCGGAACAGGCCGCCTCCGCTCGTCGCTACACCCGCGACAATGGTCGGGCCGAAATGGTGCACGCCACCTTCCCCCCTCGCGTGGATATCTACCACGAACTTTCGATGGAGCGAACGATCGTCGAAGTGCAGGCCCCGGACCAAATCGGCCTGCTCTTCCGCGTCGCCCGCACCATCAGCGAGCATCAGTTTGACATCACCTTCGCCCGCATTGGCACGGAACGACATATGGCGATCGACACCTTCTACATCGTCGATGTGAGCGAAGGCCCGATCAGTGATCCGCAGCGTCTGCAAAACCTGCAGGATGCCCTGAAGCTCATCGTCACGCCGCGCGCCCCCGCCCACGCCTCATAACACCGGAAAAATTCCGGCCGCGCATTCGGCAACTTCGCTCCAACTTAGACTGGCCCCGGCGGCCCCGGTCTCGCCACACTGCCGCACGTGGAGCTCCCTGCCGACCCTCGCACTCTTCCCGCCCTTTATCGCATCAGCACGCTCGCCGGCCGTCGCGATGAACCGCGTCAGATCCTGCATGCGATCCTTAAAATCGTGATCGATGCCCTCGGGGCCGTGTCGGGCGACATTTCCCTGCTCAATCCCGACACCGGTAAGCTGGAGATCGAAATCGCCGACAAAGGCGACGGCACGCCCAACGAGAGCCTCTCACTGCGTCTCGGCCAGGGCATCACCGGCTGGGTCGCCTTTCACGGTCGCCCGCAGCTGGTCATGGACGTGGAGCGCGATCCGCGCTACGTGCGCGTCCGCGAAAATGTTCGCACCGAAATGGTCACTCCCATGATCGGCGCCAACAGCCAGGTTATGGGCGTTATCAACGTCGACGGCGACCGCGTGGGCGGCTTCAACGACATGGATCTCGAGCTCATGCTCGCCCTCACCGCCGAAGCCACCACGGTAATGGAGCGCCACTGGGAACTGCTCAATCTGCGCGGCAAGGAGCGCCAGCTCTCCACCCTCATTTCGATCGGCCAAACCCTGGTTTCCAAATTTGAGCCGCAGGAGCTTTTTGAGAGCATGACGCGGGACGCCCGCACCATCACCAACTCCCGGGCGTGCGCGCTCTACCTCCACGACGCCGAGGCGCAAACCGCCCGACTCGTCGCCTTCGACGGTCCCGAGTCCACCCAACTCCCCCACGAGGAGCTTCCCCTCGACACCTGTCTCGTATCCTCGGCGATTCATACGAAGCGTTCCGTCGAGTTTTCCGACATTCAGTCTCCCGAGTTCGTCGATGTGATCGATCTCCCCCGCGAGCCGAATCTGCGCTCCATGCTGGCCACGCCCATGGCGATTGAGCAAGAGATCATCGGCGTGCTGGTCGTGTTCACGTCCGTGGTTCACCGGTTCAACAACGACGAAAAACGTCTCGCCCGCGCCCTCACCAGTCTCGGCGCCGTCGCCCTCCAAAATTCTCGTCTCTACGCCCGCGTTTTTCAAAGCGAGGCCACCCTGCGCAAGAACGAGCAGCTCACCACGCTCGGTCTGCTCGCCGCCGAGATCGCGCACGAGATCCGCAACCCGCTCACCGTGCTCAAGCTCCTCTTCAGCACGCTGCGCCTCGACTACCCCGAAGGCGATCCGCGCAAGACCGATGTGCGCGTGATTACGGAAAAGCTGGATCAACTCGAAGCCATCGTCAGTCGGGTGCTCAACTTCGCCAAGGCGCCCTCCAGCCTGCATTCCCGCTGGAACGTGAGCGACATCATCGAGGACACCTTGGTGCTTATTCGCCTCAAACTCACCCAAGGCAAGATCCAGCTCAACTACGACGCCCCCGAGCAGTCCCTGATCGTCGATGTGCACAAGGGCCAGCTTCAGCAGGTGTTGCTCAACCTGCTCATCAACGCCACCCAGGTCATGCCCGACGGCGGCCGCATCACCCTGAGCGTGACGGCGGAGCACCCGCCCGAGGGCGATCGCCTCGTGCGTATCGATGTTTCCGATACCGGCCCCGGCATCCCCGCCGAGATGCGCGACCGTATCTTTGACTCGTTTCTGTCCGGTCGTCCCGATGGCACCGGTCTCGGTCTGGCCATCGCCAAGCGCATCCTCGCCAGCCACCACGGCGACATCGATCTGCGCGCTTCCGGTCCGGAGGGCACCACCATGAGTATCATCCTGCCCTTGGCCTAGGCCGACCACCCCCGCCGGTTTCAACTTTTCCACGTTTCCAAATTTCCGCGTTTTCCCCCATGTCCCGACCGCCTCACGGTGACCCACGTCGCCAACTCTTTCTCCTCAAGTTCTCCGTAGGATTCCTGATTTTTTTTGCGCTCATCATCCTTGTGTTGCCGGGTGTGATTCCCAAGCCGCTGCGCATTTTCATCGCGGTGATTGACCTGCTGGCCGCCGCCACGATCTGGCTGTTGGGTCGGCAAAAATTCCCTCGTTAAAACGTCGCGCCATCGTCGCCGTTTTTCCACCCGACCCGGTGTCATGTGTCCTTGTGGTTACGCTGCGGTGAAGTTCGAGTGAAGCACCCGCCGGTGCATTGACCGCCCCGCCTTCTGCGCGCCTTGGTTCGGGTGACCACTTATCCGCCCCATGCCAAAAATCGCCCACTTCTTCGCGCGGTCCGTGCCGCTGCTGTTTCCGGCCGCCCTTTGGGCGCAGACCACGGCGCCTCAGGATGGCGTCATCGAACTCGAGGCTGTCGAGGTCACGTCCCAATTTCGCGTGCAGGAAATCCAGGACGTGCCGATTCCGGTGACCGCCTACTCCGGGGCAGCTCTCGAAGCCCTCGGTATTCGGCAATACAAGGACCTCGCTCCGTTCGTCCCCGGCTTCATGGTGCAGGAGCAGTCGCCCAACAACCCTGGCATCAACATCCGCGGCGTTACCACCGATAGCGGCGACCCGCGCAGCGAGACCCGCGTTTCCCTCTTCCAGGACGGCGTCTCCATCAGTCGTTCGCGCGGCAGCGTCGTCGAGCTGTTCGACATGGAACGCGTCGAAGTGCTCAAGGGACCGCAGGGCACACTCTTCGGACGCGGAGCCGAAATCGGCGCCGTCTCGTTGATTCAAAACAAAGCCCAAAACGCCACCCAGATGCGGCTCACCGCCGGGACCGGCAGTTTCGGCAGCACCCTTTTTGAGGGCATGTTCAACGCCCCCATCATCGAGGACACGTTCTTTGGTCGTGTCGCCTTCACCGCCGCTCAACGCGACGGCACCATCGACAATGTGGCCGACGGTTCGACCCTCAATGGCAAGGAGACCTCGGCCTTGCGCGCGTCCTTCCGCTGGCAACCCACCGGCGACACGACGGTCGATTTCATCTTCAACTACCAAAACGACAATCCCCCCGGCACGTCGTTCAAGAGCGGCACGATTGCGCCTCCCGGCGGCGACACGTCCCCCTACACGTTCGCCGCCCTCAACCGCGGTCGCGACCTCTACATCGATCGTTCCGTCTGGGGCGGCACCCTGCTCTTCAATACCAAGCTCACCGACACCTGGTCGCTCAGCAGCATCACCGGCTATCGGGAATTCGATTCGTTCGAGCAATTCGATGCGGACGGCTCGTTCGTCGATTTGCTCGAATTCGCCGAGGACGCCACCGGCGATCAATTCAGCCAGGAATTTCGTTTCAACTTCGACAACGGCGGACCGTTCATCGGTTTCGTCGGCGCCGGTCTCTTTCGCGAGCAGGGCACGCAACGCGTGCCGTTCTACGGGAATGAGCAGCAGATCTGGCCGTTCCTTTCCGGCTCGTTTCGCGACGGTATCATCGCCGCCGGCGTGCCCGCCGCCCTCGCCGAGTTTGCCATCCCCGCCGTGAATCCGTTCGTGCCGGTCACCGCTTATCCGGCGAGCATGGCCGCGTTCGCCAATCCCGCCTTGCCTCCCAGTCTGCAAGGCTTGGCGTTCCTCGCCGGCGTCCCGCTCAAGGGTTCCCACGTCGAGGAGTATTCCGCCCGCGGTGAGACCACCGCCTACGATGTATTCGTCGACGGCACTTACCGTGTCACCGACCGCTTCGAGTTGACCGGCGGTTTTCGCTTCACTGCCGAGGACATCACCTCGGGCTACGAGGCCCACCGCGTCAGCGCCACACCCGCCACCGTGGGATTCATTCTGGGCGCCGGGGAGAACATTGCCTTTACGCCCACCAACGGAGTGCGCGAGGAAACCAACGATTCCACCGGCTGGGTCGGTCGTCTCAACGCCCGTTACGAGCTCAACGACACCACCAGCACCTACGCCAGCGTCTCCCGCGGTCGTCGCCCCGAAGCGGTCACCATCAGCGCCACCGGCCCCGCCACTTACCTGAAGGAAGAGGTCGTCTGGAACTACGAGATCGGCGTCAAGGGCGTCAGTGCCAACCGTCGTCTCAATTGGAGCGCCGCCGCCTTCACCTACGACTACGCCAACTTTCAGACTACCATCGCCGACCCCGCCCAACCCGGCCGGTTCATCACCACCGACGCCGGCAACGCCACCGGCATCGGCGCCGAACTTGCCGTGCAGGGCGCCCTCACCGAATCCGTCAGCGTGTTCGCCAGCTACGGCTACACCGATGCCACGTTCGACGACACCGGCGACAACGGCCGACCGCAGGAATTCGCGGGTTACAGCTTCCGCCTGACGGCCGAAAACACCTTCGCCCTCGGTCTCACGTGGACCCTGCCCGTCGACGGCATCGGCCAGTTCTGGTTCACGCCCGTTTACCAATACAAGTCCGAGCACTTCTTCGACGACAACAACGGCAACTTCAACTTCGCCCTGCGCGAGGATGGTTACAGCCTCGTCAATCTCCGGGCCGGCTGGCGCTCGGTCAATGGGCGCTGGGAGCTCACCGGCTGGATCGAAAACATCGCCGACGAGGATTACCTCATCGATGCGGGCAATACCGGCGGCTCCTTCGGCATTCCGACGTTCATCGCCGGCTCGCCGCGCCTCTGGGGCGTGAGCGCGACCTTCAACTACTAACTCGCGCCGCCATGCACCGCCGTCAATTTCTGCAGCGCTTCCTCCAAGGCGCCGGCTGCTTCGCCGTTTCCGCCGCCATGCCCGGCTCACCCCGACTATGGGCCGCCACGGGTAAGCACGCCGCCGGGCGTTTCCATTTTCCGCAAGGCCTCGCGTCCGGCGACCCCACGCCCGACAGCATCATGTTGTGGACGCGCGTCGAGTCACTCACCGGCGAGACCGAGCCCATTCCGCTCGTCCTGCAGGTCGCCACCGATGACACTTTCCGCCGCGTAGTGGCCGAACGCACCGTGTTGGCAACACTCGGCAGCGATCACACCGTTCGTGTATTCGTGGATCAGCTACAGTCCGACACCCGCTACTATTACCGTTTCCGCGCCGGAGCCGATGTGACCGATCTGCTCGGTCGCACCCGCACTGCCCCCACCGCCACCGCCGACCGTCCGGTCAACCTCGGTTTCGCGTCCTGCCAGAGTTACGAAGGCGGCTACTACCACGCGTGGCGCACCCTCCTCAATGAGGACCTCGCCGCCACCGAGGCCGATCAACTCGACTTCGTGCTGCACCTCGGCGACTTCATTTACGAGGCGCTCGGCTATGGCGAGACGCGCAAAATCGAAAGCCTGCCCAGCGGCGGCGGCACCCCGCCCGAATGGGCCGGCGGCGTCTATGCCGTCACCCTCGAAGACTACCGGTTTCTCTACAAAACTTACCTCCGCGATCCCGATCTGCGCGCCGCCCGCGCCCGCTGGCCGTTCATCAACACGTGGGACGACCACGAGTTCTCCGACGATTGCTGGCAGTCGGTCTCGACCTATACCAACCAACCACTCGCCGAACAGCGCCGCAAAGTCGCCGCCAATCAAGCGTGGTTCGAGTTCATCCCCGCCGTCCTGTCCGACCATTCCGGCTCGGCTGGCATCTCCAACCAGGCCCACGATTTCAAACCCGCTTCGGTGCAGAACGCGCCACTCTCCGGTCGTGTCGACGACCACGGCTTGGACCAGGAAACCAACAACCTCAAGGCCCTCGCCACCCTGTCGATCTACCGGTCGTTTCGCTACGGCCAACATGTCGAACTCGTCGTCACCGATACCCGCTCGCACCGGTCCGCCCATCCCGTGCCCGCGGAGCTCAACCAACAGATTTCCGGTTCCGCCCGCTACGTCACCCCGTGGGAGATTATCAAAATCTTCGACGCCGGCCGCACGTTCAACGGCGGCAACCCTCCGGCCGAGATTCCGCTCGGTCCGGATAAAAGGATCCCCAACGTAAACCGCCACGCGCCCGCCGGCACCATGCTCGGCGCAGCGCAAAAGGCATGGTTCAAATCGACACTCAAAGCTTCCGACGCCACCTGGAAAATCTGGGGCAACTCCCTGCCTCTGCAGCCGCTCCGGCTCGACTTTCACCACCTCGATCCAGCCAAAGGCGCGGAGCTCGCCTTCACCACCGACTGCTGGGACGGCTACCCCAGCGAGCGAGCGGAGCTGTTGCAGTTCGTCGCCGACGAGAACATCCCGAATCTCATTTCCCTGACCGGCGATCACCATGCCCACTTCGCCGGCTCGATCGCGCCGGACTTCGATGCCGATGCTCCACATTGGGTCGGAGCCGAATTCGCCGTCGCGGGTATCAGTTCCCAAAGCGTGTTCGAAGGCGTGCTCGGCTACACCAAACCCGATAGCCCCTTGCGACCGCTGACAACATTCGACGCTCGCCCCTTCGGCCGTCCGGAAGCGCAAACCGACAACCTCAACACGTCCTTTCTCTGGGGCACCGCCGCAGCCATGACCGCCGCCCAAACCGGTGACTTGGGCAAAGCGTTGTCCGCCCGCAATCCTCGCCAAAACCGTCACCTCGCGTATTGCGACACGCATGCCTACGGCGTCGCGCGGGTGCGCATCGCCGCGGATCGCATTCACGTCGAACACATCGGTATCGAGCCTCCCCATCGGGACCGCGGAGAAAAAGGCGCGCTCATTCAGAGACGCGCCCGGTTCGAATTGCCCGCCTGGCCCGGCGACCAACCGGCCCCGAAACTATCCGCGCCCTCGTTCGAGGGTGAACTCCCGTTCCCTCTCGCATGATGCTTCGCCCCCTCTCCCTTCTTGTCGCCGGATGTGCCCTCATCAGCAGTTTGAACGGCACTCCGCCGCTGATTATCGCCCACCGCGGCGCCAGTGGCTACCTGCCCGAACACACGCTCGAGTCGGCGGCCTACGCTCACGCGTTGCACGCCGACTACATCGAGCAGGATGTGGTCATGTCGCGGGACGACGTGCTCGTCGTGCTGCACGATATCCATATCGATACCACCACCGACGTCGCGAGCCGCTTTCCCAAACGTCACCGCGCCGACGGACGTTTCTACGCCGTGGATTTCGATTGGGCCGAGCTCAAGTCCCTGTCCGTCCGCGAGCGCTTTAACCCTGCGACCGATCAACCCGTTTTCCCGGCACGGTTTCCCGCTACGCCAGCCGCGTTTCGTCTGTGCACAATGGAGGCACAACTCCAACTCATTGCCGGACTCAATCGCAGCACCTCACGCCGAGTCGGGGTATATCCGGAAATCAAGGCGCCGTCGTGGCATCACGCCGAGGGCAAAGACCCCGGCACCGCACTCATTTCCCTCCTTGCGAAATACGGTTACGCCAACGCCAACGATCCGGCATTCGTGCAGTGCTTCGAAGCCGATGAACTGGTTCGCCTGCGCGAGAGCACCGGCACCACGCTTCGTTTTGTGCAGCTCGTCGGGCAAGACAACGTCGACCTTCTCACCGCCACCAACCTGCCGCGTGTTGCTCGCTATGCCCAAGGTATCGGACCGCATATCGGTCAGGTGCTATACCACGACGGCACGCCCCGACCGACCGTAAATCTGGCGCATCAATTCGGGCTGGTCGTGCATCCCTACACGGTGCGCGCCGATGCCCTTCCCCCGGGCCTCACCGACATGAATACGCTCCTCGAACTCCTATTTGACGGAGCCGGTGTCGACGGCGTGTTTACGGATCACACCGACCGAGCAGTTGCGTTCCTCGCCCCATCGCGCCCTGACTAAGCGCGTGCCCTCCCGTCGCGAACCCGTCGTCAAACGCCTCAACCGTCATCTCTGGCTCGTGGAGCCATTGGAGGATGAACCGACGTTTTTGATCAAAGCCATGTTCGGCGGCAAAGCGGTCTACCTGCACGGTCGGTTCATCCTCTTTCTCGCCGACAAAGAAGAACCGTGGCGCGGCGTGCTCGTGCCCACCGAACGCGAACACCAACCGTCACTCATCGCAGACCGCCCCGCGCTCGCCCCGCACGAGATTCTCGGCAAATGGCTCTACCTGCCCGAGGCCGCCGACAGTTTCGAAACCGACGCCCAATGGCTGGTGCAGCGCGCCCGCGCCGGCGACGAACGCGTCGGCATCATTCCGCCGATGAAGCGGGCGCGAAAACGGAAGTCGCCCGCCTCTCGGCCGGGTCAGGGCAACTCGTAGATTTCCACCAGCGCTTCGCCAATCCCACCGTCGGCACCGCTGACTTGCGCGGTGTAAGCCCCCGGTTCCAACGTCACCACCAAGGCCGCGTCCAAACTCAATGACGTGAGGTCAAACGCGCCCGTTTTTTGGAAACTGGATTTGAGCCCCAGCGACCAATTGTCGTTGGATGCGACCAACAGGGCATTGTTCGGGTCCGCCGGGTCGCTCTTGTAGATTTTCAGCAACGGATCACCCAGGTAGCCCGTGATGCCGTAGTTGGCCAAGCCGGGTCCCACGGCCCGGATCAACATGTTTTTCGGATCGTCTCCGCTCACTACAAAACCCGCGATCAAGATGTCATTCCCCGTGCCGACTTGGTTGCGAGCGGACACATTGGCCAACCGCGTTTCATTGCTTTCTCCGATGTCGTAAACTTCGACCAAAACCGTTCCGCCTTCCGGTCCGTTCACACTGACGGTGCCCAGTCCGGACAGATCGACGCGCAAAGCCGCATCCTTGCTCCCGTCATCCAGTGCGAAGGCACCTAGTTCACCAAACGTCGTCGCCAGACTCGCTGACCAATCATCGTTCGCATCAATCTCCACGCCACTGGCGTTGTTGAACCCCAGACGCGGATCGGGCATGACACCGGCCACCCCGAAGCTGCCCAACGTGGGGCCAATCGCACGCACCAACAACGGCTTGCTGCCGCCGGTCATCACAAATCCCACCGCCAGGGTTTGAGCAGATGCCAAGGTCGTGCGCACCGAGAGGTTCGGTAGCCGGGCCGTCGGTGCCGCCAGCACTTTCAACGTCGTCGGCACACTTTGGGTGCCTCCGGATGCATTGATGGCCTCGACCTCAAATTGGTAACCGTCCATGGCCGGGGTCACTTCGCGCAACACCAGTGTCGGTGTGGACGACAACGAGGTATTATTGATCGAATCGAATTCGAATCGCGTGTCGGTCGCCAGAATGGGCTCAAAAGACGGCATGTCCGTCGTCGTCGACAAATACCACTGGTATTGCGGCGTCGGAACGCCCGTCACCTCCGCGCTAAGAAACAGATCGCCCCCTGCCAAGACCGCTACCTCGGCCGGCAGATTGCGAGTAAACTCCGGCCGGGAAGCAATCGTGCGCTCGGCCACGCCTGCGACCGCAGACACACTGATCAGGGTGTAGTATTGATTCGTGGTGCCGGAGTTAACCGTGCCCATTTGCACGGCGAACTGCATCCAAGCCACATCCGTATCATTGAGCTGAACCGCCATCGCATAGCGCCGTAGCTCATGTCGATCGATCTGCACGGCACCGGTGTTCACCGCCACACCGGCTAGGGCCCGGGTCGTCTCTCCTGCGACCCCCAGCGGGTCGGATCCCATGATCACATCATAACTCAACGTGCTGCCTTGATAGTTCGCCTGTATGAAACCGCCCACCTCGCGCATACTGATGGAAGGAATATCCACCAAAGCTCTCCGGTCGGACTCCTCAAAAACGGCTGCCTGTCCATTCAAGCGATAGGCATACTCCCCTTCAAACCCCACCAAACTTTGCGAAGGAAAGGCGCTTCGCGAGAGGATATACACCGCCGAACTGCCCTCGAAGGACTGCCCCTCCAAGCCGGCTTCATTCGACGTTCTCCAGGTGAGTGAAACCAACGAGGCGTATTCGCCATGCAGCGTGATCCGCACTTCTTCGCGCACCGTGGCATTCGGCTCAGAATCAGTCGGCAATACGCCGGAATAGATATCACCGACTCGCTCCAAGGTGAGGTCCAATACTTGAGTCTCCTCGGGGTCCACCACCGTCACCCGGTAGGCACCTTCCCCTGTCTCCTCAAAACTCATCGTGCCCGCATCGAAATTTTGGTCGTATTGCTTTTGGGGACCGCCTCGTCCTTCCGCGTAGATTCCTCGATAGAACCAATCACCCTCCAGGGATTGCGCGTGACCGACCAGACCCGCCAGGAGTCCTCCGAGTATCACTAGTTTAATCAAAAAAGACGCGAGCGATCGAAGGGGTAATTCGGACATGCCTTTGACTATCAGGGCATTAGGGATAATAGTTCAAGAACACATTCCTCTCGGCCCCGGCGGACCACTCCTGCTTCGACCGCGTCTCAAACCGATTCGCCTTACTCTTCCAACTCGACGTTCCAATACGCGAGGTCGAGGAAGTCCTTCCAGCGCTCGCGTTGTTTGTTGTTCAGCACGAGCGAAATGACCGGCCGCCATTTGGGTCGCACCGGTTTGCGGATGAGCCGCATGTGCGCCTGGTGCGGCAGCCGGTTGGCCTTGTGCGAATTGCACTTGATGCACGAACACACGATGTTCTCCCACGTCGTGCGCCCACCGCGATCGCGCGGGATGACGTGATCAAGATTCAAGTCTTCGCGCTTAAATATGCGGCCGCAATATTGGCAGGTGTCCTTGTCTCGCTGGAAAACATTACCCCGCGTGAGTTTGATCTCTTTGCGCGGCAGTTTGTCGAAAAACGTGAGCAAAATCACCCGCGGCAAACGCACCATGGTGTTGGGCGTGTGCACCGCATCCATCTCATCAAGCGGGGGATTATCGACGGAGAAATCCATCCAATCCATGAACGAGAACACGCGGAAGTCGTCGGTCGCGTGATGGATCACGGAAGCGTGCCCTCTCGCGAGCAGCCCAAAGGCGCGTTTCGCGCCGATGACGTTAACCGCCTGCCAAAGGCGATTTAAAACCAACACAGGTTGTTCCAAGACGGCTTCCATGTCGGGTCCCCGGAGTAGTGACCGACCGGAGACGTGTCAAGAAACACGCCGTGACGAGTGCGTCACGACCCCCTCATCGTTCTCTTTCCTCTTTATCTTTATCGCCGACGAGAGAAACCCCGCCCGACGCACAGGGAGAAAGGTTAAAGAGGAAAGAGAACGAGAACGACGGCCTCCGCGCCGGGCCTCAACCGGCCTCGGCCGCCGGAATCGGCTGCACCGTGACGCCCTTCATGCGGACCCCGGCGAGCTTTTGCAGCACGACATCGACGGCATCATCCGCGACATCGACGAGGGCATGCCGCTGTTTGATGTCGATCGCCCCCACGATGTTGGCGGGCAGTCGCGTGGCACCGGCAATTTTGCCGACCAGATCAGCCGGCGTAATCATTTGCTTTCGGCCGACATTGAAAAAGACCGTCGTGTAACCGGACTCCCGACCGGTCCGGCCCGGACGATCATAGGCTTCCTTTTCGGGATAACCACCGCGCCCGCGTTCGCCGCGATCACCACCGCGCTCGTATCCGCCGCCGCCGCCACCGCCGCGACGGTCGTCATCCCGACCCCCTCGCGAGGGAGCGGGGGCCGGTGCCGCGGGCTTGGGCTCGGCGCCGGCGTTCATCATGTGAATCAACGCCGAAGCAATGTCGGTGCTCAAGTAGCCTTGCTCCATCAAACGGTCGATCATCCGCTCGCGCTTCACAAATTTGCCCTCTTCCAACGTGCGGCGGAGTTTTTCGAAAAACGCATTCTCGCGTGCCTCTTCGACCTGATCGAGCGAAGGGATGCGCTCGCGCCGAATGTCGAGCCGCGCGTAGCGGATCATACCCTGCAGCTTGTAGATCTCGCGACCCGAAACGAACGTGAAAGCGCGGCCGGATTTGCCGGCGCGACCCGTGCGACCGACGCGGTGGGTGTAGTCCTCACCATCGTTGGGCAGGTCGTAATTGAACACGACTTCGAGATCGTCGACATCCAAACCGCGAGCGGCGACGTCGGTGGCGATGAGAAATTCAAAGCCCTTGCGCTTGAACTTCTCCGTCACGCGATTGCGTTGCACTTGGGAGATGTCGCCATGCAAACGGTCACAGGCGTAGCCCCGCGCGTGCAGCAGCTCGTTGAGCTCATCGACCATGATCTTGGTCGAACAAAACACGATGCCATGGCGGAAGTCGTGCAGATCGATCAAACGCGTCAGCGCCTCGACTTTGGAACGGCGGTCCACTTCGAAATACACTTGGTCCACGGACGGCGCGTTTTGCGCCTGCGCCTTGATCTCCACGGAGGCGGGGTTCGTGGTGTAGCGACTGATCATGTCGCGGATCAACTTCGGCATGGTGGCCGAGAAAAACAGCGACTGCCGTCCCGGAGGAGTGGTCTTGAGTATATGCTCGATGTCGTCACGGAAACCCATGTCGAGCATGCGGTCACACTCGTCGAGGATCACCATTTTAAGATTATCGAACGCGAGCGTGCCGCGCTCCATGTGGTCCATGACGCGACCCGGCGTGCCGATCACGATCTGGGCCCCGGCCTTCAGCGCCCGGTATTGGCGCTCGTAGCTTTGACCGCCGTAAATCGGCACCTCCATGACCCCGCGCTTGAAACCGGCGAGCTTGTTGACCTCCTCGGCCACCTGCACCGCCAACTCGCGGGTAGGGCACAGGATCAGGGCCTGCACGCGCTTCAATTTAGGGTCCACCATCTCGATCGCCGGGATAGCGAAAGCCGCAGTTTTGCCCGAGCCCGTGGCTGATTGTCCCACGACGTCCCGGCCTTCCAGCAACAGCGGGATGACAGCGGTTTGAATCGGGGAAGCCTCCTCAAAGCCCATCTTGTCGACGGCTTTGAGCACTTCGGGGGAGAGCCCGAGCTCCGCAAATTTACGTTTTTCCATAACCTGCCCTACCGTGGCATTTCCCCGCAAGCGATCAGAATTAAATAAAGCTGAGCACTCCGTTCTGACTTTTCCCTCGCATTCCCCTAAAAAACCGTCCGCCTCGCGGCATGCCTTTTAAAGAACTCGGGTTAAATGCCAATCTCGTCCAGGGCGTGCTCGCCATGGGTTATGGCGATCCCACGCCCATCCAACTGCGTGCCATTCCCATCGTGTTATCGGGCCGCGACCTCATTGGTTCGGCTCAGACCGGCACGGGCAAAACCGCCGCCTTCGCCCTGCCCGTGCTGCAGCGCCTCGGTAAACACAGTCGGGGCAACCCCCGCGTGCTCGTGCTCGAACCGACCCGCGAACTCGCCGCCCAGGTCGAAACCGCCTTCCGCGATCTCGGCCGTTTCGGCGACATGACCGCCACCGTGCTCCACGGCGGCGTGGGCTACGGCCGCCAACGCGAAGCCCTGCGCAACGGCAGCGACATCGTCATCGCGACGGTGGGCCGCCTGATGGATTTCATTCAGGAAAAGGAAATCGACCTGCGCGACATTGAGGTGCTCATCCTCGACGAGGTCGACCGCATGCTCGACATGGGCTTCATCCGCGACGTCAAACGCATCGTCGAGCTCTGCCCCAAGTCCCGCCAGACGTTGTTCTTCTCGGCCACCGTGCCTCCCGAGATCGAGGAAGTCGCCAAGTTTGCTCTGCGCGACCCGGCCCGCGTTGTCATCGGTCGCACCCGCTCCGTGAATGAGTCAGTCAAACACGCGCTGTTCCCGATCGCCTACGACCAGAAATTCGATCTGTTGCTCGCGCTGCTGGAGAAGGAAGACTTCCAAAGCGTCATCATCTTCTCACGCACCAAACACGGGGCCGACCGCATCGCCCGCAAGCTCAAGTCCGCCAAGCATTCCGTCGCGGTGCTTCACGCCAACCGCTCCCAGGGTCAACGCACCACCGCGCTCGAAGGCTTCAAAAACGGCCGCTACGAAATCATGGTCGCGACCGACATTGCCGCCCGCGGCATCGACGTCTCCGGCGTGTCGCACGTCATCAACTACGACGTGCCGGAAAACCCCGAAGACTACGTGCACCGCATCGGACGCACCGGCCGCGCCATGGCAGTCGGCGATGCCTACATGCTGGCCATCCCCGAAGAAGGTGGCGACGTGCACGACATTGAACGTTTTATCGGCGCCCGCATCCCGCAACTCACCCTCGAGGACTTCGCTTACGAACGCGGCCGCCCCCCCGTGGTCGACACCAGCCGACCCTTCAAAAACCCCCGTCGCGGCAAGAACGGTGGTCAAGGCGGCGGCGGAAATCGTGGTGGCGGTGGTGGTCACCAAGGTGGTGCTGGTGGCGGTCGCCAAGGCGGTGGCGGTGGCGGTGGCGGCGGTGGTAGTGGAGGCGGCAATCGTCCTCGCTCCAATCAAGCGCCCAAAGGCTCACGCCCCTCCGCGGGCAAACCCAAGGGTTCGTCAAACGCCCCCCGCCCGAGCAAGCCCGCCAGCCGCCTCCGCCGCGGCCGGTAAAACCGGTAGAGACGGCTCGCCGAGCCGTCCGCTCCTGCCCCTCAGTCCAGTCCGCTCGTTCGTCGCCTGCCCCTACACGCGATTCGGGCCGGCAGGCGGGCCGACAGCCTGCGGCTGCGTTCGGCGAACGCGCCCTACCTTTCCCCGGCGGGCGGGTTTGCTCGCGTCACATTGGCGATGGCGTCACGCCAATTTGGATACGTCTGCGCCAGTTCAGCCCGGTCACCGAGTTCGAAATCCTCCCAGCGAAACTCCGGCGCCATGATACAGGAGACCAGTGCCCAACGGCCCCCGGCCACCAACTTGGTGCCCTGCCACACTCCTGCTGCAACCACATCCTGCAGTCGGCTTCCCATGGCCAAATGGGAGCCCAACAGCACCCACTCACCGTGGCCGTCCGGGTAAAGCCGCAGCGACTCCAGCGAGTCTCCCGCGTGCCAGCACCAGATCTCATCGGTGGTGAGCCGATGCAGGGCCGAAAACGCGTCCGGCGTGAAGAGCGCATAGATGACCGAATACGCCCGCGTGGCTTCGGCCGTGCTCTCCACCTGCTTCACCCATAGACCCGACTCCGCCGTGCGCCGAAAATAGCCGCCTTCCTGGTCCAGCGGCTGCAAATCCAGCGCCTTCACCACTTGGGCCGCCGTGTGTGTTTCGCTCGAAAATTCATGCGATTCCAGCATGTCTCTCAGCATCGCGGTTGCTCCCACCCGGTCAACGCACGAACCCGTGCAATGCGATTGCCGCGCGCCTATCCCTCCTCCAGCCTCCCCTCCATGAACAAGGTGAACCTGCGCGATATTGCCGAGGAAACATCTGCTTCGCCCAAAGGAACTTTTGGCGCTGTCTACCAAGGATTGTCCCTCGCCCTCGGCCGTGATGAAACCTCGACCGACTTGCTCAAACGCCACCCGTTCGATGTCGAGGTTGTGCGTGTGCCCGCGGGCAAGGCCATCTGTCCCTACCACTCCCATTCCGCCCAATGGGAATTTTTCCACGTCATCAGTGGCCGGGGCTCGGTTCGCCATGCCGATGGCGTGACGGAACTGGGGGCCGACGACGCGTTTCTCTTTAAACCCGGCGAACCTCACCAGATCCGGGCGGCCGATGAACAGGAAATCGTGCTCTTCGTCGTCGCCGACAACCCGATCGGCGAATCCTGCCACTACCCCGACAGCGGCAAATGGTTGGTGCGCTCGCCGGAACGGCGGCTCATTCGGTCGGAAAATTTGAACTACTTCGACGGCGAAGAGTAGAGGCGTCCCCGAGGTCAGCCCGCCCTGGCATACTGTTCCTGCCACTAAACCAGCCCGCCAAACGCGATTCAGTGAGTCACGACGTGGGCGAGGAACTGCTGAAGGCGCCTCTACCGGCTGCCCGAACTTGAACCTCATGAACCGGTTTAAACCGGTTGTAACCTTGCCTTGGTGATGAAATTTCACTGCGCTCCCGAGGTGCGTTTAAGACACTTCGGACTTTCTCTGCTGGTCGCCGCCAGCTCCGGTCTCCTGTTGGCGGAGAATGATTGGATACCCGAGGTGGACGGCCTGCCGCTCGATCCCGCGATTCATGCCCGCACCCTTCCCTCCGGTCTGCGCTACCTGCATGCTCAGCATGCCGATCCCAACCAACACGTAAGTCTGCGACTCATCGTCCAGGCCGGCTCCAATGACGAGGCCGACGACGAGCTCGGCTACGCCCATTTCGTCGAGCACATGGCGTTCAACGGCACCCGCAATTTTCCCGGCGAAACCCTTGGCGCAAAACTCGCCGAAGCCGGCATCCGTTTTGGCCCCGAGGTCAACGCGTTCACCATGCCGGCACTTACGGTTTATCAACTCGATCTGTCCCACTACGATCCGGAGACGTTCGAACTCGCGCTCCAGGTGATGCGCGACTGGTCCGACGGTATTCAATTCGACCGCAAACAGGTCCGGCGTGAGCGCAAGGTCATCCTCGCCGAGATGCAGGCGCGCGGCATCATCGCCGGCGCGTTCACCAAAGAACGCATGAAGTTTGTCTACCCGGATCATCCGCTCGGGCAGCGTTTTGTCGGGGGCACCTTGCAAAGCATCGACCGCGCCGAGGACGACGGTCTCAAGGGTTACTACGACCGGTGGTATCGACCGGACAACATGGTCCTCGTGGTGGTGGGCGACATGCCGACGGCCACCGTCACCGCCGGGATCGACCGTCACTTTGCTTCCTTTACCAACAACACGCCACTGCCGCCGCGAGCGTTTCGCCCCGTGGCAGCCAATCCGACCAAACCGCGTCTGCACTGGACCCAGATCGGCCCCATCAAGTCGTTCAATTTTCAGATCGTGCACACGCGCCCGATGCCCACCACCGCCTCGATCGAGCAGAGCCGTCATTCCCTCGCCACCCAGGTCGTGCTCGCCGCCATGCAGGCCCGCTTCAACCGCCTGATCTACACCGCCGGGAGCGAGGTGAAACAACTCAGCGTGCAAACCGCCGCCCCGTCCCCCGATGTTTTGGAACTCACCTTCCACGCCGAGGGTAAACCGGAGAATTGGGAAAACCTGCTCCTCACCCTCAACCGCGAACACCGCCGCCTGATCAAACATGGCATCCTGCAAATCGAGCTCGATGAAGCCCGTGACGTGATGCTCAAGCGACTCGAGTTCGCCGGTCGATTTGCCAAATCGGAATCCGCCAGCACCTACGCCGCCCGCATGCTGGAAGCCGTCATGCTCAACTCGGGCGCGCCTTCGGCTGATACCCAGATCGCCTTTGCCAAGGAGGTCCTGCCCACCCTCACCATTGATGATTGCCGCGCCGCGGTGGCGGACTTTTTGGAGACCGGTTTCGCCCGCTACTTCATCTACGGTGACCTCGCTTCGGCCGGCGCCAGCCAAGACCTCGTGGCCACCCTGCAAACGGGCATGCGTGAGGACGTAACCGAGCCGTTGATTTCACCCCAGGTGCCATTTCTCTACCACGACTTCGGGCCCGTCGGCACCGTGACTCACCACGATCACGACAAGGAGACTGACGTGCATCAGGTCACGTTCGCCAATGGCGTGCGCTTCAACTTCAAGCGCACCGACTTCGACCAACAAACGATGTCGGTCGTTCTCCGTTTGGCGCCCGGCGGCCAGTTGGCCACGCCTCCCGGCCAGCCCGGCATGCCGCACGTAGCCGCCGCAGCCTTGATCGAAGGCGCCCTCGGTGATCTCAATTTTGAGAGCCTCGGTCGAGCCCTCAACGGCCGCACCGTGCGCGTCGATTTCAATGTCGAGGAAGACTCCCTGTCCTTCAACGGCACGGCGGACCGGGAGCAGGTCGATTTGCTGATGCAATTGATCACGGCCTATCTGACCGATCCCGCGTTGGAGGCAGGCGCGGTGAGCCGAGCCCTGACCCGGGTCAACGATCGGGCTGAATCCAGTCTCGAAGTGCCTGAAACCGCCATGGGCCTGAACCTCATGAGCTTGCTCACTGGCGAAGACCCGCGCTTTGCCGCTCCCCCGACCGATGGAACCATCGCTTTCTCTGCCGCGGAGCTGCGGGCCTGGCTGCTGCCTCAGCTCGAACAACTCCCCATCGAGTTCAGCATGGTGGGCGATATCGTGCCCGACGAAGCGATCGCCGCCGTCGCTCGCACGTTGGGTGCCTTGCCCTCGCGTCAGAGCCCGAAGCCCCGGCGTGCGTTGTCATGGAACACCGAGTCACGCGTCGAAAAAATCGAGTGCAAGAGTCCCGATCGGCGAGGCGCGGTTGCCGTGATCTATCCCGTTCGACTTCCCGCCGATAACGTCAGGGCGCGCCGCGAACTGGAGCTGCTCACCCACGCCTTCGAGGCCGAGAACCTGAAACGTCTGCGCGAGGCCATAGGCATCACCTACAGCCCCGATACCCGCTATTGGTATAGTGAGTCCGATCCTCAGCAGGCTTTCATCCAGGCCAGCATGATCACCGACAGTCGTATGATGAAAAAGGCTTCCGGCGAGGTCAGGCGCCTGGCCAACCGGCTACGCAAATCCGGCATCGACGACGAACTCATGATGCAAGCCCGCAACCCCACCCTCGACAGCGTGAACGACCAATTGCGAGGGAACACCTATTGGCTCTATGGCGTGCTCGACCGTCTCGCGGCCAATCCACAGCAGCTCGACTACGCCCGCTCTCGGCGGACCGACCTCGAATCGATCACCAAGGAGCGGCTGACCGAACTGGCCAACGAAGTGCTGAACAGCAAAAACGCCATCCAAGTGCTCGTCGGCCGCCACTAAGTCGCGACCTCAAGGATAGGGCGCGCTCGTCGAGCGCGCCTCCTTAGCCGGGACACGGCTGGCTCGACGCGGCAGTTGGCTTCGCCATCTCCGTCCCGCCGCCGGGCACCCCGTCGGCGAAATCGCCCCCACCTTTCGGGTCTCAACTTTCCGGCGGAAACCGGGCGACGAACTTGGCGCCTTCTCCCGGCGTGGAATCGGCGAACAGCTGGCCGCCGTGCATCGAAACCAGAGTGTGAGTCAGGGACAGTCCCAGCCCGGTCGAAGTCTCGCCACCGGTGGGCGTCGCACTGAGCCGTCGAAAGCGTTGAAAGAGCGCCGCCCGGTCCTCTTCCGTCAAACCGGGACCTTCGTCTTCGACTTCAAGCCGCACCCGGGCACCGCCGTGCACCGTGACCCAGACGGTCGATCCGGCGGGTGAAAACTTGAGCGCGTTGTCCACCAGGTTTTCCACCACCTGGCGCAACCGCGCCGGGTCACCAAGGATGCGACAGGAGTCGGGCTCCTCCACCCTGAACCGCACCTGCTGCCGCTTGCGGGCGGCGCGATCGGTAAACTCCGGGATCTGGGCGCCGACCCCTTGCGCGAGGTCCAGTGATTCGGGTCGCAACTTGAGTTCACCGGTCTCGGATTCCGAGGTATCAAGGAGGTCCTGCACGAGCTCAAACATGCGCTGGCTTTCCTGCCGTATGGCTTCGATACGGTCGCCGACATGGGGGTCCGCCCTGCCTTCGCGCTTAATCAGGTCGGCGGTCATCATGATTCCAATGAGCGGAGTTTTCAGATCGTGGGACGCCAGATCGAGCAGGCGGGATTTAAGCGCGGTGGCTTGCTCGGCGGCGTCGCGAGCGCGACGGGTTTCCTCCAGAATCCGTTTTTCGGCGCGGGCCTGAGTCCGTTGACGGCCGATGATCGCCAACACCGCGATGCCGCCCAGCGCGATGAATACCGCCAAACCGTAGCGCTGTTGGCTGGTGCGGCTCAACTCGGCGTGGGTGAGCGCCAACGAGGCGGCTTGGCGTTCTTGCTCCGCTTTGAGTTCACTGATTTCGAACAACCGTTTTTCGGCGGCAAACTCCTCGCGAAGTTTGGTCAGGGTGACGGCGGTTTTTTCCCCATAAACCAATTGCTTTTCACGTTCGGCTCGTCGCTGGAAATCCAAGGCCTGCCGATAGTCGCCATGAGCCGCGTGGGCGTCGCTGAAAGCCGTGTAAATATTGCTCCACAATTCATGACTTTCGAGCGGGTCTCCGATCACGGCGGCCGCATCCAAATGCTCCAGCGCCTCCGCCGGACGACCAAGTGCCGTGAGCGATCGCGCCACCAACATGTGTCCCGAGGCCAGCAGGCGCGGCACGCCGAGCGCTTCGCGCAAGGCCAGCGCCTGGAGATTCAGTTCGAGGGCAGTCGTATGATTTCCCGCCGAGGTTTCAATCGTGGCGAGATTGACCAAGGCGTTGGCGATCCCCCGCCGGTTACCGTTGGCGGTGCGCAGCGCCAGATTCGCCTGCAACATCGCGCGCGGTTCTTCGACTTCGCCCTGCTCGTGCAGCAGCAACGCCAGATTGTTGAGAATCTTCGGGCGCAATTCGTCATCGCCGTCGGCTTCCGCCAACCCGAGGCCTGCCCGGTAGAGCGCAATCGCCTCCTCGGGCGCGTCTTGGTTGCTGGCGACGATGCCCCGATTGTTGAGCACGTGGGCGAGCAACCAGCGGTCATTGAGCGCTTCGGCCTCGCGTTGCACGGCAAGGAACGTGGTCTCGGCGGCGGCGTATTTGCCCTGGTTCCACGCCACGCGCCCCCGATAGTAGTGCAGTCGAGCGCGCGCCGCGCGTGTTTCGGGGGTGGCGGGATGGGCCAGTCCAGCCTCCAGGACCGCCACGGATTCGGCATAGGCACTGTGTCGGCGCAACGCATCACCGAGCTGGGCGCGCGCGGTCAGTTCGTATTCGAGCGTGCCGGACGAAAGCGCCAGCGCGAGAGCTTGGCGGGCCGTGGCGATGCTGCGTTCCGGTTGATTCGCGGCCAGTTTGGCGGACTCATCTATCAGCATTTGAATCTGCTGCGCGACCTCGTCCGGGGTTTCCGTCGCCGTGTGGCCTTCGAGTGCTGTCACCGACAACATCCCCAACAATACGACAAACTGCAGAATTCTACTCGGCATGGGCGAGGCTCGCGGCGTTGCCCGCAGCACGAAACGGCAGGACCGCGTTGGCAAGCTTTTCAGTTGCGGAAATATCATTCAATCTGCGTTTTACGAAGCAATGCCCCGTTCGGATTCCTCGCCCCGCATTCTGGTCGCCGACGATCATGTCCTGATTCGCGAAGCCATTCCCAACACCATCCGCCAACACCTGCCCGGCGCGACTTTCGCGCTCGTGGGCGATGCGACCGCGACGCTGAAGGCGGTGACCACCAGCTCGTGGGACCTCGTGGTATTGGATCTGGGTCTGCCGGGCAGTTGTGAAATGGATACGGTCCGAGCGCTGCGTGAGCGGTGCCCCGCCTTGCCCATTCTGGTATTCACCATGTTCCCCGAATCCAAAATGGGGGCCGCCGCCATCGAGGCCGGAGCCTCGGGCTATTTGTGCAAAACCGCCGACCTCGCCGCCTTGGTCCAAGCCACCATCACCCTTTTGGAGGGTCGGCGCTACCACAGTGAAAAACTCGGCCGCCAACTTGCCCAACGCAGCACTGCACGTCGGGGAAATCTCTCCGCGCTATCGCCCCGCGAGGTCGAAGTGCTCACCCAGCTCGGGGCGGGTCTCTCCAACAAGGAAATCGCGGCGCAACTCGATTTAGCCGTCTCGTCGGTCGGCACCTACCGCGCTCGTCTTCTCGAGAAACTCCAACTGCGCACCACGGCCGACCTGCTGCGTTTCGTGGTCGAACATGGCTTGCACGACCGCTGATCCCGCTCCTCAACGCACCTGCAGGGTGTCGCCGCCGAAGGTGAGATCGAGGGACGGCACCACGACGGCCTTGCGGTCGCCGTCCTTGTGCACGCGACCGGCGATCCAGGCGTCGTAGCCGGTCGCTTGAGCCGCGGCGAGGGCCGCGTCGGCATCCTTGGGATCCACATAGGCAGCGAAGCCGATGCCCATGTTGAACGTGGCGTAGGCTTCGCGCAGCTCGATGGGGCCCTTTTCCATGAGAAATTTAAACAGCGCCGGCTCGGGCCGCACATTCGTGATTTCGTAAACGAACGGCTCGTCGAGACGCATCAGTTTGCGCCAGCCGTGGCCGGTGACGTGGGAAACGTAATTCAGCGTGATACCGCGCTGCTGACACTCACGCACGAACTTCACGTAGATGACCGACGGGGCGAGCAGGCCTTCACCGTAGGTGCGATCATCACCGTGACCGAGCGGTGTGGCGTAACCGTCGGGCAGGTTGTCGGCGATCTTGCGGCACAGGGTGAGGCCATTGGTCTGCACGCCGGATGACGCGAGGAAAAGGATGCTGTCGCCGTCCTTGGCCTCGCCGGTGATGCGCAGGCTTTTCGGTGCGATACGCCCGACCGCCGAACCCGCGAGACAGATGCTTTGTGGTTCAATGATGCCCTTGAGCGTCGGCGTTTCGCCTCCGCCCCAGACCGCCCCGGACATGCGGCAAGCTTCCGCCCAACCGTCGACCAGCGCCTGCGTGCGCACGGCGTCTCCAAACCAGCTCGAATCGCCCACCGCCGCGTGCATCGCGAGCGAGGTCGGCAGGGCGCCGCAGGTGATGAGGTCGTTGACGATGGTGGCAACCGTATCGATGGCGACTTCGCGGTAGAAGCACTTACCCGACTGCGCGTAGACAGCGTCGGCGACGAGATTCTTGGTGCCCAGACCTTCCTCCACGTGGGCGAGAAAATGGTCCTCGGCCTCCATAAGGTAGCAGCTCTCACCGCGCGTCTCGGCGGGCTCGCTGTAACCGTGAGCCGTCAGCAGATCGGCCGTGGTCTTGGCGGCCTTTTGGCAGGCGCGCTTGAAGGCATCGAGTTCATCGTAGCGGACACCCGCGGATTCGTAGGAAAGGCTCATGAGATTGGGGATTTTTGAATCTCGATTTTCGAATCTGGTTCAGGATTCCGCGCCGGAGTGGCCCATCCAAAATCCAGAATCAAAAATCGAGAATTCCATCAGTAGGATCGGGCGGTGGATTTCTCGAAGTAGTTGATGTAGGCTTGGTTCACGACGCGGTAACCGCCGGCGGTGGGGAAATTACCGGTAAAATACCAGTCGCCGGAATGATTCGGCACGGCGGCATGGAGATTTTCCACGGTCTGGTAAATCACCTCCACATCGCCCGCCCAATCGACATTGGTCGGATAGACAATGCGGCTGATGCGCGCCGAAATTTCCTCGGGCGTGAACCGGTCGTAGATCTTTTTGACGTGGTTGACCGACTCGCCTTTGGCCACGGCTTCGCGACAGAGCCGATAAACATCGGCCAGAAGTTCTTCCTGGCCCGTTTCCTTGATCAGGAGAACCGCCGCTTCAAAGGCGATGAATTTGCCGATCTCCGACATGTCGATACCGTAACAGTCCGGATAACGAATCTGGGGAGCGGTGGATACGACGATGATCTTGCGCGGATTGAGCCGGGTCAGAATGCGCAGGATGGATTTGCGCAGTGTGGTGCCGCGCACGATCGAGTCGTCGACGCACACGAGGTTGTCCTTGCCCGCCACCACGGAGCCGTAGGCGATGTCGTAAACGTGGCTGGCGAGGTGGTTGCGCAGGCCCTCCTGACCGATAAACGTGCGCAGCTTGATGTCTTTGGAGATGACCTTTTCCGAACGCGGCCAATTGCGCAAAATCAGGTTGTCGAGGTGCTCCTCCGTGAGCTCGCCCGCTTGGGAGGCGCGTAGAATCTCGTCTTTCACCTCCGTGCGCCGACGCTCGCGCAGGGCCGAGACGAGCCCGTAGTAGGCGATCTCGGCGGTGTTGGGAATGAAGCTGAACACCGAGTCGCCCCAATTGTGGTCGACCGACTCGATGACTTGGTCGGCGAGCCGCGCTCCGAGGGCTTTGCGCTCGCGGTAGATGTCGATGTCATTGCCGCGGGAAAAGTAGATGCGCTCGAACGAGCACGACGTGCGCGGCAGCGGCTCACGGAACGGCTTCGACGTCACCTCCCCGTTCTTCTTGATGACCATGACGTGACCGGGCGTCATTTCCTCGACGGTTTCGAGCTCCGCGTCGAAGACGGTCATGAGCGGAGCTCGCTCGGACGCGACGGCGAAAACTTCGTCGTCCTCGTAATAAAACGCCGGCCGGATGCCCGAGGGATCGCGCACAATGAAGGCGTCGCCATTGCCCACCGCCCCGGCGAGCACGTAACCGCCGTCCCACTTTTCGCCCGCGCGACTAATGACGCGGTGCAGGTCGAGGTCGCGGCTGATTTGGGCGGAAATCTCGCGCCCGGGCAGTTTCTTGGCGCGTAAGTCGCGGTAAATATCTTCGTGTTCCTCATCGAGGAAGAAGCCGACTTTTTCCAACAACGCCTGGGTATCGGTGGCGAAAATCGGGTGCTGGCCCATCGCGATCAGGTTGCGATTCAACTCGGATGTGTTGGTAAGGTTGAAATTGCCGCACAACGCGAGATTACGGGTCGGCCACGGGCTGCGCCGGAAAAACGGATGGCACGAGCTCATGTTATAACCCCCGCTGGTGCCGTAGCGCAAATGGCCCAGCAGCAGTTCGCCGCCAAAATCGAACTGCTCCTTCACCGTCTTGGCGAACTCGGGATGGGCGTCGCCCTTATCGACGAGCTTGTTGTATTCCCCCAGCAGGCGCTTGAAAATCTTGGCCAACGGATCGGACTTCACGCACCGTTCCCGAAACATAAACGGCTCACCCGCAGGCACATCGTGCTTCACACAGGCCACGCCGGCGCCATCCTGCCCTCGATTGTGCTGCTTTTCCATCAGCAGAAACAACTTGGTGAAACCCCAGAGCGGCGTGCCGTATTTCTCCTGATAATACTGGAGCGGCTGCTTCAGCCGCACCATGGCAATACCGCACTCGTGTGTCAGCTTATCGCTCATGGGGAGCCCAAGTGATGAAGTCGCGGCAAAGCGCCGCGGGTGAAGACGAGGCCGACATGGGGGCCATGGTTTCAGGTGTGTTTCTCACGGACGATAAAGGCCCGTAATCACGGGGCGCAGGCTGAACCGGTCAACGGCTTTTTCCCCGTTTGCCACTAAATCGTCACGAGACCACCGCCCCGCTTGACCGGTCCGGTTTGGTTTGGGACGGTCGCGCCCTCCGACCATGTTGATCCTGCGCGGCTCCCCTGCTCTCTCGCCTTTCCGGCTTCAAAAACTTTCCGACGGCCTCACTGCGGCCCGCATCCCGGTTCGCTCCCTCGCCGCCGAGTTTGTGCACGTGGTCGAAACCACCCGTGATCTCTCGACCGAGGAGCACGCCGTGTTGGAAAAAATCCTCACCTACGGTCCCCGCCGCTCCGGCGAACATCTTTCCGGCCTGATCCAAGTCGTCGCCCCCCGTCCCGGCACGATCTCACCGTGGTCGTCCAAGGCCACCGACATCGCCCACATTTGCGGATTGACCGCCGTGACGCGTATCGAGCGCGTCGTCGCCTTCACCCTCACCTTCGACAACGCCGCCCTGCCCAAACCGTTGTCCAACCTCACCGCGCCGCAACTCACTGCCCTGCGCGGCGCGCTCCACGACCGGATGACCCAGGTCGTCTTCAATGCAATCGACGACTGTGCGGCGCTTTTCCGCCACGAATCCCCCCGGCCCATGACGTCGGTCCCGGTCCTGGCCGAGGGTCGCGCCGCGCTCGACGCCGCCAACACCTCCCTCGGTCTCGCCTTGGCCGATGACGAGATCGACTACCTCGTCGACGCGTTCACCAAACTCCAACGCGACCCGAACGACATCGAACTCATGATGTTCGCGCAGGCCAACTCCGAGCACTGTCGTCACAAGATCTTCAACGCGTCCTGGGATATCGACGGCGAAGCGCAGGCCAAGTCGCTCTTCGCCATGATCCGCAACACCTACCAGTTGCACAGCGAAGGCATCCTCTCCGCTTACAAGGACAACGCCTCCGTGCTCGCCGGCTCCCGCGGCGGCCGGTTCTACGTCGACCCCCGCTCCGGCGACTACGCGGCGCATGACGAGGACATCCACATTCTCTGCAAGGTGGAGACGCACAACCACCCGACCGCCATCTCGCCCTTCCCGGGTGCCGCCACGGGTTCCGGCGGCGAGATCCGCGACGAAGGCGCCACCGGTCGCGGTTCCAAGCCCAAAGCCGGCCTGAACGGCTTTACCGTCTCCAACCTCAAGCTTCCCGGCGCGATCCAGCCATGGGAGCAGGACAACGGCAAACCCGACCGCATCGTCTCGGCCCTCGACATCATGATCGAAGGCCCACTCGGCGGCGCCGCGTTCAACAACGAGTTCGGCCGCCCCGCCATCAACGGCTACTTCCGCACGTTCGAGGCGGCGGTGCCGGTCGCCTCGAAAAGAGTCGAAGGGAAAAGTTTAAGTTCAAGTGAATCGACCAGCGAGACGGCACCCGATTCGTCGCCTTCAACCTCAACTTCCAACTTAAACTGCCGCGGAGTTCCAATGGAGCTCCGCGGTTACCACAAACCCATCATGCTCGCGGGCGGTCTGGGTAACATCAAAGCCGCCCACGTCGAAAAGGGCGCCATCCATCCCGGCGACAAACTCATCGTGCTCGGCGGTCCCGCCATGCTCATCGGTCTCGGCGGCGGCGCGGCCTCCTCCATGGCCAGCGGGTCCGGCAGCGAGGATCTCGATTTTGCCAGCGTGCAACGCGAAAACCCCGAGATGGAGCGCCGTTGCCAGGAGGTCATCGACCGCTGCTGGGCACTCGACGACGATAACCCGATTTCATTCATCCACGACGTCGGCGCGGGCGGCATCTCCAACGCCTTCCCCGAGCTCGTCAACGACGGCGGCCGCGGCGGCAAATTCGACCTGCGCCAAGTCCCCAACGACGAGCCCGGCATGGCGCCGCACGAGATCTGGTGCAACGAATCCCAGGAACGCTACGTCATGGCCGTCCCGGTCGACCGCCTCGCCATGTTCGAAGCCATCTGCGTCCGCGAACGTTGCCCTTTCGCCGTGGTCGGTGAAGCGACCGCCGAGCAGACGCTCGTGCTGACCGACCCGCATTTCGGCAATACCCCGATCGACATGCCACTGAATGTGTTGCTCGGCAAACCACCGCGCATGCACCGCCGCGAGACTTCCCTCGCCCGCCCGCAGCTGCCGCTCGATCTCAACGGCATTACCCTCGCCGAAGCCGTGCGGCGCGTGCTCGTTCACCCGACCGTCGCCGACAAAACGTTTCTCATCTCGATCGGTGATCGCACCGTCACCGGCCTTATTTCCCGCGACCAAATGGTCGGCCCCTGGCAAGTCCCCGTCGCCGATTGCGCCGTCACGGCCGCGACCTTCGACGTCAACTCCGGCGAGGCCATGGCCATGGGCGAACGCACGCCCGTCGCCGTTAACAACGCCGCCGCCTCCGCCCGCCTCGCCGTCGGCGAAGCGCTCACCAATCTCGCCGCCGCGCAAATCGGCGCGCTCGGCAAAGTCAACCTGTCCGCCAATTGGATGGCCGCCCCCGCCGTGCCCGGCGACGCCGCCGATCTCTACGCCGCCGTGAAAGCGGTCGGCATGGAACTCTGCCCGGCCCTCGGCATTACGATTCCCGTCGGCAAAGACTCCATGTCGATGTCCACGGTTTGGTCCGACGCAGGCACTGAAAAACGCGTCACGGCCCCGACCTCCCTCATTGTTTCCGCGTTTGCTCCCGTCACCGACATCCGCCGCTCGCTCACCCCGCAACTCGTCCAAGACGAAGAGTCGACCCTGCTGCTCATCGACCTCGGTCGCGGTCGCAACCGCCTCGGTGGCTCGATCCTCGCGCAAGTCGTTTCGCAGATGGGCGAAGCCACGCCCGACGTAAACTGCCCCATCGACCTCAAGGGATTCTGGTCCGTCATCCAAAAACTCGGCGCCGAACAAAAACTCCTCGCCTACCACGACCGCTCCGACGGCGGCCTACTTGCAACCGCCGTGGAAATGGCCTTCGCCGGCCACATTGGCGTGACGCTCGAACTGCCCGTAGGCCGTCAGCTTGCTGACGCTCCAGCAGCCGGGGAAAGCGCGAGCAAGCTCGCGGCCTACACGGAAACCGACGTGTTTTCCGCGCTCTTCGCCGAGGAGCTCGGCGCGGTCATCCAAGTCGCCGACACCGATCTCGAATACGTCGAAACCACCTTGGCCGATCACGGACTCGATGTCTGCACCTCACGTATTGGTAAGCTCAATACCGACTACGCCTTTCGCGTCACTCGCGACGGTGAGCCCCTGCTCGACGAAAACCTCAGCGACCTGCGCGCCATCTGGTCCGATGTCACCCGCCGCATGGCCACGCTCCGCGACAACCCCGCCTGCGCCGAGTCAGAGTTCCAACTCAAACTCGACCCGACGGATCCCGGCATCACGCCGAAAGTGAGTTTCTCCCTTTCGGGATCTCAAATTTCAGATCTCAAATTTGAAATCGCGGGCGCAGCCCACGTCCGACCGCCCGTGGCGGTGCTCCGCGAGCAGGGTGTGAACGGTCAGGTCGAGATGGCGGCCGCGTTTGATCGCGCCGGGTTCCGCGCGGTCGACGTGCACATGACCGACATTCTGTCCGGCCGCGTATCGCTCGCCGACTTCCGCGGTCTCGCCGTCTGCGGCGGCTTCAGCTACGGCGATGTGCTCGGCGCCGGTGAAGGCTGGGCCAAGAGCATTCTCTTCAACGAGCGCGCCCGCGCTGAGTTCACCGCTTTCTTCGCGCGAGAGGACACCTTCGCGCTCGGCGTGTGCAATGGCTGCCAAATGCTCAGCAACCTCAAGTCGATCATCCCTGGTGCCGAGGCCTGGCCCCACTTTGTGCAAAACCAGAGCGAGCGCTACGAAGGCCGCTACGTTTCCCTCAAGATCGAGGAATCCCCGAGTATTCTCTTCAAAGACATGGCCGGCAGCGTGCTCCCGATTGCCGTCGCTCACGGCGAAGGTTACGCCGAATTCGCCGACCGCGCCACCGCCGAAGCGTTCAGCACCAGTGGCCAAGTGGCAGCCCGTTATTGCGATAACCACCACGCGCCGACCGAGACCTATCCGCTCAACCCGAACGGCTCCCCGCTCGGCATGACCGCGCTCACCACCACCACCGGCCGCGTCACCATCATGATGCCCCACCCCGAGCGGGTGTTTCGGTCGCGCTGCATGAGCTGGGCACCGTCCGAATGGCCCGAAGATTCCCCTTGGATGAAACTCTTCCGCAACGCCCGTGAGTGGGTGGGGTGAAACCTCACCCCGACGGAGCGCGGCAGCGCGGAGATGGCGAGTCGCTCGCGACTCGGTCCGCATGCGGACCACTCTTGATGGGTGCCCTTCAGGGCGATCAAGGGTGCAACGGGTGTTTCGGTCGCGCTGCATGAGCTGGGCACCGTCCGATTGGCCGGAGGATTCCCCTTGGATGAAACTCTTCCGCAACGCCCGTGAGTGGGTGGGCTAGTAGGGTGTAACGCCTAAGAGTTCGAATAGGTGTAGGGGCGTCGCTTGCGACGACCGCGTCCATCACGTGCGGTATTCGCAAGCGAACACCCTACCCAGCGCGACGACAACTTACAGGATCGTTGCTTGGTCCAACGCTGACTCCGCGAAAATCCAGTGTTACTTTCTACCAGCTTGGTTTCCTGCCCGCGGAAGAACGCCACGGCCATCGCCCCATTCGATAGCGTGCAGACGACTCGATCGACGCGCCACCGGCGGGGAGCTCGCGAACGTGATCGTGCTCAATTTTATCGAGCGAGATGACCCGAAATTGAACTGAATTTCGCATTGTTGAACGTCAGGCACCCGCCATCGGTCGGCAGCCTTTTCAGAGCCTTGGTCTGGTTTCCCGCGCCAAAGAACGGCTCTGATCGGTCACCTCATCTGAGCACAACCCCAACAAAGCCCCACCCACATGCCCCCGCCCACCAACAGTCCCCGCGCAGGTTACACGGTCACCGGAACCGTTAAGAACAAAGCTAATGGCAACGGCGTCCAAGATCTGCACGTTTTGGCCTACAAGCACGAACTGATCGGAGCCGGAAAATTCCTCGGCATCGCGGTAACGAAAGCTGACGGCGCATTCGCGATCGATTTCGAATCATCCGCTTTTTCCGCTGAGGTGGGGTTGGAGCCTCACGTATATTTTGTGGTCGAGGACGGTGGTTTCGAACTCCTAAACACCGCATCCAACGCCATCACTATCGCCGAAATATCCACCTCCGGGGTGGATCTGTTGGTTGATCTCACCAACGACAAATTACGCCAGCTCATCAACGCCACGCCTGCTCCGGGCTGGGTGGGCGGTTTCGAGGCCGAAAAACCCGCCTTCGCGTATCCGACACCTGACCTCACTTCGCTCCCCATGTTGGGTAACTTGGAGAATATCGATAAGCTCCAACGGCAGCAAAAGGTCGTGTGGCCCGAATTCAGTTGGGAGACCAAGCCCGGTCAACCCGACCCGCAGCGCTGCTATCAGATGTTCGCCCCGGACATTTCGAGGTTGGGTTATACCGATGCAGGACGGGTTTACTCCATCATTTGCCCGCAGCAAGGGGCCTGCTCTCCTCTACTCGGAAGTATCAATGTCGAAGTGACCGTTACCGGCAACCGGGGATGGGCCAATGAGACGACCCGGTCACTGGCCGCGGACATGACGGTGGAAGGACGGATCTGGTTCAGCCCCAGTGCCCAAAAAAAGGATACGGTGGTGATGTTGGCGAATCACTTCCATCAACAAGGGCTCCCTTTCCCCACCTGCAAAGCCAACGCGATCAGGATCAGCACCTACCATCCCGGAAACCCTGACCAACCCATTTTTCCCCTGCGTAAAGGTTCCAGCACTGATTTTCCCATTCCTGATTTTGCCCAACATAACGGGATTTCTTGGTCGCTGGGTCACCTCGGGGTAACCATCGGGCCCCTCGTAAAAACAGGCTCGGTGATCGTCGACGACTTCAATCAGATGTTACTGGACGTTTTCAACATAGCCTCGGGAAACATGCTGAAGGACGGTAATACTCTGACGTGGAATGTGTGGTTTACGGCCCCGGAAACCGTGGACCAGACCGAATGGGCCGAACATGCCCAAAAGTGGCGACACTCGATCGATACCGATCACGGCAGCCCGGATGGACCGGGAACCCATGCCCGATATTTCGATGGCACGCGTTACAATTTTTTAAAAGAGGATCACGAACACGAAATGCAAAAGGTCCTCTCGTTCATACAGACGCTGTAGGGTGGGTTTGGTGAACCCGTGGCAGATTTTTCCACACCTGCGGCGAAGGTCACGCCGGGTTCACCGACCGCTTCCGCAACCTCTGCAAGAGCTGGGGCTCCGCCGACTCGCCGGAAGATTCCCCCCTCAATTAAATCGTTCAGAAACGACCGCAACGAAGCGGACTGAATCGGTCGACAGACAATCGTCCGGTGTCCCTTGACCCCACGCAAACGTTGCGCAGTATTGGCTTCCTTCAGCCATGACGAAATCCGGACAAATCCATGCGAGTGTGATCGCGAGCAAAGAGCTCGTGGTCTTCCCCATTGGGCCCGGAGCGCTGGCGGGATAACGGCAAGATTCATCCGCCGTTTCCGAGCCCTCCGGGAACCTTCACTTCATCCTCGCGCCCCAACCGGCGCTTTTTTTGTGCGCGTCGCCCGACCATGAACACCGCGCTGATACGGGCGAGCGCTTGGATTCCTGCTACCTGCGCGCGGCTATCCTTTCCTCTCAATTCCTTTCATACCATGTCTTCCCCCGATTCCATTACCCTGTCCACCACCGACCACGCGTCTCTTTTGATGCGTCTCAATCTCCTCCAAACCACCGGCAATAAGCACCACACGCGTGCCCAACGTCTGCGTGAAGAACTCAAGCATGCGTTCGTGCTGCCGCCGAACATGATACCCTCCACCGTCGTGCGTGTCGGCTCAACCTTCACGGTGCGCGATCTTCACACCGAAGAGCGTGACACGTTCACGCTGGCCTGGCCTGAGGCGGCCGACATTTCAGCAGGTAAACTTTCGGTGCTCACTCCCCTGGGCATGGCGGTGATCGGAAGCCGCGTGAACGACCGAATTGCATGGGAGATGCCCGGTGGCATTCGCCACTTGTGGCTCGAATCCGTCAGCTACTCCACCTCTCCCCAACCCGCCGCCGCTGGCTTCGCCAATGGTTCGGTATCCTGGTCAAGATAGCTTGACGCCGCCGCACCGTATCCCGGTGCGGTTCCCAAGATTCGCCCGCAGGTAAGCCGTGCTCACTTGCGGGCGGTCCCGACGATTTCGCGCAATCGTTGGCCGATGGAGTCCGCGATGACGATCAGTTCACCGGCTTCGCGTTCCGGTAAATGGGCCCGACAGTGGCGGTGCCAGAGATCCAGCCACGCTTCAAAGTGTCGCTCCTCCAAGCCGAGCGCCATGTGCTTCCACGGCATCGGTCCTTGGTAACGCGCCGGACCACCGGTCGCGCCGGACCAAAAATCGGCAATCTTCTCCAGATGGGCCGACCAGTCTGAAATTTGCGCGGCGAAAATCGGGCCGATTTCGTTCTGCTGCCGCACGTCGGCATTAAAATGACGCAGTAAGAATTCGATCCGATCGCGCCCCCCGATACGAATGAACAACGAGCTCGGCGACGACGGAGGAGGCGTGGGATCGATCATGGGACTACGGAAAAGCTTAAGCAGGACGCGGATCGTTTCAACCCCACCAATTCCACGATCCACCGTGCCGCCGCTCTCGTCCCACTCATTCGATTGGCTGGAGTCATCAGAGCATAACGGTTAGCTCGCCGTCGCCCTGACAAGCGGCGCGGGCTGCTCCAACTTGGGCAAACCTCACCCCTACCCCATTATGCCCCAATTTCCCCGCGCTTTGCTTTGTCTGTGCTTCGTCGTGTTCGCCTCCGCCTTCGCGCGCGCCGACCACCACGACGCCAACCAGAAAAATACCTACGTCATTGTCCACGGCGCCACCGCCGGGGCCTACGAATGGAAGGAAACCGGCCGCTACCTCGAACAGGCAGGGCACACCGTCTACCGCGTTACGCTCACCGCGTTGGGCGAGCGCTCTCATCTGAGCGCCGTCGGGGTCAATCTCACGACGCACATCAACGACGTAGTGAACACCATCCGCTTCGAAGACCTCCACGACGTCATTCTCACCGGGCACAGCTACGGCGGTCGGGTGATCACGGGGGTGATAAATGAGATCCCCGAACGCATCAAACACGTCATGTATTTCGACGCCTCCGTGCCGCAGAACGGCGAGAGTTCCTGGTCCCACCGACCGCCGCCCGCCGATCTTCTCGTCAAAGACGGCCGCCGCATTCCTTCCTGGCTGAACGAGAATCCGACGACTTACCCGCACAATGTCGGACACCCGTTCGGCACCTCCGTGGAGCCCGTGACCTACGACAATCCCGCGGCGTTTGAACTCAACGTCACCTACGTGCCCTTCATCGCGACGGGCACGGATCCAGACGAGCGTGCCGCCCGCGACCGCAATTGGCAGAACGCCGTAGCGCGCGGTTGGACGGTGCGCACGTTTCCGGGCAGCCACACCGCCATGCTCGAAAATCCGCAGGACCTCGCGGTCCTCATGCAGGCCGCGGTGAACGATACCAACACGCCGACTCCCTGACAGCCCGCCAACCCTTCCCCACTCCACCATGAAATCCCTCCCCCGCGCCTTCGTTATTCTGCTCACCGTCTGCCTGACGGCCGCGATCTCCCGTGCCGACCATCACACGTCGGATGAAAAACTTACCTTCGTTCTCGTGCACGGTGCCACCGCCGGTGGCTACGAATGGAAGGAAACCGGCAAGTATCTCCAGCAAGCCGGCCACACCGTCTACCGCGTCACGCTCACCGCGTTGGGCGAGCGCTCTCATCTCAGTGCCGAAGGCGTGAACCTCACCACCCACATCAACGACGTGGTGAACACCATCCTCTTCGAAGACCTGCACGACGTCATCCTCACTGGCCACAGCTACGGCGGCATGGTGATCACCGGCGTCATGGACCGTATCCCGGAACGCATTAGCCACGTTTACTACTTCGACGCCGCCGTGCCTGCGGACGGCCAATCCATCCGCGATTCCTTTGGCAATCGCGGCGGTGATCGCCCCGAGCCCAAGGTCGAAAACGGCCGCATGGTGATGGACTGGTTGCCCAAGAATCCCACCTCCTGGCCCCACAACACCGGCCATCCCATTGGCACCCTCACGGAGCCCGTTTCCTACAAAAACCCCGCCGCCCTTGCCCTCAATGTCACCTACGTGCCGTTTGTGAAGGACGCCGAAGCCGAGAAAACGCGCTCCGAAAGCGACGCCGGCTGGCAACGCGCCAAAGCCCGCGGGTGGACCATCCGTCCCTACCCGGGCAGCCACACCGCGATGCTCGAAACCCCCAAGGGACTCGCAGAGCTGATTCTCGCGAGCGTGAACGACACCAATACACCGACGCCTTAACCCGCCGTAACTCGACCCGAATTACGCAGCGTGGTCGGAAGTATTTTGCCACCCGCGATCCTCGGCTGACCACCATATTGCTCGGAGGGACCGGTTCCACCCGGTCTGCGTTGCCCCACCGGCACCGCTCTGAGCGACACCCAAAAACGACAGGGCAGTCGTCCCTCCGGGTCCCCGAATGTTCGTAATGCGAACATTCTCAGAACGGCTTCGGCGGGGCTCGACCGGGCCAGGCCTGCTCGTTGTGCTACGACTCCTTGGTGCGCGCGCTGCGCTTCAAGGCGACGGCTTCGATTTCCACAAACACCTTGGGAGCACCAGTGGCGGCGATGGTGTCGATCGTGTTGGCCATGTCCTTGAACGGCATGGCGGTCGCACTCTCCTCGTCGGCCCCCACGCGGCAGTTCAAATCCCAGCGAAAATAGCCTTCGGGCACGTCTTTCTTGCGTTCGCGTTTGGCGTATTTGTTGAGCTCGTGACGGATCTTGTCACGCACGCGGGCGTCTTCTTTGCCGGGCGCGGTGAGGGAAAAGGATTTCTTCATGGATGAGGCGCAGCGTTACGCGTCAGCGGCAGGATTCAATGGCAATAGCTCGGCCAGACGCGCCGCCACCGTGCTGGCCACATCGGCTGCCTCGTATTGCGCGCGCTGATCGAGATCGAAGGCGAGTTCGATTAAATCATCCCGTAGTGCCGCCACGACTTCAGCCGGCGGGACCAGCGATGCAGTCCTCGTTTGATCGCAAATGGAATCGGTCGCAGTCACGTTCGCACTCTACCACCTCGGTTAACCGGCGGGCTTGATCATCCGTGCGATTTTTTCACGCCCGTGCCGCCACGATCGTCTTGAATCCACCGTAACTCATACGCTTGGGATCGCAGGGCATTTCGCCCTGCTCACACATGCTTTGAATGCGCGGATCCGCCATCACCTTGGCATTGATCTTATTCCGCTGCGCTTTTGACCGGTAGGTGATCCACGCAAAGACGATCAATTCGTCTGACTTGAGTTTGGTCAGTTTCTCAAACGGCGTGCCGCATTTGACACTGAGGTCTTCACTCACGCATTCGCGGTAGTCGAGCGCACCGTATTCCATCCAAACCTGACAGGCTTGGCGGGCCATTTTGCGGTAAGCGGCCAACTTGGCCGCCGGCACCACGATCACAAATCCATCAACGTATTCGGACATAAGTTCAGCTTTCTTTGATAGCAGAATAACGGGCCACGAACAGCGGTCGGTAAGCCGCGCGATAGGTCCAGGCGAGATACAACAGCATTGCCACAAAAACCAAAGCGTTGGGCAGTCCGGTGCGTTCGAGGGCAAGGTGAAATGCCACCGAGTTGACGAAGAAAGGCGCCAGTAAAACGAGCGCCAGCGGCACGAACCGATTCGCCAGCAGGAGCAGCCCCGGAACCAACAACGTCGCCCCGATCATCGGCATCATGTAACCCGACTCCATCAATGCCACGGAGAACGCCATGGCTTCGTCAGACAGGACCAAGTCCGGTGGTGGTTGGATGAAATTCAAAAATCCATTCAGACCAAAAATTGTGCAGCCGAGGCCGAACAAAATGCGCACCACGTGAGTAAACACGCGACGCCATGGGGGGAGGGAAGAAATGTCAGCAGTCATGAGTTGAAGAACGGGGTTGAGGTTGAGATTCGGGGATGAGGCGGCGGTCAGGCAGTGTCGGCGCTCTGCTTGAGCTCGTCGGCCACGACTTCGATGAGTTGATCGGCGACCGCGCCCCACCCGGGGTGAAAACCCATCGCAACGTGCTCCGCGCATTTCGCGGCACTCCAGTGACGGGAACAGGCGCGGTAGGAGGTGCGGCCTCCCGGCAGCGGCGAGAGCTCAAATATGCCGGTCATAAAGGGCTGGGCGGTGGGTCGCCAGCCGTGCTGATAGGCATCGGTAAACACGATGCGTTCATTTTCCGTCACTTCGAGAAATACGCCTTCGATGTCGTGTTCCTCGCCATCGGGTCCCCGCATGACCATGTGGCTGCGACCGCCCGCGCGCAGCTCCCATTCCACCACCGGCGTGGTCCACGGGCGCGGACACCACCACTCGCCTGTGCGGGTCGTCATCACCCGATACACAACTTCCGGCGGTGCCTCGATTTCGCGCAGCACGACGAGTTCACGACTCGTCATCGAATCCACCGGGTTGTCGCGCAATACCGCTTCGAGGCGGTCGAAATTCTCCTCGTTCTTGCTTTCCACCATTTTCGTCAGGGCCGCGCAAATCTCGGCCGTGGCAAAAATCATGTGCCACTCGATCCGCGTGCCGTCACCGTCGTCGGTAAAGTGCACCACCGCCGTGAACTCGGGTTGGCCGACGTGACGGAATACGGTGCACTCCCCTGCCACCACGTGATCAAACACGCTTTCGTTGTCATAGTTCGTCCCATCGGGTCCGTGCATGACAAACCGCCAGTCGCCGCCCGGTCGCACATCATAGGTGTGAAACGTATTGGTGAATCCCTCCGGTCCCCACCACTGGGCGTGTAAACCCGGATGAGTCCAGGCCGCAAAAACATGCGACCGGGCATAGGGGATGACGCGCGTGCTCACGATTTCGTGCGCGGGGCTGGCGGCGGCGGGAATGGTGTAGTTCGTCGACTTGGTGCTCATGTGGAGTGGGGTGAAGGAGAGTTTAACATTCTCAACGATCCGGGGTCGGCGAATCGGACATTCCCCGAGCGGATTTAGTTTCCATCGGTGTCGCTGGGGCCGGATATTGGTCACGCAATTTCACCCAGTCCATGAGATTGAAATTCGGACCGGTTTCGTTGCGACCTTTCGGCGTGAGATCCAACAGCATGTAGGCGCCGTCCGTGATCTCCGTGCCTCGCCCGTAAGCCGAGTAGGTATGATACACTTCACCGGATTCGTCGCGGAAGAATACGCTCAACCCGGGCAACTCGTCGCAAAACGCCGGAGCCGAACCGTAATTGTAGAGCCGCTCCCCGCTGTCCATTTGCGCCGGTGTAAATGTCACGCCGAAGTCCTGATTAAAATCACTCGAGAAAGACGACACCCACCGAAACCGCCATCCCATGCGCGCTTGGAACGCCATCAATTTTTCCAACGGAGCCCGCGACACGGCCACGTAACTGACGTCATGATTTTCCAAATGCGGCAGGATACCATCCATATGGTCGCTACCAAACGAGCACCCCTTGCACCCTTCCTCCCAATCGGGTCCGAACATGAAGTGTCGCACGATCAACTGACTACGATGGGCGAACAGCTCGTGCAGTCCGACCGGTCCCTCGACTCCATCGAATCGGTAGGGTTTGGTGACGTGAACCCACGGGAGCTGACGTCGGGCCACGTTAAGGGCATCGCGCTCCCGGGTATGAGCTTTTTCCCGCTCCAGCAGGGCGCGGCGCTCAGTCAACCAGGCGTCGCGAGAGACGGCGGATGGACGGCGATCATCGGATGAGATCATGGAGGGCGGTAGGTTGAAAAACTTGGAATTTCATCACCTTCTCAACGATCAAGTCCGGCACTTCCGGACAGTCGCACGATAATTATTATTCGCGCCTTGTCCGTTTTGATCAAGCTCACCCGTAGTCATCCTAAACCCTACCTCATCTCATGCCTCAGCCCTACCTCCTCCTCTTCCGCAATACCGGTCCCGAAACTCACGCCCACCTTTCCGCGGCCGAGCGCCAGCAGCTCGTCGAGCGCTGGAACGCTTGGTTCGTGGGACTGCGCGACGCCGGCCTAGCGACCGACGGGCGACCGCTCGAACTTACCAGCCGCATCGTGGCCGGACCGGGTGGAAAGCGCGTCACCGACGGCCCTTTCCCCGAGTCCCACGAGGCGGTCGGCGGCTACGTCATGCTCCAAGTCGCGGATCTGGACGAAGCCACCGCCATCGCCCAACGCCACCCCGGCCTCGCATACGGTCTCGTGATCGAAGTCCGGCCCATGGATGTCACCTGCCACCTTGGCGTTGTCACCGGTCCGGCCTGAGTCACCGTCCCCATGCCCATTCTGCCCCAGCGAACCGACGACGAGGCTCCCGCCGACGAAGGCACGTTGGTGGAGAACTTTTTTCGGCATGAATCGGGACGACTACACGGCGCCCTGCTGCGTCGTTTCGGCATGGGGAATCTGACGCTGGTCGAGGACGCCGTGCAGGAGGCCATGTTGCGCGCCCTCCGTTCGTGGGCCATGGGCGGCGTGCCCCCCAACCCTTCCGCGTGGATCAGCCGGGTCGCCATCAATTACATCAACGAAGCCTTGCGCCGCGGTGCCACCGCCGCCGCCAAACAAACCGCTGTCGGCGTGCATTGGGAAACCGAGGCAACCTCCGCCCCCGCCCAATCCGGAACCACCGAGGAGATCAACGACGACATGTTGCGTCTGCTTTTCACCTGCTGCCATCCCGTGATTTCCACCGATGCTCAGGCTGCCCTCGCGCTGAAGGTCTTGTGCGGTTTCAACCTCGCCGAGATAGCCCGCGCGTTTCTGGCCAGCGAGGCGGCCATCGAAAAACAACTCACTCGCACCAAGGCCCGCCTACGCGCGGCCGGCGTGCCGTTCGGCCTGCCCGCCGATGCCAATCTCGGTCCGCGACTCGACGGGGTGCTGGCCACGATCTACCTGTTGTTCAACGAGGGTTACAAAGCCTCCGAGGGCGACCAGCTGTTGCGGGAGGAACTATGCGTCGAGGCCATCCGTCTCGCCTCCCTGCTCGTCGCTCACCCGTTGGGAGACACCCCGGCCACCCATGCTTTGCTTGCGCTCATGCTGCTGCATCGGGCCCGGTTTCCCACCCGCATCGACGCGCATGGCGCGTTGCTGCGTCTCGCCGATCAGGATCGCACGGCGTGGGATCAACCCTCAATCGATCGTGGCCTTGTCCACCTGGCTCAGGCCGCGGCCGGCCCGGATTTGACGGACTACCATCTGCAGGCCGGAATCGCCGCCTGTCACTGCACCGCGCCCGACGTCGGGGCGACCGATTGGTCCCGTATTCTCGCGCACTATGACGAGTTGCTGCGCCGCAAACCGTCATCTCCCGTCGTGGCCCTCAATCGGGCGGTCGCCGTGGCCAATCTGCACGGCCCCCAGGCGGGTCTGGATGCCATCGCGGCCATTCCGGACCCGGCGCGGCTGGAGACGCAGCACCTTATCCACGCCGTCGTCGGCGAGTTTCATCAGCAACTGGGTCACCACCGTGAAGCCGCCATCAGTTTTCGCCGGGCGTTGGCGTTGGCCCGGGTCGGCCCGGAACAACTCCACCTCGCCCGTTGCCTCGAGCGCTTGGAAGCCGCGCTTCCCCTGGGTTGACGCTGGCGCGACCCGATCCGTTTTCCCTTCCGCCGCATGCCTGATTCCGCCACCGCCCCGCCCGCCGAAGACGACCCCCGCCACGACACCTCCGTTTGGCGCGGTATCCTGCTCGCGCTTCGCGGCGAACGCCACGACTACACCAGCGTCCGCCTCGAACGGGCCGTGCTGTTGCTGGCCGTGCCCATGGTGCTGGAGATGGTGATGGAATCGATCTTTTCGCTGGCCGACGTATTCTGGGTCTCCCGCCTCGGTCCGCAGGCGATCGCCACCGTCGGGTTGACCGAATCGATCATGACGCTGGTCTACGCCGTCGCCATTGGCATGTCGTTTGCCGCCGGTGCCATCGTATCGCGCCGCATTGGGGAAAAATCGCCCGCCCGCGCCTCCCAGGCAGCCGGCCAAATCATCCTGCTCGGCACCGCCGCCGCCGCCATCATTGGCGGAATGTTCGCGATCAACGCCGCCGCCTTGCTGCGCTTCATGGGAGCGGAAGCGGACGTGATCCGCGAAGGCACCTCCTACGCCGCCATCATGTTTGGCGGCAATGTGACGGTGTTTCTGATCTTTCTGATCAACGCGATCTTTCGCGGAGCCGGCGATGCCGCCCTGGCCATGCGGACCCTGATCCTGGCCAACGGCATCAACCTCGTGCTCGATCCGTGCCTCATCTTCGGTTGGGGACCGTTCCCTGAACTCGGCCTGCCGGGAGCCGCCATCGCGACCAACGTGGGTCGTGGTATCGGCATCATCTATCAACTCACCCATCTCGTGCGCGGCAACGATCACCTCAAGTTGCGCTGGGCGGACCTGCGACCACGGCCCGACAGTTGCGTCACCATCCTGCGCACCTCGGGCAACGGCATCGCCCAACTGATGATCAGCATGACGAGCTGGCTGGGCTTGTTTAAAATCCTCGCCGTTTTCGGCAGCGGAGCCGTGGCCAGTTACACCATCGCCATGCGCATCATGATCTTCGCGCTCATGCCCGCGTGGGGGTTGTCCAACGCCGGATCAACCTTGGTGGGGCAAAACCTCGGGGCCGGCAAACCCGAGCGCGCCGAACGCGCCGTGCGCATTGCGATGCGTTACAACGTCATCTTTCTGGGCACGGTCGGCCTGCTGTTCATCGTCTTCGCCCGGCCGATCATCGCGCAGTTCACCACCGATGCCGACGTGTTCGCCCTCGGCGTGCGCGCGCTGTGGATCATCAGTCTGGGCTTCCCTATTTATGCGGCCGGCATGTGCCTGGAGGGCACGTTCAACGGCGCCGGTGACACCCGGACGCCCACGCGGTTGAATTTTTTCACTCAATGGCTGTTTCAAGTCCCCCTCGCCTGGCTGCTGGCGCATGTCGGCGGACTCGGTCCCACGGGCGTGTTCATTGCCGCTCCCGTTTCATTCGCAGCGCTGACGTTGTGGAGTTGGATCCTGTTTCGCCGCGGCGCGTGGAAAATGAAACTGCTCTGACGCCGGAGTGTGGCTCACGCCCGCGCCAACGCCGCTTGCAAGGGACACGAACCGACATCGATCGGTTCACCTTCGCGGTAACGTGACAACAACGCCTTCGATCGTTGCGCCAGTTGGCGGCGCACCTCGCGGCGTTCGCCTTTGATCCGCGCGATGGGCATGTGGTCGTAGCCCGTGGTTTGGTGCCGCATCCACGCGATGGTGGCCGCTTCCGCCCGCTGCTCGATGGGAATGCGTTTGGTGCGCGCCACGGTGCCGCTGCCCACCGGCACCGCGTGCGTCACGATCCGCCGCGCCATCTCGGCTGCCGCCAGTTGATAACGCGGATGGAAATTCAACCACGCCTTAACCGCCGCGCCAAAATCCTCCGCATACGTTTCCTGCGCCGCCGCCCGGCGACGGCGGCCCGCATCGAGGCCGCGTTGATAGGCCGGGTCGGCGCGCTCCGCCTGCCGCACGGCGCGCAACGCGGCGATACGGTCGGCCGGAGCCCAGATGCCGCGAGAAAAACGCTTCCTCCCTTTTTTCTCCACCACGGTCCACGACGGACCATCCGCCTTGATCCGGCGCGACAACGCGGCGTCCCCCGGCGCGAGCAACGCCCAGCCGGCCGGCACGCTCAGGACCTCGCCTTGAGCAGACAGCACTTTATGTGGGACCGAGAACGGTCGGACTTCACGAGTATCAAATTCGGGCACAGCGATCAGAGATAGATCATGCCATGCGGCGAACGCCACTCATCTCGGAGGAACCGGTTGCACCCGATCCGCGTTTCGTCCTGCCCGCCACCACAGAGGCACACGCGGACTTTAATTTTCATCATTTCATTTCGGTATTCCACGGCTTTCTTGTTTTCAGATATTCGGGAAGCGGCAGGCTCGCGCCATGACTGTATCTTTGGCGTCCATACGGGCCGCGGCCCGACGCATTTCCAGCGGCGTGTTGCTCTCGCCCTGCCCCGAATCCATCGCGCTTTCCGAGATCACGGGCTCGCGGGTTTTCTGTAAACTCGACAACCTGCAACGCACCGGCTCCTTCAAAGAGCGCGGTGCGCGCAACGCCCTGCTGCAACTCACGCCCGCGCAGCGCAAACGCGGCGTTATCGCCGCCTCGGCCGGTAACCACGCCCTCGGGCTGGCTTATCACGGCCAGTTGCTGGAGATCCCGGTGACCGTGGTCATGCCCGACTACGCGCCCCTCATCAAAGTCACCACCTGTCAGCGACTCGGAGCTCGCGTGCTCGTGAAAGGCGCGGACTTTGCCGCCGCCCGCGCCGAGGCCGACGGGTTGGTCGCGGCCGAGGGACTCACCTACGTTCACGGCTTCGATGATCCCGCCATCATCAACGGACAAGGCACCATGGCACTGGAGATTTTGAAACAGGTGCGCGACGTCGAGGCCATCGTAGCCCCCGTGGGCGGAGCCGGTCTCATTGCCGGCATCGCCGTCGCGGTGAAGGCGCTGCGACCTGAAGTCCAGGTCATCGGCGTCGAATCCAAGGCCACCGCCAGTTTCGCCGCCGCGGTTAAAAACCGCGGGCCGGTCACCATCCCGCGCTGCGCCACCCTCGCCGACGGTCTGGCCGTGTTGCGCGTCGGAGCCAACTCCTTCGCCCTCGCCCGCGAGCATGTCGATCGGGTGGTTTCCGTATCCGAAGATTGGATCGCCCTCGCCATCCTACGCTACGCCGAACTCGAAAAAACCGTGGTTGAAGGCGCCGCCGCCGCGCCGCTCGGCGCCCTGCTCGCCGGTAAGCTTCCGGAACTCAAAGGCAAACGCGTGGTGCTCACCACCTGTGGCGGCAACATTGATCCCGCCGTGCTCAGCCGCGTGATCGAAATCGGCCTGGTGGCCGATGGACGGCGCAGTCGCTTCACGGTCAAAATCAGCGACCGGCCCGGCGGTCTGGCCGCGCTCAGCAAGGTCATTGCTGCCGCCGGGGCCAGCATCAAGGACATCGCGCATGACCGCATGTTCAGCGGCCCGGATGTCAGTGCCGTGCACGCCGTGTGCACGGTGGAAACTCGCGATAAGACTCACATTCGCGCGCTGCACCGCGCCCTCAAAAAGGCCGGCTTCCCCGTCGTCCGGCCCTAGCCCCGCTGTCATCCCATGGAGTCCCCGCCACCATCATCTTCGCCCGGTCTCACCCCGGTTTCACGTCGCACTTTTTTGAATACCGGCCTGGGGCTGGGAGCCCTCGCCTTGCTGCCCGGTGGTCGGGCCGCCCTCGCCGCCGATCACGCGGCTGATGACGCCACCGCCCTCCCCGGAGTGTTGTTCGACCACGCCGAATTGCCGCGGATTCGCGACACCATGGCGCGACCGGAATTTGCCGCCTACCGGATGGAATTGCAGCTGGCCGATCTGGATGCCGACCGACGTTTTCTCACCCAGGACATCGATTTGCTCAACCGCGTGAGCGACTTGGCGCGGGTCGGCACGATCGCATTGCGTTCCGCGTTTGCTCATCTCATCGAGCCCGATCCCACCCAGTTGGAGATTGCGCGGCTCGCCATCGCCACCGCGCTCAAGTTCAACCGCTGGGACTGGATTCTGGAGGACGACACCCACACCGTCGGCGTCATGCGCGCGCCCAGCATCGGCGTGCAACTGATCTGCGCCCAGGACTGGCTCGGAGAGGATCTCGATCCCGCCGTCCGGGCGGCGTTGCGCCGTCGCATCGCCGAGGAAGTCGGTCCGGCCTGCCATCGCGCCGTCGCGGGGGAGCTGGGAGCCAGCCCCATGCCCGCCTGGTCGATGGACCCGGACACCACCGGGCTCAACCGCCTCGATGTGAGCCAGTGGCCGCGCATCCTCGCCGGCAGCAATCTGCAAATCATCGCGACCGCCGGACTGGTCGCCGCCGCCTGTTGGGTGCCCGAACATCCCGACGCCGACGCGTGGTGCGAGCTCGGCGTGCGCAGCCTGCGCGAATTCAGCGCGGAGCAGCCGACGGACGGTTCGTTTGAGGAGGGTTCAGCGTATTGGGGCTTCACCTACAATTACTTCATCGTCTCGTTGGAAATGCTCCGGCGACTGCGCGGGATCGATGAACGCGGCATCGCTGATTTTCCGGCGATGTCCCGCTACCTCCTCAGCACGACCATGCCGACCGCCGGGCATCCGCAGGACTGCATCAGTATCGGCGACTGCAACCGTTTCGGTTCGACCATCCCCTTCGCCTGGATCGCCCGCGAGTTTCGCGACTCCACCTCGCAACACCTGCTCACTCGCGCGGGATTGGCGCGCGTGGAGCCCATTTCCTGCTGGGCGGCAATCTGGTTCGATCCGAGTGTGCCGCGCACCATCTCCGTCGACATTCCCCTGGACCGGCGCGCGGCTCCCGGTCTCGTGTTTTCACGCTCCGGGTGGACTGAGAACGACAGTGTGCTCTGCCTGCGCAGTGGCGACCCGTGCAATCACGAACACGCCGATCGCAACAGCCTGCTCTTCGCCGCCTATGGCGAACGCTTGTTCAACGATCCCCTCAAGGCATCCTACGCCACCTCCGATCCGAAGTGGTTGCTGCGCCAGACCGAAGCGCATTCGGCGGTGCTGATCAACGGCCAGGGCCACATCTACCACCACGGCGAAGAAGGCACCAACGCGTCGACCGCTCGCGCCGAGGTGCTCACTCACCAAGTCGGGCTCGACTGGATGACCGCCACCAGTGATGCCACCGACGCCTATCGTCAGGCCGGTCTACCCGTCTCCCGCGTGACCCGCACGGTGGTTTTCGTGAAACCGGGCATCGTGGTTTGTCTCGATGCTGTGGACCTCACCACGCCTCAATCCGTGGAAGTTCGTTTTCAAGTCTACAACGACGATGGCGAGGGTCGCGTGACGGCCGCCGGTAGCACGTTTGCCATCGCCCGTCCCCGCGCCGGTTTGTTGGCCAAGGTCGGAGCCCTCGACCCGGTGACGGTCACCGCCGGCCGACTCGCACTGCCCGCCGACGCGGGCGTGTATCCCTTCGCCGCCGTGCATTCGGCGGTGAGCCAGTCCCATCGCATCCTCACCGTCGCGACGGCCCATCCAACCGCCGCCATCCCGGATGATTTAAACTGGAAGGTGGTCGACGGTCACTGGTCAATCTCCGGCACGCAGGTCGGCAAACCCATTTCGATCAGCGTGATCGAACGTCCCGGCGCGGCGGCCCCGGCGGTTGTCGTCTAACCCTCGGCCCTCCCTTTCACATGATCGGGGTAAGCGACGCTCCCACCGCCTTGTAGATACGGGTGAGAATTTCCTTGGATGTCACCGCGCCGCTGGCACCCGGGAATATCCCCGTGTCCCGGTAGCGCTGGTAAAATTCCGGGTGATTCGTCGGCACGGGATCGGTCCCCGGTTTGAGCTCGAAACTGCTCGTGTTCTGAATCGGCCACGGATCGACCGGGCCGAGCGCGAGCAAGCCGCTGATGAGGCCGTTCACCGTGTCCAATCCCAGGGGATACTCCCGACGCGCGATCACCCAGCTGTTGCCGGGTTCCATGTCGCGTTCGATTTGCGCCCGCAGCTCGCGGGCAAACGCTTCGTCCTCGATGATCAGCCCCACCTCCGTGTTCAGGCTGACCGAACGCGGGTCCATGTTATAGGAGCCGACAAACGACACCCGGTCATCCACGACCAACGACTTCGCGTGCAGGCAAAAAAACGGCGCCGCCTTTTTGCCCTGCGTTTCGGCCCGCTGCGCCATGGCGTCGAACTCGGGAAACAACTCCGGCAGCGAGTCGGGGTGCGGTTTAAATTCGAATACTTCCAAACCGAGCTTCTCGACGTATTGGCTGCGCAATCGGTAGTTGGCTGAATAGGCCAGAATGTTGTCGGTCGAGGCGTAGCTATTGGTGGAAACCCGCAGCGAGATGGCCGGGTTTTGGCGTCGCAGGACGCGAGCCAGTTTTCGAGCGGATCCGCTCAGTATCAAATACGGCGATTGCACCGTAACCTCCCGCTGCGCTTCGCCCACCCGCTGACGCAGCGCTTTGGTCGTCCGCGACGCCTTGTCGAACAAACCCAGCCCTTTGCCCGGATCGTCGGCCAAGAACTCCACGCGATCGACCGGCCGGAGCTGGTGCCAAAAGAGCGTTCGCATTTGGTCGGCATCGTCGGCGGCTTGATCGATTTCCTCAAAGTAGCCGCCGAAGTCGTAGTCGGATCGGGTTTCGTAGCGGGGAAACCGGCCGCTTTGCATCACCGTTGCCACGTCTTTGAGTTCCGCACTGGGCACCACATGACGAAACGCCCAATACTCTTCAAACGAAGCCTCGGCGAGCCGCACCACCGGGCCCACGGCCATCACTTCGCGGTCGCGAAAGTTCATGCCCGGTGAGTGATTGAAATACGTGTTTTCGATGTTGCGCCCGCCCGTCAGCATCACCGCGCCATCCACCACCATCAGCTTGTTGTGCATGCGTTGGTTGATCCCGTGAAAGCCGAACATGGCCGAGGTGGCCTGCTGCCACAGGGACGGCTTCAGGCGCTCCATCACCGGACGGTAATGCCGCACCTCCAAGTTCGGATTCGCCGTGGCGAGAAAAGCGCCCACCTCCGGATTCTGGTCCGAGACCATGTGATCCGCGATCACCCTCACCTTCACGCCGCGCCGGGCCGCTTCGACCAGCTCATAAATCATCAGCCGCCCGACCTCGTCGTTCGTCCAAATAAACGTCTGCAGTTCGATCGATCGCCGCGCCTGTCGGATTAAATGCACCCGCAACGCCAGTGCTTCGTAACCATTCTCCAAATTCAACACCCGGTTACCCCGGGAAGGATCATCGGCCTCGCTCGAAATGTTCACCGTCGTCATCGCGGCCAGCAGCGACGGCTCATCGCTCTGCGCTCGCAGCGAGACCCCGCTCAAAATCACCAGCCCCCATAATATCCGTGCTCCGATCCGACCGCCACACCGACCGACCACAGCAACGGCGGGGCGATGAATCGCCAAAATTCGGGATAAAACAACCATGAGGATGACGAGGATAATTGACCGGTAATCTCGTCCCCGTCGACGACATGAAAGCGAAGTGCCGCCGAGAGGATCGCAATACGGCATGGTGGTGGCTCTCCGCCGACGGTGGCGAGCATCAGTTGCCCGGATTATGAAGCACCGGGCAACGAGCCTTCGCGGGATTCCCGCTCCGCTCTATCCCTGTCACCAGCCGGTCGATGACTTTCGATCCTTCACCCGTCCAGCGGGTTAATGAATTTTCATTAACCTTAAAACATTGATATTTAGTGATTAATAAGCAAATAGGGTGTTTAACCTAATTTAGTCCTTTCCAATCAGTTTTAACTAGGGTGTTTTCCCTACTCATGAAAACAACCCGCCCTACAGATTCGTCGCCACGTCACAACAGCGAACGTGGGTTTGCGCTGATCGAAACGGCGTTGGGCGCCGTAGTGATGTCGATGGTTTTCGCGGGAATGATGAGTGCTTTCGTTCAATCACGGCGGCTTACGGAGGGCAGCATTTTCCAAAATTCCACGGTCACGGTGGTGCAGGGTTACCTCGAACAAATCAAGAACATGGATTTCGCCAGCATCCCGCACTACGACGGCGATACGTTGCGACGCGGCACCGTCATCACGGATGACGCCAACATCTACACGCGGCTGGACGCGGACACGCTCGACGTCCTGCAAATCTCCCCCGGTGCCCCCATCGCAAAATCCACCGTGATCCCCGGCGAAGTGCCCGAGGGAGTCGTGGATAATTTCAAGCAGATCGACATCAACGACACTCCGGAGACCACGGCCGATGACCTGAATCTTCACGTCTGGGTGTGGATCACTCCCCTTGATGATGCGGACAACGGCGTGGGCCCGAGTCGTCGCATTCGGATGGTCTACACCTGGAGCTTCAACAACGGCGGCATCAGCCAGACCTACGTGGATTCCATCACCACCATTCGTTCCGTCGTTCCCACCTTCTAATGCCACGTTTCCCCATGAAATCGCACCCTTCCCGGCGTAAAACCTCGGCCCAACGCGGCTTCTCTCTGGTCGAAATCATGATCTCGACCTCGCTCGTGTCGGCCTTGCTCACCGGGGTCACAAGTTTCCTGTTCCAGAGCCTCAACATCTATCAATACGACTCCGGGAAACTGCTCGTGAACCGCGACATCCGCTCCTTCACCAGCGAGATGACGGAAAGTGCGTCGTATGCAAATTACTTCCTGGTGTTCCCCACCTTCGCTGATCGCACCCTGTCGGTCGATGTGGGCGATTCGGTGGTCGGTTATGCCAGCACCATCATCGATGCTTCGCTGACCGAGGGCCAGTCCGGCGACTTTCTACTGTTGGTTTACACGGATCCCCAGCACTCCAGCAGCATCACCGGATTGATCGGCTACTATCGCTCGCCGTCGAACGCCGAGGACCCGAACAGCGAAGGCCCCGTGCGTCGGTTCGAAGTCACGTTTCCCGGTGGCACCAGCGGCGACATCTGGGACCTGCTGCCCCAGGTGGACACCGCCCTCGACCACCCGGAGGTGGTGGAGCTCTCCCAGGGTCTGGCCGACGGAAAATTGTTCTACAACTACCTCAATCGCAGCATCATGGTGAAGGGAAAGATTTTCCACGAGGGCAACCTCATGCGTCGCGCCACCAACACCTACAATTTCACGGTGTCGCCCCGGGGCTGACGCGATTGCGGCGATGAAAAACTCATCCCTTCTCCGCCCGCGGAGCCCCCGCGGCTCCGCTCTCATGATCGCACTGGTCGTCGCGGCCATCATCGCTCTGGCCGCCGGCAGCATCCTGCGATGGTCGCTCACGGAACGCCGCATGAACAAACGACACGCCCTGCGTTTGGAGGCCCGCAACGCCGCCGAGGCGGCCGCGGAATACGCCTTTGCCCAGGTCCGGCAGCGACTCGACGAACAAATGAGTTTCTCCATGAGCATGCTCGATCCCGAGGGTCCCACGCCCCTCGTGCCGCCGCCGACGAGCGTGTTCGCCGATTCCCATGTCGTGGTCGATTCCGTGACCGTGGTGGGAGGACAGATCAAGCACGTCACCAACGATTTCAACGACACCCACTTTTACATCGATCCCCGGGATGCGAACAACCAGTTCGACCCCATGAAAGGTAAGCGCATCTTCCGCCGCGATGTGCAGATCCTGGCTCAAGCCACCGTCGCCAGTCCCAACATCGGCAGCCTCACGGCCTACGTCGGCGAGACGCTCGCCATGCGCGAAGCGCCCATGTTTGCCCATGCCATTTTTTATAACATGGACCTGGAGCTGTGCCCCGGTTCGCAAATGACCATCGACGGCCCCGTGCACACCAACGGCAACCTGTGGATCGCCGGCCCCTACGGCAGCGCCACCTTGGATTTCAAGGGACCGGTCACCGTGGCCGGCGCGGTCTACGGCGGGTATCTGACGCCTTTGATTCACTCCAACGGCAGTCCCGAGGGCGGCCGGTCCAATCCCGTGAGGTTCGTGGACAAAGCCGGAGAGCTGAAAGATCTGCGTGAAAACTCCGGAAGCTGGCGCGACCACAAAATGGGCACCGGCAGCGAGACCATCGTCACCCAGACCGAGTTTCGCGAATTCACGTCCGCCTACTACAACGGCTATCTGCAATCCCGCACTCACGGCGTGGAACAATACAACCCTGTCGCATTCGGCGAATACGTGCCCGATCCCTCCCCTCATGACGGAGTGGACCAATCGGTAAATTCCGGCCGCGCCATGATCGAACCTCCCCTGGCGTCAGGTGAGGCAGGTTACGTGGCGGCCATTGAATCGCAAAAATTCTCCCGCAAATCCGGTCTCTATATCACGGTGAATCCGAGCTCCATGGCTCGCACGGGCAAGAAACCGGACGGCACAGATATCGTGATTCCGGCGGGCGAATACCGCGCCTTCAATGGCAGCAGCACCGAGATCATTCTGCCCGGTTCCACCGTCGCCACCGCGGGCACGGTGCACCCCAATCCGGGAGGCCGCCCCATCATTCAAATCAAGCCTGCCGCCATGACCGATATGCGGCGCGTCACCGCATTCAACCCCGGTGCCAACCGCAGCAGCGGCAATGCCTTCGATCCCAAAACCATCGATATCATCGAGGTCGACATGACCGCCCTAAAAATGGCCGTCGACTGGTCCGTAAATGGCGCGAATCACAGCCTCGTCTACGACTATGATTCCAGCGCCTCCGATTCGACCTATCAAGCGTCCACCACCACGGTCGAAGTCCTCTCGACCGCCAATCACTTGTTCAACTTCGATGCCGCCGACTGGAATGGCGCCATCTACGTGGAGTCGATCGATGCCGAAACCCGACGCGATTCGGGCGTCCGTTTGATCAATGGCCGCGGCCGCATCGCCAGCACTCCCACCCACTCCGCCCACGAGGGTCTCACCATCGCCACCAACGACGCCCTGTATATCCTCGGTCACTACAACGCCGACGGCCTGATCCAGACCAGCACAGGCAGTTTGACCAACAGTTCCCGCTACCCCGAGAGCGTGGACGAAGTGCCGGCCGCCATCGCCGCCGACGCCATCACCATCCTCTCGCAACCGACCATCGATGGCGGCGGAACCCAATACCGGGGCTGGAACGACGGGCTGAGCGAGCTGCGCCACTCCACCAGTTCTTACAGCTCCTCGTGGTCGACTTCGAACCCATCCGGGTCCAATCGCGTCGACGGTTCCAGTTCCTATCGTCGCGCCTCCGAAGACCCCACGGACAACACGTCCAGCGGCTCCGCCAATAACTACAACGTCAAGTTCGGTTCCGCCGACACCGAGGTGGCTTCCGCCCTGCTCATGGGCTTGGTTCCGTCCAATAAAAACGGCTCCGGACAACAGAGCGGTGGAGCCCACAACTTTCCGCGTTTCATCGAAAAATGGAGCGGTCGCACGCTGGCAATGCGCGGTTCCATGGTCGCTCTTTTCGAGAGTCGCATCGCCGACGAAGAATTCGGCATCCGCTATTACGATCCGCCCACCCGCCTGTGGGGTTTCAACGAAATTTTTGCCGACGGCCGCTATCCGCCGCAAACCCCGCTGGTGCGCACGTATCGCCGCGTCGACTTCTCTGATCTGGCACCAGCCGAATATGCCGCGTTGTTGGATGACATGGAATGGGAAGATTCGGAGGACGACGAAGACGAGCAGTGAGCGCTGCGGAAAGCGGGTCTGCAGCTCGCCCGCCCGGTGAACGCGCCTCGCGGGCCGACGGCAGCGCCGCGCCGCGGAGTTGCCTTTTCCCCCAAATCCCTTGGGTTGGGCGGCGATATGCAAATCGAGGCGCGAATTTCCAAGGAATGGCGGCGGCGCATGATCTTCATGGGCATCATGATCTGGGGCTCCGCGCTTTGGTTTGCCTCCGACGGTTATCTCGTCTGGCCCGCCGAGGCCGAGCGTTACCAAACACTCGTGGAACTCACCGCCGACCAAGTGCCGGAAGGCACGAAGTTGACCGAGAAAACTCCCGAAGTGAAACGCATCTGGGAAGCCTACGCCCGTGAGCACGATCTCAAAACCAAGGTCCCCAAGAACCGCACCGCCGGCGACCTCGCCGGTCAGCGCGGAATCGCGGGTTTTCTCACGTTGATCGGACTGGTCTTCACCACCTGGTTCGTGCTGCAACACCGCCGCAGCGTGACCGTCGAAGGAGACGTAATCACCGGCGCCAGCGGTGAAAAGGTGGGCCTCGACGACATCGTGGAAGTCGACCGCCGCAAGTGGGTCGACAAGGGTATCGCCTACGGCATTTATGACGCCAACGGCAAACGCCGCCGCCTCTGTTTGGATGACCACAAATTCATCGGATGCGAAGCCATCATCCTGGAAGCCGAACGCCGCATCAAAGCGCGCACCGCGGCGACTTCGCCGACCGATTCGGCCGTCGCAGACACCCCGCCAGATTCGTCACAAACGTGACGCCGGCATGGCGAACGGGTGGCCGGAAAGTGACATTGGTTACGTTGTTTTGACGTAGGCCGGACACGCTTGCGTGTCACCCGGCGAAGGACTGGGAGGAGGGATGTCGCACGGCGAATGATTCGCCCGCGGCGTTCCGCCACCATGATCAAATCTCCTTCGTCGACGGCCGTTATCACCGAACGTTACCGGGTGCGCTTGGCCGCGTCCGCCGCCGATTTACGCGCCGCGCAACGGTTGCGATTTCACGTGTTCAACCTGGAACTCCACGAGGGTTTGGTGGATTCCCACCTGACGGGCTTGGATTGCGATCCCTTCGACGCCGTGTGCGCGCACTTGGTGGTGGAAGAACGCGAAACGAATACCGTCGTCGGCACCTATCGACTGCAAACCGGCGCGAGTGCGAAGGATCATCTCGGCTACTACAGTGAGCAGGAGTTCGATTTCTCCCCGTTCGAGGGCGAGCGCCAACGCATCCTGGAACTGGGGCGCGCCTGTGTGGCGGCGGAGCATCGCAATCAACTCGTGCTCGGACTGCTGTGGCGGGGCATCCTCAACTACGCCCGCGACCGCGGACTGCGTTTTCTCCTCGGCTGCAGTTCCCTTTCCTCCCAGGACGAGGCGGGCGCCATCGTGACCTACCAGGGATTGGCCGCCCGGTTTCTAGTCGCAGAACGGTGGCGCACCCTGCCCGTCCACGCCTGCCGGTGCCAGCGGGGACCGGCGGAGCCGCTGGCGGTGCCTCGCCTCATGGTCGCCTATCTGAGCGCGGGGTCCCGCATCTGTGGCGAGCCGGCCATCGACCGCGAGTTCGGCACCATCGACTTTTTGACGTTAATGGATCTCGAGTCCGTTTCACCTCGATTTGCGCGCAAATATCTCGCGTAAACCAGGCGTCAGGGGACGCGGTAAATCTCCATCAATACCGTGCCTACGGCACCACTTTGTCCGGATGTCACGACGGTGTAAGCTCCGGCCGACAACTCGATCAACATCGCGGCATCCGCACTGCCGAGCTCCAGCGGAAAGGCTCCCACGGCATCGGCGGCCGCGACCACATCGGCCGCGTTGGCGGCCTCGCTCCAGTTGTCATTACTCGCCAACGCCTCGCCCGCTTGCACGAGACTCACCTGAGAGTCGGCCATTGCGCCTGCCACCGAAAACCGACTCGTCAAGGTCGGGCCCACCGCGCGAATCAACAGTTTCACCGTGCCCTCACCCGCGACCACGACGCCGGCGTTGAGCGTGGCATCGCCCGTGCCGGCAAACGCCAACGTGCTCGCGTTGGTGAGTTCGGGTCCCGTGCTGGCACCGTTGGTATCGTAGACTTCGAGCAACATCACCCCACTGCCGCCACCGTCTCCCACGGGCGTCGTGTAAACGCCCGCACCCAAGGTCTGCACCAACACGGCATCGGCACTCGCCGGCGAGAGCGCAAACGCGCCCAGCGATTTGAACGCATCGGCATAAAGCGCGGACCAGTCGTCCTGCCGCGCGAGAATTGCTCCGGCTCGAAACAGCGCCAGATCCGGATCGTCGAGCGCCGTGGTAAGGCCAAACTCCCGGAGTTCGGGACCCACCGCGCGAATCACCATCTTCTTCGTGCCCTCGCCTTCGATGACAAATCCCGCCACGGGTGATCCCGCTGCCCCGCCGATTTCCGCCCGCGTGGACAAATTCACCACGCGTGCCGGACCAGTGAAGTTGACGGGCGCATCCTTCGCACCCGTCACGACAAACTGCCCCATCATGCCGTCGTCCTCGTGCGTGAGAATGTGGCAGTGATACATGTAGGGCACGTCGTCGTTGGCATGATCATCGAACACCGCGATGAAGCGCACGGTCGATCGCCGTCGCACGAGGATCGTATCCTTCTTGCCGGTGAGTTCCGGCGGCGGCGGTTCACCATCGATATCGAGCACGAAGAACTGCACATCGTGAATGTGAAAGGGATGCGCGTAACTCGTGTCGTTGCGAATCTCCCAAATCTCGACGGCATTGAGATGGACGGTCTGATTGACCACCCCGTGATCGAATGGCGTGTCATCCAATAAAAACGGTGAAGGCGGCGCGCCCGTCATGCGGATCGTGCGGGTCCGCGTCGCCTGCGCGGCAATGGGGCGGGCGAGCACGTTGATGGAGTCCGGCAGACTCGTTACGGCTCCCGCCGTCGACGCCACCACGCGCAGTTCCACCAACGGCAGATCCAATCCGTTGAGCGGATTGCCGCCGCCGGGGCCATTGGCCGAACCCGCAATGTCGATGCCCTCGAGCTCGGAATTAAAGGCCACCAGATTCAGCGTCGTGCCTTGAGCGTCGCGCAGATCGATCACCACATCAATGCGCTCGCCCGGCGTGACGAGGAAACGGCTGCCCGCCAGTGGGGTCTCGCGCAAGCCGCCGTCGGTGCCGACGAGATGCAACGGTGCACCGTTGGACAAGCCTACATTGTATCCACGCGCTGATGACGCATTGAGCACGCGCAGTCGCACCATCTGCGCCGGGACTTCCAGATACGGATCGACCGCCCCGTTGACGAGCATGGTGGAACCGAGTTCGTCGACGATGAACTGGCCGTCAAAATTGATGTTTCGGTCCTGCAGGAAGATCGGAAACTCATCGACGCCGTAGGTCTGCGGGAGTCCGGCGGCAGCCTCCACTTCGTCACGCACCAGAATCATGCCCGACAACCCCTTGGTGACATGCTTGTTCGTCAAATGATGCAGATGCGGGTGATACCACATCGTCGCAGCATCATCCAAAACAGTGAAGGCCGGAGACCACGTTGCCCCGGGCGCAATCGTGGTGTGCGGTCCCCCGTCATCTTCCGGCGACACGTGCATGCCATGCCAGTGGTTGGTCGTGATCTCGCCGAGTTCGTTGGTGACATTCATCACCACATCGTCGCCTTTGTGCATGATGAGTGTCGGCCCGAGAAAGTCGCCGTTGTAACCGGCGGTGGGCGTCACCACGCCCGGGGTGAATTCCATGGTGCCGTTCTGCATCGTGAGATCGTAAACCGGCCCCGTCAGTGTCGGCGGCACGAACAACGGCGTCTTCGCGCCCACGACCGTCGCAGCGACTAGGATCAACAAACTCCAAGCGGCCCGACTCGGACGACGTGAACAGGAAAAAGCACGGAGGTAATTCAAAAGGGGCACATGCATTCCGTCGCACAAACCCCGGGTCCAGGGCAATGAAAGACTAATAATTATTAACTTTCGCCGCCGCTCTCTTTCCCCGGCGTCACCGCGGCCTCGTCATAAGCAACCGGTAATATTCCTCCCGTAGTGCTTCTTGTTCCTCATCGCTCACGCCCCAGACCTTGGCCTGCTCGATACCGGTCGCGATTTCGTTCATCGCTTTCGCGAACTGTTCGCGGGCTTCGGCCTCCCGTGCACGCTGCTGGAGAGACGAACCGAGCAATGGAATGGTGAAGCGATTGAGCACCAGTCGGTCGAACGCCGAGAGGTGTTTTTCCACCAGCTTCTCCGCCAACGCTTCCCCGGTGAGAAACGGCTCGATCTCGACGTTCTTTTTCGGCGGTTTGATCTCCAGACGCGGCAGCTCGACCGTCGGCAACTGCGTCGTTTCGACCGTCACTTCCGGCAACTGCACCACTTCACGCTCGGTTTCGACATCCGGCGCGCGCGGCGGGTAGGTCACCTCTCGCGTTTTCCGAGGCGGTATGGAACGCAACCGCGGACGCTCTTGATGCGACGGATAAACTGTTTCCTCCTCCGAAACGCTCTCTTGCACGGGAGGATTATAGACCGGCATCACTTCCGCCATTTTGGCCAACACCGAATCCTCGTCGCCTCGGACGACCGACGCGATCGCGAGCGTTAAGCTCCACCGAAGGACCTGGGAACGCCCTTTCATGGCCGGAAGTTCTATCCGGATTCGGCCATGGGGCGAGACCCGATTATGAAACGGACGGAGCCGCGGCGTTCTTCGCCCGCTTCAGTGCCACGCCGAGCATCAGAAAACCCAACAGCACGAAACCGGCGATACACTGAAACATCACCGGGTAGCCCGCGCTTTCGGCCAGTTTACCCATCAACAACGCCCCCGCCGTCGTGCCAGCCATGCGCACCGACATCATCACACTGGAAGCCATGCCCAGCCGTCGTTGGCCCATGATCGCAGTGAGGAACAGGAGCGTTCCCACTTCCCGCCCCGCCCAGCCGAAACCGTGCAACAGATGCGGCAACCACAACCACTGCGGATCGCTGATAAATGACGTGAGCAGCATGCGCAGGCCTTGGGCGACAAAGCCGATGACCAACATTCGCGCCGCTCCGATGCGGTCGGCCAGGCGCCCCATCCATGAGAGCGTGAGCAACGCCATGAGTCCGGTCATGCCCGACAACATTCCGACCCATTCCAACGACGCGCCCATGTCGCGGGCATAGGCCGCAAAAAAACCGTGCACGCCCGGCTCCGCCATGCTGACAAAGAAGTGCGCCGCGAGAAAGAACCCCACCCGTCGAAAACTCGTTGCCGCCACCTCATCCCCCCCGCCTGCCCGCGGAGCGGCCGGATCAGCGAGCCGCTGCACAAACCAGATCGACACCGGCAGATAGACCATCGCCGCGAAGGCCATGGAGGAGATTTGATCAAACAGCAGCGGCAGTCCGGCCGCCGCAAACAGGAATCCGAGCGAGCCAAATCGCCGGTAACCGCCAAAACCCGCCCCCGGTTTCGCCGGATCCAGATTGGCCAAGGCCAGCGCCGGCATCAGCCCCATGATCGAGGTGACGAACAGGCCACGCATGATCCCGTAAATCACGAAGTCCGCCCAGTCATCCGCGTGGGCAAACCACGCCAACGTGACGACGAGTCCAAGCGTGCCGACGATGATCCCGGACCGGAAACGCCGCGTATGGTCGGCCCACTTTCCCCACGCCAGAGCTGTGAAGATCATCAGTCCGTTCTCCAAACCGAGGATCAATCCGATCTGAGACTCGCTCAGACCGACATCCTTCATCCGCACGGTTTCGAAAGTGCCGAGCAACCCCAGCGCCCCGAGTTGCAGCATCGAGGCCCAACGCATTTTCCAAAGTGCCGTGATCAAGACGGCACCCTGTTCTCATCCTAAGCGTTCCCGCAATCCCTTCGTCGATGAATAGCCGGGCGGTAAACGCTACCGGATTGCGCTCAGGCTGGCTACGGCCGGAAAGCCGCCCGTTGGCGACGTCGGCAAAACGCCATACCCAGCGCACCCAGTCCGGCGAGAGCCGCATAGGTGGAAGGTTCGGGCACCGCCGATACACCGGCTGTCATGGTAGCCGCATATCCCCGTTGGTTGCCGTAGAGATTATAGGTGCCGCCCGCGCCTCCGCCGTTGATTATAAACGTCTGCCCGATCGACAGCGTATCCGGATCCTGGCCGGTGCCCGTGAACGACCAGTCCGTGCCGCCCACGTTGCCAATGAGGCCTTGGTTTTCTGAAACGTTGGTCGTGTTGCCGTCGCCCGCGGAAGCCACCGCCCGATCCGAAAACCCGAACGTGTAACCCGCCGACACCGCGGCCGATCCTTCGATCAAACCGAAGGCAATATCCGCCTGCAGGCCACTCTCATCGGAGGTAACGCTCGTGCCAATGCCGCGGAGCACCCAGGTATTGGCGGCCGTGTTTTCAAACAACAACGGCGTTACACTGCGGTTCGGGTCGAGATCGTCATCGTCAAAGAACGACCACGTCAGGGCCGTGTTATCCGCCCCGAAATCACCACCGGTCATGATGTAAACGCCTCCCGTGGCACTATCCGAGCCGCCATCGCTCAGCGAGGAACCGATCGTGACTTGGGCTCCCAGCGGGGCCTTCAGGATTACAAGGGTGGATAGAAGCAGGAGGTATTTTCTCATGAGAATAAGGGGCGGGATAACTAGGGATTGGGGCTGAAGATGAGACCGGTCCTGTGGAGTAAAACCAGGCGGCCTCATTTGCGTGTCAGCTCCATTGAGAGCCGAACACGCGGCACCAGAATAACGGCTTCCGCGCATGTCGTCCTGTCGTTTTGCGACTACAAGACCGCGCGAGGGGCGGAAAGCCTCGCGCCTTAGTGTCGTGCTTCGACAATAAAGATCTTGCTTGTTGTCGAAGTGCGACACTAAGCATGAACGCATCATGGAAAAGATGCCCAAGGAACTCCTGCAAGGGACGCTCGATTTGCTGATCCTCAAGACACTCTCCACCGCGCAACTGCACGGCTGGGACATTTCCAAACGCATTGCTCTGGTTTCGAATGATCGTCTCTCGCTCAAACAGGGCTCCCTTTACCCGGCGCTGCACCGCCTGGAAGGTCGCGGCTGGATCGAGGCCGAATGGGGCGTATCCGAGGCGGGCCGCAGCGCGAAATTCTATCGCATCACTTCCGCCGGTCGCCAACAGCTCGAAACTGAAAAAGCCCACTGGGCCTCCTTTGCCGCCGCCATGACGAGCGTGCTCAGCATGGAGGAGTCCGCATGATCACCGAACGTTTTCGCTGGTGGCGCACGAAGTTCCGCCGCCTGTTTCGTCGCGGACAACAGGAGATCGCGATGGACACCGAGATGCAGTTTCATCTCGACCAGCTCATCGCCGAATTTCGTGCCGAAGGTTTGTCCGACCGTGAAGCCCGTCTCGCGGCCCGTCGTGAGTTCGGCACGGTTGATGCCTACCGTGAAGAGGTGCGCGATAGTTGGCGTCCACCGGCTTTCGCCGAGGCTTGGCGCAGCGTGACGTTGGCCGCGCGCTCCCTGGTGCGCACGCCCGGTTTCACCGTCCTGGCCGTCATCACCCTCGGACTGGGCATCGGGGCGAACACCGCCATGTTCAGCGTCGTCAACGGCATTGCTTTCAAACCCCTTCCCTACCGCGACGCCGACACGCTCGACTACGTGTTCCGCCGCACGGCGGAAGCTGCTAAAGGCTCATTTTCCGCGCCTGATTTTGAAGACTTTCGCTCCGCGGCTTCCGGCATTTACAGCGACATCGCCGGCACGGCTTTTGGAGACGTCAGCCTCGCGGAACCCGGCGCGCCCGCTGAAATCGCGGACCGCATGCTGGTGACGAGTAACTTTTTCGACATGCTGGGTTTGCCGCCCACGCACGGCCGTGATTTCCGCCCCGAGGAGGACACTGCCGGCGCGGCGGCGGTCGCCATGATCAGCCATAGTTTGTGGCAAAATCGCTTCGGCGCACGCGATGACATCGTGGGGCAGACCATTCGACTCAACGGCGATCCGCACACGGTCATTGGGATCGTGCCCGAGGCGTTCAACGATTGGCGTCATCTCGGTTGGGTCGACGTCTTTTGCCCGCTCGCACTCACCGCCGACCAGCGCGCCGATCGCGGCACGCCGGCAGTCGAGATCATGGCCCGTCGTGCGCCCGGAGTCACCGCTGCAGCCGCCGGTGCCTTTGTTTCCGCGTATGGAGAACAATTGGCGCAGGACCATCCCGACCTGCACGCCGAGAGTTCCGCCTATACCATGGCTGTTCCCGAAATCGTAACGGACAGCGGGTCCAAAGTGACGCTGGGCATGTTGCTCGGTTTGTCGGGTTTTGTCGTGGTGATCGCCTGCTCCAACCTCGCCAATTTCCTGCTGGCGCGCACCATGGAACGGTCGCGGGAATTTGCTGTGCGCTCCGCGTTGGGCGCGTCCCGTAGGCAGCTGCTGCAGCCCCTTTTGCTCGAAGCACTCATCCTCGCGTCGTTGGGCGGACTCGTGGCCATTCTAGTCGCGACCGGGGTGACGGATTGGCTGCGTATCCGCAGTACCGACGACGCCGGCGAACAGGTCGTGATGGCGGTCAATTGGTCCGTCATGAGCTGGGCATTCGTGTGCTCACTCGTCACGGCCGTCGCCTTCGGTCTCGCCCCGGCTCTGTTTGCGATGCGGCTCAATCTCAACGAAACGCTTAAGAGCGGCGGCCGGGGCACCACCGGAGGACGCGGTCACCAGCTTATGCGCCACCTGTTGATTGTCGGGCAATTCGCCCTCGCCATGGTGCTGCTCACGGGTTCGGCGTTGTTCATCAATGGTCTGGCCGAACTCACCGATCGCCGCACCGGTTGGAATTCGGAGCACCTGCTCACCGGCACCTTTCTGCTACCCGAAGCGGAATACCCTTCGCCCGAGAAAATCCGGGCGTTTCAGGACCTGGCCCTCGAGCGACTGCGCGCGCTCCCCGGGATCGCCTCCGTCGGGCTCTCCTCGCATCCGCCGTTCTACGCCGGATCCGAGTCGCGACGTGTTGTGGTGCAAGGGCAGGAGCGTCCACCGCAGGGACGCGAGCCGACTGCCCTGATCAATGTCATCACGCCCGACTATCTGAATACGGTCGGAACGACGGTGCGCGCCGGTCGCGCCTTCGATCAACGTGATACCAGCGATGCGCCGCTCGCCGTCATCATCAATGCCGCCATGGCTGAAACGCTGTTCGAAGGAACCGACCCCATCGGCCGTCGGATCGCCCGCGTCAACGAGTCTGATCTCGCTTGGGCGGAGGTCGTCGGCGTCGTTAGCAACGTAAGCAACACGTTGCCCGATCCGGCCATCACACCCTTTCAAGTCTACGTCCCGATGGCGCAGGAACCACGCACTTATAATGAGATGGCAGTGCGCACCAACGGGGTGGACCCGAACTCACTCGCCTCCGCGATTCGGACGACCATCGCCGATCTCGATCCCGACCTGCCGGTGCGAAACCTCAAAAGTGCCGACGACCGTGTCGCACGCGCCCTTTATCAACTCGGCGTGCTCCGCGACATGTTGACCGGCTTCGCCTGCCTCGGTCTCGCGCTCGCCGCCATCGGCATTTACGGCGTGATCGCCCGCACCATGGCGCAGCGCCGCAATGAATTTGGTATTCGCCTCGCCCTCGGTGCCCAGGTGCAGGACATCACCCGCATCGTGCTCGCGGCAGGCGCTCGGCTTTCGCTCACGGGTGCGGCGTTGGGGCTCATCGGCGGGATCGGTCTGTCGCAATTACTCAAAATGGGCTTCCCCAACATGCAGCTGGAAAACCCATGGATTATCGCTGGTGCCACCGCCTTGCTGGTGGTGATCGCCCTCGTCGCCTGCTACCTGCCCGCCCGCCACGCGGCGCAGATTAGTCCCACCGAGGCGTTGCGAGCGGAGTGAATGAATGCATGGGTTCGGGCCATGCCCCACCTCCTTGCCCAAATCAATATCGCCCTCGGCAAAGCCCCCCTCGACGACCCAATCATGCGCGGATTCACCGAGCAGCTCGATGCGGTCAACGCACTCGCCGAGGCTTCGCCGGGGTTCGTGTGGCGCCTGCAGGATGAGAGTAGTGATGCCACCGCGATTCGGGCGTTTCCAGATCCGCTGATGATTGTGAACATGTCCGTCTGGACAGACGCCGACGCGCTCAAGGCCTACGTTTACAAGAACCAACACGGCACGGCGTTTCGCAATCGCCACGATTGGTTCGAAAAACGCGACCAACCCGGTCTCGCCCTCTGGTGGATCCCGGCGGGCACTCAACCCACGGTCGAGGAAGGCAAAGCGCGCCTCGAAACCTTGGCCCGGCTCGGTCCCACCGCCGAATCATTCACCTTTCGCACGGTCTATCCCGCGCCTTCCTGAGACCACGCAATTTTTCTGAAACTCGGCGAGCAGTTCGCGGGTGTAGAGAGCACCAATTCATGAATTTCCCTTCCTCGTTCCCGCCCGCGAAAACGGTGCTCGTCGTCATATTCAGTGTCCTCTTGGGAGCCTCGCTTCGAGCCGATGACACGACGGCGTCGGCCACCGCCGCCAACGACGAATTCATGCCCGATGTGCAGCTGGCCCCCTTTGTGGTGAACGGCGAACCCCTCGCCATTTCGATTCATGCGCGCACAAAGCGAGACCGGCGCTACGCCGAAGATTTCGCCGAAGAAGTGATCGCCGTCGCCCACGAAACCCTGAACGGATCGACCGGACGAGGTCTCGTCATCATCGGCCGACAAGACGAGCCCCACCCCATCTTCGTTTTCCGCCAATTTCTGGCCATGGCCGAAGCCAACGAACTCGATCCCGCAGTGGCTAAATCCGCGACCGAGCTGACCCGCATCATGCAAGACTGGCGGAAGAAGATGAACATGGATGACGAGGAGAAGAACGAGGAGGACGCGTTGGAGCTCAACATGGACAATGTCATCACCGCCCTGCCCCTACCCCTCGAGGGCGTCGCATCGAAGCTCTATCAAATCGCCTGGAAGGAAAATTTCGAAGTGGACCGCATCGACCAAAAGCTGCGCGTCCTCACGGCGGCGGATTTGGCGGACGATCAGTTTTCCAATTTTCACTGGGTCTACTACTTGCCGCCGCGCAACGCCTTCAATCAGGCGCTCAAAGAGATCCTGCCCGCCGCGATGAAGAAAGAGAAGATGGGCATTTTCAAACGGGCCGCTCTGCGCAGTGCGATTTTTGTGTTTAAACCCGCCATCAAAAAGGCGGTCGAAGGCATGCGCAAAGGCATGCTGTTCATGACGGTCATGCATGCGCGCACCGACTACAGCGACGAGGACATCATGGCGTTGACCGGAGCCTACGTCGAAGTGCTGATGCCGGACTTCAAGTTCAATGGCGGCACGGAACATCAGCGGGCTGTGGAAGCGATTGAGGCTCAAAAAATCAAGAACGAGGAATACGCCCGCAATCCATTCATCACCCCCGACCGCCTCACCACTTTCGACGCGGCGACTTACTCCGCTTTCGAGGGCGAGTATGTATTGGACAGCAAGAAAGCCACGCACTGGTTCAAACGCGACGGCGATACCTACACGTGGACTTACCAGGAAGACGAGCCCCGCACGTTTCATCCCGCGGGCGAACGCCTCTTGGTCAAAGACGACGGCAAGATGACGATCGAGTTCCAGGTCGACGAAACGGGCACGGTCACCGGCGTCGAGGAACGTTGGCATCGCCGCCGCCAAATGGTGGCAAAATTGAAGTGAGGGCGCGGACCGCGGGGTCTTAACTGAAGGCGAACTGGTGTTCGCCCAATCTGCCTGTATCGGGCACTGAACCGAAATCCCCCCACCCCATGAAAAAACTCATCCTGCTGCTCCTCGCATCGGCCACCATCAGTCTGTCCCCGCTGTGGGCCCAGGAGAATCCCGATCGCGATCAGCCGCTCGTCAACATCTCCACCCGAACCACGATCACGCCGGACAATCCCCGCGTCATCGTGGGTTTTACGGTCCCCGGCAATCCCGACCCCGATCGACCACTCTACCCCAAGACGCTCTTGTTGCGCGCCATCGGGCCAGGACTCGCCCAGTTTGCGGTGACCAACGCGCTCGCCGATCCGCAGGTGCAGGTATTCAACGCCGCCGAGGTCGAAATATCCGCCAATTGGAGCGACTTCACTGCGCCGCTCAACCCCGATAATGAGAACGACGCCACCGCCGCCGTTCGCGCCACCAACGCCGCCTCAGTGGCCGAGACCGCCGCCGCCCTGGGCGCCTTTGCGGTGGTCGTTCCCACGGTCGACACCCCCGTCGTGGCCGACTACTCGAACGCGATCGGACTGCCCGGCGGCAACTACACGGTTGTGGTCAGCTCCAAGTCCGGGGGCACTGGCGACGTGGTCGTCGAGGTCTACTCGGTGCACAACTAAACCGCGCCAGTTTTCGGGCGCGTGAATTGAGGTGAAACCTGTCGCCCGTTTGGCGGACTCACTTAGCCATGAAGCGCGCCTCATTTGATTCCGTCCGTGACCACTTTTTCGCCGTTGCCCGCCAACAGTGGCGGGCGTGGCGAGGTTATGTGATATTCTTCGCCTTCGTGTGGGTGCCGCTGCGCTCATCGGTGGTCGACTACAGCCCGGTGCCCACGGGTTCAATGAACCCGACGATCCTCGAAGGTGACGTCGTCTGGGTGAACAAGCTGGCCTATGGCCTGCGCGTGCCACTTACCCAGATCCACCTCGCGACGTGGTCCGAGCCCCGGCGCGGTGACATCATTGTCGTGCTTTTGCCGGAGGACCAAACCCGTCTCGTCAAACGGGTCGTGGGAGTGCCCGGAGATACGATCGAATTGCGCGACAATCATCTGATCCTCAACAGCGCACCGGTCGATTACGGTCCGCCCACGCAGGATTACGGGGCCACCATTGCGCGTCGATTCCGGCCACATGCCGCGTTTGCCGAGGAACAACTCGCCGGGGTTTCGCACCCCGTGATGGGGTTGACGGTGGTATCAGCGCCCCATCGCAACGCCGGTCCGGTCACCGTTCCACTCGATCGCTATTTCCTGATGGGCGATTCCCGCGACAACAGCCACGACTCGCGGGTCTATGGCTTCGCCCACCGGGAAGCGGTGCTCGGTAAAGCCGAAGGCGTCCTGGCCTCGCTCGACATCAACGACACCTACCTGCCTCGCTGGTCCCGGTTTTTCTCCGCATTGCGGTAGTCGGGTCCTGCCGGAGTATCGTCAATTCCTCATGCAGTTGACCCACCTACGGCGCGTGGTTCGCACCGTAGGCCGCGAGCTCGCTCGCGCTCGACCCTCCTGAGCTGACCGGCTTACAACGAAAACCCCGCGACAATCAGACGGATGGAGTCGAGACGCACGCGGGCGTCGCGAATCGCGCCACAGGTTTTCTTGAGCTGTTGTTGCGCGAGTTTGATTTCTTCCGGACGCACGTGGTCGTTGAGTTTCGACAAATCCACCAGGCGTTGCAGGTCGGCTCCGAGCTGCGCCTGCGCGGACTGCTCCGCGGCCGTTTTCACTTGGACCACCTTGCGCTCTGCCAGATCGGTGGCGCCATCAATGAGGTTTTTGAGCAACGCGGGATTAAACTCGGGCCGCTCCAAAAACGGCGCGATCGGGACGTCCTTGACGAGATCGGTCACCGTGGCGACGTCCCACTCAGCGGTGAGATCACCGCCGCGCAAATCGACCACCATCCGCACCGGCTGAGGCGATAGGAACTGGTCCACGTGCCAACGCGAGTCGGCCACCGTTTCGAGCACGAAAACGGCTTCGACGAGAATGTTGGGCACTTCCGCCTCAACCAACCCAAACGCGGTCGTGCCGGTGGGCGAGTTGATCAACAAATCAAGACTGTCGGTGACGAGCGGATGGTCCGCCGAAACGAATCGAATATCTTCGCGCACAATCGCGCGCTGGCGGTCAAACGTCGCCAGCATGCCATCGCGCGGAATGGACGGAAATCCTTCCACGTAGGCGTGATCGGCATCGAGGAAGAAATCGCCTTCCTCGTGGTCTTTCATGCGCACACCAAAGTGCTCCATGAGCTCGGTCACGATGCGGCGCATGGTCAGATCCTCATCCGCTGCGCGCACCGCCGCGATGGCCTCGGCCGCCACTTGGGGATCGAAGGAATTCAGCTCCAGCAAACGGTCCCGGCCGCGATGCATTTTCTCCAGCAACGCGGCACGATACTTCGCCGTCTCGGCGATGAGGGCCTTCAGTTCCTTCGGCTCCGGCGGCTTTTTGCCCACGCCGAAGCGCGTGGCCAAAACCAAGACCCGTTCGCGGAAGGCTTGGGCAAACTCGTTGCCGCCATGCATGGGCTGGGCGAAGGCGTCGAGTCCGTGCTCATACCACTCGACCACGCAAGCCTCGGCGCTGCCCTCGATGTAGGGCACATGAATGCGAATCGTCTCCGTTTGCCCGATACGGTCGAGCCGGCCGATACGTTGCTCGACCAAACCGGGGTTGAGCGGCAGGTCGAAGAGGACGAGGTGGTGGGCAAACTGGAAATTGCGACCCTCGCTGCCGATCTCGGAACAGATCAATAATTGCGCGCCATCGGTCTCCGCAAACCAAGCGGCGTTGCGGTCACGTTGCACCAGTTCCAGGCCTTCGTGAAAGACGCCGGCTTTGGCGGTCATCTTCTCGCGCAACGCCGCTTCGATCGCGACGACTTTGCGCTGGGTGCGGCAAATGATGAGCACTTTGCGGCTCGGATCGGCCTTGAGGAAATCGACCAACCACAGGATGCGCGGGTCATCGCGAAAATTGTGCCGGATCTCGCTCGCACGGCCAGTTTCCTCGGCCTCGAGCTCGCGGGCCACGCGAGTGAGCAACGCGGGCGACTCCGCCGGCAGCGGCACCGGACAAAACTGGCGCGACGGGAAGCCCGTCATGGCCGCACGAGTGTTGCGAAACACCACGCGACCGGTGCCGTGTTGATCGAGCAGCGTGCGCAGCAGTTCGTCGCGGGCGCCGGGTTTACCCTTTTCGAGAGATGCCAGATGCTCCGCCAACGTATCGGGGTCGCGGTCGAAGATTTGCGCCAACTTCTTGTGATCGGCCGCGTCGAGTCGTTTGCCTTCGACGATCTTCTCCGCAACTTCGGCCACCTTGCCGAAGTCTTCGGCTTCGTCGCGAAACGCCTCCAAGTCGCTGTAGCGGTGCGGATCGAGCAGGCGCAGACGAGCAAAATGCCCCTCCAGGCCGAGCTGCGTCGGCGTGGCGGTGAGCAACAGTAACCCGCGGCTCTTTTTGGCCAACGCCTCGACGAGCCGATATTCCGGGCTCACGTCGTCTGCATTGACTGACCAACCGAGATGATGGGCTTCGTCGACCACGATCATGTCCCAGCCCGCCGCGACGACTTGTTCGAAACGGTTCTCGTGCTTGGCAGGAAACTCAACACTGCACAGCGCGAGTTGATCGCTCAGAAACGGGTTCTCCTCCGGGTCGCTGGCTTCGCAATCGAAACAACGTTGCTCGTCGAAGATACTGAACCAGAGATTAAAGCGGCGCAGCAACTCGACGAACCATTGGTGCGTGAGCGACTCGGGCACGAGGATGAGCGCCCGCTTCACTTTGCCCACCGTGAGCAGACGCTGCAGGATGAGACAGGCCTCGATCGTTTTACCCAGACCCACTTCATCGGCCAACAGCACCCGCGGGATCTGCCGCGAGGTGACGGTTTGCAGGATGTAGAACTGGTGCGGGATGAGCTCCAGCCGCCCGCCGAGGAAACCGCGCACGGGCGAAGCGAGAAACTGGGATTTCGCCTGCAGGGCGCGGTGACGCAGATTGAAGACGGATCCCTCATCGGTTTGCCCCGCCATGAGACGATCGAGCGGACCCGCCGCACCGGCGACGTCGGATATTTCATCCTCCACGATGCGATGGCCTCCGCCGACATAGACCAGCAAGCCATCCTGCTCATCGACGGATTCGACGACAAACGTCTCGCCCTTGCGCGTAGCCACCTTTTGGCCTTCGCGGAACTGCACCCGGGAGAGCACCGTGGTGCCCTGCCCATAGAGCCGCTGCTCGCCGGCCGCCGGGAACGACACCCCGATGCGCCCGCCATCCAGGCTCACGACAATGCCCAAACCCAACTCAGGTTCCGGCTCACTTACACAACGTTGTCCGATTCGATTTAACGACACGCTCCCACAACGAACCCGCGTTCGCCCGGTTTCAAAGCGAATTTTAGTCGATCACAAAACGAAGCTCATCCACCGCGAGATATTCGCCTTCCCGCGGGCCGCTGAAACGCACGTAGGCAATCCCTTTGCCACTCACTTCCAGCTCGAACGTCGGCATCGGCTGGCTTGGATCGGTGCGCTGGGGCACGCGCTCGATTCTTACGAAATCCAGTTGATTACCTTCATTATCAAACGCTTCCAACATAGCCGCGCTGCCGGTATGCGCCCAACACCGCGCCACGACGCGACTCACCGGCACTGGAAAACGTGCTTCCAGCGGAATCGGCTCATCGGCCATGGCAGCGAGAATACCTTGGTTTTCCGTGCCGATGTGGGGAAAGAACGTCAGACTGCCCTCGGCGGTGGATTCAGTGGGTTTCCACGCCAATCCGAGCGCCACGCCCTGCTCTTCCCACGTGGGAATCCACTCCCCCAGCGCGCCACCTTCAAAATCCAGCACGGTCTCCGCCGCCCTCGCGGGCGCGGCGAAACACCAAAGCCCCACCACGACCAAGGCGAACGCGTTTCTGAATCGGTGTTTAGCTGTGTCCATCGGTGGTTAAAATAAGAAAACCTTCAGCTCATCTCCAGCCCGCGCATCGTGCCCGTGGACGAGGCGAACTTGTCGTCCTCGATGCCCATCCGCTGCAACATGGAGACAAACAAATTGGGTAACGGATAATTCTGCTGCTTGTCGTGCACCAAATGCTGCCCGTGCTTGAAACCTCCACCCGCCAACAGTGTCGGCATGTTGGTGGTCGAGTGCGCGTTGGCGTCCCCAAGGTTGGAACCATAGAGCACCATCGTGCGATCGAGTAGCGATTCCTCTTCCTCCCGCACGGATTTCAGATCGCTAAACAGTCCGGCCAGCAGCTTCATCTGCCACTCATCGAGGATCTTGAGCTGCTTCAACTTGTCCTCGGATTTACCGTGATGAGACAGATTGTGGTAGTCCTCGGTAATGTTGGCTCCCCGCACCGCCACGACCGGCGTGCCGACGCTGTTGAGCATGAGGGTGATCGAGCGCGTCGAGTCGGTTTCAAACGCCAGCTTGGCCAGATCATACATGTTCTTCACCTTGGCCATGTAGAACGCCGGACTGGACGGGTCGACCGGAGCCTCGACCGCCACCACTGGTTTCGGCCGACGTTCCCAACCCCGCGAAGCCTGCAGACGGTTTTCCAAATCGCGCACGCTGGTAAAATACTGATCCAAGCGATCGCGGTCTCGTGCGCCGACACTGCGTTGCAAGTCGCGCGACTGCCCCGCGATCACATCGAGAATACTGCGGCCTGTATCCAGTTTTCGGATCTGGGCCTCGATCTGTTCCGGCGATCCCTGTAAAAACAACTGCCGGAACACCGCCGCCGCACTTTCCTCCGGCGGGATCGCGACTCCACTGCCCGTCCACGACAAACTGCGCGAAGCGGTATTGACTGCGAGCGTCAGCGACGGAAAACGCGTCATTGGTCCGATGTGTTCGGCGATGTGCTGATCGAGCGAGATCGTGTTCTTAAACGAACTGCTGCCGGGATGCGGCGCGGCCGTCAGAAAACTGATATCGGCCGGATGCCCGCCATCCACATTGGGATGCGACACGCCGCTGAGCACGGTGAAGTCTTCGCGATGATCCCGGAGCAGGTTAAGATAGGGCGAAGCTTGATAATCGCGCCCGGCTCCCGTGGGGAAAAACTGATCGGGCAACAACCCGAGGTTGTTGCAAATGCCAAACATGCGGCGCGGGGTGGCTCCCGGAGCCAACGGCGATGAACTCGGGGCCGCCGCCCGTGCAAAGCCCGGCAGCATTGACTCCAAAAACGGCAACGACATGGCCACCCCGATGCCACGTAGGAACCGACGCCGGGACAACGGGTCGCGCGTCGATACAAAGGGAGCTCGAACGGAAGCGGGGCGTGAAGTTTTCATGGGACGTCGGAACGAGGGGGGGAACGTGAGCTACTTACTTTGGAAGAGGTCACTTTGCACGATTTCGTGCACGAGCGTGCGCATGCCGTAATCGTGCGCGGCAGCGCGTTGCAAAATAGATTCGATCGACGGTCGATCGGAAAAAAGAACCGGCGCGCCGGTCGCATAAATCGTGAGCTGCCGGGCGAGATTGCGCGCGATCGTTTCCTCGTGCTGTAACAAGAGCGCCTTGAAGTCGGTGACATCAGCGAACGGACTCCCGTCGGGCAACTCCCCGGCACTATCGACCGGTAGGCCGAAGTGATACGCAAACTTTTGGCCGTTCATTCCCAGCCCTTCGATCGCCTCCACTTGCTCATCGATCGCGCGGTAACGATCGCGCCAGCCTCCCATCACATCGAAGCTTTCCAACGCAAAACCCGGCGGATCCATTCGCGCGTGACAGGAGGCACAGGACGCATCGGCCCGGTGTTTTTCCAGTTGCTGACGAATCGTCACGGCTCCGCGAATATCGGGCTCGACCGCCGGCACCGGTGGCGGTGGAGGCGTTTGATAACCGAGGATGCGTTCGGTGATCCAGTTGCCGCGAATCACGGGCGAAGTCGTCGTTCCGTTGGCGGTGACCTTCAACACGCTGGCTTGGGTGAGCAGGCCACCGCGCACGGATTCGGCCGGCAACGTCACTTTGCGCATTTTGGCCCCCGCGATCCCGGGCACATCGTAGTGCGCCGCCAACCGCTCATTTAGAAAGGTGAACTCAGAGTCGACGACGTTGCGGGCCGGCAAATCCGCTCGCAGTAGTTCCTGCACAAACAACTGGGTTTCAAAGATCGACGCCTGCTTCAGGGGATCGTCGAGTTCGTAATCGTTATAAAGCGTGGCTGAGGGCGAGGTGTCGTCGAACTTGCGCAGATCGAGCCAATAATCGGTGAACGCATCCACGAACCGACGAGATCTGGGGTCGTCGATGAGTCGATTCGTTTGCGTCCGCAAAACTTCGGGATCGCGCAACTGTCCGTCCGCCGCCAACGCGCGCAGCTCAGCGTCGGGCGTGGAGTTCCACAGAAACAAGGCAAGGCGCGTCGCGATCGCGTAGTCATCGAGGAGGCCGGGAGCTTCCTCGACGAACAGAAATCCCGGCGATGCGAGCACGGCGGTGTAGGCCGAGATCATCGACTGGGCGAAACCGTAGCCGAGCCCGTATTGGCGCTCAAACAAACCGACGAATTGCTCATAGTGATCCGGATTGGCCGGACGACGATAGGCTCGATCCAGAAACGAACGCAGCAGGCGGCGCGCATCCGCCGTGGGATCATTTGATACGACCTCCACCGCCACATCGACGGGCGCAGGCGTTCCCCAACCCGGTCGATCGCCATTTTCCACCGCCTCAGTTGCGACCACCGAAAGCGTCACGGCGGACTTCCCGGCGGCGATCTCTCGCAGCGGCAAATCTTCGAAGAGCACTGCGTATCCACTTTCCGGTGATGCAGGATCCTCGAACGGTCCTTCGACCTCCATCCACTGGACGGCGTAACCGGGCATGCCATCGGGTTGCGCGAGCGGATTGATGTATTGTTCGTTGGTGCCGTTGACGCGGGTGCGGAAGAGGCGCGAACCATCGGTTTGGATGACCTCGTTGGGCTGCAGCACGACATTGATCTCGTGCACGCCGGGTTCGGGCCCGAAATCGAAGGTGCCCAGAAAACGCCCCTGCCCTCCACTTTGCCCGAACACGCCGATCGGCTCAGCGCGCCGCCCGGGCCAGATTTCGTCGAGATTAGGTCGATGCCAAAGCGGCAGCCAATACACCGGTGTTTTGGCGTCGCCGACCCCATTGAAGAACCAGCGACTCACACCGCCGCCGCTGGCCCACAGGGTGTAGCCTTTGAACCGCAGCGTGTAATGCCCGCCCACCGGGGCGCGAAACTTCGACCACCGGTAGCCGCCGGCATCGCTGAACGTGCTCGAGATTTTGCCTACAGCTTCACGTTCGCGCGTAGAGCTTTCCGTGATCGGCGCCCGTCCGGCGCGCACCTCGGGTTGGGCATGACCGTCCAGCACGGGGAACGCATGACGATCGGTCAGCGTGCTGCCTTGGCGCGGCCAGAAATTGCGCACCAAACTGGGTTCATCCCGCGCATAATACCGCTGCGTCGTGGTGGATTGACCCGCAAAGCGCTGACTGAGCGCTTGCCGCAGGGCGTAGTCCGCCGAGCTAAGGTAGCGCGCCATCTGCACATGGGAAACATCCAGCGCGGTGCCGACCTTGTTGAAGCGATGGGCTTCGCCATCAGGGGGCAACCGGTCCTTCAAACGCACCCACGGCAGATTGAGCAGATCGCGAAGGGCATTTTCGTATTCGTAACGATTGAGGCGACGTTGCACGGCACGACCCTCCCGTGCCACGCGCGACTTCTCCGCGTCGGTCAGGATATCGGCGAGAGAGCGCACAAATGCGCTGCGATCTTCGGGCGCGACATGGCGACGTTTCGAGTTCGAGGCTGGCGGCATCTCCCCGGCTTCGACGCGATCATGCATTTTCACCCACCGGGAAAAATTATCCGGATCATCGGCCTGGAATCGAAACGCCTCGAGATCGAGCCCGCCCTCGAGATCGGTGGCATTGTGACAGCGCACGCAGTGTGCCTCCACAAATGATGGCACGATTTCAGCCCTCATTTGCGCCGAGACTTCGATCGCCCCCATACTCGCGGCGACGATCAATCCCGACAGCAACCGACGCGCCAACGCGCGAGGGTTCCGTGTCGCCGACTGGGGTAACAACACCGGCAAAAGGGGCATGGAGGCAGCCTGAACCTCACCTCGCCAATGTCTAGCGAGTCCTGTTCCCTCCGCGGTTGCCGTTCAGTAAATCCGCCTGCGATGGTATCTCGTAAACCTCGATAAGCCCCTGCCCCGACGCATCACCGACTCCTTTCATCTGCACGGTATAGGAACCCGCCGAGAGTTCGACCAGCAGGGCGGCATCGGCGGAACCGGCATCAAGGGCAAACGCCCCAACCGTCGCGCTGGCGGCCGCAATATCCCCTTGGGCATCACCCCAATCGTCGTTCGAACCGATGATCGAGGGCGTCGCGTTGAAGAGATCGATTCGGACGTCAGCCAAGGCATCCGTCACGCCGAAGGTCGCCAGTTGCGGCCCGACCCCGCGAATCAACAGCCTGATGGTGCCTTCTCCCGCCACCACGAAACCCGCCGTGAGAATACTCCCCTCCAAGCCCACCTGCGTGCGCGTGGAAAGGTTCAACAACCGGCCGGAGACGTTGAGACCATCCGCATCGTAGACTTCAACCAGGGCCTGCCCCGCCTCGTCATCATAGTCCTCCACATGAATGGTGTAAGCACCGGGAGAGGGCGTGGCTTGGATTGCCGAGTCCAAATAAGCGGTGAGATCGAAAGCCCCCACTTCGTCGGCCAACAGCGCCAGCTCCAAAGCATCATCCGCCTCGATCCAGTCATCGTTGGCGTCGACCTCGGCCTGCGCGGAATCATACATCGTCAGACGCGGGTCGCCCATGTAATCCGTGACGCCAAACCCCGCCAACGTGGGCCCCACCCCGCGGACCAACAGCAGCTTCGAAGAACCTTCCGTCACGAAGCCCACAATCAACGGCCCAAACGCTCCGCTCGCCCCGGTGCGCACCGACAAATTCATCAATCGAGCCGCCGTGGAAAGCTCTCCTTCCACCGGTTCGAATCGGGTGGTGAGGCCGTAGGATCCCACGTGTGTTCCTAAAAATCCGGTGACTTCGATGTAGTAGGTTCCGGGCATCAACAGTCGTGACCGAAAGCTGAAATTACTGCCTTCCCCCGATTCGTCGTCGAACGCGATCACGTTTTCATCCCCGTCCAATATCCCGCCCAGCGTATCCAGATCCCCGGTCGATGAAACATGCAGGTAGCCCGCCTGGGTCAGCACGACCTGATAGTAATCGATATCAAAATTGTAGTCGATGGCGGCGGAGGTTTCGGCGTCGAGGCCCAGCGACGCCGCGCTCGCAAACGTGTTGCCCACCGTGTCGCCCGCTGCGGGGTCACTGTCAAAACTCACCTGCAGCGTATACTCACCCAGCGTGGAGCCGGAATAGCCTTCCACGAGCACGTAATAGGTGCCGGGCGTGAGCATTCCGCCGATCATCAAAAAATTATCGCCGTCACCACCTTGATCGTTGATGGCATGCAATTCCCCGGCCGCACCGTAAAGGTATCCGTAGGTATCGATGTCCCCGGTCGAGCGGATGGTGAGACTGCCGGAGGTCGTGAGCTGCACGGCGAAATAGTCGTGGTCCCATGAACCCAGTCGGGCAGACACCGTGTCGTTTCTCGAGATGACGGTGGCCGTGGCAAATGTGCCGCCATGGTCATCGTTGTCGCCCACGCCTCCGTAGCTCCCTCCTACATTGTAATTGAACGCGATACCGTAGGTGTCGTCCAACTGCAGCGCGTCGAGATCGCCGACGACGGAATTCATGATCGCATCCACCGATTGAAAATTTTCGTCCGGATGCCCCAACCCCAAAAAGTGACCGAACTCGTGCAACAGGACGCGGTGCAAATCGTCCGTGTCGTCCTCCAATGGTCCGCGATAGGAATCCCACGTGTAGGAAGAATTCACCACAATGTCCGATTCATGACGAAACTGTCCCGTGTCGATGTAGGTGATCGTGATGGCAAGGGCATCGCCCATGTCTTCTCCGTAGGTATTGGAGTCGAAGAACACGTTGTTATAGCCGTTTTCGTCCCCGACCGGCGCCAGCGATCTCGACACCGCCACCATGGTGGTCCGATCGATCTCCGCATTCCATAGCGCGATCACATCGGCGGCGACGGCATCGAAAGAGGTCTTGCCGTCGCGAAGCGGCGCGGACGGGACACCCAGGTTTAATTCCACCCGCACATTTCCGTCGGGCCACGGTGTGCGATTGGAAACAAAACCCAGCAACGTCGAGCCCAGCGACAACGCCAATCCGGTTGTGGCGACGCGGAGAAGGGACCTCCGCCTATTCACTCCGTGCCTTTCGTTCGCGTTCCGTCTTCACCGCCGCCAGAAACCGCTCCAGCGAAACCCGGGCACCATCCTCGGCGTCGAGTCGCTCGGATTGCGGTCCCGTCCGCAGCCGCTGGTCGACGGCTTCGATGGTTGGCAAGACGCGACCATCATCCCGCGTAAGATAGGAGGCCCCCGAAGCCGGCTCCCGCACCACATTGTAGCGACCGTTCCCCCACCCGACCAAGGGACACGCCTGCCGTTCCCCTTGGTGCAGAAACAAAACCACTTCTTCACCACGACGAAACGTCGGCATGCCGTCCACGCGCATCGTCTTGTTGCCCACGCTTCCGCCCAAAAACCTCAAGGTCAGGCCGCGCTCCCGGACGACGCCGTCAACCGACGCCAAGACTTCAAATTCCACTGCCGTGCGCACCAAAGGTCGTCCTTCGTAAACGTCGGCGAATGCGTGAACCCGCGTGACTCGAGCATGCACCACGTCTTCTGCTCGGGTCGCGAGTTCAGGGAAGGTGATCGGACGCAACGAAGTGGCCAGTCCGGCTGATGTCGGGAGCAACATCAGCACCAAAATGACACCGCAGCGCACAGCGCGGCCAAAAATATAGTTCATCGGACTCCTGCTCTTTAGGGGATGTTGAGGTGACGAGTGAATGAACAGGCACCGGCCAGAGCACCTGAGTCAGACGTCATCGGGGCCGACACCCGTGCTGCTGGCGAGTCCAAAACCGAAAATTTTCCGCGCTAATCCCGGGCCGTCTAACCACCGATCCCACCCGCGCCTCCTCAACCCGGTCGGGCGTCAGGCGTCACCGTTCTTGCGGGGGTGAAATTTCGCGTGATGTTCGACCAGGCGCGTTTCTTCGACGGCCGTGTAAATCTGGGTGGTGCCAATGTTGGCGTGCCCGAGCATTTCCTGGATGGCACGCAGATCCGCCCCGCCGCCGAGCAGGTGAGTGGCAAAGGAGTGGCGCAACAAGTGTGGTTTCACCGGCTTGGTGACTCCGGCGCGCTGAGCGTGTTGTTTCACCACCACCCAGACCATTTTACGCGAAATGGCGGTGCCCCGTTTGCTGAGAAACAATTGGCTGCCGGTCTTGCTCGTCTTCACAAAATGCGGCCGGCCGGATTCGAGATAAGCCTTGATCGCGGAGACCGCCGCTTCGCCCACCGGCACGACCCGCTCCTTGGAGCCCTTGCCCCAAACGCGGACAAAACCCTCCTCCAAATCGATCTGCTGCAGGGTCAGTCCGCACAATTCGGATACGCGCAGTCCACTGGAATAGAACAGCTCCAACATGGCGCGGTCACGCAGACCAAACTCGTCGCCACCCGTCGGTGCCGCCAGAATTCGCAGGACTTCCTCCGTCGTGAGGGTGGCGGGCAACTTGCGCCTAAGCTTGGGTCCCGCGAGCAATTCGGTGAACTCGTCGGGACGCACACTATTGTGCACGAGGTAGCGGGCAAACATGCGCAACGCGGACAATTTTCGCGCCGTGCTGGAAGCCGCCAGTTTTCGATCGCTCAGCTCTTCGGCCCACGCGGCGGCATCCGCCCGCGAAACCCTGCGCCAATCACTATGACCACGCTGCGCGAAAAATTCGGCCGCCTGCCGCAGGTCATGTTCATAGGCCTGAACTGTTTTGTCCGATCGGCCCCGCTCCAAGGCCAGGGAAGCACCGAAGTCGGTGATCGCCTCGGCCATGGCCTCCGGCAGATCGAGGTCGGTGACAGGGCGCGGCGGCATGCCATACGTTGGCTGACCACCGGGTCGGTGCAAGCGCTCAACCCGCGCGGTCGCGGTAAAGACGCCGTCCGCTTAGCGGCGACGTCCGCCGCCACCGGGACGACGTTTGAAACCACCGGGAGGAGGCGTGCGCATCCGGTAGGTAATGCGGGCCTTTTCCAAATCGTAAGGGCTCATCTCCATCTTCACCGTATCGCCCGCGGCGATCTTGATGAAATGCTTGCGCAGCTTCCCTGAAATATGGGCGAGCACTTGGTGCCCGTTGGCGAGCTCCACTCTAAACATCGTGCCGGGGAGGACGGCTACGATCTTTCCCTCCACTTCGATCGAGTCTCCGTCAGGCATACAGGGGGACCTTTCGGTCAATAATCAGGTGTTCGGTCATGCAATAATCAGGTGCGCAAAAGCCACTTGTAAGCCAACGATCACACCGCTTAGTCAAGGCTTTACTCCTTTCGACCATGTCAGTTCCTCCCGAGAAGCCGTTCCCTTGCCCGTTTGAAAAGCGGTTTCCTTCCCAATTGGTGCGCGATGACACCTTCTTCATGAGCCTCGCATTCAACCAGGCCATCGACGCCTGGCGGTGCGATGAAGTGCCCATCGGCTGCGTGATCGAGCGCGAAGGCGAGGTCATCGCCTTCGCCCATAACACCGTCGAACACGGTGAAGATCCCACCGCCCACGCCGAGATGCTCGCGATCACGCAGGCCGCCGCCGCGATCGGCAATTGGCGCCTGGAAAACTGCACGCTCTACGTGACGAAGGAACCGTGCCCCATGTGTTCGGGGGCCACGTTGATGTCCCGACTCAAGCGGGTGGTCTACGCCGTGCCCGACCCCAAAATGGGCTGCCTGGGCGGTGCGACCAACCTCAGCGAGCTGCCGCGGGTCAACCACCGTTGCGAGATCACCGCCGGCGGCGTGCTCGAAGACGAATGCCGCGAACTCATCCGCGCCTACTTCAAACTCAAACGCGCGGCTCCGGGCGCATCGTCCGAGGAAAACGGTTCCGGCGATTGACGAGAGGGTCGGGTTTCAGCACGTTGCAAGACTTCAGTATTCAACCCTCGAAGCTCACACAATTATGGCTTACTCACTACCCGCCCTCACCTACGCCGCCGACGCGCTCGAACCGCATTTCGATGCCCGCACGATGGAGATCCATCATGACAAGCATCACGCCGCTTACATCGCCAAGGCCAACGCCGCGCTCGAAGGTCACGCCGACCTCGCCGCCCTTTCCGTCGAAGAGCTGATTTCCGACCTCAGCAAGGTGCCCGACTCCATCCGCGGCCCGCTGCGCAACAACGCCGGTGGCCACGCCAACCACTCCTTCTTCTGGACCATCCTCGGCCCGGGTAAAGGTGGCGCGCCGACCGGCGACCTCGCCGCCGCCATCGACGCCGCCTTCGGTTCGTTCGACGCCTTCAAGGAAAAATTCTCCGCCGCCGGCGTGGGCCGCTTCGGCTCCGGCTGGGCCTGGCTCTACGTCAAGGCCGACAAGTCCATCGCCATCGGCTCCACCGCCAACCAAGACAGCCCGCTCATGGGCGAGGCGGTCGCTGGTATCGGCGGCCAGCCCGTCATCGGTCTGGACGTGTGGGAACACGCCTACTACCTGAACTATCAGAACAAGCGCCCCGATTACATCGCCGCGTTCTGGAACGTGGTCGACTGGGACGCCGCCGCCGCCAACTACGCCGCCGCGATCGCCTGATCCTTCGGCCACTCGTCGCCCAGCAAAAAGCCGTCCCCGACCAAGGGACGGCTTTTTTGCGCCTCAGAGTTTCGGACGACCCTACGGCAGCACGACTGAGGCTTGGGAAACCGATCCCAGCGACGACGCGCTCAGGCGCGTGGACCTGCCGGTCTCCGTATCGAGTAACCAAATACTGCGGGAATTCGCGGCCCGGGCGGTATAGAGCAGGTGACGGCCGTCCGCGAGCCAGACCGGCTCCACGGCATCTTCCGGGGCGCGCGAGACCTGCTTGGCCACGGCCCGGGTTTTGAGATCGAAGAGGCCGATCTGGAAGCCGCGGCCGATGCGCATCGTGAAAGCGATCTTGGTCGGATCGCCGGTGCTCCAATCCGGTTCGGCACAGTAGCGGCTGATATTCGTCGGCAGTCGGCTCATCCGCCCGCCGGTCACGGGCATGACGTAAAGTTGCGGTCCCCCGGCGGCATCCGAGGTGAACAATAATTGGCGACCGTCAGGCGAAAACACCGGGGAGGACTCGACGCCACTCGTTTTGGTGCGGCGCGTGACGCCGCGGCCGTTGGCGTTGGCCACATAGACCTCGGGGTTGCCTTCGCCGCTGAGCACCATCGCCACTTTGGAACCGTCGGCACTGAAGCGCGCGCCTTGGTTGGTGCCCTTGAAACTCACGAAGCTGTTACGCTGCATCGTGCCCAGATCGATCATGAAGATGTCGGCCGCGTTCGAACGGTGAAAACTCGTGTAGAGTATTTTCGAACCATCGGGCGACCAGCGCGGCGACATCGCCGACGCGCCGTCGGAGGTGAGTTGACGCACGCCGCCGAAGAACAAATCACCCGTGTAAACCTCCGTGCGACCGGTCCGCTCCGCAATGAAGGCGAGTTGCGAGGCGAAGAATCCTTTGCCTCCGCCCGTGGACTCCACCGCCACATCGGCTGCTTTCAACAACGCATGGCGCAGGGAGGAACCCGTGACGGTCCGGGACAGCGTCGGCGTGGAACCGCGCGTCACGTCGACTTGCACCCGGTTTCCCGCCACCGCCGTAAAGCGAATGTTGTAAACCGGGTCACTGGTGACACGTTGGTAGCGACCGTGGGCCTCGAAGGCGAAGTTGGCCAACTTGTCGAGTTCCTCCGGACTCGCGCTGACTCGGACCGGAACCGTGGAAACGGCCGTCCTTACATCGACCACGCCGATATCGGTCGCGCGTTGCGCCGCCAGCGGCAGGGAAATCAGAGAAAGCAGCAGAGAAAGAAAAAAGCGATGACGTGTCATGACAGGTTCGAGGCCGGGTTTCCGGCCATTCGTATTTACAGCGTGGGCCAACTAAACAACGTTAAACCCCTTTCGGTCCAACTTCGTTCCCAACCAATTTATCATTCGTGACTCCTGAAGCCATCAAGGAACAGCTCAAGCAGGTAAAATATCCCGGTTTCAGCCGGGATATCGTTTCATTCGGCATCGTGCGCTCCGCCGCCTTCGTCGATGGCACCGCCAAAGTGTCCCTGGCGCTGACCACCAACGACCCCAAGACCCCGCTGCAACTCAAGCGCGAGGTCGAGGCCTGCTTACAAGCTATGCCCGAAATCAAGGAGACGGTCATTGATATCGCGGTCTCCGCGCCTAAAGCGCCCGCGCCGACCGGCGGTGGCAATCTCGCGGGCAACGCCGCGAATTCCGCCCACGCCAAAATCAAGCACGCCGTCGCCATCGCGTCAGGTAAGGGGGGAGTCGGCAAGAGCACGTTCGCGGTGAACCTCGCCTGCGCGCTGGCCAAATCGCTCGCCGATGCCGGACGCCCCGGTCGCGTGGGCCTGATGGATTGCGATATCTACGGACCCAGCGTGCCCCTCATGATCGGGCTTTCCGGTCGCCCCAACATTGAAGGCGATCTGCTCATTCCCATGGAAGCGCACGGCGTTAAAGTCATGAGCATGGGCTTTCTCATCGACGACAACACGCCGGTCGTGTGGCGCGGTCCCATGATCATGAAAACCGTGCAGCAATTCGTCCAAAACGTGAAATGGGGCGAACTCGACGTGCTGCTGATCGACCTTCCGCCCGGCACGGGCGATGCGCAACTGTCGCTGGTCCAAACCATTCCGCTCGACGGTGCCGTGCTGGTCACCACCCCGCAACCCGCCGCTACCAACATCGCCCGCAAAGGCGGCCTGATGTTCCAGAAGGTCAATGTGCCCCTGATCGGCGTCGCGGAAAACATGAGCTATTTCGTCGATCCCGCCGGACAAAAACACGCCCTGTTCGGGGAAGGCGGAGGGGAACTCACCGCCGAAAGTCTCGGCACGAGCCTGCTGGGGCAGGTTCCCCTCATTCCCGAAATCCGCGAGGGCGGTGACGCCGGCAAACCCGTCGTTGTCACGCAGCCGGCAAGCGTCGCCGCCGAAGTCTTCACCCAAATCGGAGCAACCATCTTGGACCGTTTGGCCAAAAAACCAGGGACTCCCGCCCCGGACGCCTAATGTCGCCGAGGGTCCGAATGGGCGCGCCAATGACAGCTGCGCTTCGCTGACATTGACACCGGATATGGACGGACTAAGTTTGTTCGCGACTTACTCAAACTTGGTGTTCTCAACCCTGTCCCTCGGGACACGGAGGCGCTGACAAACTTTGACCTACACTCTTCTCCAAGATCCGGCCCGATCCGTGATCGAAGTTTCGCTTTCATCAGCCGGACTCCGATCTGCGGTGATACCCCACCGAGACCGACGCGTTTACCGCCTTCTTGGAGTGAGTCCGCTCCGGGATCGATGATCGTCACGACGCCGCACCGCCAACTCAAACTCGACTGAAGTGGTATCCATGTCGCACAGAACCAAGACTGCCGAATCTCCCGCCTCCCGGGAGTTCGTGAAGCAATCATCCCTCTATCAAGAGTTCCTGGCCGAACGCGAAGAGATCCTCCGACACAAGTGGATCGAGTCGGAGCGTCTGGGCTACGACATCGGCTTTGAAAAAGCTTTGCTCGATTGGATTCGCAAACACCGCGAAAGCTGGCGCACCGCTCGCCGACCCGACCGGACGCAAAAACAAAACGCGGCCAAATAAATCGTGGTCGGGACGGGCGCTGAACGTCGTCCCGTCCTCCTGCTCCGAAACCGTCGGGGCGTCGCCCCCGACCATAAAAAAACCGGAGTCGCGGTGGACTCCGGTGGAAATTGTGAGCGATCGGTCGGACCGATTACTTGATCTCTTTGTGAACCGTGTGGCGGCGCAGCGAAGGATTATACTTCTTCTTCTCGATCCGCTCGGTGACGGTTTTCTTGTTGCGCGTGGTGAGGTATTTGGAGGCGTATTTACCCTCTTTGCGGGCCTCGGTGCACTCGATGATGACTTGTTCTTGCATGGCTTGAAAGTGTTAGAACGGTCAGAACAACGGTTTCCTCCCCCCTTCCGCAAGCGCAAACTTACCCGGACTGGCATAGGCGGAGCTGTTCCATGCAGGAATGGATGCGATTGATCGAAGGCGGACGATCTGGTTTTGTCCGCGACTTTCCGATCAACCTTCGGTGATGACTTTCTTTTCCGTCAGCGGCAGCATGACACCGCGCCGGAACAGGGTGACCTGACCCGTGCTGGCCGAAACCACGACGGCGATGCACTGCGTCGCCAAACTAATGGCGGCGGCGGCGGCGTGACGACTGCCCAAACCACTGGGCAAAAGGTGTTCGCTGTCGGTGGCCTGGATGAGGCTGCCGGCCGATACGACCACGCCGTCACCTTGAATGACAAAGGCTCCGTCAATGGTCGAAAATTCCTTTACCGTCTCGTCCATGAACGGATTCAGGATGTTGCGATCCTCGTCCTTGTATCCGTAGAACGGGTTCAACACGAGGGGCTTGGTCAGTTTTTCCACCTGCGCGGACGCCCCGACGACGAACAGGCAGCCCACCGGCTTCCCTTCACGACCTTCCACACCCAGTTCCGTCGCCACGGCAATCACGCGCTCGAAGACTTCGGGTTTCACGTCGTCCGGCAGCAAATCGGCATTGCCGGTGAGCAACGTCTGGAATTCCCGTTCCACGTCGACGACACCCACGGTGTCAAACTGGTTGCTCCCCTGCACGCCACCGATGCAGCACAATCGATCGGTGAAGGAAATAATCCCCCGCGTCAGCGCCACGAGAATCGCGCTGCGCACCTGCGCGAGCCGTTGAGGCGAAAACGATCGCACCTGAATCACTTCGGCAAACGCGTCGAAAGCGCTCGTGCCATCCGCCCCGCTTTTGGTCACGAGAATGGATTTGATTTTGGGCGTCCACATGGAGGTATCGATGCCCCCGATGAAGACATCCCCCATCACCAGGATCGCGTCGCACTCCGCCCCCTTGGCCACCCGATCGGCCTCGCGAATCATGAGGCGATTCATGCGGTTTTGCTTTTGGGGCACCCGACGCACCTGCATGCCGCCCAAACCGGCGATCAGACGATCGTAGAGCATGTCGACCGAGTCCGACTCCACCAAACTTTGCACCAGTTCCGGTTCCTTCACCAACCGGGCAATGGCGGCCAATACTTGCAGGTAATCCCGCGATTTCTCATCGGCGAGCAACATGATGACGATGTGGGAGCGTTCACCGTCCGTGCCATCGTGATCGATTCCCGCCCGACTCCGTCCGAGGGCGAGAATGTAACGGCGCCCGAGTTTGGCCCGCACATGCGGCAGCGACACGCCGAGCCCCAGGTAGGTGGTCATGGTGGCTTCGCGAGCCAGCAAGCCGCGCAGCAGCGGCTCCGTCTTGAGGTCCTCGAAGCGTTGCGAGCATGCCGCCAACATTTCGCCCAAAGCCCCCTTCATGGTGGTGCTTTGCAGCTCTACGACACGGCTTCGGGCGATTAATTTTTCCAGCCGCATATCCCGTATCTTCGCCGTTCAGTTCCGACTCACTTCTCCCAGGCGAGAGCGCCTTTTTTGACTTCGTAAAAAAGTCCCAGCACGAGCACAAAGAGGAAGAACATCATCGGCGACAAAATCGCGATGTTGTTGGCCAGGAAATCACGGTAGACGAAGGTCCACGGAATGAGGAAAACGACCTCGATGTCGAAAAGCAGGAACAGCATCGCGGTGACGTAGAACTTTACTGAAAACCGCGTGTGCACGATGCCGTCACCCTTCACGCCACACTCGTAGGCGGTGTCTTTGATCGCATTCGGAGTGCGCACCCGTTGGGCCGCCAAATGATTCACGATCAGGATCGTGAGTCCCACCCCGAGGGCGAGGACCGCTTGAATCAACAATGGCAAATAGGCTGCGGAAGTCATGACGTTACAAATACAGGCGCGACGGTCCCGGGGCTGACAAGGGGAAACTCGTCCGAAACCGTCTATCCATCCACCGAAACGATTCTTTGAGGTAAATTTGACGAACTCCCCACATCCAGCACCTCCGCAAACTCCAACGTCCGGATCTCTTCGGACACGATGGGAAAGCCCGCCTTGCGTCGATGGAAGTTGATGCGATCGAGCATCAACGTGTCCAGCGCCACCGGATCCGCGCTCAACCACATGGTGTGATCCGATACGGTGTAGAGCGAGTTGAAGGCCGGTCCCCCGACAAATTGATACTGCTGCAGGCTGGCGATCGTGAATAACCAGGTCTGACGCAGTTCGGGGATGGCACTCATCTCCGCCACCGCCGCCGGCGCATTGGTCGGGCTCTTCATGAAGCGCGCCGTATTGGACGCGTTCCACAGCGTGGCATTCACCAGCGCTCCGTTCACTCCCAGGGTCGGGTGATCAGTGTAGACCGGGAGGTTGATCCAGAAATCCGCGTCGAGAAACAGCGGGGTGGCCAAAAAGCTTCGACGGTTTTCCTCCAAACGCTGTTGTTCACTGCGATTGGCCCGTTCCGCCAAAAACACCGGATCGAAACGGGAGGGCAACGGGCTGTCATAAAACCACTCGGGGTCATAAAACTGGCCCGATTCCAAAATGTAGATCGGGTGACCTTCGAACGGCGACTCACCCGTGATGAGCGACGGCAGGTAACCCGTGAATCGCAAACGCAACGGATTGAGCCCGACCAAAAAGATATCCTCCCGCCGGTATCCCCGTTCCTGCAGCGCGGCGATCACCGCCTGCACCAGAGGCACCGGTGTCGCCAGCCCGGGCCCGGAATCGGCGTAGATTTTGAGCCCCACTTTCCCTTTTTCCCCCGGCACCAGCCGATGTCCCACTGCCTTCTCGAAGCCCTCCAACAGACGCTCGACTTCCGGTCGGTAGCTCGCGAAGGAGAACCCTTCCAGTTTTGCCTCCCATACGGTGCTGGGGAGTTTGATCGGCGAGGGCGCCGCATCAGTCGATGCTGATTGAGCGGACGCCGTGACGCCGAGAGCCGATATGAACGCGGCACATACGAAAGCAGGAATACGAGGCATGGAAGTGGTTAGACGCGAAGAAAGGCAGGTTTGTTTCCGAGTTTCGGAGCAGACCTTGACAGAGCACAGGCCGGGGTAAATGTCCAACTCCCGGCGTCCTCCCCTCGCCATCGTTGTCCATGCCACTAGTTAAACCGACCTGCGTCCGCGACCTGCGCGCCCGGGTGAACATCGTTGATGTGATCTCGCGTAGCGTGACGCTCAAAAAGGCCGGTTCGCGCTTCAAGGGCCTGTGCCCCTTCCATCAGGAAAAGTCGCCGTCGTTCCACGTAAACCCCGACATGGGGGTCTACAAATGCTTCGGCTGCGGCAAATCGGGCGACTTGATCACATTCGTCCGCGAGACCGAGGGGCTCAACTTCATCGAGTCGGTCGAAGCCCTGGGACAGCGCTTCAATGTGCCGATCGAATACGAAAACGGGGCCGGTCCCTCGCGCGAAGAGCGTTCACTCCGACAGGAGATTTTCGAGCTCCACGAGATCACCGCCCAACACTATCACGAATGCTTTCGCGCCGCCAATGACGTGGGCAACTGGATGCGGGACTACTGGGAAAACCATCGCCGTTTCACGCCGGAACTGGCCGAAGAATTCAAAATCGGCGCGGTCGGGGCCGACGGCAGTGGCTTGGGCGGGGTGTTGATGAAGCACGGCTTTTCCGAAGCCGCCCTCCGCCAATGCGGGCTCTTCTTCATCTACGAAGATGCCGCCCTCACCTTGCATTCCTTGCGACCTCGCTTCCGGGGCCGCCTCATGATTCCGATCCGCGATCACCAAGGTCGCGTGGTCGCCTTCACCGCCCGCCAAACCGAACTCACGCCGGACAACGATCCCGCGAAGGACGCCAAATACGTCAATTCCCCCGAAACCCCGATCTTCGTCAAAGGCAACCTGCTCTTCAATCTCGACCGCGCGCGCACCGCGGCGGGCGAAGGGCACCCCTTCGTCATGGTGGAAGGCCAGCTCGACGCCTTGCGCTGCTGGAGCGTCGGCCTGAAAACCGCCATCGCCCCTCAAGGCACCGCCATTACCGAAACCCAACTTGCCTTGCTCCGCCGGTATCACAATCAGGTCGAGTGCTTCTTCGACGGCGACGGGGCGGGACAAAAAGCGGCGCTGCGGTTTTTGCCCATGGCGCTGAAGGCGGGCATGGAAGTCCGGTTCCTGACCTCGAAAGGCGACGCCAAACTCGATCCCGATCTCCTCTTTCTCGAACGCGGACTCGCCGGCTACGACGACGTGAAAGCCGCTTCCCAGACGGCCATGGAATTTGCCGGGCACGCCCTCCTACCCGATGGCCGCAAATCCAGCGCGGAGCGCAAAGCCGCCGCCGTGCAGCCGCTGTTCGAGATTATCATTGCCGCTGAATCCGAAGTCGCCCGGTCGGAATTCATCAACGAAGCCAGCCGACGCCTCGGGTTGTCGGCCCTCGCCCTCACCCGCGATTTCGAACAATTCCGCCAACGCGGCAGCCGCTACGCCCCGGTCCACCGCGAGGAACCCGCGCCGCCGCCCGCGCCCACCGGCCCCCAGACCATTTCCCCGGAACATCACCTGCTGTTGCTGTGCCTGCATTTCGAGCAACTGGGCAAACCGATCAGCCACATCCTCCCGCATGACTGGGTCGATGCCGCCGAACCCGCCGGCGCGCTGCTCAACCGCTTCCTCGCCGAATTCGAGCACGATGCCTGGCCCGGTGCCGCCCATCTCTCCGAGACCGATCTACTGGAGACCGAAGCCGAGAAAACGTTGGTGGCGTCGCTTTTATTCGACGCCCCCAGCATCGAAGATCCGTTCAAAGCGGCCGAGGAAGGCCTGCAAAAGTTAAGGGATCGCACCCTGCGCTTGCGCCTCCGCCAAATAGAACTTGCTTTGTCGAATCCCGCTTCGGACATTCAGCCTGACGCATTTTCTCTGCTGAAATCACGTTCTGAATTGCAAAGACAGCTACGCCAACCGCTTAGATTGGCGGAGGCTGTCTAGTCTCGTATTACATCCATGCCGCGCAAAGCCAAGTCCGCCACCTCCTCCGCTCAGTCGGAGGCCGTTGAAACCGCCCTCAAGTCGACCGAGGGTAAAACGTCCGCCACCGTCGATGCCGCCGCCAGCGGCGTCAACGAGCGTATCCGCCTGCTCATCCGTCTTTCCAAAGAGCAGGGCTACCTCACGTGGGACGACATCAACGAGGCTTTGCCCGAATCCGTCGAGAACCAGGACGAGTTCGATAACATCATCTCCATCCTCCAAAACCTCGAGATTGAGATCCTCGAGCCCGATCAGGTTGAGGATTACAAGCAGCGCATGGAGGAGGCCGAGGAGGAGGCCACCCGCACATCCCAGAACGACATCCTCGACGACCCCGTCCGGATGTATCTCAAGCAGATGGGTCAGGTTCCCCTGCTCACCCGCGAGCAGGAAGTCGAAATTTCCAAGCGCATCGAAACCGCTGAACTCAACGCGCAGACCGCCCTCTTCCAAGCCGCCGTCATCGGTGGCCACATCGGCACTCTCGGCGAAAAGCTCCTCACGCGCGAGGAACGCTTCGATCGCATCGTCATCGATAAGAAAATCGAGAGTCGCGACGCCTACTTCAAATCGCTGCCCAAGCTCGTCGAGACGACGCAACGCAACGAGATGATGGTCGGTCAATCCTGGGTCGAGTGGCACAAGGCCAAGGGCGAAGCCGAGAAGAAGAAGGTCCACACCAAGCACAAGAAACGTGAGACCACCCTGCGGAACAATTTCCCCAAGTTCTTCTTCAAGCTGAAAGTCTACGAGGAGTGGCTCGCCAACAAGCGCCCGGTCCTCAACGAAATCGAACAGATCAATGCCAAGATGGCCCGGGCCAAAAAGCCCCGGACCAAGCGCGATGCCGCCATCGATCCCAAGGAGCTGAAAGCCCGCCTCAAGGAGATCGAAAACGAACTGCGCATCGATCCCGATGAATTTCACCGCATCGTCGAGCAGACCTACGTCCATGTCCGCGAGGCCCACAAGGCCAAGACCGAGATGGTCGAGGCCAATCTCCGCCTCGTGATTTCGATCGCAAAGAAATACACCAACCGTGGTCTCTCCTTCCTCGACCTCATCCAGGAGGGCAACATGGGCCTCATGAAGGCGGTCGAGAAATTCGAATACCGCCGCGGCTACAAATTCTCCACCTACGCCACGTGGTGGATTCGCCAGGCCATCACCCGTTCCATCGCCGACCAAGCCCGCACGATCCGCATTCCGGTGCACATGATCGAGACCCTCAACAAGGTCATGCAGGTGCAAAAACAACTCCTCCAGGAATTCGGCCACGAGCCGACCCCCGAGGAAGTGGCCGACGAGATGAACCTGCCCGTCGAGCGCGTGCAGCAGATCATGAAGATGGCCCAGCAGCCCATCTCCCTCCAGTCCCCCGTGGGCGACGGCGATGACACGTCGTTCGGTGATTTCATCGAGGACAAGTCCGCCGAGAATCCTTACGACATGACGGCTTATTCGCTGCTGCGCGAAAAGATCATCGACGTGCTCGACTCCCTCACCGAACGCGAACGCCGCGTGCTTTCACTGCGTTTCGGACTCGTCGACGGCTACAGCCGCACTCTCGAAGAGGTGGGCAAGCAGTTCAAGGTTACCCGCGAACGTATTCGCCAGATCGAGGCCAAGGCTCTCCGCAAGATGCGTCACCCGACCCGCATCCGTCAGTTGCATGGCTTCTTCGACGCCGAGCAGTTGGACAACGCCCAGAACCTCATGAAGCTCGCCGTCAAACCCGGCACGGCGCAAAACCTCGGTCGTCCGAACTGAGTCACGTCTCCCCTTGCTTCCCGCCACGTTCGATTCTACTTTTCCACTCGCCATGAACTTCCCCGCTCTATTCGCGATCGGTCCCTTGGGCACGACCGAGGTCCTCGTCCTCCTCTTCATCGTGCTGCTTTTGTTCGGTGCCAAAAAACTTCCCGAGCTCGCTCGCGGCCTGGGTAAAGCCAAGAACGAGTTCCAGAAAGCCTCGGACGAAGCGAAGAACGAATTTAATGCGGCAGACGAAGAACCGACGAAACCGCTCGCCAAAACGCCCGAGTCTTCCGGCACCCCGGGCAACAACTGAGGCGACCCCATCACGTCGCCACTTTCCTTCCCTTTCCTCCGCGCCGCTTCGTTCCGAACGGCGCGTTTTTGTTGGCTCAAAATACGATCTTTTCCTTCCGGTGCGATTTTTGCTCGCAACGCCCTCGCTATAAGCGGTTTTACACTTTGACACCCCGATTGCTCACCGATTGTTTTCCGACGGCGGAAACGCGTCCCACATGGCCTTAAAGTTCCTCTCCCACTTCTCCAACGACATCGGTATCGACCTTGGCACAGCCAATACCTTGGTTTACTTGAAGGACCGCGGGATTGTCCTGCGGGAGCCGTCCGTCGTCGCCCTCGACTCCACCACGCGCAAAGTTCGCGCCGTTGGTTCCGATGCCAAACGCATGCTCGGCCGCACCCCGGGCAACATCACCGCCATCCGACCCATGAAGGACGGCGTCATCGCCGACTTCGACGTCACCGAGGCCATGCTGCGGTATTTCATCCGCAAGGTGAACAGCAACAGCTTCCGCGTCAGCCCGCGCGTCGTGATCGCGATTCCCTCCGGCATCACCGAAGTGGAAAAACGGGCCGTGAAAGACTCCGCCGTGCATGCCGGCGCCCGTGACGTGATCACCATTCCCGAGCCCATGGCCGCCGCCATCGGCGTCGGACTGCCCATCGATGAGCCGGCCGCCAACATGATCGTCGACATCGGCGGCGGCACCACCGAGATCGCGATCATTTCGCTGTCCGGCATCGTCTTTTCCAAATCCATCCGCGTCGCGGGTGACGAAATCGACGCCGCCATCGTCAACTACATGAAACGGGCCTACAATCTCCTCATCGGTGAGCGCACCGCGGAAGAGATTAAAATGCGCCTCGGCTCGGCCTATCCGCTCGACGAAGAGCTCACCATGGAAGTCAAGGGCCGCGACTCGGTCGCCGGTTTGCCCAAGACGATCCACATCACTTCCCAGGAAATTCGCGAGGCCCTCAGCGACACCATGGCCGCGATCGTCGACGCCGTCCGCGCCGCGCTCGAACGCTGCCCGCCGGAACTTTCGGCCGACCTCGTTGACCGGGGCTTCGTGCTCGCCGGTGGCGGTGCCCTCATTCGCGGCATCGATCGCCTCCTCAGCGAAAAGACCGGCCTGCCGGTGACGATCGCCGAGGATCCGCTCTCCGCCGTGGCCAACGGCACCGGCGCGGTATTGAGCGATTTGAGTTGGGTGCTGCAACACAGCTGATCGGCCTCGCCGGTCCCACGTCCCCGCGTCAGCGCGGTCTTTGCGATCGCCGCCAACTGCGGTGCACCCCTGAGCTTGTCACGACCGCTTCGCCCGTTCACCACTAATTCGCCTTTCGAATCCCGGTGCCTTCTCGTCGTTTTGATCAAACCAAACCCTTCATCACCCTCGGGGTGTTGCTCTTGGTATGGCTGATCTTCCCGACCGTGCTGAAACGATTCGCCCGCGACGGCTTTTATGAAATGCAGTCGCCGGTCGAAGTATCGGCCTCCTACCTCCGGGAACTACAGGACTATTGGGCGCTGCGCACCCGTTCCAAAAACGACATCATCGCCGCCTATCGCGACCTCGGGGGCGTCGTAGCCAAATACGCGCACTCCGCCGAGGAAAACGTCGAGTTGCGCCGCGAGGTCGCCCGGCTGGAGCGACTGCTGCGTTTGCCTTCGTTCGATAATTATCGCTCCGAACCTGCTCGCGTCGTCAGCCGTGATTTCAATGGCTGGTGGCAACGGCTGACCATCCGCAAAGGGGCCAATTTCAATCTGCCCGTCGGGGCTCCGGTCATCTTCGCTGGCGGCGTCGTCGGTCGCATCACCGAAGTGCATTCCACCACCGCGATCGTGGACTTGATCAGCAGCCCCAATGTTCGCCTCGCCGCCTCGTTTGAAAACGACGACCGTCCTATGAGTTTTCAGGGGGGATTAAATCCCCCCCTTTCACGGCCTCAGGCCACGGTGGAATTTGTGCCGCTCGACCTGCAGGCCAATCCCGCGAATCCGCAACCGTTGGTGACGTCCGGGTTGGGCGGAGTTTTTCCGCGCGGACTTCGCCTCGGCACCGTCATCCAACTGGAGCCCAGTCTCGACGGACTCTTTAAAACCGGGCGCGTCAATCTCGACCCGCGACTCAATCAAGTCACCGAAGTCACCGTGCTCGTGCCGCTCGATCCGTTGTGAAATTGCAGCCGAGCTCGCCAACCATGCCCCCGGCTTCACTCCCACCCCGTAGGAGCGCGCTCGCGCGCGATGAACACGGTAGAGCTGTCCGAAGCGCCCCCGGCGGCCATCGCCCCCGACCACGTTCCTTCCTTCGCACCACGTTAGCGGCCGCTGCGGCTCGCCACCCCATTCCCGCGTGAAATTCCAACCCAGTCATCGTCGCACCGCCGTCGTGCTGTTCTGTGGACTTATCCTGAACGCCTTGGCCGGGCAGGCCAATTACAGCCTCAGCCCCTACGCCGTTTCGCTCTGGATCGGCGGATTACTTGTGGCCTTCCCCGCGTTGCGCCTGGCTCCGCAGCAGGGATTCAACGCCAGCTTCCTGCTCGGGTTGTTTTTGGATGCCAGCAGTCCCCTGCCCTTTGGCTTCCATGCCTTTTTGTTCGGCGTGGCTCACCTCATTATCGTGCGGGTGCGCAATCGCTTCGCCGCCACCGAGCCGCTGCTGGGACTCGTCGTCGCCTTGATCACCAATCTCGGCATGTTTGTCATCATCACGTTCTTCGCCTTGAGTCGCACTCCGGGCGCTTCGGTCTCGGGGCTGCGACTGCTCACCGATCTGGCCGTTTCTCAAATCGCGATTGGTCTGACCGCCTACTGGTTTTTCGCCCTGCAGGAACGGGCCCTCGAAATTGTCCGCGTCGGCTTGCGTGACGAGGTAACTGCCGCGATGTAGTTAAGCAGCAATGGCAGACAATATCACGGATGGCTCCAGTGGCATGGTGGAAACCCACAAGGGGTCCAATCCACGTCTGCAATTCTTCTACATTCCCATCGCCATCGGCTTCATGACCCTGGCCATCGGCTTGGTGATTCAACAAGTCCTGCGGTCGGACTTGGCGCATGAAAAAGAGAAGGCGCAAAGCCAGCGCCGCATTCTGGTGCCGGGCCCGCGCGGCAACATTTACGACCGCAACGGCGAACTGCTCGTCGGTAATCGTCCCCGTTTTTCGGCCGTGCTCTACCTCGACGAACTGCGCGCCGAAATCTACCGCGAATACGTCGAAATCCGCAAAGCCTACCGTGCGGTCGAGGCAGTGGGGGAAGACGTCGACGTGCCTTCATCCACGCAGATGACCGAGATCGCCCGCTTCACCGTCGTCGACCGCTACCTGCAGAAAGTTAATCACGCGCTCGGCCGCGAAACCGAGCTCAACGCCCGGAATCTGCGGCGTCATTTCAACGCGCAACGTATTCTCCCTTACAACCTCATCGAGGATCTCGAACCCGATGAATACGCCCGCCTGCTCGAGCAGTTGCCGGTCAATTCCCCCCTGCAGGTCTATACCACCAGCACGCGCTATTACCCCCACGACAACACTGCTTCCCATGTGCTCGGCTATGTCGCCGCCAACCGCGACATCGAGGTCGATGAGGAATTCCCCGGCGCTGAGTTGATGACCTTTCGCATGGTCGGCTCCGAAGGTCGCAATGGTCTGGAAACCCAATTCGAGTCGAAACTGCAGGGTGAAGCCGGCGGCACCGTCTACCGCGTCAATTCCGTCGGCTATCGCGTGGAATCACTCCAACGTCGCCTGCCCGTGCAGGGGGAAAATCTGATCACCAGCCTGGACATCGACCTGCAGCTCGCGGCCGAAAAACGGATGCGCGAATACGAGATGGCAGGGGCCGCCGTCGCCCTCGACGTCAACACGGGTGAGGTGCTCGTCATGGCCAGTGTGCCCGACTACAATCTCAACGACTTTTCCCCCAGCCTCAGTCAGGCCGCCGTCGACGACATCAATGCCCGTGGCGCATGGTTGAACCGCCCCATCCAAGGACTCTACCCACCGGGCTCCTCGTTCAAAATTCTGGTCACGTTGGCCGGCATGCGCGCCGGCACCATTGGCCCCGATACCGAAACCAATTGCGGAGGCTATTACCGCGTCGGCCGCCGTCTCTTCCCTTGTCACGACGGCCACGCCCACGGACAGATCAAGCTGCACACCGCCATCGCCAAAAGCTGCAACGTATTCTACTACGAGCACGGTTTGGAGACCGGTGCCCAGGCCCTGGCCGACGAAGCCCGGCGGCTCGGGTTCGGCTCCGTCACGGGCATCGAGCTGCCCCACGAAAGCGAACGCACCCTGATTCCGGACCCCGCGTGGAAAAAAGAACGTCGCGGCCAGAGCTGGGTGCCGGGCGACACCGCCAACATGTCCATCGGTCAGGGAGATGTATTGGTCACTCCCCTACAAATGGCCACGTTCATGGCTTCCCTCGCTCGCGGCCAGACCACGACCGTCCCCCACCTCACCCACGATCCGGAACGCGCCGTGCAACGCACCGCCCCGCTCGGCCTGTCCCCGGCGAACTACGCCGCCGTGCTCGAAGGCATGGAGGAGTGCACCATTTCCGGCACTTCGCGCACTTCCTTCACCACCATCAAGTCCATGCGTATTCCCGGCCTGCGCGTGGCGGGCAAAACCGGCACCGCGCAGAAACGCACGGCCAAGGGCACGGTTAATTTCGCCTGGTTCATTTGTTTCGCGCCCATCGAGCGCCCCCAGGTCGCCATCGCCGTCATGGTCGAGGGCGACACCCCCGGGGAGGAAACCGGCGGCGGCTCGTTTTCCGCTCCCGTGGCCCACGATATTCTGGCGAAGTGGGCGGAAAAGTTTCCTGAGCTGATCCCCGCTCCGTCGAGCGAAGCGGCCGTCTTGGCGGCGCGCTGAAAGCGCAGGAATAGCGGGGACCCGACCCGCCGCCACTATCTCACCACGCGCCGAGCGCGTTGAGTCGTGCGATCGCTTCCATGGCCGCCCGCCCGTTATGATAGGGGCATTTCCAAAACCCCACCTTCTCGAAAGTGGTGATAATCTCCCCATTCCGCTTCACCCCCCGAAACCACTCCCCGCCCTGCGGATCAATCAGTCGCGCTTCAATGAAGTCCCACAGTCGAAAAGCCGCCGCGAGATAACGATCATCGCCCGACAGCTGAGCGGCATTGATGAAGCCGACCACTCCCTCCGCCTGGGGCCACCATTCTTTGGAGTCATCGGTGACCCCGGTCGGCCCGCCTTCGTTGAAAATTGCCCCATCGGCATCGACTCCTTCCGCCAGCGTGACCTCCGCGATCTTCATCACGATTGGCAGCAGCCGCGCGCGCAGGGCCTCATCGTCCAATGCCTGCGCCGCCTCCCACAACAACCACGCGGCTTCGATGTCGTGCCCGTAGGAAATTCGCTGCGAGGTCGGCGTCCAGTCCGCTTGAAAAAACAGCCCCAGGTGAAACGCTTCGGGATGAACCACGTGATCCACCATGGTCACCACCAACGCGTGCAGCGCCGATCGCACGCGATCATTCGGCCACACCCGCAGCAAATTGGTGTAGGCTTCCATCACGTGGAGAAGCGTGTTCTGCGACTTGGGAACGTTCTGGTCCACGTCACTCAAACGCATGTCGGCAATGGATGACCAATTGGCTCCAAATGCCTCAAAGTAGCCGCCGCGCGCCGGATCTTTCGCATGCTTTTCCAATCGCTCAAAGACGTCTTGCGCCCGCCGCAACGGCTCGGCCCCTGCCGTCGCCCGGTGATATTCCGTCAGCGCGTAGATCGCAAACGCCTGCCCGTAAACTTGCTTGCGCGTGCGTTCCGGCGACCCGTCGGGATGGATGGACCAATAAAATCCCCCATGCTGTTCATCCGCAAAACGACCGATCAAGTCCGCATACGCAAAGTCGGCCATGGCTCGCAGATCGGCGCCTCCATAGACGCGAAACGCCGCCGCATAGGTCCATAGGATACGAGCGCTCAGCAGGGCGCCCCGGGGCTTGGAATCATCCACCACGAGTTCGTGCGACAATTCGGCGTGAAACGTGCCGCGTTCGCCGTCGGCGACGTGCTCCATCCAGAACGGCAGGATATTCGCCCGCAGGTCCGTTTCAATGCGCTGCCGGTAGGCAGAAAGCGTGGTCGGGTCCATCGCGACTAAGCGGCAGCTGGCGCCACGCCTACAGCTGGCGAAGAAACTCGAACGCGAGGTCCGCTTGATCCGGCAAATTCTCGTGCTCGTAATCCGGATAAAGCACCATGCGCTTCGGCCCCGTGAGTTTGTTGAAAGCCGCAAACTGCGTGCTGGGCGGACAAATTTGATCCATCAAACCCGTGAACATGAGCACCTCCGCCTGCACCCGGGAGGCAAAATTTTGCACATCGATGTAGCCGAGTTTGGTAAACACCTCGTCGACGCGCTCATGCCGCGGATCGAATTTGCGCAGAAAATACCGCAGCTCTTCGAATGCGCCCTTCGCCAGATCCATGTCCCATACCCGCTTGTAATCGGACAAAAACGGAAACACGGGCGCCGTGCGTTTGATGCGGGGCTCCAGCGCCGCGCACACCAGCGCCAACGCCCCACCCTGCGAAGCACCGGTCACCCCCACCCGGTTTTCGTCCACTTCAGACAACGCCATGACGATGCGCGCCAGCAGAACCGTATCCAGGAAGATGGCACGATAAAGCAGCTTGGTCGGGTCGGGATCGTCGAGGCCGCGCACAAATTGTCCGCGCAACGTCATGCCCTTGGGCCCGCCCGCATCGTCGGACCGGCCGCCCTGCCCGCGGCAATCCATCGCGGCCACCGCAAAACCACACGCCGCCATGCCCAGCGATTCCGTCCAGTCACCACTGTTGTGCGAATAGCCATGAAACTTCAGCACCGCCGGCAGCTGGCCCGCGGGTTGCCGCGGCCGCAGATATTTCGCGTAGATACGCGCCCCGCCCACGCCCGTGAACCACAAATCGAAACAAGCGACGTGCGGCGGATTGATCGCCGTATTCTCGACGATTTCGAGCTGGGCATCGTGACCGTCGAGTTCCGCCAACGCCGCGTCCCAATAAGCGTCAAAATCCGCCGGTCGCGGCGTCGAACCTTGATAGGATTTCAGTTTTTCGAGCGGAAAATCAAAGGCAGGCATAAGAGGAAAGGGTTAACCACAGCAAGACACAGCTGGTTTCACGACCGTGACGCGAGGTAACGTGGCGGGACCGCCTCCCATGGTCAGCTTTAAATCTGGGTTTATCCGGGTTGGTCGGCGGTTAAAAAATTCTAACGTTGGAGCGTTGGCCGGCATCAATCGCCCGCAGCTCGGTCGGCCATGGCAAACGCGCCAGCAATTGCCCGGCCGCATCGAACTCGCCCAGTTCGACACCGCCCGCCAAGGGCACGTAGAAACGTTGGCGGTTGCTATCAAAGGCGAGGGTCGTGGGTGAGACCGGCTCCGTGAAGCGAATCGTTTCCACCGGCTCCACTTCGTTCGCGTAGGCCACGAGGCTGCCATCGTCGGCGTAGAGCACGAGCAGACGATCCCGCACCTGGTCCCACGCCAGACCACCGATCACGCGGGTCGTATTCCCCGGTCGCACACTGTCCCGCACTTCTCCGTAACGCGTCACTTTGCCCACCGCACCGGGCTCCGGCATCGCCGCGTAAACCATGCGGTTGAACGCCCGCACCGCCAGATCGAGTGACGCCTGCCCCGATTGCGCGAAGGCCGCCGGAAGCTGGTAACGATACCATTCTTTCCGCTCCGACCGTTTGATCGTCACCAATTCGTTACCGGGCGCCAACCGCAGCCAAATGTAGTCGGTGTTAAATTCGTAACCCAGCCCCACCACCACGTCAGTGGGCGCGAGAAATCCTTCCAACTCATCGTGTAAACCATCCTCCAACCCGCGATCCATCACGGGAGCTGTCCCGATGCCCGCCAGGTAAAGATGCGTCGGCCCGCGCGTCGCACAGCCCGCCAGCGCAATGCTTAGAGCGGCCCCCGTCATTGCCGCCCCTCGCCGGATTCCATCAAACTGAAACCATTCCCCTGCTTTCTTTATCATGTATCCCCACCATCAAGAGACCATCGCCAACGCGGAGCGAGTTTTTGCCGCCGAACCTGATGTAATCGCCCTGCTCGTCGGCGGTTCCATCGCTCACGGGTTAGCCCGTGAAACTTCCGACGTGGATATCATGATCGTCGTTTCCCCCGAGTCCTACGCCGCCCGTAAAGCACGCGACGAACCGCTCTATCTCAACTTCGAGCACAGCACCTACGAAGGTGGCTACATCGACGGCAAGTATCTCGATATTCCTTTCATGGCACAGGTCGCGGACCGCGGCAGTGAAGCCGCCCGCTACGCCTTTCAAGATGCCATCGTGGTATTTTCCCGCGACGACCAAATCCCCGCCCTCATTTCCCGTATCGTCCGTTTTCCGGTGGAAAAGAAAGCGGATAACATCCGCCGGTTTCTGGCCCAAATGAACGCCTGGAAATGGATGGCGCAGGAGGGTCGCAAACACGGCAACCGCTACATAGTCCGACGCGCGATCGACAACTTCATCCTCTTCTCCAGCCGGGTTATCCTCGCTCACAACGAGCGGCTTTACCCGTTCCACAAATGGATGCTGCGCGAGGTCGAGCGCGCACCGGATCGACCCGCGGACATGCTGGCGATGATCGATCGGATTCTCGACGAATCATCCGCCGAGTCCGTCGAGGCCCTCTTCTCCGCCGTCAAAGCGACCACCACGGTCGAGTTTGACGACGCGACCTGGGGACGCTGGTTCCAACGCGACAACGAGCTCAACTGGCTCGACCACGAACCGCCGGTGGCCGATTTGTGAGAGTCCCGTGACTCGCGGCTTTTGATTTGTAATACTGTCGCGCCGAGCTGTTGATCCCCCGCTATGAAAGTCGCCTTTATCAGTGGCACCAGCATCGTGAAGTCCGATCTCTTCGCCGCTTGGGACGTCCGCACCATCGAAACCCCCTACGGCCCCGTCACCTACAAGGCGCACGGCGACCATGTGCTCATCAACCGCCACGGCTACGAGTTTCCCAAGCCGCCGCACACGATCAACTACCGGGCCAATATCCGGGCGCTGGCCGACCTGGGTTACACCGACATCGTATCCCTCAACTCCGTCGGATCGCTCGATCCCGCGCTGCCTCCCGGCACGTTTGTTTCCTGCTCCGACTACGTATGCCTCCAGGAGGGACCCAAAACCTTCCACGACGACGAGCTCAAGGGCGGCGCGCCCGGCATCGCCAATAACCTCATTCCCGACCTCCTCAAGGCCCTCGACCCGGAGTTCACCATTTATCCCGGCAAGACCTACGTGCAGATGCGCGGCCCGCGCTTCGAAACCAAGGCCGAAATCCGCGTCGTCAAAAACTGGGGCGATGTCATCGGCATGACCGCCGCCTTCGAAGCCGACCTTTGCTCCGAACTTGGCCTCAACTACAACAGTTTCGCTCTCATCGATAATTTCGCGAACGGCTTGGAAGGCACCGAAATCGACTTCGCCAAGTTCCACGACCTGGTGAAGGAAAACCAAGCCAAGGTGAACCGCCTCTTCACGCGTTTCCTCGAGATCCTTGGCTGAGCGCGCTAACGCAGGACCGTGCTGCTACTTCGTGCCTATCACCGCGTCGAGCGCTGCGCGGTAGACGCGCCCGATCGGTATCCAACGTTCCTCGATCAAGATCTCCCCGCCCTTGATCGCGTCGATTTGACCGACGGCAACGATGAACGATTTGTGCACCCGGACAAACCCATCGCTCGGCAACCGTCGTTCCCACTGCTGCAAGGTTTCATGACTGATCAACGTGCTGTTGCGACGGACCAACTTCACGTAGTCGCCCACGCCTTCGATCAGCAGGATATCCGCCAGGTCGACGCGCACCATCGCGCCTTCGGCTTTGATAAAAACGGATTGATCCGCCCAAGACGTGGCGGCACTTACGCGGCTCTCGACGACGTTTGAAACACCACCCGCGCTCGTCACGGCTGCGACTTCCATACGGCGCTGAACTTTTTCCAGCGCTTGGCAAAACCGCTCGAAGGAGAACGGTTTTTTCAAGTAGTCGACCGCCTCCAAGTCGTAGCTCTCCAATGCGTGTTCCGCAAACGCCGTGGTAAATATGATGGGAGGGGCGTGTTTGAGCGATCGCGCGAAACTCAAACCCGACAATCGCGGCATCTGAATATCCAGAAAGATCACATCGATGTCTTTTTCCGTATGCAGCGCATCCAATGCTTCGACCGCATTGTTACACTTTCGCACGATCTGCAGGTGCGGCAGCGAACGCGCGAAATTTTCAATCACACGCTGCGCCAACGGCTCGTCATCCACCACCAAGCATCGGATCGGCTTCACGACCACACCTCCACTCGCGCAACGAAACGGTCGCCCTCATCACGCAACACCAAGTCGTGACGGTCTGGATACAGCAGGTGCAGGCGCCGTCGCACATTCTCCAAGCCAATCCCTCCCGGCATCTCGCTCGCCGGCGCCGGCGGGGTGATCCCCATCCCCGCCAGGACCGCCTCCATGTCCTCCTTGCTGTTGATCACCTCGACCACGAGATGCCCGTCGACCAAAACTGAAGCGTTGATCTCCACAAAGGCCTCCACCGGTGCGGTGCTCACCCCGTGCTTAAACGCGTTTTCCACGAACGGCAGGAACAGCAGGGGAGCCACCTGCACGCCTTCCGGATCGCCTTGCACATTCAAGGTCATCCGCATCGTATTCTCAGTCCGGATACGCTCCAGGTCGAGATAATGCTGCACAAACTCCAACTCCTTGCGCAGCTCGATCGACTCCACTTGGCTGTCGTGCAGGATGTAGCGCATCATCTCCGACATCTTCAACACGTAGGCCGGGCCGTCATCGGATTTGTCCAGCGCCAACGAGTAGATGTTATTAAGCGAGTTGAACAGAAAGTGGGGATTCAACTGCGCCTTCAACGCCGTCAGTTCCGCTTCGAGTTTTTGACGTTCCAACTCCCGCGATCGCGCCCACGACCGCAAATAGTGAAGCACCGAGCTCAGCGCCGTGAAGACCAGAACCTGATTAAAAAACACCACCACCATCTTCGCCTTGGGCGATGGGTAGCGCGCCGGTCGCCCGGTGATCTGCTCCATGACGAAACCATTCGCGGCATAGATCCCGTGACCCGCGCCGTATACCAGCAACAACAACGCGATGTAATACATCACGAACCGGCGGCGGTGCGCTAATTTGGGCAACAATACGAATACGTTGAAGGAGATCGTGATCGCCACCGCCGCGCTCATCACCGCCAGGCGCCCGATATAAATCGGGGTAAACCGACTTTGACCCGGAGGGCTCGGCAACAATACACACATCAATCCAATCGCCCCCACCACGACCAAAGCGTAATGCCACCATGGATTGCGGGGCGACGAACGAGTCTCGGAGGGAGCCATACCCAGCATCCTCACCCACCACGGATCGCGGGCAAGCTCACACCCCGGTTCCAACGCAATCGGTTGCGCTGACGTTTTTTTCGGTCCGACTTGTGGATAGGCGAGATGCACGGGCAACGAAACGGTCTCACGTCGACCGTTCGAGCGTCATTGTCGCCGGTTCCGTGTCCCGGGAAATCCGATTTCGACCAACGACGCTACTACGCCCGCCATCAACCAGATCGCGGCGGCCAACGACACCTGCTGTGCCCTGTTGTGGTTAGCACTGCTAATTATGTTAATCTGACCCTACATACCTTTCTTATAATCCCTCGCCCACCGGCTTTCGCCGTCATTTCAATGGCCAAGGTGAAAGGCTAGAAATTGGGTGGGAAGCCATGGGTATTTATCCCCTTCGATTTCCACCCATGCTTGTCATGCCTCCTCAAAACCAAGCCTCTCGGTTGCTTTCTCGCCGATTACGTTGCTCTGCCTACGTAGCGTTTTTGGCTCCGGCAATCGCTTTCGCTCAAACTTCCACCGAACCCGTGCAGCGCTTACCCGGGGTGGCCGTCACTTCGACCACGTGCAATCCGTCCGAGGATTTTGCCGCCGTCGATCTCTCCACCGGTGAAGTCGTTTTACCTCCATCGACCAGCCTGGACGAAGCCTTGTCCGCCATACCCGCAGTCACCTTTTCCCGCCGGGGAGCCAACAACGCCGAGCCCGTCATCCGGGGCTTCTCGTTCGACCGCATCTCCACGCTCTACAACGGCCTGCCGCTGCTCAACGCCTCCCCCACGCGCACCGCTGCTCCCGTCAACTTCTTCCGCTCCGGCCTCGTCGGCCAAGTCCGGGTCCAGCGTTCACTCCCGAGTGTGACGTCCGGCCCCATCACCACCGGCGGCCAACTCGAAATCACCAGCTTTCCCACCCTTCCCCTCCACCGCTCCCCGCCGGCAGAGCCCGCCACCACCCTCAGCGTGCGCACCTACGGCAACCAGCACGGACTCGCCCTCGGCGCCTCCACCACTGGCCAGTCCGAACGCGTTCGCTACCGCATCGGGGGCCAATACGTCAAAATCGGCGACTACACTTCCGGCGACGGCCGTCGCGTCGACGCCGACCACGAGGGTTGGGGCGAAAGCGCCGCCCTGCTCCTCGACCTCACCACCCACCACACGACCGAGATCGCGTTGCACCACTGTCACCAGGCCCTCGATCGCAATATTTCCCTGCCGTTCGACACCGTCGATACCGACTTCTACGCCGCCACGCTCAACCACACTTGGCAACGAGATGACCAGACCCTCCGCTTCCGCGTCGGCTACACCGAGACCCACCCCTATCTCTCGACCGCCGCACGCCCGAGCGAGGACGACGCTACCGTTACCGCGCCCGCCACCCCCACTCCCGGCCCCGGTGGACCTGGCGGTCCCGGTGGTCTCGGCGGACCGGCCACCGCGCCGCCCGCTCGCCCCCTCAACACCGACCTCCACGGCGACGCCATCGCCTACGCCACCGGACTCAGCTGGCAGACCATGTGGTCTCAGTCCTTCACCACCACCGTGGGCACCGATGCCACTTGGTCCACCCGCGACGTCGCCCGCGATCGCCTGCTCTCCGACAACTCCATCAACATCGATCGACTCTGGCCCGACGTGCTCACCCGCGACCTCGGCCTCTTCGGCGAACTTGCATGGCAAAACGAAGCCACCCGCTTCCGCCTCGGCACCCGGCTCGACCGCGTGCACCGCGCCGCCCGCGCCGCCGACGCTTCCATCATCGGCATCGCCGGCGCTCGCGGTGAAACCATCCGCCAGAACTACGTCGGGTTCAACGGACCCGCCGCCGGCATCACCACCCACGACCACACCACCGGTGCGGCCAATGTCACCATCGCCCACGACCTCACCTCCGCCTGGACCGCCCGCCTCGGCCTCGGCGTCACCCGCATGGCTCCCACGCCCACCGAGGCCTACCGCGCCTTTCTCAGCAACCCCAGTGGCGTGGCCGATCTCGGCAACCCCGCCCTGGAACCCGAGACCAAAAAGGAAATCGAAGCCGGCCTCCGTTACGCCTCCGACGACCTCCGATTCTCCGCCCAAGTATTCTACGCGCACATCGACGACTACATCCAACGCCGCCGCATTCTCATCACGCCCACCCAAGTCTTCAGCTTTCGCAACGCCGACGCCCGCTTCTACGGTGGCGAAGCCGCCCTCGCTTGGACGCCCACCGCCGCGCCCGGCTGGAGCCTCACCGCCACCGCCGCCAGCGTGCGCGGCGAGGACCTCACCACCGCCATCGACCAAGCCGGACTCCCGCCCTGGAATGCCACCGTCACCACGCGCTACCAACACACCCTGGGCGAACGCCTACTCTGGATCGCCCTCGAAACCGCCCACACCGCCGGCAAGGTAAATCCCAACCCCACCGAAGCCGCCCTCTTCCGTGACACGACCAGCTATACGCTGCTCGGGCTTCGCCTCGGAGCCCGTGTCACGAAACAACTCACGCTCGAAGTCGCCGTCGAAAACCTGCTCGACGAGACCTACTACCGCTACCTCACCGCCCCGGCCGCCACCGCCCCCAGTGGACCTTCGGGATCTCCGGCGCCCGCCATCGCCCCCGACACCCTCGCTCCCGGCGACAGCGTCCCCGGCGTCGGCCGCAGCATCAACCTCAGCGCCCGCTGGAGTTTTTGAACCCCACGCAGGACCACGCCCTCCCTAGGAACGCCGACGTCCCCGTCGGCCCCATCCAGTTGGTTCCGACTACGCGTCATAAAAACACCCTGCCCTCCATCAGCCTGCTGGTTTTACAGAAGGAAACGAGGTAACCAAGAGCTGACGCACCGCCGGATTACACCGGAGACAGCAGAGGAAAACAGAGCTTGTTCGCCTCAGGCGCGGCCACTGCCCCGCGGACGACGTGGAAGTCGTCCCTCCCCAAACACCCTCTGGGGAGGGACCGGTTCCACCCGGTCCGCAGGCTGACCGTTTTGTTCCGCTTCGTTCCTTTCTGTAGAATAAAAACAACCGTCTGACCGGCGCCCCTCCCTCCGTGTCACCTCCGTGACCTCCGTGTCAAAAAAGCACCTGCCCCACCTCGCCTCCCACTCCCCCGCGGACGACGTGGAAGTCGTCCCTCCCCAAACACCACCAAGAGAAAGACCGGTTCCACCCGGTCTCGCAGGCTGCCCCTCCGCTACCTCCCAGTTGAAAAACCACCTGCCTCCCAGCATTTCGTGTCTTTCGTGTGTTTCGTGGTTAATAAACAATCCTGCCTCTCAGCATTCCGTATATTTCGGGTGCATTAGCTTACCTCGACGCAGCCTTGCCGTAGTCGGGTGGACCTATCCCTCCGATTAGGCCCCAAATACCCGTGTTGTTCGCGGGGCCCCAGCGGTTGTTTGCGGGTCGAACCGTGTCGTTGGTCGAAAGCGAATCGCCGTGATTGGGGCGTCTTCCCCATAACGCGCCCACGATGTGGTGCCTGTCCTTCCTGCCTTCTCCTGCCCAACTTTCGCCCCGGTGCAAATCGCTCTACGAGCGAACCGCACCACCGCCTCGGCCCCGACAGCTTCGGCCAATTTCGGCGTTTCAGCTTTTGAGCGTTTCAGCGTTTCTCCTCACCGCGCCCTCTCTCTCCGCCCAGACCGTCGTCGCGGTCACCCCGACCTCGACCACGCTAGATTCGCTGCTCGAAAACAGCCCCGTCAGTCAAATCACGGACCAATCCGGCCTATCCTCCGGCTACACCAGCGGCACCACCACCTTCGCCACCGCCACCACCGCCACCCACAACAACACCTCCTCAACTCGCTGGCTGAGCAACGGCGACACCACCGGCAGCATGGTCTTTGATCTGGGCGACACCTTCACCCTCACCTCATTCGCCCTTTGGAACATGGCATCCAGTTCCAGCCAGGCGGTGAACGGGTTTACCATCGAGACATCGGTCACCAGCGATTTCACCTCCGCCACCACCGTTCTCACTTCCAGTGCCAGTAATTCCGGCGTGAATTCCGCCGCGCCATCTCAGAATTTTTCCCTCACGGAAACCGACGCACGTTACGTGCGTTGGAATATCACCAGCAACAAAGGCAACGGCACCATCACCGCCGCGGGTGAAGTCCTCTTTGGCGGCTATCTTGCCGCCGTCTCAATCTTTGATGCCGAGGTTTTGAGCCTCATGGATCGCGGTGGCTACAGCGGCGATCCCACCATCTACGTCCTCGGTGAAAATGCCGCCTACGACAAAACCTTCAGCAGCGCCGCCACCCTCGGGTCCACCAAGGACTACAATCAACTCCTCATCCAAAACGGCAGTGTGGTCGACTTTGCCAGTGGCCAAGATCAACTCACCCTCGACTCCGATCACAATACCGTGACCGTCGACGACCCCGGCTCCTCTCTCACCGTCGCCACCCTCACCAATAACGGCACCAACAATGCGGTTCAAGTCACCGACGGCGGTCTCGTCGATGCCGACAGTCTGGTGATGGGAGACAACGCGGATCTCAATATCAGTATCGACGGAAGTTCATCCTCCTTCCAACGGGATAGCGTAACGCTCGGCACCGGCGCAACGCTCTCCGCCACCGTTGGCAACGGCGGCACCTACCAGGTTCACGATGCCGTCGCCGAAACGATCACCCTCAACGACGGCGGCACCCTTCACGTCACCAGCCTGGATTCCGCCTCCTCCTTCGAACTGGATACCCTCGCCTCCCTCACCTTCGAGTCCGGTGCCACCATCAAATCGGATGTGGCCCTGTCGGACGATTCCACCTTCACCGTCTCTTCAGGGCGCACCGTGGATATCTCCGGCGGCGGCTCCTTCGACTCGGCCTTCACCCTAGACGGCGGCACGGTGGCAGTAAACGACTTCAACCTCGCCACCGACAACCTCACCTTCACCTCCGGCTCCCTCGACACCTCCGGCACCCTCACCGTCGGTTCCGACAACAGCACGCAAACAATCTCCGGCGTCATCTCCGGCACCGGCTCTCTCACCAAAACCGGCACCAGTGAACTCACCCTCACCGGCGCGAACACCTACTCCGGTGGCACCACCACCGAAAATGGCACCCTCATCGGCGACACCTCCTCCCTCCAGGGCGACATCACGCACAACGGCTACTCACTGCAGTTTGATCAATCCACCGATGGCACGTTCGCTGGCAATATCTCCGGCTCCGGCTCCTTCACCAAATCCGGCTCGGGCGACCTGACCCTTTCCGGCGCCAACTCCTATTCCGGCGGCACCACCGTCTCCGCCGGCACCCTCACCGGCACCACCTCATCGCTCACCGGCGACATCACCAACGCCGCCGCCCTCGTCTTCGATCAGGATTTCGACGGCTCCTACACCGGCGAACTCTCCGGCTCCGGCACGCTCACCACATCCGGCACCGGCGCACTGACTTTCTCGGGCGACAGTTCCTACACCGGCACCACCACCATCAACTCCACCAGTTCGGTCACCCTGGGCCATGCTAGCGCCGTCGGCACCGGCTCCATCATCGTGGACGGCACCCTCGACACCGGATCGCACGGTCTCGACCTCACCCGCATCGACGCGGCCGAATCCGACGGCACGATCAGCGGCTCGGGCACCTTCACCGTCGACACCGATACCAACATCGACTTCGGCACACAACTCACTGGCACGGGCGACCTCACCAAATCCGGCACCGGCACCGTCTCCTTCGGCGTCATCGGCGCCAACTTGGATCTCAGCGGCGACCTCACCGTCAACGGTGGTTTGGTCGATATCGGGCTATTGCAAAGCGGAACGGTGAATGAGTTCTTCCTCAATGGCGGCGGACTCGCCCTCGGAGAATATCACAACTTCGATCGCGCCGTGGAGCTGCAGTCCGGCGGTGGCACCTTGCACCTCTCCGGGAACGTGTCCGGATGGGACGGCGAAATCTCCGGCACGGGTTCACTCACCAAGACCGGCGACGGCGAACTCGTCCTTTACGCCAGCAACACCTACTCCGGCGGCACCACCATTTCCGGCGGCACCCTCACCGGCACCACCTCCACGCTCCAAGGCGACATCACCAACAACGCCACCCTCGAGTTCGACCAATCCACCAGCGGCACCTTCGCCGACATCATCTCCGGCACCGGCGCGGTCAACATCACCGACTCCGGCAATGTCACCCTTTCTGGCAACAACACCTTCTCCGGCACCACCACCGTGGCCGACGGCACCCTCACCGCGTCCCACGCCAACGCCCTTGGGGCCACCACCGCGGGCACCACCGTCCAATCCGGCGCCACCCTCGCTCTTTCCGGAGGTAATACCTTCGACGCCGAAACCATCACCCTCAACGGCACCGGCGACGGCGGAGCCGGTGCCCTGGCCAATGTCTCCGGCGACAACTCCATCTCGGCCGTCACCCTCGCCTCCGACAGCACCATCGACGTGGCTTCCGGCACCACCCTCACCACCACCGGAAGCTTCACCAACAATGGCCTGCTCACCAAGACCGGCGACGGACGCCTCAACCTCACCAACCCCACCAGCGGTTCCTCCACCACCATCACGATCTCCGAAGGCACCCTTCAGGGCAACTACTCCATCTTCAACACCATCGCCTCCTTTACCAACAACGCCGAGCTCGACTTCGACGCCGACTTCGACGGCACCTACTCCGGCGTCATTTCCGGCACGGGCGCGTTCACCAAATCCGGCACCGGCGAACTCACTCTCTCCGGCTCCAACACCTACTCCGGCGGCACCACTGTCTCGGGCGGCATCCTCATCGGCACCACCACATCACTACAGGGCGACATCACCAACAACGCCACCCTCGAGTTCGATCAGTCCACCGACGGCACCTTCTCTGATGTGATTTCTGGCACCGGTTCGGTCACCAAGTCCGGCACCGGCAATCTCTCCCTCTCCGGCACCAATACCTACTCCGGTGGCACCACCATTTCCGACGGCACCCTCACGGGCACGACCGCCACTCTCCAGGGCAACATTCTCAACAACGCCGCCTTGGTCTTTGATCAGGATTCCAACGGCACCTACGCTGGCGTGCTCTCCGGCACCGGCTCCCTCACGACCACCGGGACGGGTTCACTTATCTTCTCCGGCAACAGTTCCCATTCTGGATCAAACACGATCGATTCAAATAACACCCTCACCCTGGGACATGCCAACGCCTTGGGCACCGGCGCCATCATCGTGGACGGCGCCCTCGACACCGGATCGCACGGTCTCGACCTCACCCGCATCGATGCCGCCGAATCTGACGGCACGATCAGCGGCTCGGGCACCTTCACCGTCGACACCGATACCAACATCGACTTCGGCACACAACTCACTGGCACGGGCGACCTCACCAAATCCGGCACCGGCACCGTCTCCTTCGGCGTCATCGGCGCCAACTTGGATCTCAGCGGCGACCTCACCGTCAACGGTGGTTTGGTCGATATCGGGCTATTGCAAAGCGGAACGGTGAATGAGTTCTTCCTCAATGGCGGCGGACTCGCCCTCGGAGAATATCACAACTTCGATCGCGCCGTGGAGCTGCAGTCCGGCGGTGGCACCTTGCACCTCTCCGGGAACGTGTCCGGATGGGACGGCGAAATCTCCGGCACGGGTTCACTCACCAAGACCGGCGACGGCGAACTCGTCCTTTACGCCAGCAACACCTACTCCGGCGGCACCACCATTTCCGGCGGCACCCTCACCGGCACCACCTCCACGCTCCAAGGCGACATCACCAACAACGCCACCCTCGAGTTCGACCAATCCACCAGCGGCACCTTCGCCGACATCATCTCCGGCACCGGCGCGGTCAACATCACCGACTCCGGCAATGTCACCCTTTCTGGCAACAACACCTTCTCCGGCACCACCACCGTGGCCGACGGCACCCTCACCGCGTCCCACGCCAACGCCCTTGGGGCCACCACCGCGGGCACCACCGTCCAATCCGGCGCCACCCTCGCTCTTTCCGGAGGTAATACCTTCGACGCCGAAACCATCACCCTCAACGGCACCGGCGACGGCGGAGCCGGTGCCCTGGCCAATGTCTCCGGCGACAACTCCATCTCGGCCGTCACCCTCGCCTCCGACAGCACCATCGACGTGGCTTCCGGCACCACCCTCACCACCACCGGAAGCTTCACCAACAATGGCCTGCTCACCAAGACCGGCGACGGACGCCTCAACCTCACCAACCCCACCAGCGGTTCCTCCACCACCATCACGATCTCCGAAGGCACCCTTCAGGGCAACTACTCCATCTTCAACACCATCGCCTCCTTTACCAACAACGCCGAGCTCGACTTCGACGCCGACTTCGACGGCACCTACTCCGGCGTCATTTCCGGCACGGGCGCGTTCACCAAATCCGGCACCGGCGAACTCACTCTCTCCGGCTCCAACACCTACTCCGGCGGCACCACTGTCTCGGGCGGCATCCTCATCGGCACCACCACATCACTACAGGGCGACATCACCAACAACGCCACCCTCGAGTTCGATCAGTCCACCGACGGCACCTTCTCTGATGTGATTTCCGGCACCGGTTCCGTCGCCAAATTCGGCATGGGCACTGTCACTCTCTCCGGCACCAATACCTACTCCGGCGGCACCACCATTTCCGAAGGCACGCTGTCGGCCGCTCCCACCAACCTCGGCTCAGGCACAATCACGATTAACGGCGGCACCCTTTCCACCACCACCTTCGACGGAACCGGCAATACTTTCACTTCCGGCGGGCTCGTCGCCAGCGACAGTGTAACCAATCTACCCACTATCGCTTCCGGCATGACGGTCGATCTCACCGGCGACGGCTCCTTCGCCACCGCCACCACCCTCGACGGCGGCACCCTCGCCACCGCCGACTTCAACTACACCGGCGGCAACCTCACCTTCACCTCCGGCACCCATCAGGCCTCCGGCGCACTTTCCAATGTGCCCGACATCCAGTCCGGCATGACCGTCGACCTCTCCTCCGGCGGTTCCTTCGCCACTTCCACCACCCTCGACGGGGGCAACCTCACCACGGCGGCCTTCGACGGCACCAACCTCACCACCAATTCAGGCTCCCTTACCGCCTCCGGGTCCCTCACCAATCTACCATCCATCACCTCAGGAGTGAGTGTCGACATCTCCGGCGGCGGTTCCTTCGGCGACGCCACCACCCTCGACGGCGGCACGGTGGCCAGCGGCGCGTTCGACTACAGTTCGGGCAACCTCACCTTTACCACCGGCGCCCACGAGTTGTCCGGCGCCCTCACCAACCTCAACACCCTCGGCGCCAACCAAGGCATCGTGCTCGACAGCTCCTCCGCCACCTGGTCACCCACCGGCGACATCGACGCCGGCAGCGTCACCCTTGACGGCAACGCCAAGCTCAACGTCGCCGACTACGACGCCTCCAATCTCACCTTCACCGACGGCGATCTCACCGTCACTGGCACGCTCACCGGCTTGGATTCGCTCTCCAACACAAGTCAGGACATCATCCTCGACGGCGGCATCTGGTCCACCAGCGGTGACCTCAACTTCGGTAACTTTCCAGACCTCAGCGAAAACGTTACTCTCAAGAACGGCGCCACCCTGTCGCTGCACGACTACACGGGATATACCATGAATGGCGACCTGACCGGCTCAGGCGGCGGCACCTTGGCCGTCTCGGGCACGCTCACGGCGGGAACCTTCGAATCCTTTAATGACGCCGACCTCACGATCGACCTAACCCCCGGAGGCCAGATGGTGAATACTGTTTTTGGTTATACCTACATCCAATCGGGCCACCTGATCATCAACGACGGCACGGTGGGAACTGAAGAAGGAGACTACTATTTCGATCCCACCAACAGTAGTAGTGCCTCGCTCACGGTCAAAGGCACCCTTTCCGGCACCCTGAGGTCGGAATCCAACCTGACCTTGGTGCTCGACGGTGGCTCCCACAGCACGACTTCTACCAACATCAACGCCTTGGCCAGTGTCGTGATCCAAAACAACGGCTCCCTCGGCGTCGCCGCCTACGACGCCGACGCCCTCACCTTCACCGACGGCACGCTCACCGCCACCGGCGCTCTCACCAACCTGCCCACCATCGCTGCCAATAACACCGTCGACATCTCTGGCGGCGGTTCCTTCGGCGACGCCACCACTCTGGATGGTGGTCAGGTCAATGTCGCCAACTTCAACCTTGCCAGCGACAACCTCACTTTCACTTCCGGCACCCTCGACACCGCCGGCACGCTCACCGTCGGTTCCGACAACAGCACCGAAACCCTTTCTGGCGTCATCTCCGGCTCCGGCATTCTCACCAAGTCCGGCTCAGGCACCACCACCCTCTCTGGCACCAACACCTACTCCGGCGGCACCACCATTTCCGGTGGCACTCTCACCGGCACCACCACCTCCCTCCAAGGTGATATCACCAACAACGCCGCCCTTGCCTTCGACCAAGATACCGACGGCACCTTCTCTGATGTCATCTCCGGCTCCGGCTCCCTCACCAAATCCGGCACCGGCTCCCTCTCCCTCTCCGGCACCAACACCTATTCCGGCGGCACCACCGTCGCCTCAGGCACGCTCAGTCTCGGTAGCGACTCCGCCGCCGGCACCGGCACGATAACCACTACAGGATCGGTGATCGATTACGCCGACGGTGTCACCATCGCCAACGCCATCGACCTCCAGTCGGATACCACTCAACTCCAAGTCACCACCGGCTCCTCCGCCACCCAATCCGGCGTGATCGGCGAAACCGGGGGTGCACGTCCCTTGGAAAAGATCGGCGACGGCACCCTCGCCCTTACCGGCACCAACACCTACACCGGCGGCACCACCATCTCCGCCGGCACCCTGTCCGGCACCAACGCCAACTTTGGTAGCGGGACGATCACCATCGATGGCGGCACCCTCGCCACCACCGACTTCGACGCCACCAACCTCGCCTTCACCTCCGGATCCCTCACCACCACCGGTGCCCTCACCAATCTGAACGCGCTCACCGCCGATCAAACCGTCGAACTCAACGGCGGTTATTGGTCTCCCTCCGGCAACATCGATGCGGGCGATGTCATCCTCCACAATACGGGCCAACTCACCGTCGGAGACTACGACGCCACCAATCTGGCCGGTGTCAGTGGAGACCACTCTAACCCCGCCAGCACCCTCACCACCACGGGCACCCTCACCAACGTCAACCACGCCGCCGACCTCAACATCGACGTCGTCCTCGACGGCGGCACCTGGGCTGACTCCACCCTCACCAACGGCCTCGCCATCACCATCCAAAACGGTGGCTCCCTCACCACCCCGGCCGACTACGACGCCTCCCTCCTCACCTTCACCAACGGCACCCTCAATACCTCCGGTGCCCTCACCAACCTCAACAGCCAAAGCACTGGGACTGGCATCGTGCTCGATGGCGGTTCGTGGTCCCCCACCGGCGACATCGACGACGGCAGCCTCACCCTGCAAAACGCTGCCGCCCTCACCATCGGCGACTACGACGCCTCCAATCTCACCTTCACCTCCGGTTCGATCACCACCGACGGCGCGCTCACCAACCTCAATACCCTCAACGCCAACCACACCGTCACCATCGACGGCGCCTCCGCCACCTGGTCGCCCACCGACAACATCGACGCCGGCACCGTCAACCTCACCGAAGGTAGTCTTACGCTGAATACCAGCTTCGACGCAGCCAACCTCACCTTTGCCTCCACCTTCAGTGAGCCGGTTGCCTTGCTGACGATGAACTCCGGCACCCTCACCAACCTCAACACCCTGCAAGTCGGCCAGCGCGTCACCCTCAACGGCTCCTCCTCCTGGGCCCCCACTGGCAACATCGAGGCCGGCGAGACCGTGCTCAACAGCGCCAGCGCCACCCTCACCACCACCGGCGATCTCGACACCCGGGTCGTCACCTTCAACGCCGGCACCCTCGCGGGCGACGGCGTCCTCAGCGAACTGCCCACCATCGGCAGCAACATGACCGTCGATCTCTCCTCCGGCGGCTCCCTCGGCACCGCCACCACCCTCGACGGCGGCGACCTCATCACGGCCGACTTCGATGCGACCCTGCTCACCTCCACCCGCGGCGACCTCACCGCCTCCGGCGCCGTCTCTAATCTGGGCACCATCGGCACCAACCTTAACGTGGACCTTACCGGTGGAGGCTCCCTCCCCACCGCCACCTCGCTTAGCGGTGGCAACCTTCGGGTCGCTGACTTCGACGCCACCCAACTCAGCCTGAGTTCCGGCACCCTACTTGCCACCGGCGACGTATCCAATCTCGCCGACATCGGGTCCAATCTGTTCGTCCTGATGAGCAGCTCGGCCGCCTTTGACACCGCCACCACCCTCGACGGCGGCACCGTTGCCATCAGCGGCTCCCCCGGCATCTACGACTTCAGTGCCAACAACCTCACCTTCTCTTCCGGCACGGTTTCATTCTTCGAAACCAACGTGGCCAACATGCCCGACATCACGTCCGGCCAAATCGTGGAACTCGAGTCGACGGGTTTCGCCACCACCGCTACGCTCAACGGCGGCGAAGTTGAGCTCGTTGATGGCATCTATGATTTCAACGATCTGAACTTCACCTTCACCGCCGGCACGCTCACCCTCAGCGAAGCCGGTCTCGCCAACCTGCCCGCCATCACCACCAACCAAACAGTGGACATCACCGAAGGCGGATTCATCACCACCACCTTCCTCGCCGGTGGCACCCTCATCACCGATAACTTCGACGAAGACGACGATGTGCTCTTCGCCTTCGGCACCCTGCAGGCCTACGGCGCGGTTCATGATCTTGGCAGCATCATCAACGGCCAGATCGTCGATATCTCCAATGGCGGATCCATTGAAGACCTCACCACGCTCGACGGTGGCACCCTGCGCGTCGATGACATCGACTTTGACGACGAACCGGTCATTTTCAACGCAGGCACCGTAGTCGCCCTCGGGAATGTCTACCTGGAGGACGACCTTGAATCCGGCATGATTCTCGACATCACCGCCGGGGGCGAACTGGGTGGCGGTGCCGACATCATCGGCGGCACCCTGAAGACCGTCGATTTCGACGCCGACGGCCCGAGTCCCACCGATTTCTACGAAGGCACGCTATCGGTCACTGGTGAACTTACCAACCTCGACCGACTCTACGGTCCGGATGAAGGCGACGGCCAAACGGTCATCCTTGATGGCGGCACGTGGTCCCCGGATCGCGGGGAGAGCGATTCCGACTACATCAACGAAGGCAACGTCACGATTCAGAACGACGGCCTGCTCATCGTGAACGGCAACTACGACGCCACCAACCTCACGTTCACCCACGGCACGCTCACCCTCACCAACGAAGCCGAACTCGAAAACCTCAACACCCTCGGCGCCGGTCAGACCGTCGTGCTCGACGACGCCTTCTGGATGGCTGAGGGCGACATCAACGCCGGTAACATCGAAATGACCAACGGCAGTTTCCTCGTCGCCAACAGCGGCGGCGGTGCCTCCACGGAATTCGACGCCACCAACCTCACCTTCACCTCCGGCGGCCTCGCCGTGGAGGATCAGGACCTCGTCAACCTCAACACCGTCGGCACCAACCAAAGTGTCTACCTCGACAACGGCTCCTGGGCCCCCTCCGGCTCCATCGACAACGCCGACGAAATCGGTCTCTACAACGACGCCTCCCTCACCGTCGGCGACTACGACGCTTCGAATCTCGACTTCGATTCCGGCACCGTCACCACCACCGGCTCCCTCACCAACCTCGACACCCTCGGCGCCGACAACGCTGTCGTGATCGACGGCGGCGAGTGGCTGCCCACCGGCGGCGACATCTCTGCCGGCTCCGTCACCGTGCAAAACGACGGCCTGCTCGGCGTCGGCACCGACTTCTCCACCGGCACCTACGACGCCACCAACCTCACCCTCACCAGCGGCACCCTCTCGTCCAACCACGACATCACCAATCTGGATACACTGGGCACCGGGGCCACCGTGGAACTCCTCGCCGAGGCCGACTGGTCACCCGCCGGCAACATCGAGGCCGGCACCGTCAAACTCAACGGCGGCACCCTCAACGTCGGCGACTACGACGCCACCAACCTGCCCCTCTCCTTCGACGGCGCCGACGCCGGCGGCACGCTCGTCACCACCGGCACCCTGACCCATCTCGATAGCCTCACCGCCACCCTCAACGTCACCCTCGACGGCGGCACCTGGAACACCACCGGCGACATCGATGCCGGCGCGGTCACCGTGCAAAACGACGGCAACCTCGGCGTGGCCGACTACGACGCCACCAACCTCACCCTCACCGCCGGCACCGTCACCGCCAGCGGCGCGCTGACCAATCTCAACACCCTCTCCTCCTCCGACCAAACTGTTGTGCTCGACGGCGGCTCTTGGTCGCCCACCGGCAGCGTCGGCGCGGGCAATGTCACGCTGCAAAACGACGGCACCCTCAACGTCGGCGACTACGACGCCACCCGCCTTACCCTCTCGAACGGCACGGTCGCCTCCGACGGCTCGTTGACCAACCTGCCGACCATCGCGGCGAACACCACCATCGACCTCACCCTCGGCGGCACCCTCGACAGCGCGACCACGCTTGACCGCGGCACCATCAACGCCACCGAACTCGACGCCACCCACCTCACCTTCACCTCCGGCACCATCAATGTCGCCGGCGGCCCGCTCACCAACCTCAACACGCTCGGTGCCAACCAAACCGTCACCCTCGACAACGCCTCCTGGTCCACCACCGGCGACATCGACAATGGCCACGTCACCCTCACCAACAACGCCAGTCTCACGGTCGCCGACTACGACACCGCCAACCTCACTTTCACCTCCGGCACCCTCGAAGCGACCGGCACCCTCACCCACGACCAGCAACTCGCCGCCAACCAAACCGTGCGCCTCAACGGCACCGAGGCCACCTATGACGTCGGCAGCGACCTGCAACTCTCGGCCGGCACCGTCGAACTCACCAACGGCGGCACACTCAGCGTCGGCGACCACACCGCCACCGTGCTCGACGCCGGCACCATCAGCTTCGAGTCCGGCGGCGGCGCGATCGCCCTCGACGGCGGCACGCTCAATCTCGCCAGCCTCGACGGCCCCTTCGGCCTCGACGCCGACGCCAGCATCACCGGCAACGGATCGATCTTCGGCAACGTCAACCTCGGCGTGGGCGGCACCATCGACGGCGACGCCACCGGCCTGGAAGTCTTCGGTCACATCAGCGGCACCGGCACCCTCGCCGACTTAACCCTTTTCGGGAACATCGACATCGGCAACAGCCCGGGGGACATCTATTTCGAAAACGTGGATCTCTCGTCTGAATCCACTATCGCCCTCGCCATCGAAGGCCCCGACCTCGGTCAATTCGACCGCCTCTTCGTGAACGCCAGCAGTGATGTATCCGAAGCTACCCTACAAATAACCTTCGACAGCTACACCCCCGCCAGCCTCGCCCTCACTTTCGCCATCGTAAGCAACGACAGCGGCACCGACTTCGCGAGCATCAGCACCCCCGAAGGTTGGAGCCTCAGCAATGCGGGTCTGCTCACCTACGGTGCCAGCGCCGTGCCTGAACCTGGTTCCTTCGCCCTCCTCGCCGGTCTTGCCACCCTCGGCCTCGCCGCCACCCGCCGCCGCCGTTCTGCGTAGAGCCCCGCCACTCGTCCTTCAGCCTGCCGTTTTACACGAAGGTAACCAAGGTCGGGAAACAGGGCGAACAAAGCCACGCCACCGTGGCAGTTTTCGTGCGGTTCCGTGTGTTCCGTGAGCTCTCTGGTTCACGTCTCGCATTTCCCGGGGCCAACGGTTCGGGAGCGTTTCGAACGTGCGGTTCCTGGATTGTCAGGAGCGAGTCCAGGGTCTTCATTTCACCCCATGTCCACCCCCACAGTCAAAACGCTCGAACAGGCCTTTGAATTCGTGCAGCGGGTCAAACTCTGCCACATCTTCACCGATAACAAGGGCGTCGCACCGTCTCTCTGGGATGCCACAGACCTGCCCGAGAAACAACCCGGTGAATCCGGCTGGGGCCAAAAGGTGCAGGCCGTGTGGCGATGGAAGAACGAACTGCCCTCCACCTACCCCGACGAAATCTTCTACGGCAAAATCAAAGGCGGCAAAGCCGTGCTCATGAGCATGGAACACCTGCGCACCGAGCACTATCCACAACACCATGTGCCGGTGGAAAAATGCAGCCCGCTCGCCCGCCAAGTTTACGACCTCATCCGCGTGGAACCATTGAAAACCGGCGACCTGCGCAAGGAGATCACCAGCGGCGACAAATCCCGCAAAACCGCCTTCGACAAGGCGCTGGCCGAACTACAGATCACGCTGAATATCGTGCGCTCCAACGACCCGGCCAACGAAAACGACACCTGGTTGCGCCTGGCCGAACAGTATCCGGAATTCGGCTGAATGTGGGTCATCGCCTCCCCTTGAATTCGGGTTCGGCTCCGGGTGACCTGTTCATCGCGTGCAAGCACGCTCCTACATCCCGACCACCACCCAACAGTAGGAGCCTGCTTGCAGGCGATCCGTCGCCTCTCAGCGCGGTCCCAATCCAACCCCACTCCACCGCATTCATCGCGTGCAAGCACGCTCCTACATCCCTACCGCCACCCAACAGTAGGAGCCTGCTTGCAGGCGATCCGTCGCCTCTCAGCGCGGCCCCAGCCCACCACCACTCCACCGCATTCATCGCGTGCAAGCACGCTCCTACATCCCGACCGCCACCCAACAGTAGGAGCTTGCTTGCAGGCGATCGTTTCATCCGCCCCGGTCATTCCCTCCGCATCTCTTCAATCTTCCGGGCCATCCATGTTTTCCGTGGGCCACTCCAACGCGTCCATCGCGCGCCAGCGCCCCCCCCAACCTCTCTGCACGTCCCTCTTCTCCTCGACCGTCAGCCAGCAGGTTTTACACGAAGGCAACGAAGGTTGGAAAACGAAGCAAACCGAGCCACTCCTCTGCCTCTCCACCGCGTTCATCGCGCGCCAGCGCGCTCCTACAATCAATCTTGGGTTTTTCTCTGTGATCTCTGTGTCCTCTGTGGTTCAAAAACAAAGCGGAGAGGATATGCAGACTGCCCCTCCGGGTAGGCCGTCCGCTTGCGGACGCTCCGTTGTGCACAAGGATGCAGGAGTCCAAATCAAGCACGTGTCTGAATGTCCGGAAGTTTATTTATTTAACACCAAGATCGCAAAGATCGCTAAGGTGAAACTGAGCGACTGAGGAGTCAGCCCCGTTCTGCAGATTATTGCAGAATACAAACTGCCCCATGATACGAAGTGCGCCCGCGGTTTTCCCACGACTCGACTCCGCCCACCATCGGATTCTCGGATTCAACCGGTAAGTCGGTTTCCGCCCGAAATTTTCGGGGGTCGAAATCGGTTGTTTACGGGTCGCCAGGTGTCGTTGGTCGAAATCGAGTGGCTTGCTCGGAGGGAAAGGACGCAAAACCCAACCCGCGACCCCACGGCTACTTAAGCCACGGTAAGTTCGCCCCCCTGTCCGCGCCCGTCCGCGTTTTCATTGAGTCCCTAATCCGAACCTCCTCCTACCCACTTTCCCAGGAGATATCCGCATGAACTTCCCAGCTCCTTCCCTACCCGATGGCCTGCACCGTCTTCTCAAACACCCCCTGCTCACGTTCCTCGCCGTCGCTTTTTGCTTCACCGGCGCCCACACTCACGCCAACCCCAAAACCGCCGCCGGGGTCTACCACAGCGCCATCATCAAAGAGGACGGCACCGCTTGGTCCTGGGGCTACAATCGAGCCGGTCAGATCGGCCAGGGCTACACGTCCGAGTATGTGGCTGAACCCGCTCAGGTGCTGGCGGATGTCCAGGCCGTGTTTGCCAAGGGCTCATCGCAGGAGCGACAATTTTTCCTCAAGACCGACGGCACCGTTTGGGGCGTCGGCTCCAACAGCTACGGCTCGTTGGGCGACGGCAGCGGATCGCATCGGACCTCCCCGGTTCAGCTAGCCATCACCGACGTGGTCGACGTCTCGCCGGGCTGGATTCACACCATTTTCCTCAAATCGGATGGCACCGCCTGGGGCACCGGCCACAACACATGGGGCGAAATCGGCGACATCGGGAAAAACTCAACCTCGACTCCGCTGCAGGTCATGAGCGATGTGAAAGCGATCTCCGCCGGTCTCTACTTCACCATGTATCTTAAGGAGGATGGCAGCGTTTGGGTTACGGGCGACAACCCCTGGGGGCAACTCGGCCTCGGTGACACGGACGATCGTTACGTGCCGACCTTTGTCATGGACGGCGTGAAAGCTGTTTCGGGTGGCTTCCGCCACGCGCTCTTTCTCAAGGAGGATGGTTCCGTCTGGGCCGCAGGTGACAACACCTACGGGCAGCTGGGCACCGACACCGTGACCAGCACCCTCGTGCCAATTCAGGTCATCGCCGGCGGCGTGAAGTCAATCCATGCCGGTTACTACCACAGCCTCTTCATTACCGAAGACGACGCGCTCTGGGGTTCCGGCAACAACGGCAACGGCCAGTCCACCGGGACCGCCGCCGACAGCCGTATCTATACGCCCACCTGGATCATGGATGACGTCGAGGAAGCCTCTCCCGGTTATGCTCACAACGTCGTGCTGAAAAAGGACGGATCCATCCTCATCTGGGGGAACAATCGCTATCGCCAACTCGGCGACGGCACCGGCACCAGCACCAAATTCCCGCAGGAAATTTATGGGCCCACCGTCGACGAAACCGACACCGACGGCGACGGCATCTTCGACGCCGAAGAGGAAATTCTGGGCACGGACCCGAATAATCCGGACTCCGATGGCGACGGGCTGACCGACGGCGACGAAGTGGCCGACGGCACCAACCCGCTCAACGCTGATTCCGATGGCGATGGGGTCTCCGACAGCGATGACCTCGACCCGCTCGACGCCAACAGCGATTCCGACGGTGACGACGTTTCCGACGCCGAAGAACTGGCCTTGGGCACCAATCCCCTTTCTCCCGACTCCGACGGAGACGGCATCAACGACGGCGATGAAATCCTCGCCGGCACCAACCCGCTCGCCAGCGACACCGACAACGACGGACTGAGCGATCAGGAGGAAGCCGACCTCGGCACCAATCCTACTAACAGCGACAGCGATGGCGATTCCCTCAGCGATGGGGCCGAAGTGGCCGCGGGTTCCAATCCGCTGAACACCGACTCCGATGGCGACGGCGTGGCCGATGGCGATGACGTCGACCCCACCGATGCCAACAGTGACTCTGATGGTGACGGGGTTTCCGACAGCGACGAGCTCGCCGCCGGCACCAACCCGTTGTCCGGCGACACCGATGCTGATGGATTGGGTGATCTGCAGGAGTCCAACCTGGGCACCGATCCGCTTGCGTCAGACTCCGACTCCGACGGCATTGCCGATGGAGCCGAAGTCGCCGCCGGTCTCGATCCGTTGAATGACGACACGGACGCCGACGGCATCATCGACGGCGACGAAGCCCCCTTGGGCACCGACCCGCTCAATCCGGACTCCGACAACGACAACGTGACCGACGGAGCCGAAGTCGCGGCCGGCCTCAATCCGCTCGCCGCCGACACCGATGCGGACGGTCTGAGCGACGGTGATGAAATCGCACTGGGCACCGACCCGCTTGCCACTGACTCTGACGGAGACGGTTTGACGGATGGAGCGGAAGTATCGAGCGGATTAAACCCCCTCGATCCCGATACCGACGCCGACGGCGTCACCGACTACGACGAAGTTGCGGCTGGTCTGAATCCGCTCGACAGCGACTCCGATGCCGACGGATTGGATGACGGGGCGGAAATCGAACTGGGCACCGACGCCCTCAACCCCGACTCCGACGGTGATGGCGTTTCAGACGGACAGGAAGTAACCACCGGACTCGATCCCCTGAGCCCCGACTCCGACGACGACGGCCTCGGTGATGGTGAGGAAATCGACCTCGGCACCGATCCCCTCAATGCCGATTCCGACGACGACGGAGTGAGCGATGGTGACGAAGTGACCGCTGGACTCGATCCCTTGAACCCCGATTCCGACGGCGACGGTATCACGGACGGCGGCGAGCTCGCCCTCGGCACGGACGCCCTCGACGCCGATTCCGACGACGACGGCCTCAATGACGGCGAAGAAGTGGAGCTCGGACTGAATCCCCTCAGCCCGGATTCCGACAACGACGGCGTGAGCGACGCGACCGACCAACAATACCTCGTTATCACCGGCAACATCGTGCTCCTCGGCGTGGACTCCAACATCGCCAATCGGGCGGATGCCAACGGAGTGGACCTCGGCTCCCAACTGGAAACTACCTACGCCACCTTGGCGGACGGCGTTCGCAACCACGGAACCTTCGTTTCGAACGTTTCCCGGCATCTGCTGAGCCTGGTTCGGGCCAAGGAGATTTCCTTCCGCGAAGCGATCACCCTCGGGAAGATCGCGGCACGTTCCGACGTGGGCAAACCGACCCAGAAGCCCAAGCACGGCGGAAAGAAGGACAAGTCGGAGAAAAAGAAAAAGTCCGACAAGAAGAGCGACAAATCGAAAAAGGGCAAAGGCGGCAAAAACAAACGGTAAATCCGGAGCCCCCCTCCCATGACCTTCGAGGCCGCACCTGCCAAGTGCGGCCTTTTTATGGTCACCGACGCCACCCGCGCACCGCCTCGATTCGAAGACTTTGAGGCAGGGTCGTGTTCACCACAGAGGTCGCGGAGAGCACAGGGTCAATGCAGAGATAACCTATCCATTTTATGGATACGTTTAGAGCATGTCGGGGAATCCAACGGGGTCATCGCGAGCAAGCCATGCCCGAGGCGGACAAGTCGCGCAGAATACTCCGACCCGGCCAACGAAAATGACACCTGGTTGCGCCTGGCCGAACAGTATCCGGAATTCGGGTGAAGGACGTTCTGCGGCGACGAAGGCGGGGGAAGCGCGGGCTATCAGCCGACCGTCTTACACAAAGGCAACGAAGGTCTAAACGGAGAAAACAAAGCCACGCCACCGGTCCCACCGCATCCATCGCGCGCAAGCCCGCCACCACGTGACACTCGTTCCTTGTAGGAGCGGGCTTGCGCGCGATGAACCCGCCTCCTCGGCTCCGTCTGCTTAACTCAAAACCACACGCTGGGTTGTCTTCGTCACGTTCTGCGTTTTCGGTGGACGCCTTATGAGTAACCCTACCATCGGCGTTCTTGGTCTTGGCATAATCGGCGGCATTTGGGCCCGTCACTATAACGACGCAGGCGTGCTCGCCGGCGCGTGGAATCGCACGCCTCAGCCCGATTTTCCGCAATGGCAGGCCGACCCCGCCGCCGTCGCCCGCGCTGCCGACTTTATTCAAATCGTCGTCGCCGATCCCCCCGCCGTGCAAAGCGTGATCGACTCCATTCTCCCTGCCCTCGGTCCGGGCAAGACCGTGATCCAGTCGAGCACGATCGACCCCGACAGCAGCGACACGTTCCGCACCGCCGTGCTCGCGACCGGTGCCCGCTACCTCGAAGCCCCGTTCACCGGTAGCAAGCCCGCCGCCCAAGGCAAACAAAGCGTCTACTATCTCGGTGGCGACGAGGCGCTCTGTGCCGAAGTCGATCCCCTCCTCTCCCTCGGCTCCGCCCATCGCATTCGTATCGGCGACAATCGTCAGGCTTGCACCCTCAAGCTCGCCATGAACCTCCGCGTCTCCGTGCAAATGCAGGTGCTCGCGGAGTCGTTCATCATGTGCCGCCGCTCCGGCATCACCGACGACACCTACTTCAACGCGCTCGCGCCCAACATCACCCACTCCGGCCTCGACAAACTTAAGGAGCCGCAGGTGCGCAATCGCGACTTCGCCCCGCTCTTCTCCATCAAACATATGCTCAAAGACATGCGACTCGCCGCGGGCATGAGCACCACCGGCGACCTCGCCACGCTGCAAACCATCAAGGCCCAACTCACCGCCGCCGCCGACGCCGGCTACGGCGACGAGGACTTCGCCGCGTTGTTCAAGTTGATCGACAAGTAGGTCCAGTCATGGACCGGCCGCGTCCTGATCCCACCAAGCCGCGAGCGCGAGCGAGCTCGCGGCCTACGGGAACTCCGCCTTGCCAACGCATGGTGGGGGTAGGCCGCGACCTTGGTCGCGCTTTGCACTGAGTCGGGCGGCGCTATCCCACCACACCGCGAGCCCGAGCGAGCTTGCGGCGGCCTCTCGCACCAACCGTGATCCTCCCCGGCCGCCGCTCTGGTGGTGGCTTCTCGAGCCCGCAATACTATGCAGCGCCCAGGTCGTTGACCGCAGACGCCGGGCGTTTCGTGCGCCGCCGTTGCGTCATGACTCCCACCAAGGCCGCCGCGCCCAGGATCGCCGCGAACGCGGAGGGTTCCGGCACGGCCGAAATGTGGGACACCGCCACACTGTTCCCTCCGACATTAAACTGGATGTAGCCACTGGATGGCGTATTCATAAAAAACTTACCGTATCCAATGGAATAGGAACCGTCCAATGAGGAGAAATAGTCTCCCACTTCATACGCGGTCGAATCGGCGGTCAGGTTCCAGCCATCGCTTTCCAGATTTTGGGCATAGAACATGTGGATTCCCGTGCCATCCGGGGAGGTCAGTCCGCTCAAAGTCTCGAGATTCGAATCAATGGTCATCGTGAGACTGTCGTAGTTTTCGTCCGTCTTGATTTCCGAACTGGGATCCCCCGCCGCCAACGTCGGCCGTTGGTAGGTGCCGGACAAACTGGAAGAGGTGACATCGAGAAACAATTGATCGTTGCCGGTAAGCTCCTCCCGCCACCAGTTGTGGCGATCGTCGAAGCTCGTGTCATAGGCGTTCGCGTTAGCGAAATTGTCATTCATCGTGAACGAGAACGTATAGGTGTTTCCCTGCACATAGCCGAGATTGGTGCTCTCGGCTTGGCCGGTGATGGTGAAAACAGTCGTCTGGCCGCAAAGCCCGACGGCGAAGGCGGAAAAGAAAAATCCGATTGTGGCGACGGCAACGGATCGACGAAGGATGGTCTTTTTCATGGGGGAGGGTATTTGTTCAGTGATGGCCGACGAGGGATGGATTTGACGCTGCCGTCCCACCCCAAGTGCAAGAGGGGGCGAACTCAGCGAAACGCTCGACCTTGTGGGACCCACCAGACTTTCGCCTCCCCTTATCTCAAGGCATATTCGACCAACTACTTGATATGACGTGCCAACAACCGTTTCCGGCCACTGAACAGATTCCGCAGTTTCCTCTGTTACCACGGCACAACCGGAGGAATCCACCCGAGGAGACGGCCAGCCAACTGCTCGCCGACGCTTCCACCGGCGCGCCGATCAATCCAGCGTCTGCCGGTAGCGCTTCACCCCGATGGTCAGCGCGCCAGCCATGAACAGCAGCATGGGCCACAGGTGGGGCAGGATCTCGGCGAACCCATTTCCTTTGAGCAGGATGCCGCGCACGATGCGGAGAAAGTGCGTCAGCGGCAGCACGCTGCCGATGTTCTGCGCCCACTCCGGCATGCCGCGGAACGGAAACATGAAGCCCGACAGCAGGATCGATGGTAGGAAAAAGAAGAACGCCATCTGCATGGCTTGTAGTTGATTGGCTGCTACGGTGGAAAACGTGATGCCGACCGCCAGGTTCGCCCCAATAAACAGGAAGGCCACCGCATAGAGCAGCACGAGGCTGCCTTCCATCGGCACGCCAAAAAGGAATCTCGCCGCCACCAAAATCAAGCTGAGCTGCACGTAGCCCACCACGATGTAGGGCAGGATCTTGCCCGTCATTACCTCGAAGGGCCGGGCCGGTGTCGCCAATAAATTTTCCATCGTGCCGCGCTCGCGTTCGCGGGTGATGGCCAGCGCGGTGATGACCACCATGGTCATGGTGAGCACCACGCCCATGAGTCCGGGCACGATGTTGTATTGAGTGATGACTTCGGGGTTGTAGAGGCGATGCAGGCGCAGCTCCACCGGCGCGGGCGTCGCGCTCAAGTCGGCCAGCGGACCGCGCAGATCGCGCGCGAGCGCGGAATCGATCACCCCCTGCAACGAGCCCAGCGCACTCCCGGTCGCTCCCGGGTCGGTCGCGTCGGCCTCGATCAACAGCACCGGCCGTTCACCGCGCAGCAGCGATCGCGAAAAGTTCTGCGGGATGTTCACGATGAATTGCACGTCACCCAGCTCGAGCAGGCGCTGCGCTTCCGCTTCGGTGCGGACCTCGTGATCGAACGCGAAGTAGTCACTGTGCTGCATCGCCGCCACGATCGACCGTCCAAAGGGACCGTGATCGGCATTGAGCACACCGGCGGGCAGATGCTTGGGATCGGAATTGATCGCGAAACCAAACAACATGAGCTGCATCAGCGGGATGCCGACCATCATGCCAAAGGTCACGCGATCGCGCCGCATCTGAATGAACTCCTTCAGCACGACCGCCCAGAAACGATGAAAGGCAAAACGTCTCATGGCTGCGCGGAGAAGTTGTCCCTGGAGTGGTCCATCAAGCAGATGAACACGTCCTCCAGACTGGCCGGAACCTGCCGCCAGCGTTGTCCGTCCCGTCGCAACGGGTTCAGCGCCGCTTCGAGTTTCGCAGCGTCGTGTCCACTCACATGCAACGCGGTGCCAAACGGGACAACTTGCTCAACGCCGGGTAAATCGCGCAGTCGGCCGACTAGGTCATGCAGTCCCGGACCGGTGATTTCCCACGTGCTCAACCCGGCTTCCGCGATGACTTCGTCGACGGTGCCCTGCGTCATCAAGCGGCCATACGCGAGGTAGGCGAGCCGGTGGCAACGCTCCGCTTCATCCATGTAATGCGTGGTGATGAGCACGGTCAGGCCTTCGGCCGCGAGTTGATGAATCTGCTCCCAAAAATCCCGCCGCGCCTTCGGGTCGACCCCCGCCGTCGGTTCGTCGAGCAACAGCAACTGCGGGCCGTGCAGCAACGCGGCCGCCAACGCGAGGCGTTGTTTCCAACCGCCGGAAAGCTCGCCTGCGAGCTGTTTGCTGCGGCCCTGCAAACCGAGGCGCTCCAGCGCCCGGTCCACGACCTCGCGACGGTTGCGAGTTTCGTAAAGGCGGGCCACGAAATCGAGGTTTTCACGGATACTCAGATCCTCGTAATAGCTGAACCGCTGGGTCATGTAGCCGACATGCGTGCGGATATCGCGTTGGTCGCGCAGCACGTCGTAGCCGAGGCACGTGCCCTGTCCCGCATCGGGCGTGAGCAGGCCACATAACATGCGAATAAACGTCGTCTTGCCGCTGCCGTTGGGCCCGAGAAATCCGTAGATCTCGCCGCGCCGCACGGCCAGGTCGAGACCGTCGACGACGGTCTTGTCGCCGAAGCGTTTGGTGATGCCAGTGACATCGATGACGTTGTCCGCCGGGATCGTCATGTCAGTCGGCGCGAGTGACATCGACCGGCTGTCCGGGCAGTAACTCGACGCCGGCGGCGGCGTCAAACTCGGCTTCGATCATGAAGACCAACTTCGCCCGGTTCTCCCGGTTGTAGAGGACCGGCGGCGTGAATTCCGCCTGCGGGGAGAGATAGACAACGTGCGCCGACACGGGAGATTCCCTTCCGCTGAGATTGACCTGCACCGCATCTCCCGGCGCGAGGGTGGCGCGCGCGGCTTCCGGCACGAAGAAACGCACCTTGAGATTCGTCGGCGGTAACAGCGCCACGACCGGACGCCCCGCCGCGACGAACTCTCCGGGCCGAAACAACGTGTCGAAGACCAAGCCCGCCATCGGCGCATCCCGGGATTTCTCCGTCACACTCCAATCGGCTTGGGCCAGTGCCGCGCGCGCGGCGGCAACTTCGGCTCGCGCCGAGACGATCCGGTCGTCCCGGCCACCCAGGCGCGCGGTGACGAGTTGGGATTCCAACGCGGTCACCTGGGCCTCGTTGGCTTCATGGTTCAGGCGAACCCGATCGAAGTCGCCGTCCGGCACCACCTTTTCGCGATGCAACTTCGCGACGCGTTGCAGATCCCGCCGCGAGAGCTCGGCACTCGCCCGGGCTTGGTCGAGCTGCGCTTCCAACGTCGCCAATTCGGACGGACGTTGGCCTTTGGTCAAATCGCTCAATTGGGCCTCGGCTTGCGCCAGACGTTCGCGCGCGACGTCACGCGCAGCGGCCTCCGGCGTTTGATCCAATCGGAAAAGCGGGGTGCCGGCCTCGACACTTTGGCCCCGCTTCACGGCCAATTGTTCGAGACGGCCCGGGAGCGACGACCCCACATAAACATACTCGCCTTCCAAGTAACCTTGCCACCGCGTCTCGGGTTCGGGTGCACAACCCGCCATCAACCAGACCGTGGCCGCCAGACCAAACCAGCCCGCGGCTCGACAACTAACTGAGCGATACGTTTTCATAGTCCTTCATGCCTTCCGAGGTGAGCAGCCCGCCAAAAAAGAGGTTGAGTGCCTGATCAAAAATCTGGTCCGGACGCAGCCCGAGACGCTCCGAAGTATCCGGGTGATTGAGCCCTTGAATCGCCTGGGCCCAAAACGCTGTGGCGAAGGCGGGATCGACCGAAGCCCGCACGGCGCCGACCCGCTTGCCCTGCATCACCATACGGCCAAAAACCACCGGAATGTTGCGGGAACGCAGTTCCTCGATGTGCCGATAAACCTTCGGCGCATAACGCTGCAATTCGCGGAAAAGCGTCGGAGGCACCCGCGAAAAACGCTGGGTCAACTCGGACGTAAACCGCGCGAGCTTGGCCGGAAACCCGAGTGCATCGTCCAAAAACACGGACTCGGCCATCGCCAAAACATCGGTCGCAAATGCTTCGATGACTGCATCGACGATCGCCTCTTTGCCGGAAAAATGGCGGTAGATCGTTTTCTTACTCATGCCCACAGCCTCCGCGAGCAGATCCATCGTCAAGGCCTGATAACCATAGGTGAAAAGCAGCCGCCGGGCGTTGGACAGCAAACGATCACGAACCGAAACCGACGAGGATGAAGCCACAGGTTGCACCGGGCCATGAAGCGCAAGAAATCACGGAAACTTCAAGCGTTTACTTAGTTTCCTAATGCAGCCGTGCCCGTTGTCCGCTGGGGTCAGGCCAAGCCGAAGTCACGACGGTCATGCGACCAAAGCACGCAAAATACGTAATTCTTCCCCTTGAAATTTAATAGGGTATTTTACCTATTTGTGAATAGCTAGTTTAAGTCCACATCTCACTTCCGAATGAATCAAACCTCGCTGTCCTTCTACCGCACCCTCAACCGGTTTTTCTTCCCGAAGTCCTACTCCTTGAAGTTCCTGGGCATCGCGTTTCTGGGCATCCATCTTCCGCTGATTGCTTTTGTGATGTATTTGGCGTTGTCGACCGGATGGGCAGACGCCCTGCCCGCGATCATCGTGGTGCTGGCCGCCACCTTGGTCGGCACAGGTTTCACGCTCTGGTGCCAACATCACCTGCTCGCGCCCGTGCGCAGCGCCTGCCACGATTTGCGCGCCTACCGCCTGGACCGGGCCTTGCCACTTTCACCGGACGGGTTTGAAGACACCGCCGGTCAACTCATGCGCGAAGCACGTCACAGTATCGAGTCCCTCGACGGACTGATGCGCCTGAAGGACAATCTGGCGGTGGGGATTGCCCACGATTTCCGCAGCCCCCTCACCGCGATCGTCGCCGCATCCGACATGCTGCAGATGAACCATCCTGAAAACTCCAGCACCCACAAACTTGCCGGCATGATCCGTCGCTCGGCTCAAGCGCAAGCGCATCAAGTCACCGGTTTGTTGGAGGCGGGCATGAGCGATACCGGGAGCACCTTCACCTACGCTCCGGTGAAACTGACTTCGCTGTGGCAGGCCGCATTGGACAACCAGGCGCTCTTCGCCCAAACCCAAGGCGTGGCGCTTAATTTCCCGTCCGCCCACGGCAGCGTCGGCGGAGACCAGGCGCGTTTGCTCCAAGTGATGAACAATTTGATCGGCAACGCGATCAAGGCCTGCAGCTCCGGCGACATCGTCGAAATCGGGGCCGAGCCGTGCCACCGCGGCATTCGTATTTCGGTCTCCGACAACGGCCAGGGCGTGGATCCGGCCAAACTTTACTCCGCTCTGGCGGCACCGGAAGACGATGATACCGCCACCGACGGCGATCTGAAACTCGGGCTCGGTCTGCGCATGGTGAACAATCTGCTGGCGCTGCATGCCAGCAAACTGAGCATCGAACGCCGCCCCACCGGCGGCATGTGTTTCTCGTTCGACCTGCTCGCCGCCGAGAGTCCGGCCCCCGGCTCCAAGGTTCGCCCCCTGGAAATGGCCTGCTGATGACATCGCTTTCTCCGCGCGAGGAAGCCGACTGATCCCAAGCCCCGGCTGGACTCGACTCTTCGCCGGGGATTTTTTATGTCCGCACGAGTCGAAGCCGTTTGGCTTTTCACCAGTTCTGAACCTGAGTGTCCCGTCCCCGATAATCTTCCTGTCCGCCCCGTTCCCAGCATGAGTGATTTTGTATCCGGTGCGTCCATGACCGACGCCAAACAAGCCATCCAAAAACTGCGCGCCAACATGCGCCGCACCATCAAGGGCAAGGACGAGGTCATCGAGCGCACCATCACGTGTCTGCTCGCCCGCGGTCACCTGCTGATCGAGGATCTGCCCGGCGTCGGCAAAACCACCCTCGCCTACTGTCTGGCTCGCTCGCTCGACTGCGCCTTCTCCCGCGTGCAATTCACCAGCGATCTCCTGCCCAGCGATGTGACTGGGGTCGCGATCTACGATGAAAACACCAAGGAATTCGTTTTCAAAAAAGGGCCGGTCTTCGCCTCCATCGTGCTGGCCGATGAAATCAACCGCGCCACCCCCAAGACCCAGTCGGCTCTGCTCGAGGTGATGGATCGCGGCAAAGTCACCGTCGATGGCGAATCCCACACGGTGGGCACGCCGTTCATGGTCTTTGCCACCCAAAACCCCGTCGATTACGAGGGCACGTTTCCCCTGCCCGAGAGCCAAATGGACCGCTTCCTCATGCGCATCCACATGGGTTACCCGGCCGGAGCCGACGAAATGGAAATCCTGCGCGCGCAGCAAACCTCCTACGACGGCATCTCGCTCGATCCGGTGCTCACGCGCACCGAAGTGGCTCAACTGCAGGAAATCGCCAGTCAAGTCTTCGTGGAAGACAGCGTGCTCGAATATATCCTGCGCATCATCAACGCCACGCGCACGGAAGCCGAATTCAAAGCCGGCGTGAGCGTGCGCGGCGGATTGGCGCTCAAGCATGCCGCCCAGGCCTGCGCGCTCATCCAAGGTCGCGACTTCGTGGTGCCGGATGATGTCAGCAATCTCGTCGTCCCCACCCTCGGCCACCGCCTCGGTCTGACCCGCCCCACCAGCGACGCGCTGGAAGAACGTCGTGCCATCGCCGCCGCGCTCAAACGCATCGTGGAGAACCTCCCGTCGCCGCAGTAGCGCCGACGCTCGCGGCGGAAACCCCAACTCTCAAACACCCAAAATCCAACATGACCTTCGTCGCCCCCACGATGCACGCTGCGTCCTTCTTGGGATTGGGGATTTAGTGCATTGGGGTTTACCAGCGCGGATATGAATGCCACGACGACAACCGCCGCCTCCGACCCGCGCTGGTCGGGTCCCGGCGCGGATCGCAAATCCATGCGGCAACACTGGCGCGAGTTGTCCTGGCGCAAGTTGCTGTGGTCGCTGCTCTACCCCCCGCGCGGTCAGCGCATCATGCCGACGATTTCCGGCTTCCTGCTCATCATCGTCGCCCTGGGCATCGGTAGTGCTGCTTACAATACATCGAATAACATCCTGTTCATCACGCTGTCGTTGTTGCTGGCCTGCCTGATCGGGAGCGGCGTGTTGTCCGCCCTCAATCTCGCCAAGGTCGCCTGGCGCATGGTGCCGTCGCCGCCTTATCGCGTGGGCCAGACCGGCACCGTCACGATCGAGCTGCGCAACCGTAAAAAATTGCTGCCCACTCACGGCCTGTGGTTCGAGGTTCGCACCAAGGCCGAACCCAAGGGTCGGCGTCTCGTATTGCGCGAGCGTCTGGACGCGGGCGGCGGCACCGCCCGGTTGGAGTGGTCGTGGCAACCGACGACCCGCGGTCACGAGGTCGTCGAACTCACCGCCGTCGGGTCGCTGTTTCCCTTCGGCTTTCTGCGCAAGGTGCTGGCCTGCGAGATTCGCACGGAGGTGCTGGTGTGGCCGGCGCCGGTGGAATACCAACGCTTTGCCGTGCTCGTCGCCAGTCGCCGCCAAAGCGGTCACGCCGTCAATAAGATCGGCCAGTCGGGTGACTTGCTGGCCGTGCGCAGATACGTCTCCGGCGACTCACATCGCCAGATTCACTGGAAAGCGTCGGCGCGACTGCGGCAACTGATGGTCCGTCAATTTTCCACCGAGCAACAGGAGGGCTATTCGCTGCGGCTCGACACGGCGGGCGATGTCTGGACGCGTCCCGAGCAATTCGAGTTGGCCTGCAGCTTCGTCGCCACGTTGGCGGAGGATCTGTTCACGACCGGTCGACTGGGCACGGTGACCATCGATCATGAACTGCCGCAACCGATCCGCGGCGTGCGGGACCTCGAGGCGTTCTTCGATCGGCTCGCCGAACTCACCCCGCGCGAATCCACCGGACGCCCCTCGCAGGCCCCGTTCCCTTCCGTTTCCGTCGGTCCTGGCGCCGCCGCCCGCTTAACCCTCACCTTCGCTCCGGAAGGAGCCCGCGGCGTGGCCGCCTTCGTCGATGGACAAAAAGCGGCCGCAGCTTAATTCCGACGACCTCGGACGACTCCGCTGGTGGCTGGGTGCCGTGCTCGCCCTGCTCTCGGTTGTCACGGTTTTCTTCATGGAAATCGATGCGTGGTTGCACATGCCGGTCGTCGCCGTCGCGGCCATCGCGGCGCTGGTCAAACCGACCTGGCCGGGTCAAGTGCCGGCCTGGATGCACCGGGCGGCGTTTCCGCTCATCGTGGTTATGTTTGTGGTCGATCTGGCTCTGACCCGCGAGCCGTTGCCGGCACTGATCCGGCTCGACCTCACCCTCATTTTTTACCGACTGGTGACCTACCGCCAACGGCGCGACGACCTGCAACTCGTGCTGCTGGGACTGTTCCTCGTGATTGTCGCGGGCGTGATCACCGTGTCGCTTTCGTTTGTGCTGCAACTACTGGCATTCACATCGTGTGCCCTGGTGATGTTGCTCGCCGTCACCCTCGAACACGCCGATGGCGTCTCGCCTCCGCCGGTGCCGCCGCGGGTGGTGCCCTCCTGGGCGCGCATCAGTTGGCGGACGCATCGCCAGAAACTGCGGGCGGCGACGGATTGGCGGCTGGCGACGCTGGGCGTGGTCGGCTTCGGTGCCATGGTGGTGCTGTCCGGTCTGCTGTTTTTGGCCATCCCTCGCTTCGACATGCAGAGCTCGCTCTTCATCGACCGGCTCATCACGCGCACCACGCGCACGGGGTTTTCCGACAACATACAATTCGGTGACGTCACCTCGATCACCGAAGACAACAGCCTCGCTTTTTCCGTCGACCTGACTGACCCGAGCGTGATGCCCCGCGTGCCCTATTGGCGCATGGTCGTGCTCGATGAATACACCGGCGCCGGATTCAAGATGTCCGACGAATTCCGGCGCGATCTCAACGGCTATCGTCCGCTGCGCAGCGAGCTCAACGGGCGCGGCATCTTCTGGACTCGGGCTCCCACGTGGACGATCTACATGGAGCCGGCGGTGAGTCGTTATCTGCCGCTTTTGGGCAACTTCTACAGCATTCGCTTCACCGAGCCACAGACCTTCACCATGAGCGAAGAATTGCGCATCGTGGCGTTGCAAAGGGACCCGCCCAAGATGTTCGCGTTTCGCACCTGGAGCATGGACACCGGCGACACGCTCAAGGATGCCACCTTCACCTTGAAACGACGCGACGGCCGTCTCTCCGGCAGCGACTTCACCGCCCTGCCCGAGAATGCGGTCACGCGGAGTCGGCTCACCACGATTCTCGGTGACATCGCGCCGCCCGCCCATACCGATGCGACGAGCTTTGCCCAACACGTCGTGAAATGGCTGAGCGAGGTGCACCCCTATGCGCTCTCCAGTGCAGTGCCCCCCGGCGAAGGCGACACGCTGGTGCGCTGGCTCGATTCCGAGGCGTCCGGACATTGCGAGTTTTTCGCCGGATCATTCGTATTGCTTGCGCGCGCCGCCGGCTACCCCGCCCGTTTGGTCACAGGATTCCGGGGGGGGACCTGGAACGACTTCAGTGGCAGCTTTACGGTGCGCAATGCCAACGCCCACGCGTGGTGTGAGATATTCGATGATGCATCCGGATCATGGATACGAGTCGACCCCACGCCGGGAAATCAAGGTCTCGCCACCACCGGAATCGATCCCACCACGGGGGCGGCGCTGGCTCGCGACCGCGACAACAGTTGGAAAGCGCGGCTGGAAAGCCTGCGCGTGTTTTGGTATCGGCGCATCGTCAACTTCGACCTTGATTCGCAGGAGGCCATTCTCTCCAGCACGACCAAGTTCTTCCGCGAAAGTCGGGAAATGCTGGTGGAATGGGCGGACGAAAAGGCCAACGCGGTGCGCACCTGGGTCCAGCGCCCCTGGAACCTCGACCGCTTCCTCCAGTTGGCGGGCGCCCTCATCGGCGTGGGTCTCTTGGTTTGGGTTTGGCGTCAATATGGACGGGCATGGTGGCTGCGACTGCGACGGTCGACCGCGCGCGTCGATCAAGACCCGGTGCGGCGCGAAGCGGGACGATGGCTGCAACGAGCAACCAAACGAACGGGCTTCGTCTGGCCCCCCGAGACCGAGCTCGCCCTGCTGCGACTCCGCTTCGGCAATTCCGACACCTGGCCCGAACCCGTGAAAGTCTTTCGCTCCGCCAAAACCGCCCTGCGCAACGCGTAACCACGCGCTCACGCGTGATCACGTCGCCTCCGCCGCGTTCATCAATTCGTTTTTCACACCACGCCGCCGCGTTCATCGCGCGTAAACGCGCTCCTACCCCAGCAGGAGACCACCCATTGTAGGAGCGTGCTTGCGCGCGATCACCTTGCCTCGCCGTCCCACCCCGCTCGGTTTTCAGACCACGCCGCCGCGTTCATCGCGCGTAAACGCGCTCCTACTTTTTGAGCCAAGCGGGATGGGTCGATTCGTCGTCGTCGGGAAACCCAGGGCGAAACCAATTGGATTCGACTTCACCCAATCGAAACCACGGCCACACCTGCTCCGTCGACTTCGTCAAACCCGCGCGAAACGGATTGAGAGCCATATACCGCAAGACCGGGGCAAGTTTGTCGTCGGGTCGAATCCGATGATCGAAGTAGCCACGTTCCCAGTGCAAATTTCCGGATTGCAACGCGCCCTTCGTCTTGGCCTTGAACCGTGAAATCGCTGGGGAGAGATCGAGTTTTGCGCCGAGCGCGACCAAAACATGCACGTGGTCGGGCATGATCGTCAGCGCCTGCAATCGCCAGACATCATCATCCGCGAGTATTTCGACCTCACGAATCACCGCTTCCGCCAAAATCGAGGTCGTGAGTCCCGGGCACCGATGCTCCGTGCATAAGGTCAGAAAGTAGCTCGCGCCCACGATCGAAAACCGTCCGCGCCTCAACGCAGCGTGGCCTTTCCTTTCGTCGCGCGACATAACGGAAAAAAGCCCCCTTCAGGCCACGAGGACAACCCCCAACGTAGGAGCGTGCTTGCGCGCGATCACCTTGCCTCACCGTCCCACCCCGCTCGGTTTTCAGACCACGCCGCCGTGTTCATCGCGCGTAAACGCGCTCCTACCCAAGCAGGAGACCACTCCGATGTAGGAGCGTGCTTGCGCGCGATCACCTTGCCTCACCGTCCGACCCCGCTCGGTTTTCAGACCACTCCGCCGCGTTCATCGCGCGTAAACGCGCTCCTACCCAGGCAGGAGACCACCCATTGTAGGAGCGTGCTTGCGCGCGATCACTTTGCCTCGCCGTCCGACCCCGCTCGGTTTTCAGACCACTCCGCCGCGTTCATCGCGCGTAAACGCGCTCCTACCCCAGCAGGAGACCACCCATTGTAGGAGCGTGCTTGCGCGCGATCACCTTGCCTCACCGTCCGAGCCCGCTCGCTTTTCACACCACGCCGCCGCGTTCATCGCGCGTAAACGCGCTCCTACCCCAACAAGAGACCACTCCGATGTTGAAGCGGGCCGGCAGCGGTGCCCCGGATGCGCGTTTGAATTCAGGCAGTCACAATCTTTTCCATCGCGGTGGCCAATGTGATGTCTTTTGCCGTGATCTTGTTGCCTGCGTGGTGGGTCCGCAGGCGCACGGTGACGGTGTCGTAGACGTTGGTCCATTCCGGGTGATGGTCCATGGCGTCCGCTTCAAATCCGACTTGCATCATGAACACCAATGCCGCGCGGAAATCAGCAAAGGTGTATTCCTTGGTGAGACTGTCGCCATCGACCGACCAACCGGGCAGGGCAGCCAGGGCGGATTGAATCGCGGCGGGTTCGAGGGGCGGGTCTGCAGACATAATTCCAAGATAGGCGGTTTCGCGGCATGGTCAAAGTCGCACCGGTATCTGTCACCGCGTGCCGTTCAGGTTGTGGCCTTGTCAAAACCGGTCGCCGCTCCCTAACGTGTTGCCCTTACCTGCATGGCCGAACCCGAATCTGCATCCGTCCCGCATCACGTAGCCATCATCATGGATGGGAACGGCCGCTGGGCCAAACAACGCGGCCTCCCTCGCATCGAAGGCCATCGTCGTGGCGTCGAGACCGTTCGCCGCACGATCGAAACCGCGCGCGAACTGGGGATTGAATATCTCACACTCTACGCCTTCTCGGTCGAAAACTGGCGTCGGCCGCAGGACGAAGTGGGGGCGTTGATGGGCCTCTTGGAGTATTTTCTCAAACGCGAGACCTCCACCCTGGTTAAAAACCAAGTTCGGTTGCGCACCATCGGGCGCACCGACTTACTGCCCGATTTCGTGCGCCAGGAGCTCGAACGCACGATCGCCGCCACCGCCGATTTCACCGAGCACACCCTCGTGCTCGCGCTCAACTATGGCTCCCGCACGGAGGTGCTCGATGCCGCCAAGTCCTACGCCGCCGCGGTCGCAGCCGGCGAAATCGCGGCCGACGACGACAGCTGGGAGAGTTTCGCCCGCCACCTTTACACCAAGGATCTGCCCGACCCCGATCTGGTGATCCGCACGTCGGGCGAGACTCGAGTCAGCAATTTCCTCCTCATGCAGGCAGCCTACGCGGAATTCGTGTTTCTGCCGATTTTTTGGCCTGATTTTTCCGCCGATCATTTCAAGGCCGCAGTGGCGGAATTCGCCAAGCGGGAACGCCGGTTCGGCCGCACCGGCGATCAGTTGCGATCGCCTGCCGCCACGGCCGCCATCCCGCCGTTAGTTGCTGGACGCTGATCGGCGGCCCCGCTACCCAACCTCTTTTCCACCGTGGGCTCCCGTATTTTCAGCACCCTTCTGCTTTGGGCAATCGTCGCCGGTTGCGTTATTTTTCTGGGCCCGATCGGGGCCGTCTGGCTCATCGCGCTCATCGCCGTGCTGACCCAGTGGGAGTTTTTCAAACTCATCCAGCGCCTCGGGCTCAAGCCCTTCAATCGCATCGGCATGCTGTTCGGGGCCGCGTTGTGCCTCGGGCCGCTTTATCTGGAACCCCACGGCTTGAGCAGCGGCCCGTTGCTGGCGCTGGCCGCCATCGTGTTTGCCGTGCGCATCCTCGGTGAACGCGACGCCGAAAATCGCATGGAATCGCTCGCGTGGACGTTGTTCGGCATCGTTTACATTCCGTTCATGTTGTCGTTTCTCGGCCGAATTGTGCTGATCAACGATCCCGTGGCGCACACCGGTTTGATTCTGGGCGTCTGGGTCATCGCGGTGTCTAAATTTTGCGATGTCGGCGCACTGCTCGCCGGGCTCGCCTTCGGTCGGCACAAGATGGCCCCGGGCATCAGCCCCAAAAAGACGTGGGAAGGAGCCGTCGGCGGACTATTGACGTCCATGGGCGTCGGGGCCGGGTTGGCCTACGGCTTCGCCGATCAACTACCGGCCCTGTTCACCCCACTCCTGGCCGGCCTGCTCGCCCTGCCCGTGGCGGCGTTGGCCATCGTGTCCGATCTGGTGGAATCCGTGATCAAGCGCCGCACCAACGCGAAGGACGCCGGTGCCACCATTCCGGGGATTGGCGGGGTGTTTGATCTGTCGGACAGCTTGATTCTCACGGCTCCGATCGGGTATCTGGTCTTCCGGTTGTTGTGAGCAGCATGCGTCCAACCTCCCCCAAGCGCGTCGCATTGCTGGGCGCGACGGGATCCATTGGCGAAAGCGCTTTGCGGGTCATCGCCGCGCATCCGGCGCACCTGGAGCTCGTGGCCGTGGCGGCTCAAACCAATCACGCCGAGTTGGCCGCGATTTCCCACCGGTTCCCCTCCGTGCGGCATGCGACCTTGTTTGATGCCGACGCTTACGCTGCGGCCAAAGCAGGCCAAGCCTTTCGGTCCGGCGTCGACCTGCACGCGGGCCTCGCCGGACTCAACACTCTGGCCACGTTGCCCGAAGCCGACATCGTGCTGGTCGCGGTCGTGGGAGTGACCGGCCTCGAACCCGCGCTCGCGGCGATCAATGCCGGCAAGGATCTCGCCCTCGCCTCCAAGGAAATCCTCGTGATGGCCGGCAAATTTGTCATGGCCGCCGCCCGCGAACGGGGCATCACCCTCCGCCCGGTCGACAGTGAACATAATGCGGTGGCGCAATGTCTCGCCGACAACCCCACCAAAGACGTGGCGCGGATCATCCTGACCGCTTCAGGCGGCGCGTTTCGCGATCGTTCCCTGGCCGAGCTTGGCGCAGTCACCCCGGCCGACGCCCTGCAGCATCCGAATTGGTCCATGGGGCCAAAAATCACCGTCGATTCGGCGACGCTTGCCAACAAGGGCCTGGAACTCATTGAGGCTCAATGGCTTTTCGATCTACGTCCGGAGCAGTGCCAGGCCGTCCTGCACTCCCAGAGCCTCGCGCACTGCCTCGTCGAGTTCACGGACGGTGCCATGCTCACCCACCTGTGCCCGCCTTCGATGACGTTCCCCATCCAGCATGCGCTGTTGCACCCGTTGCGCCTGCCGAGCGTAGAGCCATCGCTGGATGTGCACGCTCCGTTCTCCTTGGATTTCCGCCCGATCGACCAAGACCGGTTTCCCATGCTGCGGCTGGCGCTTGAGGCGATGAAGAGGGGCGGCATCGCCCCCGCCGCCTTCAATGCCGCCAATGAAATCGCCGTCGCCGCCTTCCTGAGTGAACAAATCCCCTTTCTTGCGATCCCACGAATCGTCGAACAGGCTCTCAGCCGTATCGATCATCACGATCCCTCCCATCTCGACGCCGTAATCGCAGCCGACGCCGAGGCCCGACGACTCGCCACCTCGCTACTCACTTCCCACGCCGTCACCTGACTGACCCATGCCCGCCGACCTGCTCAACGCCCTGTTTTCCAACCTCTGGGCCGTCTTTCTCATTGTTCTCTTTTTCGGGGGATCGATCTTCGTGCACGAACTCGGTCATTTTCTCGCCGCGCGACGACGCGGCGTGCACGTTTCCCGTTTTTCCATCGGCTTCGGCCCGAAGATGTTCGGCTGGCGGGGCAAAGACGGGGTGGAATACCGCGTCTCTTGGCTCCCCCTCGGCGGCTACGTGGCCCTCCCCCAACTCGCCGACATGGCTGCGGTCGAAGGCAACGACGACCGCGCCGAGGATCTGCCGCCCGTCAGCTACTCGACGCGCATGCTCGTCTTCGTCATGGGGGCGACATTCAACCTGATTTTTGCTTTCCTGCTCGCGACCATCATCTGGCTGGTCGGCCAACCCACGACGAGTGATCAAGCCACCACCCAAATCGGCTACGTCGTCGACGAGATTGAAACGTCCACCGGCGAGACCGTGCCCAGCCCCGCGCGCCAAGCCGGATTGGAAGTGGGCGACACCATTCGCGCCATCGACGGCAGCAAAGTCGATGACTGGCAGGAACTCCTGCAGACCCTGGTCACCAGCGCGGGGCGCACCGACGCCGGTCGGCGCTACAACGTCTTCACCGTCGAACGCGACGGCCAGTCGCGCGAAGTCACCGTCTTTCCGCAGATCGCCGGTGATGAGGAGATCCGCAAAGTGGGCATCATTGCCGCCTACGAATTAATCGTCGCCGGGGTGGCGGAAGGTTCCGCCGGCGCCGCGCTCGGACTGCAAGTGGGCGATCGCTTCATCGCGATGGACGACACGCGTATTCTCAACATCCAGACTTACGCGGACCACCTGGCCGCCCACCACGACCGTCCGATCGCGGTCCATTTGGAGCGTGACGGCCAACCGCTCACGCTGACCATGGCAGCTCGTCCAGAGGTCGAACAACCGGCTGATCTGGGTCTGCAACTCACGACCGACTCGAAGCTGGTTTACCCCACACCCTTCGCTCAGTTCAGCGACCACGTGCGCATGACCTTCCGCACGCTCGGCAGCCTCATCAACCCGCAGTCCGACATCGGTATTTCCAAACTCAGCGGTCCGGTCGGCATCATCCGGGTGTTTCACATGGCCGCGCAGGCGGATATCCGGCTCGTGCTCTGGTTCACGATTCTGGTGAACATCAATCTCGCGATCTTCAACCTGTTGCCCATCCCCGTGCTCGACGGGGGCCACATGCTCTTCGCCACCATTGGCAAACTGCGCGGCCGCGCCCTGCCGACCAATTTCATCATGACGACCCAAAGCGTGTTCATGATGATGCTGCTTTCGATGATCCTCTACGTGAGTTTCTTTGACGTGCGCCGGATCGTGCGCGATGTGACCCCCACCACGACCGAGGATCCGGCTGACACCAAATAGAGTCAGCGCGGGGCGGAACAGAACCGCCCACCAGTCCGGCGCGCTTTACTTCATTCCGCTTAGTTCCAACGTGTTCCCATGAGCTACTGTGCTTCACGTTTTCGTTCGGTCCGACGGCGATCATCCGAGGTGATGGTCGGCGACGTCGGGGTCGGCGGGCTTTATCCTCTGCGCGTGCAGTCGATGACGACCACCAACACTCAGGACGTGGCGGCCACCGTGAAACAGGCCATCGCGCTGGCCGAGGTGGGTTGTGAAATCGTGCGAGTGACCGCTCCCAACAAAGCCGCGGCCCGCGCCCTCAAGGATATTCGGTCCGAATTCAGCGCCGCCGGTTTCGCCTCGGTCCCGCTGGTGGCGGACATTCATTTTCTCCCCTCCGCCGCCATGGAAGCGGTCGAACACGTTGAGAAAGTCCGGGTAAACCCCGGCAATTACGCCGACAAGAAGAAGTTCGCCGTGCAGGAGTATTCAGATTCCGCCTACGAGGAGGAATTGGCCCGGTTGCACGAGGCGTTCTCCCCGCTGGTGAAACGCTCCCGCGAGCTCGGTCGCGCCATGCGCATCGGCACCAACCACGGTTCGCTCTCCGATCGCATCATGAACCGCTACGGCGATACGCCGCTCGGCATGGTGGAAAGCGCGTTGGAGTTTCTGCGCATCGCCGAAAGCCACGACTACCACGCCATCGTGCTGTCGATGAAAGCCTCGAACCCCAAGGTGATGATCGAAGCCTACCGTTTGCTGGTAAAACGGATGGCGGAGGAATCCATGCACTACCCGCTCCACCTCGGTGTGACCGAGGCCGGGGACGGCGAGGATGGTCGCATCAAGAGCGCCATCGGGATCGGCAGTCTGCTCCTCGACGGACTGGGCGACACCATCCGGGTTTCACTCACGGAAGATCCCGTCTACGAAATCCCCGTCGCCCAGGCATTGGCTGCCAAAGCCATGGCCACTTGGTCGGGCGATACGGTTCCGGCCGACCAATTTCCCATTGAGCCCGCGGACCCGCTGGACCCGTTTCACTTCAATCGTCGCGACGTGCGGTCGCTCGACCTCGGCGATGGTGCTTTGGTCGGCCCCGAACAGCCCCCACGCGTGATCGTAAGTGCGCCCGACGTGGCGGCCCTGCCGGACTTCGCCACCGCGCTGAAGAACCCGACGCTCAAGGACAATCCCCCGGAAGGGATCCGGGTGCCGATCGAAACCCCGGCCGATCTCAAGACCCTGCGCGATCTGAGTCTTGATCTGCCCGCCACGTTTCTGGTGTTGGACCTCAACCCTGATCTCACCGTCGATGATCTCGCGCCGACCCTGGAGGCGGCCTCGGGCTCTTTGATCCTGCTGCGGGAGTTTGCTTCCGGCAGCAGCGCGTTGCTCGCCAGCTGGCTCGATCAGCTGCGCGCCAGTCCCCGCCACACCCTGGCCGTGGCAGCATCTCCCGCCGCGCTGGCGTCTCTGGCTTCGGTTCTCACCACCGCCGGCGAAGCCCGCGTCATCGTCACCCTCGCCGACCATCGGCCGAGTCCTCAGTCGCCCGAACACGCCGTCGGCACCTACCGTCGACTCGCCGCGACGCTGCACACCCACGGATCGCGCACGCCACTGTGGATTCGCAACACCCCCGGCACCGCCTTGGCCGGTGACAAGAGTTTCCTCTCCCGGCTGCTGGACGCCTCGATGCTCACCGGCTCGCTCCTCTGCGACGGGTTGGGCGACATGGTCAGCCTGGAAACCGAAGGCGACGCCGTTCGCGCCGTGAAACTCGCTTACAACGTGCTGCAAGGCGCGGGCGCCCGCATCACCAAGACCGAGTTCGTCGCCTGCCCCTCCTGCGGTCGCACGTTGTTTGATCTGCAATCCACCACCCAACGCATCCGTGAACAGACCGGTCACCTGAAAGGGGTGAAAATTGCCATCATGGGTTGTATCGTCAACGGGCCGGGAGAGATGGCCGACGCCGACTTTGGCTACGTCGGCGGGGCGCCCGGAAAGATCAATCTCTACGTCGGCAAGACCTGCGTCCAATACAACATCCCGCAAAAAAATGCGGATGCTCGATTAATCGAACTCATCCGCGAACACGGAAAGTGGGTCGATCCGGACCACGTCGCAGCGGTTTGAAACCCACTCGTGACGCTCTCGTAACAAAACAAACACTACGAGTCCGGTCCCGATTTCATGACTCTTAGGAGGGGGGAACCGCGATTTGTAGTGCTCCAGACCTTACGCCAAAAACCACCCCCGGCGGCACCGGTTTTCCCGCCTTTAAAGCAACAGTAAAATGTTAAAAAGTTATCCGCTCGCCGTTGTGAATAACTTGTTGGAAAGTTCGCCTTGAAACCCTAAATCGCCTGCCCGTTTACTCCTCCCCCTCCACTTCACCCCGACCACGTGATTTGGAACGCTCTTTTCCACTCCTAATCGTCAGATCTCCAGCCGATCTCGTAACCTTTGACCCTACCCCCTGAATACCAGAAGCTTACAGCAAACATCACCTTAATGGTGCGCACGCTTCGCCTATTCCCCTCCCTTTTTGTTACGATCCCGCCCTTAGCTGGATTTTTCGATTCAGGCGTGCCTTCCCTGCGTTCCCAACCACATTGTGAATAAAACCGTATCGTCGCCTGAATTTAATGCCCGCCGTAACATCGTCTTCATCTCTCTGGGAAACCGCCAAACAGGACTTTAAAACCCTGTTTCCGGAGGACGTTTTCCAGCTTTGGTTCGAGCCGCTCGTGTGTCTCGATACCGCCGAGGACAGTCTGACCTTGGGTGTGCCCAACGACTTCGCTGCAATTTGGATCCACGACAACTACCTGGACCTGATCATCCAGCGTCTGCGCCTCACGGCGGGTCGTGATATCAAAGTCGCCTTGAAGAAGGCGGATACCCCCAGCACCCCGCCCGCTCCGGCCCGTTCGAACCGCTTGCGCGCCGCCGAACCGGAAGTCGCGCCGAAGCGTCCCTCCGGTCGCCGGACCGGCCTGTCCCATACCGCCGGAGCCCATGCGGGGAACCTCAACCCACGCAATACGTTCGAAAATTTCGTAGTCGGCAGCAACAACCAGATGGCGCAAGCCGCCTCGCTCGCCGTGGCGCAGTCGCCCGCGCAGGCTTACAATCCACTCTTCCTCTACGGCGATACCGGACTGGGTAAAACCCACCTCATGCATGCGATCGGGCATGCCATCCTCCGCCAGAAACCGGATGCCCGGGTGGCGTATCTCTCCACCGAGAAATTCACCAACGAGTTCATCCAAGGCCTGCAGGAAAACGCCCTCGTCAAATTCCGCCAACGCTACCGCAACGTCGACGTGCTGCTGCTCGACGATGTGCAGTTCCTCGGCGGCAAGGAGCGCATTCAGGAAGAGTTCTTCCACACCTTTAACGATCTCTTCGAATCCGGTAAACAGATCGTGCTCTCGAGCGATCGCCGCGCCTCGGAAATCGCCAAACTCGAAGCCCGTCTCGTCTCGCGTTTCGAATGGGGACTGCCAGCCGACATCCACGCCCCCGATTTTGAAACGCGCGTGGCCATCCTGCGCACCAAGGCCAAGAGCCTCAAACTCGAGGTGCCGCCCGAGGTCATCACCTTCGTCGCCCAAAACATCGCGAAGAACATCCGCCGTCTCGAAGGCGCTCTCATCAAAGTCGCCAGCTACGCCTCGCTCACCGGCAAACACCTCGACGTGCCCACCACCGAGATGCTGCTCCAGGACGTGCTCATGGAGCAGGCGCAGAACATGCTCACGATCGAAACGATCCAAAAGCGTGTCGCCGACCACTTTCAGATCCGCTTGTCCGACATGACCAGCAAGCGTCGCCCCAACAACATCGCCATTCCCCGCCAGATCGCGATGTATCTGTCCCGCACCCTGACCAAGCACTCGCTGCAGGAAATCGGTGACATGTATGGAGGCCGCGATCACGGCACCGTCATCCACGCCTGCAAAGCGGTGGACAACATGATGGAGCAGGACCAGACCATGCGCAGCAGCATCGAGTTTCTGCGCAACCAGCTGAGCCGCTAAGATCGCGCGTTCGCCGGTCGGAGACCGCAGCCCGGCAGCCTCTGCTTTCGTAGGTGTTGCGAGACTGCTGAACTTGCGCATCGGTTACCCGAAATCCATTATTCCGCCATGTCCCTTTCCTCTGAACAAACCCTGACCGTCTCCCAATGGGTCAAAGACGGCGCCACCCTCTCCGAAGTGCAAAAGCGCATTCTCGAAGAGTTCAAACTCTCCATGACCTACATGGACGTGCGATTTCTGGTCGATGACCTCGACCTCACCCTCGTCGACCATGCCCCCAAGGCCGATGCCAGCGATGTCAGCAAGACGCCGCCACCGCCGCCCAAACCCAAGGCACCTGCCCCGGCCGCTCCGGGCGCGACCGACCAAGACCTTCCGGCTGAAGACGCCGAGGCGTTCCCCGTCGGCACCGTTACACTCGACGTTGACAACGTGACCTTGATTCCGGGCGCCATCGCGAGTGGCTCCGTGACGTTCAGCGACGGCGTCACCGGCAAATGGATTGTGGACCACCAGGGACGTCCCGGCTTCACCGAAGTCAGTCAGGACGGCTACCAACCTTCGCCCGAAGATGCGCAGATGTTCATGCAGGAACTCAGCGCGGCGCTTCGCGCCAAAGGCATGGGATAAAGTGGCCCGGCCGAGCCGAGCGAAACACCGGGTCTTCAGATCCGAAACGAGGGGAAACGGAACTCAGGGAGCCAGGTTGGGTCCTCATAGGCTACCCCAACCTACCCCGCCATGCCTACAATTCTTCGTAACCTGTGCTCCGGCATGGGTGCCCTCCTCTTCGGGGCCGCGCCTGTTCTCTCAGCACAGACTCCCTATATTCTGATCGAAGCGGAGACGCTGACCGGCCAACCCGACACCACCTTCACGGACCTCAACGACGTCGGCCAAATCGTCGGCTACTACGCGATCTCTTCCACGCGGGACAACGCGTTCGTCTGGCAAAGCGGCCGCTCGACCCGTTTGCCCCAGATGCCGGACGGCATCTCCACGCGAGCGGTGGGCATCAATGCCCACGGTCAAATCGTCGGAAGTTCATCGGCCACGTATCAATACTTTCATGCGGTCACCTGGATCGACGGCGACATCAACATTCTCGACCCCGCGGCCAGCTCACCGAGTTGGGGAGACGCGATCAACGATCTCGGGCACATTGCCGGCCGCTACTACGAGTTCGGGACCAACAACGGCGTGCAGCCCTTCATCCGCGCCGGAGAGGATCTCGACTTTTTCTACGATAACGCCGCCTCCGTTTCCATCACCACCCTCAACACCCGTGGCACCACCGGGGGCTCCGTGCAGGTCCAGTCCGGGGAACCACCCCGGGGCTGGTTTCGCACCTCCGGTCTTTCGAACCCTCGCTTCGTCGGCATCAGCGGCTCGCCGCAGGGCACGGTCAACGACATCAACGCCTCCGATCAGGCGACCGGAGGCAGTGTGCTTCCCGCGGGTGGCGGCCTCACTCACGCCTTTCGCTATGAACGCACGGACGGGTTCACCACCGTTCTGGATCTGAATCCCCCCGGGGCTTGGCAAAGCAACGGACACGTCATCACCGATGACGGCACGGTATACGGCTGGGTTCAATTCGACGCCAACGAGGACGGCCGCATCGCCCAAATCGACGGCGCCGATACCATCGATATTTCCGGCGCGACCATCGGCGCAGACGCATGGAACCTGCGCGGTGTCATCGCTCGAAACAACGCAGGCTGGTTACTCGGCAGTGGCCTGCACCGTGATGATATTTTTAACGTGGTGCATTATCTACTTCTGCCGCGTGAAGCCGCCACGAGCGTGTTCAGCAACCTGTCGGTCAGAGCTAATTTAACCGCCCATACACCGTTGATCGTCGGCACCGTCGCCACGGGGGGCGCTCGCGAGGTGCTCGTGCGGGGCATCGGGCCGGGACTCTCCCCGTATGTCACCGATACCCCTTCGCTGGCCGCCGATCCCCGACTTGCCGTGTTTGATTCCAGTCAAAACCAGCAAACCGCCAACGACAATTGGGGCGGGACTCCCGAACTCATCGCGGCGGTCACCGCCAGCCAATCCTTCCCGCTCGATCCGGCCAGCCTCGACGCCATGGCACTCGCCACCATCAGCGGTCCCACCTCCGCCCACGTCACCGACGACGCCGCCGGCCTCGCGTTGATCGAACTCTACGACCTCAGCGTCGCCGACGCCGACAACCGTCTCACCAACCTCTCCGCCCGCTACGAGGTGGGCACGGGCAGCAACATCCTTATCGCGGGCTTCATCATTTCCGGCAGCGGAGCCAAGACCGTGCTCGTCCGCGGCATCGGACCCGGCTTGGAGGCGTTCGACGTCGCGGGCGCGCTCGACGACCCTCAGATCACCATCCTCGACAGCGCGGGCAACATCATCGCCCGCAACGACGACTGGAGCAGCAACCTCGGATCCGTTTTTACCGCCGCCGGCGCGTTCGAACTCGCCGCCGGCAGCAAGGACGCCGCGCTGGTGCTCCCCCTTTGGCCGGGCGCCTACACCGTCCACCTCAGCGGCGTCGCCCAAACCACCGGCCAAGGCCTCATCGAAATCTACGACCTCGATCTTTGATCACGCGGGCGCTCGCCGAATCACGAAAATCTGCCCGAATTTCGCCGCCCGGTTTCCCCGGGACGGCCACGATGGAGGTTCAGGCCACCGCATCGGTGACCTGCTGCTAGTCAGGCAGTAAGGCGGGCCGGGGCCAACCGAATACGATCCTCCCGAGCGCGGGTTCTTCCCAAGTTCGGCGCCGACACCATGAAACTATTTAGGGCAAATCTCGTCTCATTGAAAGACACGTGAATACCACGCCATCGTTTTTCGTCACAACTGCCATGAACCTCTCGTTTGCTTCCTTTTCTCGCCGCACCCGCTTGGGGGCGGTCCTCGTTCTCGCCCTGCTGGGTGGAGGCGTCACGCACGCGGTCGCCGATGGTCGCGTTTCAGTTTCCCTCGGGGTCGGCGTGCCCATCGGGGGTCGCGAGTTTCGTCACGGCCCCGACCGCTACTACGCCTACCGCGGCGAATACTACCGGTGGGATCGCGGTCGCTACTACCGCGCCGCTCCTCCCCGCGGATACTACGTCAATACGTTGCCACCTCATTACACGCGGGTGGTCGTCGGCCGCGATGTCTACTACCGGGCGGACCACGTCTATTATCGCCCCTACGGCAACCGCTACGAGATCGTGGAGATCCCCGTGGTCGAGGAACGTTACACCCCTCCTGCACGTGTGAGCTCACCCCCGCCAAAAAACGACGCTTTGGTCGCCGTCTGGCTGGATGACACCCGCTACCTGTTGGAGAAAGGCGAGTATTTCAAAAACTCCAGCAAGGGTCGCGTGTGGGTGCCGACGCCGGTCGGTGCCAAGATAAAGTCCTTGCCGATCGGAGCCATGACCGTGTGGCACGAGGAAAACGAATACTTCGAGTTTGACGGCGGTTATTTCCGTCGCACCCCCGAAGGCTTCAAGGTCGTCGAAGCCCCGTGGAAAGTCGAAGGCGGAAAACCCGCCGCCGCCAGCACCAGTTGACACCGTAAACAACGAGAAGCGGGACCAGTATCTCGTTGTCAGTTTGAGCGGAGGATCGTAGGCACGGCGGCTCATCGCGTTACCACGGCTGGCCGCCCTCGTATCTCATGATTACTCTGCCCCTCTCCCGCATCGTAGCCAGCGTAGCGCTAAGCTTGCTGGCTTCTCTGGCCCTCAGCGCCGCCAAACTTGAATATCGTTTTACGACGATCGCATCCGCCTCCGGTGGTTCGGGTTTTACCGACGGCCCCGTCGCCACGGCGCATTTTCGCACGCCAACGGGAGTTAGTCTCGATTCTGCCGGCAACATTTATGTGGCCGATCGCGAAAACCACGTCGTTCGCAAAATCTCTCCGCAGGGATGGGTAAGCACCATCGCGGGAGTTCCCGGCACCGAGGGCAACACCGATGGTCCGTCGGGCGTGGCCCTCTTCAGCAACCCGCAGGACGTCGCCGTGGCGGCCGACGGCTCGGTCTACGTGGCCAATAGCGGATCATATCCCGCGATTCGACGCATCGGAACTGATGGACAGACGACCACCGTGGTAAGTTCCGGTTTCGTAGCCCCGGTGAGCTTGGCCTTCGCCCCGGACGGCACGACACTTTACGTCGCCGACTCCACTCAAAACGCCATCTATAAGGTGACCGGCTCCGGCACAATGTCCCTGCTCGCCGGCGGCGCGGGAGCCGGCAGCGCAGACGGTCTGGGATCAGCCGCTCAATTCAATTCGCCCCGAGCCCTCGCGGTGGATGCAAGCGGCCAAATCTATGTGGCCGACACATTGAACTACACCGTGCGACTCGTATCGCCCACGGGTGCCGTCACCACGTTTGCGGGAACCCCCGGCGGGTTCATTTCCATCGGCACCCATCGCACGACCGCCAGCTTCTACATGGTGGATGGCGTCGCGGTTGATTCCGCCGGAAACGTCTTCGCCGCCAGCCGATCAGTCGTTTGGAAAATAAACGCCGCCGGTGACGTGAGTGCCTTCGCCGGCAACGGCGCGTCGACCCCCTTTGAACCCACCCAGTTCTCCGACGGTTCTACAAACGCCTCGAAGTTTGAAACCCCGGACGACATCTCGGTGGATGCCTCCGGCGCGCTGGTGATCGCGGACTCCAACAACCACGCCATTCGCCGGGTAAGTATCGAGGGGAACGTTTCCACCATTGTCGGCGGACCCGACTGGGCGGCAACCGGAATGGCAGGTCCCACGGGCGCCTCGCTGCTGCCTGATGGCAACGCGTTGGTTTCGGTCACCGGCAGCGGCACCGTCGTTCACGTCACTCCTGAAGGTGCCGTCAGCGCCTACGCTGGCACGGAAGGTAATATTCCGCGAATCATCGTTGAGCCTGGACTTGTTCGCACCGAGCGCACGGTCGACAACACCCGGGCGCATTTCTTTGCCTCGTCGATTGCCATCGATCAGGCGGGAAACATTTACGCACCTCACGGCCATGCCATCCGCCGGATGAACTCGGCTGGGTTGGTTCAGATCATGGCCGGATCGGACAGCGAGTCGGGCTCCACCGACGGGATGGGCACGTCTGCTCGCTTTAAAAACCCGGGGGCCATGACCGTCGATTCTCTGGGCAATGTATACGTGGCCGACTATGGCAATTTCACCATTCGCCGTATCAGTCCGAGCGGCAATGTCACCACCTTCGCCGGCGCACCCGGACTGCGGGGTTCGACGGATGGCCTGGGCACCGCCGCCCGACTCGATCTGGTCTCCAGCATCACGATCGACGCGACCGACAACCTGTGGGTCGGCAGTGGATCGACCATCAAAATGGTTACTCCCGCCGGCCTCGTCACCACGATCGCCGGACAATCCAACATCTCCAGCTACTTGGACGGCACCGGCTTGAACGCGCTGCTGGGCCACACGATGCATCTATCGTTCGATCCCGAAGGAAATCTGCTGATTGCCGACAGTTCAAACAGCGCCATTCGCCAGATGGCTCCCGACACCACCATAACCACCCTGGGCGGAGATCGTGGCATCCGGGCCTCCGTTGACGGCGTGGGCACGGACGCTCGGTTCAATCAACCCGGCGGCATCACGGTATTCCCCAATGGTAATATCCTCGTCGCCGATACCGCCAACAACCAGCTGCGTCTGGGCGTGCCCGTTTACACGTCGGAGGCTTTCTTCGGCACCTACTTTGGCACGACTGCTCAGGGCACTCCATGGGCCCTCTGGCTTGAGCGGCCGGGTCAGGGGCGTTTCTCCATTCACTTACCCGAAAGCGATTCGGTCCTCCTCGCCGATATCGTCCTGGACGAGCGGGACGACTTCACCGCGTCGGCGGTTGAGATCTTAAAGGAAGGGACCGGGGTGTCACCGCGCACCATCGCCCTCCAAGGATCCATCGACGAGGAGTCTCAAGGCGTCGTCAACGTCATCGGGGAGCTCACCACGCTCGGCGAATCCTTCACCGGACAGTTTCCGCGGACCGGCGGAGGCACGCCCTTTTCGGGCTCCTACTATACCGCGATTGCCCTCGGGACCGCGATTGGGGAAATCCGCACTTCCATCGGCTACAGTGGTGATTTTCTCAGTGTGATCATCATGCCCGATCACATGGACAGCGCCCGCGGGGTGCTCGACGCCAATGGCCAGGCAACCGTGACCACGAACGATGGCTACACATTTGAACTGTCGATCAACCCGGACGCCCGCACGATGTCAGCGACGCTCACCGCCCCGGCGAGCTCCACCGTGCGTTCTGCGGCGCAACACCCCACCGCCCGCGACGGACACGCCGGGGGCCAGGCGGACGAACTCAATGTCATTCATTTCGCGGGTCTGGTCGCCGGGGTCGATCCGGCCACCCGCCTGAATAATTTGTCAGTGCGCAGCCAGGCCGGTTCCGGTGCCCAAACACTCGTGCTCGGATTTGTGATTACCGGAGATGCCGAAAAATCGGTGCTCGTCCGGGGTATCGGTCCCGCTTTGACCGCCTTCGACGTTCCCGGCGCGCTGGTTGATCCGCGGCTGCGCATCTTCGGATCCGCCAGCAGTGAAATCCCTTTGGCGGAAAACAATGATTGGGCCGGCGATGCGTCCCTCCGCACGGCCTTCGTCGCCTTGGGCGCGTTTGCCTTGGACGACAGTTCAAGGGATGCCGCGCTGCTCCAATCGCTGTCAGCCGGAGCTTTCACTGCCCAAGTGGCCGGCAGCGGCGGAGAAAGCGGCATCGCGCTGGTTGAAGCCTACGATGTCGATGGCCGCCAGACGGAGCGCTTCGTCAACCTGTCCGCCCGCACCGTGGTCGGAACCGGAGCAGATGTGTTGACCGCTGGTTTTGTCATCGCAGGCAACAGCCCGATTCGTCTGCTGGTGCGCGGCGTGGGTCCCACACTCACTTCGTTCGGGGTGGACGGCGCTTTGGTCGACCCGGTGCTTCGCCTCTTCGACAGCGATCAAAACCTAACGGCGGAAAACGATAATTGGGGAGGCGGCCAATCGATCGTGGAGGCCGCTGCCACGGTGGGCGCGTTCGAACTGGCTGCCAGCGCCAGTGCCGATGCCGCCTTGCTCGTCACCTTGATGCCCGGTGCCTACACCATTCAGGTGGGCGGCGTCGACGACACCACCGGTGTCGCCTTGGTTGAGGTCTACGAGGTGCCTTGAACGGCCGCGTCGTCCGCCAACATCCGCCGCAGCTCGGCCTCATCGATGACGGTGACGCCGAGCTTTTCGGCTTTGGCGAGTTTGGAACCCGCCTCGCTACCGGCTACCACGTAGCTGGTTTTCTTGCTGACGCTGCCGCTGACTTTGCCGCCCGCCGCTTCGATCATGTCCGCCGCCTCATTGCGCGTGAGCGTCGGTAACGTGCCGGTGAGCACAAACGTTTGCCCGGCGAAAAGCGTGCCTCCCGCACCGGTGGTCGGAGTCTCGGGATTCACTCCGGCAGCGATCAGGTCATTGACCAATTGCCGGTTATAGTCGTCGGCAAAAAATCCCATGATCGCGTCGGCCATGGTTTTTCCGATGCCACTGATCACCGACTCCTTGTCGCGCAGATAGTGTTCGATCGTCGCATCGGCGAGCGCGGTGAGACTGCCAAACACGCGGGCCAAGTCCTTGGCCGCCGCCGTGCCCACGTGCGTGATGCCGAGGCCGTGGATGAAGCGCCACAACTCCGCCGTTTTGCTGGCTTCGATCGCGGCGAGGAGCTTGTCCGTCGACTTGTCGACGTTCTTGCCCAGCGTGAGCAAATTGTCGCGATCGAGATGATACAGATCGGGCAGGCATTTGACCCAGCCTTGCTCCACCAACTGATCCACCATCGCTTCGCCCAAACCTTCGATGTCGAGACAGGCCCGCGAAGCAAAGTGCTGCACGCGGCGGCGCACTTGCACGGGACACTCGCGATTCGGACAACGCACCGCGACTTCGCCTTCGACTTGAATCGCGGTCGTCCCGCACGCCGGGCACTGTTCGGGGAACACAAAAGGTTCACATGTCGGTGCCCGTTTTTGCAGGTTCACCGCGATCACAGCCGGGATGATTTCACCCGCTTTTTCGACCGAGACGAAATCACCGATCCGGATGTCTTTGCGGGCGATCTCGTCGCGGTTGTGCAACGTGGCGCGGGAAACCGTGGTGCCGGCGAGCTGCACGGGTTCGAGCTCCGCCACCGGTGTGAGCACGCCCGTGCGGCCGACCTGGATCGTGATATTGCGCAACTGGGTCTCGGCGCGTTCGGCTTCGAATTTGTAAGCCATGGCCCAACGGGGAGCCTTGCTGGTGGCTCCAAGCGTGCGTTGCAGCGCGATGGCATCGAGTTTCACCACCGCCCCATCGGTGGCGTAGGCAAAGGACTCGCGCAGCACGTCGAGCTCGCGGATCGCCGCCAGCACCTCGTCGGCATTGTGCGCGACCCACTGACGTTCCACGGTGGGCAGCCCCCACGCTTTGACCCATTGGAAAAACTGTTGCTGCGTCTCGGGCAGGGCTTCGACCGGCTCCGTATAACCACGACCGTAAAGCACGATTTCAAGTTTCCGCTGCGCCACGACACTCGGATCGAGCTGCTTGATCGTGCCCGCCGCCAGATTGCGGGGATTGGCATACAAGGCCTCGCCCGCTTCCTCGCGCTCGGCGTTGATGCGCTGAAACTCCTCGGTGGAAAGATAGATTTCCCCGCGGATCTCGATCAAATCGGGCACCGGTGCGTCGGCCGACGCCTTCAGCTGCGTCGGTAACGTCGCAATCGTCCGCGCATTGGCGGTGATGTCGTCTCCCTCGACGCCGTTGCCCCGCGTGACCGCTCGCACCAGTTTGCCTCGCTCGTAGGTCACGCTGACCGCCAGGCCGTCGATTTTGGGCTCCACCACGAGACTGAATTCCTCGCGTTCCAACTCCCGCACCAACCGGGCGTGAAACTCACGCATCTCGTCATCCGAGTAGGTGTTGTCCAGACTCATCATGCGCTCGCGATGCGTATAGGATTGGAAACCTTCGCTGCGGTCGTCACCCACCTGCTGCGTCGGCGACGTGGCGACGGCGAACAACGGATATTCCTCCTCCAAGTCCGCCAGTTCACGCTTTAGCGCATCGTAGTCGCGGTCCGCGATTTCCGGCTCCGCCTGACGGTAATACAGCTCATCATGGCGCGCGAGATTTGCGCGCAGTTCGGCCATGCGTTGTTCCGTTTCTGTCGGGGTCATGTGACGCTATCTGGCACCACGACTCACGACTTGGCAACCGGCGCAGGGCGTGAACGCCAAAGATTTTTCTCCAGCAACAACCGGTAACGTTTCCAATGGGTGTAAATCAGCACCGCGGTCAGCGCACCCAACGTATCCGCCACCCAGTCGGCCACCTCCACAGAGCGACCGGGCGTGAAGCTCTGCCGCCACTCGTCGACCAATCCATAGAGTGACGCGAGTAGAATGCCGACCCACCAGCGTCCCGGGCGCTGGGTTCGGGCGATGAGCGTCCCCAACAAGCCGAAGACCGCGAAATGGGTAATCTTGTCGATGTTGATCACGGGTGGCACCGCCACTTGCCCGCGGCCGGACGCGACGAAAATCATGACCGCCATCAACAGGGGCCATGCCCAGTGGCCCCGGGCATTCGCCTTTTTTTCCGACGAGGCTTCGGTCGCCTCCCTCATTCGCCGTAGTGCGTCCACATGCGTAATATCAAAACGATCTTTTTTTCTTCGAAGACTTCGTAAACGAGACGGTGCTGGATATTAATTCTTCGCGAATAACACCCTTCGAGCGATCCCACCAATGGCTCGAAACGCGGTGGCGATTGCATTGGATCGGTCCGTAATATCTCGATCAATTTTTCCGCTTTCTGCTTGTGTGCACTCCTGGCGAGTTTCTTCGCGTCGTGCTGCGCCTGTCGCGAAAAAAGAACGGTATAGCTCACCAGTCCAAATGCTCCGAAGCGGCTTCGACGCCTTCGTCACGCGCCTTCTGAATCGACTCCACCAATCCTGGCACTGAATGTAGATGCAGAGTCTCGCGAATCGCTCGCCAATCGCCCTCTGAGATCAACACCGCATTCCCACGTTTGCCGGTAATCTGGACGGGCTCATGGGACGCATTCGCCTCATCAATGAGCGCATACAAACTACCCCGAGCTTTGGTGGCGGTGACAGTGGTCATACGTAAAAACGTGCGCTATCCCGCACGCATGTCAATTCTGGGGACTACCGCCGGAATGCTTCATCAGGCTTAAGTTGCACCGCGTCGTAAGCGCAGACTTCGCTCAATGCTTTCCACGAGCCTAACGCTTCCTCTCGAGCCCAGAAACGTTTCGAAAACAGAAAGCTGTCAGAGCCACGCAACGACCACATACCCGAGGCCACGGCCAGTAGCCGTCCGTTTCCCGATGAACCGCAGCAGACGAACTTGCCAATTCGTTTCCATCCCCCGTGTTGGCGTAGCGAGCACGGGGGGCACCGACGTTCGCCGTCCGTCTCCGATTTTCCTTTCAAATGGTCGGGCCGGGGAGATTCGAACTCCCGACCTCTTGCACCCCATGCAAGCGCGCTACCAGGCTACGCTACGGCCCGAACCGAAAGGAGGGCCCACAATCGGTATCCCTCGGAGTGAAGCAAGCGGTTTTTTCACCAGTCTTCCGCTCTTCCCCTTCCGCAGGTGCGGAAACGATCGCAAGCCATGCGTAGCGTCACCGCCCGGGTTGAGCTATATTGGCCTCATGAAAACGATACTCACCCCGGTAGACTTTTCCCCCGCCACGGCCCACGTGCTTGATGCCGCCGTCGACTTGGCCCGCGCCGTGAACGCGAACATCGTCCTACTCCACGTCAATCAGCCCCCCACGGTCACCGCCGACTACGGTCTGGCCATGGAAAACGTCCAGGAAGTCATCGCAGTCAGCGAAAAGGCCTCCAAGAGCCAGCTCAAACACCTGGAATCTCAACTCACCGCGCGCGGCGTCGAGGTAACCACCGTCTCCGGCACCGGACCTTCCGTCCCCACCATCGTGCAAGAGGCCCGCGATCACCATGCGATCTACATCGTCATGGGTTCCCACGGCCACACTGCTTTTTACGATCTGCTGGTCGGGAGCACCACCCACGGCGTCCTCAAGAAAGCCCCCTGCCCCGTGGTCATCGTGCCTCGGCAAAAGGACGACTAAGCCGTCCGATTCCGCCCCCTCCAAGGGTTCACTTCTCCCACGCTCGTCGCATGCCAATCCCGACGATGGCGAGCGTGGCGAGTGAACTCAGCGGCATGAGCACGGCTGCGAACAGCGGACTCATCCATCCCGCCACGGCCAGCCCGACCGCTGTCAGGTTGTAGGCGACCATGAACCCGAGCAGCACGCGTTGGGTGCGGCGGCGCACGTCATTTACCTCAAACAAAGCCCGCAAGCCGCCCAGGCCTTGCCCGAGGTAATAAAAATCGGATTTCTCCGCCAATACGCCCCGGTGAACCACCGGCGTGCCCCGACACCGCGCCGCGTCAAACGCGAGACTGTCATTAGCACCGTCACCGAGCATCAACGCGTCGTGCGCTCCGTGCTCCAGGAGCCAGGCCGCCTTGGCCTGCGGTGTCTGACCGCCATAGGCATTGTCCGGCGGCAGCCCCAGATCACGAGCCATACGGGCGACTTTACCCGTTTCGTCGCCACTGAGAATGAAGGTCTGCAGACCCCGATCAGCCAGCGCCGACATTTCCGCCACTGCATCCGGTCGCAATTGATCCCGAAACACGAATCGTGCCACCGCACACCCCGCGTGACAGAGCACGGTCGCGCCGTCCGCCGGTCCTTGGTCGCGCCACCCGGCGCGGCCCAACGACCAATCGCCCAGCGTCACTCCCGCCCCCACCTGCTCGTGGATCTGCGCGGGAATGAGTTGAGGCAACCGGCCGCGCACCAACTCGGCCAACAGCGTCCGGCTCACCGGATGCGGATTGTCGCGCACCATTGTGAACAGCACCGCCCGCGCCTCCAGCGACAACCGATCCACCTCCCCCGGTTCCGCGAGCACAGGGTTTTCCAGGGTGAGCGTGCCGGTCTTGTCGAAAACGAGTTTCTTAATGTGGACGAGCCGACCCCAGAGATCGCCCGCCCGCACAAACACGCCACGTTTACGCAACGCCACCGTCGCCATCTCATCGGCCAACGGAAACGCCAGGCCCAACGCACACGGACACGACACGACCAGCACCGCCGTCACCACCGCGCCCGCGAGCAACAAGTCGCCGGTGCCCCACCACCAGCCGATTCCGGCCCCACCCGCGATGGCAAAGATCGCCACCAAGTAGGCCTGGATCACTCGCTCAATCAAACGTTCGCCCTCCGTCTCCCGCGTCACGGGTTGCAGCAACTGCGCCAACAACGATTCGTCCCACCCTTGCGTGGCGCACAATCGGATTTCACTCCGCCCGACGTTCTGCGCTCCGCCCGCCACACTCTCACCGGCTCGGAACATCCGTGATTCCGATTCGCCATTGATCCACGCGAGATTCAGATCGGCCCAATCGCTCTCCAACCTTGCCTGCACCGGCACCGTTTGCCCGGTCGGTATCGCAAAACACATGCCGGCCATCAACTGCTCCGGCGGCACTTCGCGCCGAATCCCGTCCGCCTCAAACACCGTGACCTGCGGCGGCGTGGGCTGCTCCTGCAGCAAACGGCGTTGGTTGCGTTCCACCGCCGCCACCTGCGCCCAGCGACCGATCAACATGAGCAGGATGAACCCGCTCACAAAATCGAAATACGTGTAGGCCGGTTGCGCCGTCAGCCACCCATAAAGTGAACCCGCGTAGGCTCCCACAATACCCACCGCGATCGGCAAATCGATATGGATCGCGCCCTCGCGCAGAGCCCGCACCGCCCGGGTGAGAAAATAGCCGCCGCCCGCCAACAAGCTCAACGTGCCAAAACCCAGGGCCAACGTGTCGAACAACCGCGCGTAGGTGAACCCTGCCTCCATGCCGAAGTAAGCCGGCAGGGTGAACAGCATCACGTTCATCACAAACGCCGCACACAGGCCGATGCGTTTCACCAGATCCCGGCTCTCCGAAATCCCCGCCACCGCGGCTCCCGGCGGCCCGAGTAGGTAGTTGAAGCGCTGCAACGTCGCCGCAAAATCGGCCGCTTCAAATGTGGGCTGGGCATCACGCCGCCAACTCAGGCGCAATTGCCCGGTCTGGGCGTTGATCTCGATGCGACCCGCCCCCGGCACTTTGGCAAACAGCCGCTCGATCAGCCACACACACCCGGCGCAGGACAAGCCCTGCACCGCCAGCTGCAGGCGCGGCGTGCGCCCGGTGTCGCTCGCTTGAGTCTCCGCTTCGTGCTGGAGGTTGCGCAGCCAACCATAGTCACGAGTGTGCTCCAGCACAGCGGCCGCCGGCACGGTGACGTCGTCCTTGATCTGGTAATAAGCATCGAGTCCTTCGTCATGCACGAGCCGATACACGTAAGCACAGCCCGCACAGCAAAACGCCTCGTTCGCCGGCGCAGGGGCGCCGCAATGACGGCAATGTGGTTTGAGTGCCGAGCGCTTCGCCGTTTTGGTGGACGTCTTCAGTGGCATAGGAACTGATCCACGGAGGGACCGTCAAAGCCCAGCGTCGCGCGCAGACGCCAACTGATCACCAAGGCGGCCACCACCGCCAACCCCGTCTGAAACCGTGCCAACCCCACCGGTGAAAGATGGCGCCGCAACCACCCAAACTGGGTTTGCGCGAGCCACAGCAGCGGCACCGTGCCGATCCCAAACGCCAACATGAATTCCGCTCCGCGCAGCGCCGATCCCGTCATGGCCGCGAGCGTCACCAAAAAATACAACGGTCCACACGGCAGCAGTGGCGTCAGCGCTCCCATGGCCGCGGCGACCTGCACCCGCGGCCGCGATCGCAGTCGCGCCTGGATTTTCAACGACCACCGCGCCAGCCACACTATGCGCGGCAAGCGATGATCGATTCGCAGCGCCACCAGCACAAAAAACACGACCAGCAACCAGGGCAACCACCGCACCACCGTTTCGGAGAAAAACGCCCGCGGCACCATGCCCATTGCGCCGGCGATCACGCCCAGCGTCGTGTATCCGGCGAGCCGCGACACATGGTAGATGGTATTGATCGTGGTGGCATCAGCCCGATCGCCCTTCGTGGGACCGAGCATGCACGCGAGCGGCCCGCACATGCCGGCACAGTGCAGACTCGTTACGAGTCCCGCCAAGAGTGCGGCGGTCGGGGTGTTGATGGCGGCGAGGTCCATGCGGCTACGGGTTGCTCCGGTGCTCCACCGGCACCGACTCCACGGGATTCCGGGAGGCCAGCGTTAACAGAATCGTCCATGCTATCGCCATCAGGACGAAGAGCACACCCACTCCCAGCCACAGCGTTTTGGCGGAGGGCTTCACCTTCGGGTCGTCCGCGTTCATGGGGTATCCTCCCGCAAAAGCTTGGGATCAGGTCCGACAAACTCGACCTCCCGCTCCACCGTGTAGCTACCCGCTTCGTCGCGCAGCACCACCAGCAAATGAAACCGGCCGTCGTAGTTTGAACGCGGCACCTGCAACACCAACGGGACCACCTTTTCGCCCAGGGCGCTGAGCTCGATGGTTTCCGTAAAACCCGTGCGCTCCAACGACGCCGGCCCATCCCGGAGCTCGAGCGTGAACGATTGATTCGTGTCACGTTTGTTGACCACCCGCACGAGGAACTGATTCCGCACCGCCGTATCGCTCACGATGTAGGGCGCCCCGGGAATTCGCGTCACGCCGAAGCTGGCGGGACGCACCGTCGAAATCGCAAACGTCGCCACGCTCATGCCAACCAGCAGCAGGATGGAATACATGATCGTCCGCGGCCGCATCCAGCGCGTCTTGCCCCCTTCGAGTCCGACGAGGGAGTCGTAGCGAATCAAGCCGGTGGGCCGTTTTACCTTGGTCATGATGTCGTCACAGGCATCGATGCAGGCCGCGCAGCCGATACACTCCAGCTGCAGCCCTTGACGAATATCGATTCCCGTCGGGCACACCTGCACGCAGCGGTTGCAATCAATGCAGGACCCCACGTCGGGCGTCCCTACTTTGCCGCGGGGCTCGCCGCGATCGGCATCGTAGCCGATGACCATGGTATTATCGTCCGTAAGGGCGGACTGCAGCCGACCATAGGGACAGATCACGATGCACAATTGCTCCCGAAACCACGCGAAGTTGAAGTAGATGGCACCGGTAAACAGGAACACAAAAACGAACGCCCCCCAGTGCTCGGCCGGTGCATGGCCCATCATGTCCCACAGCTCGGGGATCGACACATAGTAAGCCAAAAACAGATGCGAGATGACGGCCGAAACGATCACGAACGCGACTTGCTTGCCTCCTCGCTTGGCGATTTTGGCGACGTCCCAGGGCGCAGCATCGAGCTTACGGCGTTTCACCGCATCGCCCTCGATCCACCGTTCGATCCGACGATAAACATGCTCCAAAAACACGGTTTGCGGACACGCCCAACCACACCACAGCCGCCCCAGTAAAGAGGTGATGAAAAACAGCGAGAACCCCAGCCCGGTAATCGCAAAGAACAGCAGCCACGCGTCCTGAAACGCGAGCACCAGTCCCATGAGGTGAAACCGCCGCCCCCCGATATCGAGAAACACCGCCGGATGGCCGCCGATCTTGATCCACGGTAACGACAGGTAGATCGCTATCAGCAACAAACCGGTCCAGCGCCGGTGCCGCGTGAAGAATCCCTTCACATCCGCCGGATGCAAAAAGAAGCGCGAGCCATCGTCACGGATCGTAGTGACCGTATCAATACTCGGACGTTGAGAAGGTTTGGGCATGGAGGTGATGGGCAGGAGCGCGAGCGCACTCCTACCCGGACTTGGACTGGATTACGGCGCCTGATGATGGCTGAGAATGAACGCGACGACCTGAGCCGTTTTTTCGGTGCCGAGCACCGGGCCCCAGGCGGGCATGCCTTTTTCCAGCACGCCGGCGTCGACCACATGGTAGACATTGATCGGTTCCGCCCCGTGAATCCATTCGCCGTCGGTCAGATCGGGGCCAATCGCAGCGGGGCTCTCACTCTTGCCCCGCAGGCTCGGCAGGTGGCACGCCGCACACAGCGATTGGTAGGTCTCCTCGCCGCCGGCGATGAAGACGGCGTTGCGGCTCATCTCCCACAAGTGCGGATCATCGATGACCACGTTGGAGGACATCTTGATAGCCTGAATGCGAGCAATCTCGGCCTCGACCCGGGGGCCGTCCTCCACCGGCACCCCCGACTGGGCGTAGTAAAACCAATAGCCGATCGAAAACACGATCGCCCCATAGAGCGTGAACAACCACCAGTTGGGCAGACGTTTATTGAACTCTTCAATACCGTCGTAAACGTGGTGGCGCGTGCTACCCTCTTCCGGTGTTTCCGGTTTGTCTGAATCACTCATCGGTCGTGGCGGCGGATTGCTCGGTGGCGGGCCCATCGCCCTCAAAGGGCAGGTGGGACAGGCGATCGATTTGGGGACGGCGCATCTTGAGGGCTCGGTAAAATACGGAGCCGTAAACCGAGAGCGCGGTGATGAAGGCGATGATCGTGAAGATCACGGTCCAGTCTTCGATAAAGAGACGTCGAAACATAGGAGATGGTGGAGTTGGGAAGGGAGTGGTGCGGGCGGAATCAGCGGCGGGCAGTTTGCGCGGAAACGTCTTCGTAGTTGCCGAGCTGTTGAAGGTAGGCGATGAGCGCGATGATCTGTTTTTCAGGCGCCACGTAGACGCCGGCGGCCTTCAGCTCGGCCGCCAAGGCGGAGGCTTGTTGATCGACGGCGGTTTGGATTTCGGCGTCGGTCATGGCCGGATACGGCACCCCGAGCGTGCGCTGCACGCTCAGCTTCGACGGCAACGCGGCGACATCGGTTTCGTTGTCGAAGAGCCACGGGTAGTTGGGCATATTCGACCCCACCGAAATCTGGCGCGGATCCTCCATATGGCGGAAATGCCAGACGTTGGGATACTTGCCACCGACCCGCGCCAAGTCCGGTCCGGCGCGGCGCGAGCCCCACTGGTAGGGCCGATCATAGATCGACTCACCGAGTCGCGAGTAGTCGCCATAGCGCAACACATCGGGCACGAGCGTCCGGATCATCTGCGAGTGGCAGTTGTAGCAACCCTCGGCGACGTAGATGTCGCGACCCGCGAGTTCGAGCGGCGTGTAAGGGACCTGCAACCGATCCTCCACCATGGCGGCCTGGTGGGTCACCATGCCCGGGATGATTTGCACGAGTCCGCCAATGGCGACCGCGATGACCACGAGCACCGTGAAGGGCGCCGCACTTACCAACAGGCGGTCATACCAGGCCGCCCAGCGTTTGCCACGAGATTCAAAATGCGCCCACGCCAGGATCACCGACAGCGTCGTCCCGAAGATACCCACTATCTGCAAAAACGGACCGCCAAAGATCCAGACGAAGGCGCAAAGCGTTCCCACCGTGATGAAAATCACCGGGGGGTTGATGAAGGTGATGACCGCACCGAGCGGGCGCTCGTTCTCGGGCACATCGTCCTCGACCACGATTTGCATGGTGCCATTGACCGGGACCGAACCGCGCACGGTCTGCCACAGATTGTAGGCCATGATGAACCAACCCACCAGGTAGAGCCCGCCACCGACGACGCGCAGCAGCATGAGAGGGCGGATGGTGTTGAGTGTGTCGAGGAAGTTTGGATACGTCAGCAACGTGCCGCCCTCCGTGGTCGAGTTGAGCATGAGCCCCTGGGTGATGCCCGAGGTCCACATCGCGGCGACGTAGAGCAGGATGCCGAAGAGTCCCAACCAGAAGTGGAGATTGGCCAGCGCCTGCGAGTGCAGCGGTTTGCTCCACAGGCGCGGCGCGAGGAAATAGAACATGCCCGCGGCCATGAAACCGTTCCAGCCGAGGGTGCCGGCGTGCACATGGCCGATGATCCAGTCAGTGTAGTGACCGAGCGCGTTGACCGATTTGATCGACAACAGCGGCCCTTCAAAGGTCGACATGCCGTAGAACGTCACGCCGGCCGCAAAGAACTTGATGACGGGATCGGTGCGCAGTTTCGACCAGGCTCCGCGCAGCGTGAACAGGCCATTGAGCATGCCGCCCCACGACGGGGCCCAGAGCATGAGTGAGAACGTCATGCCGAGCATCTGCAGCCAGTTGGGCAGCGCGGTGTTGAGGAGGTGATGCGGCCCGGCCCAGATGTAGACGAACACCAGCGACCAAAAGTGAATCACCGACAAGCGGTAGCTGTAGACCGGGCGTCCCGCCGCCTTGGGCAGGAAATAATACATGATGCCCAGGATCGGCGTGGTGAGAAAGAACGCCACGGCGTTGTGACCATACCACCATTGCACGAGCCCGTCCTGCACACCGGCGAAAACACCGTAACTGTGGGTCCAACTCGTCGGCAGCGACAAGTGGTTCACGATGTAGAGCATCGCGATCGTGATGATCGTCGCGATGTAGAACCAGATCGCCACGTAGAGGCTGCGCTCGTGGCGCTTGGCCAGCGTCCAGAAAAAATTGATCGCAAACACCACCCAGATGAGCGCGACCGCGATGTTGATCGGCCAGATGAGTTCCGCGTATTCCTTGCCGCGGGTCAGCCCGAGCGGGAGCGTGACGGCGGCGCTGGCGATGATCGCCTGCCAGCCCCAGAAATGAAGCGTCGAGAGGAATTCACTCGCGAGCCGGGCTTTGACGAGGCGCTGCGTCGAATAGTAGATGCCCGCGAACATCATGTTGCCCACCAGCGCAAAAATGACCGCATTGGTGTGCAGGGGTCGCAAGCGACCAAACGTCAGGTAGGACGTGTTAAAATTGAGCTGAAAGAAATTCAGCTGCGCCGCGATCAGGACGCCAACCAACATGCCAACCGCTCCCCAAAAAATGGAGGCGATCATGAATTGGCGGACGATCTTGTCGTTGTATTCGATCGTAAGGTTACGGGAGGCCATGGAAGAAATCAGTTGCGGGCGTTGCGGGACGAAGCGCGGCGATGAGCACAGCCGTCACAAGGCGGGCGCTCCCCGCGTTGACATCCGCAGGACTCGCCGGGGGCGTGATGCCCATGGCGATGATCACCGCCCGCCCGCGGCCTCGACTGCGCGGATTTTGAGGTGACCGGACGCGGCGTTTCCTCGGCCAGCGGCAGCAACGCGTCACTCTCCGCCGAACTAAACTGTCGGCGGCCCTGCTCGCGCAGAAAAAACAAGACGAAGGTGAATACGAGACACAGGCTTATCGTGAGCGTGAGAGGAATAACGGACATGGATGTGGGTGTTACGAAACGCCCCGAGCAGCGGGGTGAAATTCGTCGCCATGCTAGCCGATTCCCCCTCCCTCCGGCTCCGCGACGGTTGCGCAGCCATGCGCATATTTTGGTGAGCCGCGGGCGATGATAGGGGGGATTAGAAAATCGTATGCAGGCACCAATTTCTGCTTACCTCTGCGCAAGCAACGCGGAGCCAATTTCCGGCTTTTTCGCCATGATGCTGGCATGCACGACGGGTTTAAGCACGCGCTGCTCAACAACCGCCCCACCCTACTCCGGCGGTGGGAAACGTTGCTCCGCGCCGAACGCGTGCAGACGCCCATGGCACACCCCGACACGCTGGTGCATTTGATGGATTGGACGCTCGACCAGTTGTTTGCCGAAATCCAACACCCCAAGCTCAGACGGCATCACCCGAAATCGGAAGGCCTCTCGGGGCCCGGCCAATTATGCGTGTGCGGTCAAAACCCGTTGCTCACCTATTTTTCCACCGCGGAACAGGCCATGATCGAAACGCTGCTGGTGGAACGGGCCAACACCAACCGCCTCTCGGCCGTCGAGCGCGATGTGAGTTTATCCGAATTAAAAAGTGCGCTGCACGCGATCGCCCGGCGGGAGATCGATTCGTTTTGCGCGGTGTGTCGGGGTCGCATCCAACAGGCCGCCAAAGACACCGCCTCACCCCGGCACTGAGACACAATCCGCCCAAGCGACGGGAGATCGGCTCACGCCGCCCCCACTGCACCGCCCACGACGCGTTCCCGGTAGGTGGTAGGGGCCTCGCCGGCGATTTTTCGAAACACTCGGTTAAACTGGGACAGGGATTGGAAACCGGCTTCGAACGCCGCCTCACTGATGCGTTTGTGAGGGTTGAGCAGCAGGTTTTTCACCTTCTCCACTCTCACCCGGGCGAGGTAGTCGGTAAACGTCATCCCGGTCGCCTTCTTGAACATTTTGCAGAAGTAAAACGCACTCATGTTGACCGCTTTGGCGACCTCATCCAGCGACATCTCTTCGCCGTGGTGAGACTCGATGTAATCGCGGGCCCGTGTGATGGACGGAGACTCGCGGTGGGCGGTGCGCGCACTCACCTGCCCGCTCAGCGCCGACAGATGCTGGGCAAAAATGGTGAGCAGTCGCAGAATCGAGTCATACTGTTTGCGGTCGACCACGCGGGACTGGAACCACGCTTCCTCCAATTTCTTCAGGTCCACATCGGTGCCGAACTTCAGGATCGATCGCGTCACCGTGCTGAACTGTTTGCGCGTGGGCTTGTGAGTCAGAATCTGCCCTGTTTGCAAAAACGCCACCAAGTCCTCGCCGACGCGCACCGGCACCGCGGAGTCACACAACCCGGCGAAGCATTTGAGGGTTTTGGGCTCCATGCCGGCCTCCTGCTCCAGCTTGGCCTGCAGTTGCAGGCAAGCCGCGCAGGTGTGGTTGGATTTTGCCATCAACGCACAAAATTTGTTCTCCTTCGGATCGTGATGATGCGGCAAGTCAAACGCCTCAATGGGCCGCAGATTGAGCGGTAATCCCGTCGTTTCCCGAAACGCCGTCTGATAATCTTGGAAGATCTGAGACTCTTTGAGCTGCGTCACCACTGCTCGACTGCGTTTGGCCGGAGAATCCATGTGAATTCAGACGATAAGCGGGTATTTCCCCCGGAACAAGCAAACTACCTCAACGTTCTGATTCCCCGTCTTTTGGTATAGACCCCCGTGGAGGCGAAAATGGTGCCCGGGGTGGGACTCGAACCCACACGTATCTCTACGGCAGATTTTGAGTCTGCTGCGTCTACCAATTCCGCCACCCGGGCAAGGTGCGAAGAGGCCGGAACCTACCGCAGTGGATTCGCCTGTAAATCCTATTTTCGTTCAGAAATCACCCCCCCTCGCCTTCAACCATCACCAGAAAGGCAGGCAAGCGATTACCGGAGCGTCGGACCGCGCTAAAATCAGTGGGCGTTCGCGTTGACCGGTTGGTCAACCACCATCGATTCGGGAAAGTCCGCCGCCGCTTCGCCTCCGCGACTGCGATAACGCAGGTTATTCGTCCGTCCCCGGGGGGCATTGAGCGGGATCTGCATGCCGCCGAGTTCGTCCATCATCGCGAACATCGTGTCGGCCATGGTGGCCACCCGAGTTTGTTGGTCCGGGTGTTGGATCAGGTTGTGCATTTCATCCGGATCATCCTGCAAGTCATAGAGTTCATCCTGATCCCACAGGCCGTAGTAGGTGATGTATTTATAACGATCGCCACGCAGGGCGAAAACGGTCGGCGACTGCGGAAAATTCCGCTCCCAGTAGTAGACGTAGAGGAAGTAATCGCGCCATTGCGGGTGCTCGCCCCGCAGTAACGGCGCGACACTCAACCCGTCGAAGTGAGCCGGTGCCTGCAGACCCATCATTTCCATGACGGTCGGAGCGATATCGATGTTGGCCACCACTTCATCAATGACTTGGCCGCCGGCAAACAACGCCGGACAACGCATCAACATCGGCACGCGGATCGACGCTTCATAAGCGACGCGTTTGTCGATCAAGCCGTGCTCACCAAACATGAAACCATTGTCGCCCATGTAGACGACCAGCGTGTCGTCCGCCACGCCCATCGTCTCCAGCTGGGCCATGACTCGACCGATGCTATCGTCGACCGCGGACAAGGTTTCCGCGTAGGCCCGATAATAGGCGTCGATATCGAGTTCACTGTGATAGGGAAAATCGACGCCGTGCCAGCTGTTGCGTTGATCGCGCAGCCATCGCGGTTGGTGGCGGGTCATTTCCGCGGTCACGGCCTCGCTCGGCGCGCGTTGCCACGCGCGATCAGCAAACTGTCCCGCGTGACGCTCGGCCGGCGTGAAGTTGGCGTGCACCGCCTTGTGGGAGAGATAGAGAAAAAACGGTTTCTCGGCCGCATGCTGCTGTTTTAGCCAGTCCACCGCGTAATCAGTGAGTTCATCGGTGATGTAGCCTTGCTGGGGAACGTCCGCGCCATCGACATTGAGCGTATTGCCCGTGGGCAGGTATTGGCCTTGGCCGCGAAAACTCACCCAGCGATCAAAACCGGGCTGGGGACGGTCACCGGAACTGCCCATGTGCCATTTGCCGATGAACGCCGTGGCGTAACCGGCTTTTTGCAGGTATTGCGGAAAGTAGACCGTGCCCTCCGGCACCGGCCGTTGATTGTCGATTACCCGGTGCCTAAACGTATACAGCCCAGTGAGAATCGACGCACGACTCGGCGAACAGAGCGATGTCGTGACGAGCGCATTGCGCAGGTGCGCGCCCTCGGCGGCGAGCCGATCCATTTGCGGAGTCTCGGCCAGGGGATGATTCATGAAACTCATCGCATCCCAGCGATGGTCGTCCGACAGAATAAAAACCACATTGCGCGGTTTGGCACCGGACAATCGCTCCGGCTGAATCGTGGACGGCACCGGCAGCGGTTTGCCCCACGAGGGCGTCACCGCCAAAAATGAAGTCACGACGAAGATTCTAAGAGGGGTAGGAAATTTCATGGTGATGAGCTAAACAGCTAGCACTTATCCACCTAGCAAGGCGAGTCCGAGTTGATGCGCCCGCACGCCGACCGACCCGGCCGTTCGTCCGTGGTCGTCGCTCCACCATGCCGTCATGAAGACACCGATACACGTGGAGTGTCCGCGCCCGGGATGAATCTCAATCATCTCAAAAACTCTTTCGATTATTTGAGTTATTTTTGAACGAAACGAGCGCAGGCCGCGTCTTCCCCCCTGTAAGTCATTTGTTCTTTTGCCTAGTTCATAGTTTGTAGTTTGATAAGTCGGCAAGGGCGCCACGGGTAACTCCGAGGCGCCCTTACTGTTTACGGATCAGATCTACGCTCGACGGACCGCAGCGCTTGAACACCTTGGAAGCCGTAGTTCTTCCCGCTTCTGCGATGCCCGACTTTCGCGTTTTCATCCCCCCCCTCGCTTCGGCCGCCGCCGATCTGACATTATCAGGAAGCGAATCCCATCATTTGGTCACGGTGAACCGTGCCCTGTCCGGGGATCCCGTCGTGGCTTTTGACGGAGCCGGGAACGAATGGGACACCACGCTGACCGTCGCCCACCGTCGGGCCGCCGTATTGACCATCCAACGTCATCGCCAAGCCGCCGCGCGCAAATGTGAAATCATTCTGGTGCAAAGTATGCCGAAGGGCGGGGTCATGGAAAACATCGTGCGCCAAGCGACCGAAATTGGCGTGAGCCGAATCGTCCCACTCCAAACCGCCCGCACCCAAGTCCAACTCGACCCCGGTCGCCAGGCCAAGAAACGCGACAAATGGGAAGCCACCGCCTTGGAAGCCGCCAAACAGTGCGGCAATCCCTGGCTTCCGCACATTGACCCTCCCCGGGAATTTAGCGACCTGCGGGAGATTTGCAGCGACGCTGACCTGATTCTGATCGCCAGTTTGGAGCCCGATTCGCCTCCCCTGGCGAGCGTGCTGCAGACGTCCTCGGCGCCGGAGAAAACGCCCCGGCGGGTGGTATGGTTGATCGGCCCGGAAGGTGATTTCACGCCAGAAGAAACCCGGGAAGCCATTGCCGTGGGCGCCACGCCGGTCTCGCTGGGCTCCCTCGTGCTCCGGTGTGACACCGCCGCCACTTACGCGCTCGCGGTGGTAAACGCCGCCTTCAATCCGTGAAGGTTCCGTCGGGACTCCTCAATCTGTCGTTCCGCTCATGGCTGATGCTGGCGGCAGGTTCGTGGAGCCTGCTGCTGGGATTGGGCACCGGCACCTTGGTTTACTATCAGGGCGCCCGTTCCTTCAGCGACCTCGCCCGGTTGGATCTCAATGACCGGTTGGAGCGGGCCACGTTTCGGGCCAATCAACTCCTGCTGTCGGCCGAGCTCAGTCTCGATTCCACGTCCCACTTGATCGCCCCGACCGCGGGCGAGGGGTTCGATGCCTGGCGGCGGTTTATCCGCCTCGCCCTGCCGATTTTCGAGCAACGTCCCGAGCTTTCCCGCCTGGGCTTTGCGCGCGCGGACGGACAGGAATTCGGCTACCTCACCCGCACCGCAACCGAAGGCGTCACGCTCGATATCCAAATCGTAGCCGCCGACACCGGCCCCGAGCGCCATCGCTATCACGGAGATGCAGCGGAGCCCGCTTCGATCCTCCCCGCAATCGACGCGATCGCGCTGGCCCGACCGTCCGCCCCAAACGCCTTCGGCGAAATCCATTGGACTTCGCTGCAACCTCTGCCGCTGGCGACGGACGAGCAGGGCATCTCCCTCCTGCGCTCCGCGGCTGCAGGAACGTGGTGGATCGATTACAACGAACAGGACTTGGCGACGTTCATGGCCGCGCTGTATCAGGAAACCAAATTGCGCACCGTTCTGGTGGATCGCCGCTCGGAGGAAAGCACGCTGTTGGGCGTGCCGGTTTCACGGCGTGCGATCGCGGCGAATCATATTCATGAACTGGATACACTGGTCGCACGGCACGCGCAGTTTCCCGCCGTCTCCTACCAGTCGACCTTGGCGGAGCCTCACGAATTCCCCCACGCCGACCACACGTGGATCGGGGCAAAAATGCAGCTGCCCGCGCCGCACCTCGATTGGTCCCTCGCGGCGGCGACGCCCGTTCGATCCTCGTTTGGCGCCGCGGACGGCAGCACCCGCACCTTTATCATCGCCACGCTGGTGGGCACGGCACTGAGCCTGTTGATGGCGTCCTTGCTCGCGCGCCGCCTCGCGCGCCCGGTCGAGGAGCTGTCGGCTTCGGTTTTGAAATTTGGCGACACCAATCTCATCACCGCGGCCACATCATCCGCGCCGCGCGAAATCCTGCAACTGGGGCGGGTGCTGCGCGAGCAGGGCCAACGCCTGCTGGAGCGCCAGTCCCAACTGGAGGCCGCCCACCGTGAAACGTTGGCTCAAGCCGACCAACGGCTGAGCCACGAAGCCACGCTGACCGCGATTTTTGAAAACACTCCCTTCGATCTCTGGATCACCGATGCCGACGGCGTCTACACGTTTCAGAATCGCTTTTCCCGGGAAAACTACGGGGAGGTGCTCGGGCAGCGCGTGGAGGATATCAAGCTCCCCCCCGCGGTGATCACCGATCGAATCGCCCGGTTCCGGCGCGTGCTCGACGGTGAAATCGTTTACTCGGACACCGAAGACATGACTCCGCTGGGCTTGCGCCATTTTCACGCCGTGGAATCCCCCATTCTTCGCGACGGAAAGGTGGTCGGAGCACTCGGGGTCAAAATCGACCTGACCAGTCAACGCCGGGCCGAGACCGCGTTGCGCACGAGTCAACAGCGCCTCAGCCGTCACCTGGAAAACACTCCCCTTGGCGCGGTGGATTTTGATCGGGACTTTCGGATCCGCAGTTGGAACGCCGCCGCTCAACTCATCTTCGGTTGGCGGGCCGAGGAAGCGATCGGGCGGGTCGGGCTGATGATTGTTCCGCCGCAGTATCGAGCCGATGTCACGCACGCGTGGGAAGCGTTGATGGCCGACACCGCCAGTTCTCGAAATTTCAATCAGAACATCACGAAGGATGGCCGCACCATCGACTGCGAGTGGTATAATACGCCGACGACCAACGCCGACGGCGAGATCGCCGGGGTGTCGTCACTCGTGCTTGATGTGACCGAGCGAATGACGGCGGAACGCCTGTTTCGCGAATCCGAGGAACGCTTTCAGCGGGTCTTCCATCTGTCGCCCACCCCGCAGGCCATTCTCTCGTTTCCCTCGGGTCGGTTCATCGATATCAACCAAAGCTGGATCGACGGTTTTGGCTACCAACGCTCCGAAGTGGCGGAGCGCACCGATGCGGATCTGCACTGGTGGGTGACCCCATCGGACCGCGAACATTTCGTCGCCACCGTGCGCCAATCCGGAGCGTTTCCCGCCACGGCAGTCCAGCTCTTCGACCACAAACGCCGCAAGCGCACCGTCCATTTGTGCGCCACCCTCGCCCGCCTCGGCCATCAAGACTGCGTGGTGATATCCACGCCCGACATCACGCAACGCATGGAGGCGGAAGCGGAGCTGCGACGTCAGCAGCGTTTTCTCGCCACCTTGGTCGATCAACTTCCGGGTATGACCTTCGAGTGCCTCGTCGACGAGGACTGGACCATGCGTTGGGTCAATCAGGGAACCCTCGCGCTCTGTGGTTACGAACCCGCGGAGTTTCTCGACCGTCAAATCTCTTTCAACGACTTGATCGTGCGGGAAGACCAAGAGCCGGTGCGGGAGTTGGTGGAACGCACGTTGCGCAAACCGCGGGAGAGTCGCACTTACTCGATGGAATACCGCATTCATCACCGCGACGGCCGTCTACGCTGGGTCTGGGAAGCCGGCGAAATCGTGCGTGATCCTCAGACTCAAATCGACCGGATCATCGGGTTCATCACGGATGTGACTGCTCAAAAACAAGCGGAGCAGGAACTGCGCGATCTCAATGAAACCCTGGAGGTGCGCGTCGCCGCCCGGACCGCCGACCTCGAAGCGGCCAATTCGAAACTTCATGATCTGGATCGGCTTAAGACGGAGTTTTTAGCCACCATGAGCCACGAGCTGCGCACCCCGCTCAACTCCATCATCGGCTTCAGTTCGATTCTCGAACGCGGCATGGTCGGCCCCATGCTGCCGGAGCAGCACCACCAAATCGGCCTCGTCAATCAGTCCGCCCGCCAATTGCTCGATCTCATCAACGACCTGCTCGATGTGTCGCGGATCGACTCCGGACGCATGGAATTCTCCTTTGCCGAAATTGATATCTGCACCGTGCTCGAGACCATCGCCACCACGCTCCAACCTCAGTTCGACGGCAAGAAACTACGCTACGAAACGGTCACCGAGGCCGACCTGAACACCATCGTCAGTGATTCCCGCCGCGTGGAGCAGGTGATCTTCAACCTCGCCTTCAACGCCGTTAAATTCACCCCGGGACCGGACGGCCGCGTCACGGTGAAGGCTCGCTCTCTGCCCGACGGCGGGATCGAGGTCAGCGTGACCGACAACGGAATCGGCATTCGGGCGGAGCATCTGCCGCAATTGTTCGAAGCTTTTCGTCAGATCGACGGCTCCGCCCGTCGCGTCTACGAAGGCGTTGGGCTCGGGCTCAACCTCGTGCGCAAACTCACGGCGAAATTGGGCGGCCACATCGAAGTCAACAGCACCTACGGCGCCGGATCATGCTTTACCCTCACCTTGCCAGCCGTCGCGCCGGGCTCTAGTCTTTCCGTTTAGTCTCCCCGCTCGCCCATCATGCCCCACGCTTTGCTCATAGAGGACAACGCTGCCAACCAACACCTCGCCACCTTCCTGTTGAAGCGCGCCGGGTTCACCGTCACCGTCGCGGAAAATGGTTTGCTGGGATACAATTCCGCCTTGGAATTGCGACCCGACGTCATCGTGCTGGATATTGAGATGCCGGTGATGGACGGCTACGAGACCTTTAAAAAACTCCACGCCGATCCCGTCACCCACGATATTCCCGTGCTGGTGGCGACCTCCTACGCCATGCCCGGGGAGCGCAATCAGGCCCTCGAACTCGGCGTGCACGACTACCTCGAAAAACCCTACGAACCCGAAGAATTCATCCGCCGCGTCAAGCTGCTCTTCGACCCTGCCTCATGACCCACACCATCCTCGTCGTCGAAGACAACCGCAACAGCATCTACCTGATGGAGCAGATGCTGACGGAAGCGGGTCACCGGGTGCAAAAAGCCGGCAACGGCCAGGAAGCACTCGACCTCATCAAGGTCAAAGGGCTGCCCGATCTCATCGTCTCCGATGCTCTCATGCCGACGATGGACGGCTTCGAACTCTGTCACTCCATCCGCCGTGATCCCCAGCGTTGTCATGTTCCCTTCGTGCTCTACACGGCCACTTTCACCGATGCCAGTGACGAGCACTTTGCGAAGGAAATCGGTGCCGATCTCTACCTCATCAAACCATTCGAACCCGAGAAGCTCGTGCCGCGTTTCGAGCAAGTGATCACGGAGGTTCGGGCCGCTCCGCCCCGCCCGCCCACGCCCCCGCAAAAACAACACAACTTTCTCGAAGGCCACAGCCGCCGTATGTCGGTCAAATTGGAGGCCAAGGTCGACGAACTCTCCGCCTCCAATGCCGCTCTGGCTTCCAGCGAAGCCGAAATCCGGGAACTCAACAACAAGCTCGTCGACAGCATCCGCCGCTTGGAAGTCGAAGTGGAGGAGCGCCGCCGCGTCGCCACGGAACTTCAGCTCGGCCTCAAAGTGGCCGCCATGGGCAGCTTTGGTTTCGACTTCGACCGCGGCACCAGTTGGTGGACCGCGGAAGCGCTGGCGCTGCTCGGGTTTTCCACTCATCAAAAGCACCTCGCCTGGTCATCGCTCGCCACCCGTATTCCGGAGGAAAAACGCGCCAGTGCCGCCGCCGTTTTTTCCCCCGAGCCCGACGACCCTCAATCCCGCGAGGTCGAGTTCACCTTGGTCCAACCCGACGGCTCCCATCGCTTTCTCTACGCCCACAGCGAGTTGGTCGAGGTGGACGAGTCGGGCGAAAGTCGCCGCATCGGCGTCATCCGCGACATCTCGATTCGACGGCGGGGCGAACTCGACCGCCTCAAACTGGAGCGCCGTCTGCGCCAGTCTCAGAAGATGGAAGCCATCGGCAATCTCGCCGGCGGCATCGCCCATGATTTCAACAACATCCTCGCGGTCATCGCCGCCACCAGCGAATTGCTCGAAATCGACGCCGCCACATCCGAGTTACCCCAACGTTGGCGCGACGGCATCGGCGACATTCGAGAGGCCTCCCGACGCGCGCGGGATCTGGTCAACCAGATCTTGATGTTCAGCCGCAATGAGCGGGCCGAAATCACCGCACTCGATTTGCGGCAGATCATCGAAGAAGCCGCCAATCAGGTCACTTCCACGATGCCCGCCCACGTTGTGATCCGACCGCACTTCAAGACGAAGCGCAGCGCTCTGGCCAACTCCAATCAGGTGCACCGCATCCTGCTCAACCTCTGCACCAATGCCAAACACGCCATCGGCCACCACCCCGGCGAGATCACGATCAACCTCCACCATGTGGAGCTCAATAAATCCGGCGCCGCCCGGCGACCGCCTCTCACGCCCGGTCACTACTTGAAATTGGAAGTCATCGACACCGGTTGCGGGATGGATGAGGAAACCGTGCAGCGCGTCTTCGAACCCTTCTACTCCACCCGCCCCGCCGGCGAGGGCACCGGTCTCGGACTCGCCGTGGTCCACGGCATCATGGCCAACCACAATGGCGCGATTTTCGTGGACAGCAATGTGGGTGAAGGCACCACGTTCACCCTCTTTTTCCCGGCCGCCGATGAGACCCCCAAACCTTCCTCCCGGACGTTCGCCGGTCAGGAACTTCCGGTCGGAAAAGGTGAACACATCCTCGTCGTCGACGACGAGCCCGCGGTGGCCAAGGTCGCCACCACGCTGATTTCCCGACTCGGCTACCACGTGGAAACCATGACCGACTCCATCGCCGCCCGGGACCGCCTCCGCTCCGAGCCGCTCGAGTTCGATCTCGTGGTTACGGATTATTTCATGCCCAACCTCACCGGGGCCGATCTGGCCCGCGCCGTCTGGGAAAAACATCCGCACCTGCCCATGATCATGATCGTCGGTTTCGGCGGGCAGATGGACGCCAACCGCGCCAAAGCCGAGGGGTTCAAAGCCTTTGTCAGCAAACCTTTCACGATGCAGACGATGGCCGAAGCCATCGCCCACGGTCTCGCCGCCACCCCTCGCTGACGCGGGCCCTACCGGGACGATTACCGCCCCGTCACCACACCAGCAGCCCGCCGGCAAAGGTGAACCCTGCGCCCACGCTGCAGAAGATGATCTTGTCGCCGCTTTGGAAAATTTCTTCCTCGGCCGCCCAGCCCAGCGCCATCGAAACGCTCGCGCCTGAAGTGTTGCCGTATTTGTCGATCGTGACGACGAAGCGATCAAACGGAATACCCACGCGCTTGGACACCGCGCGCAGGATGCGTTCATTGGCTTGGTGCGGCACGATCCAACCGATGTCCTCCGGCTTCAAGTTGTGCCGCCGCAGCGTGTCTTCGATCTCGTTGGCGAAAGCGATCACGGCTCCCTTGAACACCACCGGTCCGTCGACCTGCAGGTAGAAGTCATCGACGTCGATGGCCTCCGGCTTGGGCCAGGGTTTGTTGGCTCCGCCGCCGCGGCGTTGAATCGCGGAAAATTTATTGGCGTCACCGGAAAGCGCCATTCGATGCAACCGATGACCGTCCGCCGCATTCGTGAGAATCGCCGCCCCGGCGCCATCGCCGAAGAGAAACGCGGTCTCATGATCACGCGGATTCGTGATGCGCGACAACAATTCCGCTGTCACCACAATCAGGTTACGCGCCGTGCCTCCGAGTATGAGGGACCGTCCGATTTCGAGCGCGTAGAGCCAGCCGGAACAAGCCGCATTGAGATCAAACGCCAACGCTCCGGGCACGCCGAGTTTTTGCGCCAACGCACTGGCCATGGCCGGCACCGGTTGGTCCGGAATGATCGTCGCCATGATCACGCCATCGATGGACGCGATGTCCACGCCCGACTGCTCCAGGGCATGCCCGACGGCAATCACGGCCAGGTCCGTCGCGGTCTCGCCTTCGCCGGCAAAACGGCGCTCGCGGATGCCGGTGAGCTTGACCATCTCCTCTTCCGTGCGACCGGGAAATTCTTTGAGCACATCCTTGGTCGAACGCACGTTCGTCGGCACCGCGTAACCGACGCCGGCGATGCAGACCGTCGCCGCCGAGCCATCAGTCTCGGGCAACGCTGCCGGCGCGCTCGCGGCCACGGGGGCGGTCGCCCGGCTCGCCAGGTAGGCCGCCACATCATCACCCGAAACCCGGCCTCCCGGACCAGTCGCCTTGATATCGGTAATCGCGACGGGATCCAGGCCGGCTTCCTTGGCCAGCTTGGCGGCGCGCGGTGTCCATTGTGGTCCCGTCGGAACCGGAGCGGCGGAGGGAACTGGCGTCGCGGCCGGGGAGGCAGCCTTGGGCGCGGCGGACGGAGTCTGCGGAGCGACCACCGCCGCGTCGCCTTTGACCGCCAGATGCAACAAGGAGTCGTCGACGGTCGCGATCCGCATGAAGGGTGATCCCGAGGGCACGATGTCTCCCGCCCGCACTTCCAGTGCCTGCAGGGTGCCGTCGCAAGGCGCTTCGAACTCGAATACGGACTTGTCGCTCTCCAGTTCGGCGATCTTGTCACCCTTGGCGAAAGTATCGCCCGTATTTACCATCACATCGATGATGGTGAGTTCGTTTACGGTCGCGCCCATCGAAGGGATCGGCACGTCGATCAGAAACGGTTCCGGTTTGGTATCAGCCATGGGAAGAGATGCCGAACGTGGTCTGAGCTACGGAGTTGGTCAACGCCAGTGGCGGGATTAATCGAACGCCGCTACGCCGCCCGCACCGTGCGCCAAATCGCCAAACAACGGCGAATCACGCCCGCCAACTCATTCAACGGCACCATGTTCGGACCGTCGCTGATGGCGTGGGCCGGATCCGGGTGCGTTTCCAGAAACAAACCGTTTGCACCCGCCGCCAGCGCGGCCTTGGCCAGCGGCTCGACGAATTCGCGCTGACCACTGCTCTTCCCGCCGCCCGCTCCGGGAAGTTGCACGCTGTGCGTCGCGTCGAGAATCGTGGGATAACCGTTGGCCGCCATGATGGGAAATCCGCGCATGTCGACGACGAGGTTTTGGTAACCAAAGGTCGTGCCCCGCTCGGTCTGCCAGATCTCGGCCGCCCCACCGTCCTTCAGTTTACCGACGACGTGCACCATGTCGGTCGGCGAGAGAAACTGGCCCTTCTTCACGTTGACCGTGCGGCCGGTCGCTGCCGCCGCCAGGAGCAGGTCGGTTTGCCGACACAGAAACGCGGGGATTTGCAACACGTCCGCCACGGCGGCGACGGGCGCACACTGTTCGGCGTTGTGAATGTCGGTGACAACGGGGAATCCAAACTCGCGTTTCACCATGGCGAGCAACTCGAGTCCGGCCGCCATGCCCGTGCCGCGATCGCCGGCGATCGACGTGCGGTTGGCTTTGTCGAACGAGCCCTTGAATACGATCGTCAGGTCCGCGTGGGCGTCGCGCAGCGCCGCGAGCTCGGTCGCCACGGTGCGGCAAACGGACTCGTTTTCGAGCGAACAGGGGCCCGCCAGAAGCAGCAGTTTATCGGCGTCGAAAATCATGGTCGCGTTCAGGAATCGGTCTTCGGTTCAGCCGCTTTCTTAACCACGGGTTTGGTCGCCTTCTTGGTGGTTTTCTTCGCCGTCTTTTTCTTCTTCGCCTTCGGGGCTTTTTTCGCCACCGGTGCTTTCGCGGCGTTATGATGCTTCATCGCAGCTTTCACAAAGGCGGCGAAGAGCGGATGCGCCTCGTTGGGCTTGGACTGAAATTCCGGGTGGAACTGCACCGCGACAAACCAAGGATGGGCCTTGATCTCGACGATTTCCACGAGGTTGCGACGCGGGTTGAGCCCGCTCACCACCATACCGGCGCGTTGCATGGCGCCGACGTAGGCGTTGTTGACTTCGAAGCGGTGGCGATGGCGCTCCCGCACGTATTCCTCGCCGTAGGCCTTGCGCGCCTTGGTGCCGGGTTGGAGCTGACATTCGTAGCTGCCGAGCCGCATGGTCGCGCCTTTGTCCACGATCTTCTTCTGATCCTCCATCATGGTGATGACGGGTTCGATCGCCTCCTGATCAAATTCGAGTGAATTGGCGCCCTTGAGTTTGAGCACGTTGCGGCAGAACTCGATCACCGCGATCTGCAGACCGAGGCAGAGACCGTAATACGGCACGTTGTTTTCGCGGGCATACCGCGCGGCGGCGATTTTACCTTCCGTGCCGCGGTCACCAAATCCACCCGGCACGAGAATGCCGTCGAGGCCCTTGAGCAGGCTCAAACCGTTGCGGGCTTCCAAATCCTCGGCGTCAATCCGACGGACGTTGACCCGGCAATAGTTGGCAATGCCGGCGTGCGTGACCGATTCGTAGACCGATTTGTAGGCGTCCTGCAGCTCGATGTATTTGCCGACGACGCCGATCGTGACTTCGTGCCGCGGGTTGTTGATGCGGTTAACGATGTCGGTCCACAGATTATTGTCCGGCATCGGGCGCTTCATGCCGAAAAGGTCGACCACGAGTTCATCGAGACCTTCCTTTTCCAGCGCGATGGGCAGTTCGTAAATCGACGCCACATCCTGACACTCGATGACCGCTTTGACGGGCACGTTGCAGAACATTGAAATCTTGTCCCGCATCTCATTGTCCATGTCGTGCTCGCACCGGCACACCACGATGTGCGGCTGGATACCGATCTCGCGCAACTTCGCCACGGATTGCTGCGTGGGCTTGGTCTTCAACTCGCCCGCCGCGCCGAGGTAAGGCACGAGGGTCACGTGCATGAAGAGGCAATCGCGCGGACCGACCTCGAGGGCAAACTGACGCATCGCTTCGAGAAACGGCAGTCCCTCGATGTCGCCCGTCGTGCCGCCGATTTCCGTAATCAGCACGTCGACGTCCTTCGCCCCTTGGTAAATGCGGTCCTTGATCTCGTTCGTCACGTGCGGGATCACCTGCACGGTTTTGCCGAGGTAGAGGCCCCGACGCTCATTTTGGATAACGTTTTCGTAGATCTGGCCGGACGAAAGACTGTTGAGCTTGGAGAGCTTGCCGCTGGTGAAGCGCTCGTAATGGCCCAGATCGAGGTCGGTTTCGGCCCCGTCTTCGAGCACGTAGACCTCACCGTGTTGGTAGGGGCTCATCGTGCCGGGATCGACATTGAGATACGGGTCAAACTTCTGAATGCGGACCTTCAGTCCCCGCACTTCCAGCAACGCACCCAGCGCCGCCGCCGTCAACCCCTTGCCCAAGGACGAAACCACCCCTCCGGTCACGAAAACATATTTCATCGGAACGGGTTAACGGCGGGCACCGAACCCTCGCAAGTAAAAGCTCCGCTTCCCTCGCAACGAAACCTACTCAAATCCGCCCCATCCACCAGTAAACCCCTCCCAACACCACCGCGATCGCCGCCCCCGCCACCATCAGGTAAATCGTCCACTTCAACACCTTGCCCAAAATATACAGCACCGCGAGCGCCACGATCACCCCACACGTCGCCACCAACCAGCGCGGATACGCGCTCAGGTTTTCCAAGGCGGATTGAATTTGCTCGATCACACCCTCCAACAAACCCCGATCTCCGCCGCCGCCAAGCAATTCCCCGCTTGCCACCAACCCCGCCCCCACGCCCAACTTAGCCTACCGTGCATTCAAAACCACAAGTTCTCGTCTGGCTTACCTGCGACGGCGTCCACATCGACCCCGCCACCGGCAAGCATACCATTCTCGGTATTTTCTCCAATATCCGCGCCCGCGAGTTTCCCTTCACCCACCCCTACATGGTGTGGTTCCTGACCCTCAGCGACGTTCCCACCGGCAATCATAAAATCAAGGTGTCCATGGGCGTCGATCCCACCAACATGCAGCCGCTCATCGAGCGCCCCTTTGAATCCAAGGGCCCCCTGCAGCGCATCAACCTCATCAACGAGGTGCGCAACCTCAGTTTCCCCGGCCCGGGCAATTTCGACATCATGATCGAAATCGACGATTACCCCCTGCTCGCCACCAACATCAACGTGTCGAAATAACCTCGTCGCCACCTCCTCGTCGCGCCCGCCGTTCCCCTCCTCCCATCTTCTATGTCCGCATCCGCTTCATCTCCCGCTTCCTTTGACCTCATCGGCGTCGGCTCGCCCATCATGGACTTGCTCGCCCCGGTGCCCCTCGAGTTCCTCGCCCAACACGTCGCCGGCGACAAGGGCGGCATGGTGCTCGTCAACGACGCCGAGATGAGCGCGATTCTCGCCCATCTCCCCGCCGCCCCCGAAACGTCCAGCGGCGGCTCCGCCGCCAACGCGACCGTCAACGCCGCCCGCCTCGGCCTGCGCGCGACCTACCTCGGCAAGCTCGGCAACTGCGCGGTCGCCGCCGCCTACCGCGCCCGCTTCGCCGAACTCGGCATCGATACGTCCCGCTTTAAAACCGGCGACGTCCCCAACGCCCGTTCGCTCATCCTCACCACGCCCGACGCCGACCGCACCATGCGCACCGACCTCGGCGCCGCCATGACCCTCTCGCCCGACGAGATCACCGCCGCCGATTTCGCCAGTTGCCGTCACTTGCACATGGAGGGCTACCTCGTGTTCAACGAGGCCCTCGCCGACGCCGTCCTGGCCGCCGCCCGCGCCGCCGGCTGCACCGTCTCCGTCGATCTCGCTTCCTTTGAGGTGATCAACGCCACGCGCCCCTGGATCTTCAAACAACTCGCCACCGGCATCGACATCGTCTTCGCCAACGAGGACGAGATCCGCGCCCTCTTCGAGGACAAGACGTCCGGCTTCGACGAACTCGCCCGCCGCCTCGCCTCCCACGGCGTGACCGCCGCCGTCAAGGTCGGCAAGGACGGCGCCTGGATCGCCCAGGGCGACGAGCTCCACCGCATCGAACCCGTCGCGGTCGCCAACGTCATCGACACCAACGGGGCCGGTGATAGCTGGGCCGCCGGATTCCTCTCCGCCCACCTGCGCGGCAAATCCCTCGCCGAGTCCGGCCGCATCGCCAGCCACGTCGGCGCCGCCACCGTGCAACACCTCGGTCCCATCATCCCCGACGACCAGTTCAAGGCCCTCACCGAGCGCCTCGCCACCCTCGCCTAGCTCCACTTGGTAGGGGCTCCGCTCGCGGAGACCGGACCGCAGAAGCGTGGTGACGAGAGCGAGGGGCAGAGTGTGCTGGGTAGGCCGCGAGCTTGCTCGCGCATTGCGGCGAGAGACGGTTGATCAAGTTGGGGAGCGGCGTAGCCCAACAGGATGGACCGCGGACAAGGTAGGGCGCTTTCGCCGAAAGCGCCGCCACAGAGGCGTGGTGGAGAGAGCGCGAGCGAGCTCGCGGCCTACAACCTGGAGGGGGTGCCTGCTGGGTAGGCTGCGAGCTTGCTCGCGCTTTGCGGTAGGAGACGGTTGATCAAGTTGGGGAGCAGGCGTGGCGTGGAGGATGGAACACGGTCGTCGCAGGCAACGCCCCTGCACTGGGATGGCGCGTCCTGCTGGCTGTGTCTCCGCTCGCGGAGACCGCGTCGTCGTCCAACGCCCCGTCCGCCCGCACTGCGCTTTTCCCGTCCAACGACTTACATCGCAATTGCGTTCCGCAGTTGCGCAGCGCCTCGACTAGTGTTCATTTGAACACATGTTAACGCCCAAGCAGCAAGCCGTGCTCGACTACGTGGAATCCTCCCACGCCCGCCACGGTTTGTTTCCCACCCTCCGGGAAATTCAGGCTCACTTCGGCTTCGCCAGCCCCTTCGCCGCCACCCGCCACCTCCAGGCGTTGGAGAAAAAAGGCGCCCTCACGCGCCACCCCGGCAAGGCCCGTGCCTTCACCCTCGCGTCCCCTCGCGAGCCAAAGCCGTCGCTCCTCCGCATTCCGGTCTTCGGCGTCATCCCGGCCGGTCTGCCTGCCGCCAACAGTCAGGAGCTCGAGCCCGACGAAACCGTCGCCGTCTCCGCCGCCGATCTCGGCCTGCCCACCCGCTCCCGCCTCTTCGGCCTGCGCGTGCACGGCGACTCGATGACCGGCGCCAACATCATCGAGGACGACATCGTCTTCCTCACGCCCGGCGAACCTCGTGCCGGCCAAATCGTCGCCGCCCTGCTCGACGGTGAATCCACCCTCAAACGTTTCCTGCACCACGCCGGCCGTCCTTTTCTGCGCGCCGAAAACCCCCGCTACCCCGACCTGCTGCCCGCCGAGGAACTCCTCATTCAAGGCATCATGGTCGGCCTGCTGCGCCGAGGCCACGGCTCGTAACGAACGTCCTCCGTTCCGCCCCTCCGCTTCGCGTCCCCTTCTCTTTATTCAACCTTCACTCGTCAGTCTCCGTCATTCCTCCTCCCGCTCCATCTCTGGCGGCGCTTCGGCACCTCATCGCCGCGCGCTTTCCGTCCGCTCCCCGGACGGCCGGAGCCCGCCTGCGCACGAACCTGCCGGCGATCGATGACCTCACCGGCGGTGGCCTTCCTCTCGCCGCTCTGACCGAATGCGTGTGCGCCACGCCCAGCTGCGGCAGCCACCTCCTGCTCGGCCATTTGCTCGCCGTCACGCGCCAATCCCGGCAACGCGTCGCGCTGGTTGACCCCACCGACAGCTTCGACCCCGAGTCCCATCCGCCCGCCCACTTGGAGCACCTCGTCTGGGCGCGCGGCGGCACCACCGCCACCGCCCTCACCGTCGCCGACCTCTTTGCCCGCGATGCCAACCTCGGCCTCGTCGTGCTCGATCTGCGTTCCGCTCCCGCGCACGAACTGCGCCGCGTGCCCGCTCCGCTCTGGTATCGCCTGCAACGCGCCGTCGAAGGCACCGATCTCGCCCTGCTCGTGCTCTCCCCTCGCGCCCTCGTGCCGAGCGCCGCCCTGCGCTTCGCCCTCAAACAAAGTCACCCGCTGCCCGCTCTCCACCAAGACCGCCCCGCCAACCTCGCGACTCTCTCGCTCACCCTCCAACGCCACCGCCAAGCGCACGCCCTCTCCGCCTAACCAGTCACCACCACTTCAACTTCAAACTTCCTACTGCCACCGTTCCCTTTGTTTGCCGTCCTCCACCTTCCCGACTTCGCGCTGCAAGCCCTGCTGCGCACCTCCCCCGACCTCGCCGCCCGCCCCGTCGCGTTGCTCGACGGTGAACGCAAACGCGCCCTCGTCACCGCCCTCACACCCGCCGCCCGCGCCGCTGGCGTCGAATCCGGGCTGACCGCTCCGGCCGCGCTCGCCCGCTGCGCCGATCTCCTCCTGCGCCAACGCCAACCCACCGCCGAAGCCGAGGCCCGCGCCGCCTTGCTCGGCACCGCCGCCAGCCTGTCACCCCTCGTCGAAGACACCGCGCTCGGCGTCGCCACCGCCGACGTCACCGCCCTGCCCGCCGGCCAACGCCAACCGCGTCTGCACGCCGCGCTCGCCCGCCTTGGTGGCCTCGGTTTCACCGCCACCGCCGGACTCGCCCCCACGCCCCTGCTGGCGTTTTACGCCGCGTCCCTCGACCAGACCGAGCCCGTGCGCGTGGTCACCAACCCCACCGCCTTTTTGGCCCCGCTCCCCCTCGCCGTCGCCGAGCCCACCGCCGAACAAAACGACATCCTGCAACTCTGGGGTGTGCGCACCCTCGGCGCCCTCACCCAACTCTCCAAGGCCGACGTCGCCCAACGCCTCGGCCCCACCGGACTCGCCCTCTGGGAACGCGCCGCCGGCCAGGCCACCCGCCCCATCCAGCCGCTCCCGCCGCCGCAAACCTTTGCCGCCGAGCTCGAGTTGGAAGACCCCATCGAAACCCTCGAACCCCTGCTCTTCCTGCTGCGCCGTTTCGTCGATCGCCTCGCCCACGATCTGCAGGCCGTGGCGCTCGTCGCCGCCGAACTCGATCTCACGCTCACCCTCGACAACGAGCAGACCCACCAACGCACCATCCGGCTGCCCGAGCCCACCGCCGATCCCGACCTGCTCCTGCGCACCCTGCAGTCCCACCTCGACACCGTGCAGACCGACTCCGCCGTCGTCGCCGCCCGTCTGTTTCTCCATCCCACCCGCGCCCTTCATCGCCAGCACGGCCTCTTCGATTCCAGCCTGCGCGACCCCAACGGTTTCGCCGAGACTCTCGCCCGCACCGCCGCCCTGCTCGGCAGCGACCGCGTCGGCACGCCGCAGCCCCAGGACACCCACCGCCCCGATGTCACCACCCTCGTCGCTCCCGCCGCCCTCGTGGAACCCACCACCGCCGCGCCCGCCCTGCCCGCCCACGGCCTGCCGCTGCGCCGCTTCCGTCCGCCACTCCCCGCTCGCGTGGAACTCCAGAGCCGCCACCGCGTCCCCGCCTACCTTTGGACAGAAAATATCACCGGCCCCATCACCGCCCATCACGGTCCGTGGCGGGCCAGCGGCGATTGGTGGCAGGCCGACCACGCCTGGGCGCGTCAGGAATGGGACATCGCCCTCGGCGAACCCCACCCCGGCCTCTACCGCCTAACCGAAACCCCCACCGGCTGGTATCTGGACGGCGAATACGATTAATTTTTCGGAGTTTAACCACAGATGGACACAGATAAACACAGATTTTTCAGACCAAGCACTGGAGCAGCACTCACCGTCCCGGTAGCGACTCTGGATCTGTGTCTATCCGTGTTCATCTGTGGTTAAAAAACTCCGTTGCATGCCTGCTTCCGCTTACATCGAGCTTCACGCCAACAGCGCGTTCAGTTTTCTGCGCGGAGCATCCATGCCGGACGCGCTCGCCGCGGAGGCCGCGCGACTGGAATTGCCCGCCGTCGCACTGTGTGACCGTGACGGCGTTTACGGCACGCCCCGGTTCCACAGCGCCACCCGCGCCCAAGGCGTGCGGCCACTCATCGGGTGTGAACTCACCCTCCACGACGGGGCGGTGCTGCCGTTGCTGGTGGAGAACCGCACCGGCTACGAAAACCTCTGCCAACTCATCTCGCTCACCAAACAGACTCCCCGCGACCTGTCCGCCAAAGCCGCGGCGAAGGCGGAGCGCAAGCGTCCCTGCTTCGCGACATGGGACGAACTCTCCACGCATTCCGAGGGGTTAATCGCGCTCACCGGCGACGCCGAGGGGCCTCTGCTCACCGCATGGCAGCGTGGCGGAACCTCTGCCGCCGCAACCGCGTTGGACCAATTGCAACGGGTCTTCGGCCCCGACCGACTTTACGTCGAGGTGCAACGTCACCGCGTGCGCGGCGAGGAACGCGCCGTCAGCTTTCTGGGCGATCTTGCCGCCGCGCGCCACCTCCCGCTCCTCGCCACCGGCGGCGCCACCCAGGCCACCCGCGACGCCCGCAGCGTGGCCGATGTATTCACTTGTTTGCGACACCACACCACCCTGGACGAAGTCGGCCGGCTGCTCGCGCCCAACGCCGAACGTCACCTGCACTCCGCCCGGGTCATGCAGCAACGTTTCGCCGACCTGCCGACCGCGCTCACCAACACGCAACGTCTCGCCGACCGCCTCACCTTTTCGCTCGAAAATCTCGGTTACCAATTCCCCGACTTCCCGGTGCCGGCCGGGCACGACATGACGTCATGGCTGCGTGAACAAACCTACGCCGGCATCCGTGAGCTCGTGCCGGCAGTCACCGCCGCTTACCGCCGCCAAATCGACACCGAACTCGCGCTCATCGCCAAGCTCGGTTTCGACGGCTACTTCCTCATCGTCGCCGACATCTGCCGCTGGGCTCGCGACCACCACATCCTCGTGCAGGGCCGGGGCTCCGCCGCCAACAGCGTGGTGTGTTTCGCGCTGCGCATCACGGCGGTCGATCCGGTGAAACATCGGCTGCTGTTTTCCCGCTTTCTCAGCGAAGGCCGCGTGGGCCACGACGGTCGGCCTTCCTGGCCCGACATCGATCTCGATTTCCCCAGCGGTGATCTGCGCGAGTCCGTCATCCAGGAGGTCTACGCCCGCTACGCCCCGCACGGCGCGGCCATGACCGCCAACGTCATCACCTACCGCGGTCGCGGCACCACGCGCGAATTGGGCAAAGTCCTCGGCCTGCCCGACGACGTCATGGACCGCTTTTCAAGTCTCTACCACGGCGGCGACTTTCCCCACACCATCGACCTCGAAGCACAGCTCGCCCAGTCCGGCCTCGCCAGCGATCACCCGCGCGCCGCCACCATGGTCCGGGTTTACCAACAGATGCACGGACTGCCCCGCCACCTCGGCCAACACTCGGGCGGCATGGTCATTTGCGGCGGACGACTCAATCGCGTCGTGCCGCTCGAACCGGCGTCCATGCCCCATCGCGTCGTCGTGCAATGGGACAAGGACGACTGCGAGGATCTCGGCATCGTCAAAGTCGACCTGCTCGGGCTCGGCATGATGGCCACCCTCCAGGACACGTTTGAACTGTGCACCGCTCGCGGCGACCCGCTCTCGCTCGCCACCATTCCGGCCGACGATCCGGAGACTTTCCGCCTGATGCAGGAGGCCGATACCATCGGCGTTTTCCAGATCGAAAGCCGCGCCCAGATGTCGACCCTGCGTCGATTCAAGCCCGCCTGTTTCTACGACGTCGCCATGCAGGTCGCGATCGTGCGCCCCGGTCCCATCGTAGGCAAACTGGTGCATCCCATCATCCGGCGGCGCGAAGGTGCTGAACCCATCGTGTGCCTCGACCCCGAAGTCCACGAGCGCCTCAAACCCATTCTCGAACGCTCCTACGGCGTCGTGCTTTTCCAGGAACAGATGCTCGCCTGCGCCATGGAATTGGCCGCCTACGACGGAGCCCAGGCCGAGGAACTGCGCCGCTCCATGGGGTTCTCCCGCGGCACCGAGCGACTCGAACGTGCCCTCAACAACCTGCGCACCGCCATGCGCGCCCACGGTTGGTCGGATCGCATCACCGAGATGCTGATCGAATCCGCCAGCAACTTCGCCCTCTACGGGTTCCCCGAGTCGCACTCCATGAGCTTCGCCCTGCTTGCCTATGCCAGCACGTGGCTGAAGGCGCATCGCCCGGCCGAGTTTGTCTGCGGCCTGCTCAACAACCAACCCATGGGCTTTTACGGCCCAGCCACGCTGGTGCAGGACTCCCGCCGCCACGGCGTCACCTTCCTCCCCGTGTGTGTGCAACAGTCCGCTTGGCGCTGCACGGTGGAGGATCGCTCCGGTCACGCCATTCCGGGAGTTAGACTCGGGTTGTGTTACGTCAAAGGCCTCTCGGCCGCGCGCACCGCCGCCATGCTCGATGCCCGCGCCATCCTGCCATTCACCAGCATCGAGGACTGGTTGGCGCGCACCAGCTTTGCCCCCGCCGAACGCCGGGCTCTCGCCGCGCTCGGCGCCCTCAACGCCTTGGCGACCCATCGCCGCGCCGCCCTGTGGCAAGTCGAAGCCGCATGGTCGTCCGACGAACCGCTGTTCCAACGCACGTATCAACAATCTGAATTCGGTGAACTCACCGCCACCGAGCCGCCGCCGGATGTCGGGCCTAAAGCACGACCCACCACCCGCACCGCTTCTCCCCGTGGGTCGGGCTTTACGCCCGACACCTCCCCGCTCTCCGTCTCCGAATCTTCCCCTCCTTCCCCATTCCTGAAACCCATGACCCGCGCCGAACGCGTAACGGCCGACTTCACCGGCATGGGCCTGACCGCCGGCATCCACCCCATGGCTCACGTGCGCGCCGCGCTGCCCAATGTCTGGCGCGCGGGGGATTTGCCGCTCGGTCGCGACGGTCAGGAAGTCACGGTCGCGGGCAGCGTTATTTGCCGTCAGCGTCCCGGCACCGCCAAAGGGTTTGTCTTCATTTCCCTCGAAGACGAAACCGGCGTGGCCAACTGCGTGGTGACGCCCGACAACTTCGAACGCCACCGCCTCGTCATTAATCTCGAACCAGCCCTGCGCATCTCCGGCCACCTCCAGATCCAATACGGCATCATCCACATCAAAGCCGCCAAGATCACCGCCCTGCGGCTCGAATCCGTGCCCGCCCAAGCCTCCCACGACTTCCACTGATGCCGGTCGACCATGACCAAGGTCACGGTGCCACTGCGGCATTGGTCACGACTGACACGATTCGTTTCGCGGTCCGTGATCCCGCTCGCCTAGCTGGGACGCATGCTCGCGATTACCTCGGTCACCAAGCGTTACGACAAACTCACCGCCCTCGACGATATTTCCCTGTCGATCGCGCCCGGTGAATTCTTCGGTCTGCTCGGCCCTAATGGCGCCGGCAAGACGACGTTGATGTCCCTCATCGCCGGGCTCAAACGGCCCGACTCCGGCACCATCGCGGTAAGTGGATCGACCGCAACGGCCGGAGCCGTCGCCGCGCGGCAAAATCTCGGCCTCGTGCCGCAGTCTCTCGCGCTCTACGACGATCTGTCCGCCGAGGAAAACCTGCACGTCTTCGGCCAACTCTTCGGCCTCGACCGCGCCACCCTCAAAGCCCGTATCGATGAAGGTCTCACCGCCGTCGGGCTGGCGGATCGTCGCAAGGACCGCGTCAAAACCTTTTCCGGCGGCATGAAGCGTCGCCTCAACATCATCGCCGCATTGCTCCATCGCCCCAAACTCCTGCTGTGCGACGAACCCACCGTCGGCGTCGACCCGCAATCGCGCAATGCGATCTTTGAGTTCCTCGAAGCCCGCAATGCCGAAGGGCTCACCATCATTTACTCCACCCACTACATGGAGGAAGCGACGCGCCTGTGCTCCCGTATCGCCATCATCGACCACGGGAAAATCCTCGCCGACGGCACGCTCAACCATCTGCTCGGCCATCTGCCTTCGCAGGAACAACTCACCCTGCCGGCGACCTCCGCCACCACCGCCGCGCTGCCGGCCCTCGCCGCCTTTGGCAGTGTCACCACGACCGAAGACGTTCACCAACTCGCCCTCCAACCCGACGCCAAACTCTCCGCCGTGTTTACCGTCATCGAAAAATACGGCGTGCCCACCTCCGCCTGCACCCTCAGTCGCCCCGGTCTCGAAGACGTCTTCCTGCACCTCACCGGCAAAGCCTTCCGCGAGTAACATCTCCCCGTCCATCAATCGCTTCCGATCGTTTGTCACCTATTAGGTGACAAGCTAGCCGGCCCTCATTTCGCTCAACTTTCTTTCGCCATGTCCGTCGTCCTCACGCTTCTCCGCAAAGACATCCGTCTGTTTCTACGCAACAAGACCGCCTTCGCGCTCACATTCATCGTGCCGCTCGTATTGGTCTATATTTTTGGTCAAGTCTTCGGGGTCAGTCGCAGCGGCAGCGGGCCGAGTGGCGTGCCCATCGCCGTGGTCAAACAAACGGACGCCCCCGTGGCCGATGCCATCATCGCGGGCTTGCAAGCCGAGTCGGCGTTCAAAGTGCTGACCCAATCCGTCGCCGCGGATGGTTCGAAATCGCCCCTCACCGAAGCACGCGTCCGCAAACTCATCGACGACAACCAACTGCGCTTCGCCCTCGTTTTCCCGCCCGACACCATCAGCGACGAAACCTTCGGTTTGAAGCTCAAGTTCCTCAACAACCCGCGCAACGACATCGAGACCCAGACGGTCAACGGCCTGCTGCAAAAGGTGATCTTCACCTCCGCACCTCAGGCCCTCATGGACGGTATGCGCAAACGCGCCGTGAGTTATATCGGCACGGCCGAAACCGATAAATTCTACGACGGTATGGCTTCGACCATTGCCGAATCGTTCGGCCTCGACGTCGCCGAGGTTCGGGCCGACATGGAGGCCGGTGTGATGGATTTTGGTCCCACGACTGACACAAACGCGGACGGCGAAAGCGAGTCCGATGCCCCCACCACTGCTGCGGCCGACTTCATCAGTGAGATCATCAAAATCGAAAACGAACAACTCGCTGGCGCCGACGTGAAGAGCCCCGGTGCGACGCGCGTGGTCGGCGGCTGGGCGATCATGTTTCTCCTCTTCTCGGTCAGTGGCGCGTCGACCTCTTTGTTCGAAGAAAAACAAGCCGGCATCTTCCAACGGCTGCTCGCCTCCCCGGTGCGCCGTTCGCATGTATTGTGGAGCAAATACCTGTTCAATGTGCTGATGGGTATCGTGCAATTGTCGGTCCTGTTTCTCGCCGGCCAGATCCTGTTCGGCATCGAAACCACCTCGCACATTCCCGGCCTGCTCACCGTTGCCCTCGTCGCTTCGATCGCCTGCACGGCGTTTGGCATGTTGCTGGCCGCGATCTCATCGAGTCCGGCGGCGGCGAGCGGGTTGGCTACTTTTCTCATCCTCACGATGAGCGCGATCGGCGGCGCCTGGTTCCCCACCAGTCTGATGCCCGACTTCATCCAATCGATCAGCAAGCTGACCCTCGTCTACTGGTCGATGGAAGGTTTCCTCGCCGTGCTCTGGGCGCAGAAATCGATCATCGAGATCCTACCCATCCTCGGCATCCTGCTCGGCATCGCCGCCGTCGTGAATGTCTTCAGTGTCTGGCGCTTCAATAAGGGCGATCTGTTCGACTGATCAACCATCGGCGACGGCGAATCGCGGTCGTCAAATTGAACTGACTTTCGCGACGACGCTCGCCAGTCGTTGCCGTCGTGTCCGCCGCCACTCCATCGATCTCCCCCGGCCGTGCCGCTGGTATCACGGCCATATTCATCGGATTCCAACTGGGCGGGGTGATTATTTTACTCGGAGCCGGAGCCATCATCGGGCTCTGGCGGGACACGTCTCCGGTCTTTTGGTCTCTGGCGGCGGTGCTGTTGATCACCAACTCCGTCGCCACCGCTTGCGTGCTCCAAGTCGAGCGTCGTCGGCAACAGCTTCCCTGGCGTTTCTGGCCGTCGACCGCAAATCCGGTCGCGAAGTCACTGCTGCCGGTGCTGGCGATCATAGGAGGGAATCTCGTGATACTCGATTTGCTTCATCGTCTGGTCGTCAGCGTGATTCCATCCCTCGGCGTCATCGAAGGTTCAGCGCTGCAGCTTTACGACATCACCCTTCATCCGATCACGGTGCCACTCGCTTTGATCGGCATGGCGCCGATCACCGAGGAACTGGTCTTTCGCGGTCTCATTCTGGCGGGACTTTTGCGCACCGTGCGACCACACCGCGCCATTTTGATCAGTGCGGCGTGTTTCGCATTGATGCACCTCAACTTCAGTCAACTCATGCCCACGTTTTGCATGGGCCTCGTTTTGGGCTGGGTTTACTACCGCACCCAATCGCTGTTGCTCTGCATGATCGGACACGCCGTGCACAACACCGTCGTGCTTTATTTCACGGCTCACGTCATCAGTCTCGGCCTGAACCATACCGCCGTGATCAGCCACCCGGCGACATGGCCGCCCTGGTGGTTTTTTGCGGGCGGACTGGTTTTAATCGGCGGTGGAGCGAGTGCGGTCTACCGCTTCACCACCCCGCCTGCGTCGCCCGTGCCGCCGCCGCTGCCCCGGGCGAATTGAAAATCCCTTTGCGCTTTTCGGCGGTATTTGCGACGTTCTGGCCCTTATGTCCGTCGATCTAGCCAACCTCGTCACCTCGATTGCTCAACGCGCCCGCGCCGCGTCCCACGTCCTGGCGACGGCACCGTCCGAGCAAAAAAACGCCGCCTTGGCGAAACTCGCGGACTTGTTGCCCGCCTCTGCGGACACGATTTTTGCGGCCAACCAACGCGACCTCGACGCCGCCGCCGCCAACGGTCTCACCCCGGCGCAAATCGATCGCCTCACCCTCACGCCCGCCCGTCTCGAACAATTGGCCGAGTCCGTCCGGCAGGTCGCCGCGTTGCCCGATCCCGTCGGCGCCGCGCTCGAAACCCGCACGCGCCCCAACGGCCTGCAGATCGAAAAACGCCGCGTGCCCATCGGCGTCATTGGTATCATCTACGAAGCGCGCCCCAACGTCACCATCGACTGCGCCATCCTCTGCCTCAAATCCGGCAACGCCTCGATCCTGCGCGGCGGCAAGGAGATCTTTCACACCAATACCGCGCTCGCGGCCTTGGTCGCCGAGGCGCTCGCCGCCGCCGACCTGCCCGCCGATGCCGTGCAACTCATTCCGACCACGGATCGCGCCGCGCTCAACACCCTGCTCAAACTCGACGAGCTCATCCATTGCATCATCCCGCGCGGTGGCGAGAGCCTCATCCGTTTCGTCGCCCAAAACAGCACGATCCCGGTCATCAAACACTACACCGGCGTCTGTTTCGTTTATCTCGACGAGCAGGCGGATGCCACCATTGCGGAAAGTGTCACGGTCAACGCCAAGACCCAGCGACCCGGCGTCTGCAACGCCGCCGAGCAATTGCTGGTGCATGCCGCCGCCGCCCCCAAACTGCTGCCTCGTGTCGCCACCGCGCTCATCGCCGCCGGAGTCGAACTCCGTTGCGACGCAGCCAGCGCGGCGATCCTGACCGAAGCCGGCATCGCCCACACCCCGGCCACCGCCGACGATTTGAAAGCGGAGTTTCTCGGCCTCATCATGGGCGTGCAATTGGTCGACTCGCTGGAAAGCGCCATTGCGACGATCAACCGCGACAGCAGCGGCCACAGCGAATCCATCGTTACCACCGATGCCGCCGCCGCCGCCCGTTTTCAGGCCGCCATCGACAGCGCAGCCGTATTTTGGAACGCCAGCACGCGCTTTAACGACGGCTTCGAATTCGGATTCGGGGCTGAGATCGGTATCAGCACCGACCGCCTCCACGCCCGCGGTCCCATGGGGCTGCCCGAGCTCTGTTCCTACAAATACGTCGTCACCGGCACTGGCCAGATTCGCGAATAGCGTCTGAACCGATCCTCCATGAGCACGGCGTTTGCTGACCAAGTCGTTTGGATCACGGGAGCGTCGTCAGGGATCGGTGAAGCCCTCGCCCGGGCATTCGCCGTCGCCGGTGCCCGCGTCGTGTTGTCGGCGCGACGCGAGACGGAGTTGCAGCGCGTCGCGGCGACATTGGCAGGCGGTGCCGAGCACCACATCGTGCTGCCCCTCGATCTCACCGCCACCGACACATTCCCGGCCGCCGTCGCCACGGTGACAGCACGCTGTGGTCACATTGATTTGCTCATCAACAACGGCGGTCTCGGCCAACGCGGCTTCGCGGTCGATACGCCGCTCGAAATCGACCGTCGCATCATGGAGGTAAACTACTTCGGACAAGTCGGTCTGACGAAAGCGGTGTTGCCCGGCATGATCGCACGCGGCGCCGGACGCGTCGTCGTCATCAGCAGCGTGGTGGGCTATGTGGCCACCCCCCGTCGATCGGCCTACGCCGCGTCGAAGCATGCCCTGCATGGGTTTTTCAACGCCTTGCGGGCGGAGGTTCATGCCACCGGGGTCCGCGTGACGCTCGTCTGCCCGGGTTATGTCCGCACGGAAATCTCCGTTCATGCCCTCGATTCCACGGGTGGCCGACACGCCAAGATGGACACGACACAGGCCAACGCCATGAGCGCCGACGTGTTCGCCGCCCGGCTGTTGTCGCAAATTGCCGCGGGCCGGGATGAAATCCATATCGGCGGTCGCGAGGTTTGGGCGGTGCGGCTGCAGCGGTGGCTCCCGCGCCTCACGGCCCGGATCTTGCGTCGCGCCAAGTTTTCATGATGGTGGGGTCCCATTCGGTGTTCCCGCCAGAATTTGAACCAAATCGACCTGCCACGGTCTTACCCGTCATGACTGCCACTCGCTCCTCCCGCTTCATTGTGCTGCTGGCCGCTTCCGCCCTTTTTGCCTCGGCGCAGGACGACACGTCCGACCGCAAACGCGCGATTTCCAACAATCTCGCGTCCGCGCTGTCCGACACCATGCCGAAATACAACCCGCCGCCCCCGGAACCGGAGGAGAAGGACGACGGGGTCGACGAGGATATGATGCTCAAACCCAAAAACGGCATCGTGCGCCTCCCACGCGTGGTGGTCGAAGGCACCCGCCCTCCGATTTTTACCGAACGCCAAGTCTACACCGACAAGGGGCTCAACGAAATCGCCACCAAGCGCTACTTCGCCGATGCGAGTCAGGCGCTCAACAAGTTCAACGTGCCGTTCCTCTCCATGTCGCAGGCCGATCTCGCCATGATGATGTGGGAGGAGGACGAGCGCCTCCGCATGCTTGACGATCTCAATGGCCGCTCCGACCAAGCCGCGCTCTTCGGCGACGAGGCGACTTCCAAGGAAATCCGCGAAATGACGCGCGACGCCCTCACCCGCAGCGATTATCTGCCGGACGCTTCCGCGCTGCACCGGGAAACCGCGACGGCCCTGCCGCGCAAATCCAACCCGTAACCCAACCCATGGGCTTCCACCGCTTATGCTTCGCGGGATTGATCAGCCTCACCTCGGGGTTGATGGCACAGGAGTCGGTTTCCGCGGAAAGCACACCGCCACGCGTGCGGGCGCTGTCACCCACCGTGGCCGATGCCGTCACCGCCGCGCTGCCCAAGTTTCAGCCCAATCGGCCGGACTCCGAAGCCGATGACTGGGATTTGCCGGAACCAAAGAACCAAATCATCCGCCTGCCGCGCGTCGTCGTCGAAGGCACGCGTCCGCCCGTGTTCACGGAGCGCGAGGTTCACACCGACAAGGGACTGGCCGAGCTGGCCGTGAAACGCTACTTCACCGAAACGGGCCTCGCCCTGAATTCCTTCACCCTGCCTCTCGTCGGCATGAGCAAGGAAGCCTACGCCATGATGCTGTGGAAACAGGATGAGCGGCTGCGCCTTATCGGAGAACTTTCAGAGGAAGCCGACCTCACGGAGGCGTTTGGCGATCCCGACCGCGCCGATCAATTGCGCGACTATCTCAACGATACGCTCGCTCACCCGACGCTGTTTCTAAATCCAGGCAGCGTCGCCCTGCGCGATCTACGCGGACAGTAAGTTGTCGCAGGGATCGCCGTAGGAGCGAGCTTGCTCGCGATCGCTCCTGCATGCGCCGCCAACGCACCGCGTTGATCGCGAGCAAGCTCGCGCCTACGCCATCGACATGAAACCGGGGCGGCGAACGATCTATGCCAGCAACGCCGTTGCAATGGCGGCCCATTCGTCGTCGAGAGAAACCGAGGCCCCGACGGCGGGTTGTCCGGCGCGGGTATACCAGTAACCCGCGTTGCCGATGTCGCCTTCCTTGCGGTGCAGGTAGGCGTGGACCCAGTCTCCGGCGGCGCTGTCGGCCTGCTGCGCAAGTGTGTGCGCCCGGTTCCAATCGCCCCGTGCGTCATGCCACAACGCCTGCAAGGCGAGGTTCAGTGCCTGCGGATCCGCCACGGTTTTGAATTCAGCCAAGTCCATGCCGGAAAAATGCGCTCAGAACCCGGTAACGCAACCCTTGCCCCTCGACGTCTTTCCCTCTTCACCATTCAACTTTCTCCCGTTTTTCATGTCCGCCGCCCTCTCCGATTCTCTACTTCATCGCCTCACGTGGGATGATCTCGATCTCGCCTATCTGCGACGCTTGGTCGAGATGGCCCGGGACGAGGATCTCGCCGGTCTGGGACTGCGGCGGAAACCCGCCCGTCCCGGTGACCAGTCCACGGGGAGTCTGGCCACGGCCCCGCGCTTGGCGCGCGCCGATCTCGCTGCCCGCTCGGACCTCACCGTATGTGGCCTGCCGCTGTTGTCCTTGATTCTCTCCGTCTACGCGGGCGGGGCCGAGGTGCAGTTGCGCACCCGCGACGGGGCCACGCTGGCGCGCGGCGATATCCTCGCCACCCTGACCGGCGACCCGCGCACCTTGCTCGCCGCCGAACGCGTGGCGCTCAACTTCATCCAACGGTTATCCGGCATCGCCACGCTCACACGCCGCTACGTGCAGGCGCTCGGCGACGGACGCACGCGTCTCCTCGACACCCGCAAGACCACACCCGGCTACCGGATGCTGGAAAAATACGCGGTCGCCTGCGGCGGCGGCTGGAACCATCGCCTCGGCCTGTTCGACCGCGTGATGTTAAAGGACAACCATCTCGCTCTACTGGGCTCAACCGACGACCTCGCCGCCGCCGTCGCCAAAGCCCGCCAGCACGCGCCGACGCTGCCGGTCGAGGTGGAAGTCGATCGGCTCGACCAAATCCCGCCGGTGCTCAAGGCGGGAGCCGACGTGATCTTGCTCGATAACTTCCCCCCCGCCCGCATCACCGAAGCCCTCGCCCTCATCAATGGACGGGCTCTGACCGAGGCCAGCGGCGGCATTACGCTCGAGACGCTGCCTGGCTTCGCCGGTTTGGGCTTGGACTTTGTCTCCACCGGGGCGTTGGTGCACCAAAGCGTCTGGGTCGATGTCGGCCTCGATTGGCTATCATGAAAATCGCGCGTCCGGATGTGGTGATTATGCGGGCGATGCTGGAAGCCGGTGACGGTTTCGTGTCGGGCACCGACCTCGCCCGCGAGCTCGGCATGAGTCGGGTGGCGGTCTGGCAACACATGGAGAAACTGCGCGACCACGGCTTTGCTTTCGAAGCCGTCCGGTCCCGGGGTTACCGCCTCACCGCCAAACCGAGCGAGCTCAACGCGTTGTTGATCGAAGCCCGCCTCCCCGCCTCCAGCGCCTGCACCATCATCACGCTCGATACCGTCGACAGCACCAACGACGAAGCCATGCGGCACGTCAGTCAGGGGGCAAAAACGCCGCTCGTGGTAATCTCCCGTGAGCAGACCAAAGGTCGCGGCCGTCTGGGCCGCGATTGGTTGAGCGAACCCAACGGCAATCTCTATATCACCTTCGCGTTGCGCCCCAACGTGCCTCCCGACCGGCTCGCCACCATCACGCCGTGGATTGGGGTGAACTTGTGTGACTTGTTCGCGTCCTACTACCGCATCACGCCGCAAATCAAATGGCCAAATGACCTGCTGATCAACGGCCGCAAAGCGGGCGGTATTCTGACCGAGGCCCGCATCGACGCCGACCGCATCCGCGATCTCGTCATCGGTTGCGGCCTGAACCTCGCCCGCCCCGCCCGCGGCTGGACCGGAGAACTCGCCGGCCGCGCGATCGCGCTCGGTGAAGTCACGCCCACGCCCATCGACATCAATCACTTCGCCGCCGCCGTCATCGGTCGCGTGCTCTCCGCCGCCCAGACTTTCCAAGCCGACGAGCACGGCAAGAAACTGGCGCAGTTGTGGGAGCGCTACGACGCCTTGCACCACCGCGAAGTGACGCTTCTGCACGGCCGCACCGAGATCACCGGGCACGGCGCCGGCATCGACAGCGGCGGCGCGTTGTTGCTCAAACGGGGCAACGGCCAGCACCAGCGCTTTCACGCCGGCGAGGTCACGATTGCCAAACGCTGAACCACCCAAACCACGTCATGCTCGCTTGTATCGATATCGGAAATACGCACGTGCATTTCGGGTTGATGCCCGCCGGGGGTCAAACCGCGGCGATCGGACTCGGCGAACTGCGCACCGATCACATCGAACAGCTGGGGGAACGAATCCGCGCCACCGCCGACCAGAATCACGTGACTCTCACGGGCGTCGCCCTGTGCAGCGTGGTGCCGGCGGCCACGCTCCTCGCCGCCGAGGCGCTGTTCCCCCTCCACGTGCCCGTGTGGCAACTCACTCACGAATCCGACCTGGGCGTGCCCATCACTTATCCGGTCCCCGCCGAGATCGGTCATGACCGTTTGGCCAACGCCGCCGGGGCGGCCGCATTGGGACAGACTCCGGCCATCATCATCGACCTCGGCACCGCCGCCACCTTTGACATCGTCACCCGGCGCGGTGGCTACGAAGGCGGTATCATCGCCCCCGGTCCTGCGTTGATGACCCGCTATTTGCACGAACATACCGCGCAACTGCCGCTGGTGGAGGACGTGGTCACGCCGGTGCCGACCGCCATTGGCAAATCCACCGTCGAAGCCATGCGCATCGGGGCGGTTTTGGGCTTCACCGGTCTCATCCAAGCCTGCCTCGACGGCGTCGAAGCCGATTTGGCGGCCGCGGGCGAATCGCCGGCGCATATCTTCACCTGCGGAGGCGCGGCCCCCGTCGTCAGTGGCCGCCTGCGCCAGCCCACGATCGACGTGCCCGACTTGACGCTGCGGGGTCTTGCCGCCGCCTGGACCCTCAACCGCCAATAGGGGTCTCATTCTCTTGGAGCTACGACCTTGTGCTCCGCCCTTGTTTGCCGACATATAAGTCGACTCGTCTCCATGTCCGATCCCGAAGCCGCTTCCGCCATTGTTGTTGAAAACCTGGTCAAATCCTATGCCGGGGTAACCGCGGTCAACAATATCAGCTTCAATGTGGCGAAAGGGGAAATTCTCGGGTTTCTCGGTCCCAACGGCGCGGGGAAATCGACCACCATGCGGGTGCTGACCGGGTTTCTCCCCGCGACATCCGGCAACGTCGAGATTTGCGGCACGTCCGTCGCGGCTGAAACCGGGGCGGTGAAGCGGTTGATCGGCTACATGCCGGAGAACAATCCGCTGCCGGAGGACATGCGAGTCGTCGAGTATCTCTACTACCGGGGCCGCCTCAAAGAGATGGGCCGCAAGCAACTCGGGCCGCGCATCGACGAACTGCTCGAGCTGTGCGATCTCAAACGCGTGCGCCATCGCATCATCGGCAAACTCTCCAAGGGCTTCCGCCAACGCATCGGCATCGCCGAAGCCATTCTCGCCGAGCCGCCCGTCATCATCATGGACGAGCCCACCATCGGCCTGGACCCGCACCAGATTCTCATCGTGCGCGATCTCATCGCGCGGCTGCGCGGTCGCATGACCGTCATCATCTCCTCCCACATCCTGCCCGAGATCGAGATGACCTGTGACCGTGTGCTCATCATCAATCAAGGCCGCGTCGTCGCCGCCGGGGAACCGGCCGCGCTCAAACGCGAGTTGCTCGGCCGCGCCCGCTACCAACTGGAACTCGCCGGCGAGAGCGCCGATCTCGCCGCCGTGCTGGCCGCCGTCGATCCGACGCTGGAGATCACCACCGAGTCCACGCCCGACGCCGACGGCTTCCGCACGTTTGACCTGAGTGTTGATCACGAATCCGATTGCAGCGAACAGCTCCTGATCGCGATCACCCGGCAAGGGAATCTGCGTCTGCGCGCCTTGAGTCGCGCCCAACCCACTCTGGAGGACGTCTTTCTCGCCGCCACCCGCCGCAGCTGGGATGTCGTGGACCGCAAACCGAATGAGCGGAACTCCGCCGCCAAATATCCGTCTGCCTAGATCGTCATGCGCCACTTTCTTACCATTCTCGGCCACGAGATTCGCATGCTGCTGGTGAGCCCCAGCACCTACATCGCCGCCGTGATATTCCTCGCGTTCATGGGCTTCATCTTCTCGGGCATCCTCGCGGAATATGCCACCCTCCCGCAGGACAACTCCCCGGCGGTGTCGTTTTTCGAGCTCTTCTGGGTGCCGGTGATCTTCATCGTTCCTTTGCTCACGATGAAAAGCATTTCGGAGGAGCGTCGCCTCGGCACCTTGGAAACCTTGCTCACCACGCCCATCTCGACCGCCGAGGTCGTGCTCGGCAAATATGGCGCGGCTTACTTCCTTTATCTCAGTTTGTGGAGCGCCACCGCCGGGTTCTTCTACATCCTGCACCGTTTCACCAACGACGCGTTTCTGCTCGATCTGGGGCCGTTGATCGGAGGCTATTTGTTCATCGCGGTGTCGGGGTTGTTTTTCGTCGCGATCGGCATCTTCGCCAGCTCGCTTTCGCGCAACCAGGCCGTCGCCGGCATCTTTGGCGTGACCATGTTGTTTGGGTTGATCATCGGCACGCAACTGCTGGCCGGCGTGGCGGCGCTCAATCTCGATTTGTTCACCCCCGTCAAGTCCGCCGTCGAATACGCCCGCGTCTTCACCCATCTGGACGACTTCAGTCGCGGGATCGTGGATACCCGCCAACTGCTGTTCTACATCAGCGGCACGACGCTCACCCTCATTTTCAGCATCCTCGGCCTCGAGGCCAAACTCCTGCACAGCTGACCATGGCCGCTCGCAACAGTTTCGCCATCGCTCGCTGGAGACGCACCATCAACCTGGTGCTGCAAGCCGCCCTTTTCCTCACGCTGTTCGGCGGGCTCAACTATCTGGCCCTCCATCACGGCTGGCGCTGGGACCTGACCAACCATCGCCGCCACACGCTCTCCGAAGAGACCAAGGCCAACCTGCGCTCACTCGAGCAGCCGGTGCGGATCATCGTCACCATCGATCCCCACTCCACCGATCCGGATCTCTTCCAAGCCAACCGCGACATCCGCGGCATGTTGCGCGAATACGTCAACTACACCCAACAAAAGTCCTCCGCCATCGGCCCCGCCGGCCGCGTGACCGTCGAGGAACTCGACGTCTACAAAAACCAACGCGAAGCGGAGCAGCTCCAGATCGACCAGCCCAATGTCGTCCTCGCGCTGTGTGGCGACCGCCGGAAAATGATTCCGTTGTCGGAGTTTTACGAAATCCGCGAAGGTGCAGCCGTCGCCTTCCGCGGCGAACAGGTTATCACGTCGGCCATTCTCAGTGTTTCCAACCCCAACCGCCCGCACATCTATTTTCTCGCCGGACACGGGGAAATGCAGCCCGGCGACGTCGACCCCAGCCGGGGGTTGTCGGTCTGGGCGGAGGAACTCCGGCTGCGCAACCTCACCGTCTCGGTCATCGATCTGAGCCAGACCAAAGCCGTGCCCGACGACGCCGCCCTCGTGGTGATCGCCGCGCCGCAAGGCCGCTACAGTCCGGTCGAAGTGGAACTGCTGCGGCGCTATCTCGCCGACCGGGCCGGCCGCGTTTTCATCCTGCTCGCACCGGTGTTTCGCCATGGTTTGGACGACCTGCTCTACGATTGGGGATTGGTGGCCGACGACGTCATCATCGCCGAGCCCAACCCAGCCAACGTCACCGAGCTGAACGAACTGCGCATCAACGCGTTTGCGCCCCATCCGGTGACCCAGCCGCTAATCGACAACCAGTTCTCCGTTTTCCTTGGTCCGCTCACCCGCGTGGTGCGACCCGACCCCGGCCGACCGCTGGACAATTCCCTGCGGGCAGAGGTGCTCGCCGCGACCTCGGAATCAGCCTGGGGCGAGCGCGATTATCGTCAGCAAAACGTCACCTATAATCCCGGCATCGATCTCAAAGGCCTGCCTGGCTTTGAACCGCGCAACCGCCTCGGCGTCGCCGTCTCGTCCGAGCGCGTCACCCCACCCAAGGACCTGCCCTTCAGCGTGCGCGGCGGCCGCATGGTGCTCTTTGGCAATGCCGACTTTTTGTCCAACTCCCGCATCGCCGCTCCCGGTAATCTCGCCATCGCGCTCAATACCGTCGAATGGTGCATCGATCGGGACGTCGACCTCAACACCCTGCCGCGTCCGATCGAACGCTATCAGATCAATCTCAGCCAAGCCGATCTCGGCCGCCTGCGCATCAGCCTCCTGTTCATCCTGCCCGGGTTGGCCGCCTTGTTCGGATTCGTGATCTACTGGACCCGTCGCAGCTGACCGCCCTCGCTCCCGCTTCTATTTTCGACTCCCCCCGCCATGCGCACGAAAGTCACTCTCGTTCTCGTCTTCCTCAACGTCGCGCTGTTCTTCTTCATCTTCGGCTTCGAGCGCAAATGGCGCACCGACCAGATCGCCCAGGAGTCCCGCCGCCGCGTCCTCGGGGCCGAAGCCGCCAACATTCAGTTTCTCGAAATCGCCGGTCCTTCACTGGAGAGCCCAATCCGACTGCAACGCACGGGCGACACCTGGCAGGTCACTTCTCCCTACGAATGGCCCGCCAATCCCTTCGCCGTCTCGCGCATCGTCAGTGAACTGCAGTTTCTCGAACACGAGACCACCTACGAGGTCGCCAATCTCGGCATCACGGGGCTCTCCCTGACCGACTACGGTCTGGCCGAACCCGCGCTGCGCGTGAGCTTCAGCTCCGCCGCCGATCCCAACGCCGACGACGCCCCTGCCGTCACCACGCTGGCGATCGGCAACAAGACCGACATCGGCAACCGCCTCTATGTTTTGTCCCCGGAAGGCGATCGCGTGCATGTCGTCTCCGATTCTCTGGCCAAGAGTCTGGCGCTCGATCTCGATGAGTTGCGCTCCGAAACCTGCTTCACAATTCCCGTGTTCGAGGTGCGATCGTTGAACCTGCAAAGCGCCGGTCCGGCCAATGTGCGCGTGCGCCTGCGACTGGAGGGCAATCGCTGGTCCTTTGAATCGCCCATCGTGGCCCGCGCTTCCAAGAGCGCGACCGTCGAGGCCCTCAACAGCCTCAACGGTCTCACCACGCACACCTTCTTCGGTGCCCCTTCCCGCGATCCCGAGCTGCTCACCACCGCAGGCACCGCCACACCGAGTCTGCGCATCACTTTGGAAGGCAACAACCGCCGCGAGACTTTGCTCCTCGGCAATCAAGTCGGACCGACCGCCATTCCCGCCGGCACGGCCACCCAGCCCGACATCGAATTCTTCGCGCGCATGGAAAATCGCGACGCCGTCTTTACGGTCGTCGTCCCGCAAAAGCTGGCCAATGCCCTCAGCAGCGCCCAGCGCGAATTGCGCGATGACCACGTGCTCGACCTCGAAGGACGACGCATCAACGCCGTGACCCTGACCGCGGCCAACGGCGCGGAAGTGATCCTGCAAAAACTCGAACCCACCACCGAAACCCGACCCGCCAACACCACCGGCTGGCAGGTCGTGGAACGCGATGCCTCCGGTGCCCTGCGCACCCAACCCGCCGACACCGAAGTCGTCGAAGGCCAGTTGCTGCGCGACTTGAAGGAGCTCCGGGCGCGGACGTTTGAACGCGACGTCCCCACCGACAACGATCTGGAAACCTGGGGACTCAGCAGCCCGAGCCGGACCATCTCACTGGCCTTTGAACCGGAACCGGGCACCACCATTGCCCCACTCAATTCCACCCTGCTCATCGGCACCGATCAACAAGGCAACAACGCCTATGCCAAGCTGCAGCGTCAGACCTTCGTCTACGCGGTCGATCGCAACATTCTGACCAAAACCCCCGTCGATCCCCTACACTACCGACAACGGCTGCTGCGCGAGCTCCCCGCCGGCGGACGCCTGGTCGGCATCGTGCTGCGCGACCTCAGCACGTCGACCACGCTCTTCGACCACGAACTCCGGGCCGGCGAATCCTGGGACGATGTCTTCCGCAATCTCCCGGCCGCCCGCCAAGCCGCCCTGCGCCTGCTCCCCCACGAACTGACCGTGCTGCGCGCGCAGCGCTTCTTCGCGGGCGAATTCACCGACACCGTGCCGGTCAATGGGGAGACCCGCGGCTGGCGTTTTCGCCTCGATGCCAAGCTGGCTCTCACCAGCGATCCCGGCGGGCAGATCGTCGATTCTCCGCTCTTTCTCGCCGATCGCGACGGGGGAGACTACCAACTCGTGGGGGCCCCCGAATTCAACGTGATCTTCGAGGCCACCCAGCCCTTGATCGACGCGGTGTGGGCCCTCAGCTACGGCGAACGTGACCCCGGTGTGATCGAGTTCACGGACCCTCCCCTGGGCACGGGCGACCCGGAAACGCCCGCCGCCGTTCCCGCCACCCCCTGACCCGAACCGCGGACCCCTGCCCGCCATGACCCTCCCGCGCTGGTTGCAGGTTTGCTGGAAAGGCACCCACTTTGGCGGGCGCTGCGTGTTCACTTTCCTGCGCTGGACGCTCTGGCTCGTGCTGGGGCTCCTGCTTTGTATCCAACTTTTCATTGCCAGCGCGCATGAGCTCACGATTCCGAATTTCGTGCTGCGACAACTGGAGCAAAAAGCCGCCACCGCCGGGCTCCGGGTGGCCTTTGGCGGGGCCGCGTTCGATCCCGGTGGCCATGTGCTGCTGCGCGATGTGCGCCTCACCTTGCTCGGTTTTCCGGATCCGATGCTGCGGGCCGACGTCATCCACATGGAAGTCGATCCCATCGCCCTGTGGCTGCGACGGTTCGAACCCCGCTCGCTGCGCATCAGCGGGGCGCGGCTGATGATGCCGGCCATGCTGTCCCCCAGTGGCACCAGTGAACCGATTATCCGTAATCTGGATACGACAATCCGCCCCGGCACGGAAACCCGTTCCATTTTCATTGATCATCTCACCGCCCGCCTCGGTCCGCTGCCCCTTGATGTTCACGGAGAACTGCTGCTGCCGGCATCACCGCGAAAAGAGTCCCCGCCGCTCGACCAGATGTTCGCCGACATCACGCGGAACTATGTCGCGGCCTGTCGTTTCATCAGCCAGGTGCTGCCGCGCATACCGGCCCACGAGGCTCCTCACCTCAGCGTGCAACTTACGCCTCACGCCACGCACGTGGCCGACGCCGATCTCACGCTGACCGCCGAAAAACTGGTGATTCCACTCCCGGGAGCGGCTGAATCCTCCCCGCCGGTCGAAATTGAACAAGGCAGTCTCAGCGCCGTCTTGCCCCTGGGAGGGCCGCCAAAACTAATCGAGGTGCATCTGTGCGGCAGTGCGGTGTCGCTGCCGGAGCAGGCCACACTTGCGCACATGGACGCCAAAATCGGCATGCTGGTGGCGGTCGCGGCCCGTCGGTTCGAACCGCGATTGGTAGACCTGAGTGCCCGGTCCCTGAGCGCCGGCGGCGTGACCCTCGAACACGTATCCACCCGGGCCACCGTCGCCGGCCTGCCGCAGGTGCAGGCGGAACTGCACGCCCAGCTGTTCCACGAACCCCTGCAAGTGCGGGTGGATCTCGACGCGCTGACCCGGGCCGGGCGCGTGCGGCTCGACACTCACGTGGCCAATGAAGCGGTTGCCTTCGCCGGACAAAAGATCGGCTTCGATCTGCCCTCGATTCTCAGTTGGGACGAGTCGCCCCCGCTGCACGTGGATGTGAATCTCGGCCCCGGCGGCAAACCGCTGCACGCCGAAGCCAGCTTCGAAACCGGCGCCGTGGTCGCCCGCTACGTGCCCCTCGACGCCACTGCGGCGCGGGTGCGATGGGAGGGAACCTCCCTGCTCGCCGATGAGGTGTTGCTCGTGCGGGGCGACAGTCGTGCGACCGGTCGTTATCTGATGGATACAAAGTCGCTGGATTTTCGCTTTCTGCTGCGCGGTCATCTGCAACCCGCCGACATCGACGGCTGGTTTCGCGATTGGTGGTCCAATTTTTGGAGATCGTTTCAGTTTCCGTCCGCCCCTCCCGAAGCCAGAGTCGAAGTAAGTGGCCGGTGGAAGGCCCCGCTCGACACTCAGGTGTGGATTCAAGCCCGGGGCGAAAGCGCGGTAATCAAGGACATCGCGCTCAATGAAATGAGCACGCGGCTCTTCATTCGTCCGGGCTGGGCCGACGTGTTGGAATTTCACGCCGTGAGACCGGTCGGCGAAGTGCAAGGCTCGTTTACCCGCCAATGGAAACTGCCCGAAGGACGCCGTTGGACGCTCTTTGAAGTGCACGCGCAAGGGGTCTCCGACACGTCGCCCCTGCCGAAACTCCTGGGCCCGTTGGGTGAAAAAATCATCGCGCCGCTGGAGTTTGACGCACCCCTGCATGTCACGCTCGACGGCCGCGTCGAGCGCGAGGACGAAGGCGCGCCGATGACGAGCGACTTTGCCATCGATGGGCGCACCAGCGGGGCCTGGCGCTTCAAGGACTTCCCCCTGCAGGGAGCCGATTTCAAGGCGCACTATGAGGGCGATCGGGTGCTGATCGATCCGTTCAGCTCCAGTATGGCCCAGGGTGTTCTCAACGGCCGGATTGAGCTGAGCCAGCTCGAAGCAGACCAACAGATCGCCTTTGACCTCAATCTGGAGAACGCGCACCTCGGCGAGACGATCACCACGGTGGAAGCCTGGACAGACAGTGACGCCAAACGTAATCCGACGGAGGCAAATGAGTTCCGCCAACGCATCGCCAATGGCGCGCTCAGCGTATCACTTACCGCCCAAGGTCCCGCGGCGGATCCCTTTGGCTTTCAGGGTCAGGGCAACATGCTCGTCGAGAACGCCAATCTCGGCGAATTGAAGCTGTTGGGCATCCTGTCGACCATGCTCGGGGGCAGCATTCTCAACTTCTCCAAGCTCCAACTCGAAAACGCCTACGGCGACTTCCAACTCAAGGGGCCCATGATCGATTTTTCCGCGCTCAAGGTCACGGGCCCACGCGGGGCACTCGACGCCACGGGTCACTATTCCTTGGAAACCAACTCCCTCGCGTTTCTCACCCGGGTGCGCCCCTTCGAGGGCTCGCGAGGTCTGCTCGACACGGTTTTTACGCCGCTGACCAACGTTCTCGAGGTCAAGCTGGCCGGAAAGCTCAACAATCCTGAATGGACCTTTGTCTACGGTCCCACCAATATTTTGAGGAGCCTGAGCGGCGGAAATCGAAATACTCCCCCGCCTGAATCGGAAAATGCTGCGCCGAGCTCAAATTTTACCCCCGTTCCTCCGAGTGAAACTAGCCAAGACCCACAACCCACGATAAAAGAAAGAGTAACGCCATAGTCGCGGGGAAATCACGGTAAGCGAATTCGTGATACTTGCCCGTGAAAGAGCATTGCGCCTTACTGCGGACTGATAAATATGGGGTCTATTCCCTAATGCCAACCTCGCCAAAACCGTCCATAGACATTTGGCCAAAGCGTGCTTGTCTCGCTTTGTCGGGCTTGGTGGTGCTCGCGATGATCGTGCCGTTGCTCGGCTGGATCTTCGAAATCCCCAGCTTCATCGAGCTGCGGGCCTTCTCCGAGCCGATCAAGGCCAACACGGTGATCGCCACGCTGTTGATCGGCATCGCGCTCGTCGGCGTGGAGATGGGCAACCGGCGCATGGCCTGGTTCGGACTGGTCCCGACCATCATCGGAGCTCTCACGTTTCTGCAGGACGCCACCGGCCAGAGCTTCAGCATCGACGAACTGCTGTTCACTTACTTCATCAGCGACGCCAGCCCCGCCCCCGGTCGGATGACCGAGCCGATCTCCATCAGCTTGATGCTATCGGGCCTGGTGGTGACATCTCTGGTCGTCCCCCGCATCCGTCAGCGTCACACGTTGGTGATCGCGTTGGTGGCATCGGCGGTCATCTCGCTGGGAGCGGCGACCTTGATGGGCTACGCCCTCGATCTCAATGCGGTGTATTTGTGGGGTTTCGATACCGCGACCTCCCCGCTCGCGGCCATCGCGTTGTCATTGACCGGTATCGCCATTCTCGCCCGGGCCTGGCGCGAACATACGCTGACCGATTCGGGGGCGCCCACGTGGCTGCCACTGCCGGTTGTGGTGGGTTCGGCCACCTTGACGCTGATACTTTACCTCGGTTTGCAGGAGCAGGAAATCGTCCGCTTGCACGAGGCCACCCGTCGCAGTGCGTCCAATTTGATCTCCGCGCTGCAGACCAAGATCCGGTCACAAAGTGATGAACTGTGGCGGTTCGACCGGGATTGGTCCGACCCCAACAAAACGGCTGTCGTGCGCGGGATCGAAGCCGAGACCTCTCTCAACGTAAATCCGAGCGGACAGGTTTACTCCCTGGTGAGCCCGGGCGAAAACCGGGTGACATTGGAGGTTTACCCGAGTGTCGGCAACGAGTTCATGACCGGCTTCGATCATGGCAAAGATCCGGTCCGCATGGCTGCCATGCAGCGCGCCCTGCTCCCGCCCCGGGGGCCGGCCGTCAGCGGTTCGATCGACATTCCTCAAGCCGGTCTCGGCTACGCCATTTACGTGCCGCTGGAGCGCAACAACGAGCTGTGGGGGTTTCTGGCCGGCGAGTTTTTATATGATCGATTGATCGGCCAGATCATCAACGAGGACGAAAGTCTGCGTTCCGATTATCTCACCCGGGTGAGCATCACCGAGGTGCCCATTTTCGACAACACCGGCATCCTCGGTCCACTCGACGACATCGTGCAGGAACGCGGCGGCATCGATTTCACGCAGGATATCTACGATCGGCGCATCCGCTTCAGCCTTGTGCGCACCGCCGAGGCTTTTCAACGCGATCGGCGCAATCTCCCCGAACTGGCGTTTGCTTCCGGTCTGATCGTTACCCTCCTGCTCGGCGTCAGCGTCCACCTTGCCCGCACCGCCAACACGTTGCTGCGATCTGCCGAAATTTCGAATACCCGACTCGTCGCGGAGAACGAGGAACGACGCCGGGTCGAGGCCATGTTGAAAGTGTCGGACGAACGCCTGCGTCTCGCCCTCGATTCGACCCAGATCGGCATCTTCGAATGGAGCCTGCCGTCCAATCAGATGTATTACAGCCCGGGCCTCTGGAACATGCTCGACTACGCTCCCGGCGAAATCGCCAACACCCCGGAAGCTTGGACGGCCCTGATCCACGAAGACGATCTCCCGGGCTATCGCAGCGCCGTCGAACGTCAGCTTTCCGGCGACGAAACCTTCATCTCTCCTGAATACCGTCTGCGCACCGGCAAAGGAGAATGGCGCTGGATCTACGCCCGCGCCAAGACCGTCGCCCGCGCTCCCAGTGGCGCTCCGCAGCGGATCATCGGCACCCTGCAGGACATCAACGAACGCAAAGCGGCCGAAGCCGCCCTGCGCGAATCCCAGGCCGCCGCGCGCAAGCTGTCGCTCGTGGCCGCGCGGACGGACAATTTGGTGATGATCAGCGCCCCCAACGGCACGATTGAGTGGGTCAACGAGAGCTTCACTCGCGTCATGGAATACGATCTCGCGGAGATTCGCGGTCGCACGCCCGACACGTTCCTTTCCGGTCCCGACACCCACCCGCGCACCTTGCGTCGCATCCGGGCGGCTCTCGCCAAGGGCGTCGGCGTGACCACCGACCTCGTCAACTACTCCAAATCCGGACGCAAGTTCCATGTGCATCTCGAGGTCCAACCGGTCCGCAACGAACATGGCCAGTTGGAGACGTTCATTGCGATTCTCGCCGATATCACCACCCGCGTGGAAACCGAGACCGCCCTGCGGCGCGCCAAGGCCGACGCCGACAACGCCTCCCGCGCCAAGAGTGAATTTCTCGCCTCCATGTCGCATGAAATCCGCACGCCCATGAACGGCGTCATCGGCATGACGAGTCTGTTGATGGACACCCGTCTCGACCCCGAACAACGCGACTTCGTGAACACGATTCGCACGTCGGGTGAGGCACTCCTCACCATCATCAACGACATTCTGGACTTCTCCAAAATCGAGTCGGGCAAGATGGAGCTGGAGCATCTGCCGTTTGATCTTCCGACCACCATTGAGGAAGCGCTCGACCTGTTCGCCATGCAGGCATCCGGCAAACACCTCGATCTCGCCTACCACGTCGCCGACGACGTGCCCGCGTGGGTCATGGGCGACATCACGCGCCTGCGTCAGATTCTGGTCAATCTCGTCAACAACGCGGTCAAATTCACGGCCTCCGGCAGCATCACCATCCTCGTGCGCCGGAAACTCATGCCCCTGCAAACCACCGACGATAACCAGGTTCTGCTCGAGTTTACCGTGCGCGATTCCGGCATCGGCATTCCGCAGGAACGCATCGACCGCCTCTTCAAGCCGTTCAGTCAAGTCGACTCCTCAACCACCCGCAAATTCGGCGGCACCGGGCTCGGACTCGCGATCTGTCATCGCCTCACCCAGCTCATGGGCGGCGGTATCCACGTGGAAAGCACGCTGGGCGAGGGCTCGCGTTTTATTTTCACCATGCGGACGGCCGCGGCCCATCCGCTCAATGCCGAGCCGCTGCCCCCCGTGCCAAAATCACTCGTGGCGGGCACCGTGCTCGGCGTGGAAGACAACGACGTCGGGCAGCGCCGTCTCCAATCGTTCTTCAAACAGTGGAAACTCGACTACGCGGGAGCCGACAACATCGCGTCCGCCCTCTCCCAGCTCCAGGCGGAGAAGCGTCCGTCGCTGGTGTTGCTCGACGACGACCTGCTGTCCCAACCCGGCGGCACCGAGTTGCTGACGCTTGTCGCGACTCACCAAATCCCTACCCTCCTCCTCCTGACTCCCGGGCGGGACAACACGTTCAAGACCCAAACCGACACGCGCCTGCTCACGCTCAAAAAGCCGCTCAAAACGAGCACCCTGCTGCGAGGCGTTCACTCCCTGTTCCGCAAACGCGGCGAAGCCGAAGAACCGGAAACCGAAGTGCCGAAGCGCAAGATTCTCGCCGAGGAGTTGCCGCTCGATGTGCTGCTCGTCGAGGACAACACCGTCAACCAGAAGGTCGCCCTCCGCTTCCTCGACCGCCTCGGCTATCGGGCCGATGCCGTCGGCAACGGTCTCGAAGCGGTGGCCGCCGTTGAATCGCGCCGCTTTGATCTCGTGCTGATGGATTTGCAGATGCCCGAAATGGACGGCTTCGAAGCTTCCCGCGAAATTCGGCGTAAATTTCCCGCCGAGCATCAACCCAAGATCATTGCCCTCACCGCCAACGCCCTGCAGGGCGATCGCGAGGACTGCCTCGCGGCGGGTATGGACGACTACATCACCAAGCCCGTCAAACTGCACGAGCTCAGCGAAGTAATCCGCCGCCAATTCGTGGCCAAAACCGAAGACCCCGTGCCGTTCTCCGGCACCTGATCCCGACGCCCCGTCGAGGTGCGTCCGAGGAGCGTTTGTCCGACACCTGATGGGAAAAACCACTGCGGTCCGGAGTCACTTTGGTTAACATTTATCTTTCCCCGCTGTCTGTTAAGCATAGCGTTTGACTCCCTGTTACCCCTTGGTCCCTTCCGACATGCGCCGACACGCCCAAAGCCCCTCCCTTGGAATGATCGCCGACGAAGCCGGCGTCTCTCGCGCCGCCGTTTCCATGGCTCTGCGCAACCACCCGCGCATCCCCGAATCCACCCGTCTGCGGATTCAAAAGATTGCCCGCAAGCTCGGCTGGAAACCCAATCCCCTGCTCGCCGAGGCCATGAGTGCGATCCGGGCCGGGCAACCCAGTGCGGATCGTGTGACGTTGGCCTGGATCTCCACCGATGACACCCGCGATGGTTGGCGCCACAGTCATTTCAATCTGCGCTGTTTTGCCGGTGCCCAGCAGCGCGCCGAAAACGCCGGCTACCGCCTCGACCAATTCTGGCTGGGCGACGCCGATGGCAATGCCACCCGCCTCAGCGAGATTCTCTACACCCGCGGCATCGCCGGCATCATCGTGGGACCATTCCACGACCGGGGTCGCATCGCCATGCAATGGGACCGCTTCGCCGCCGCGACCTTCGCGCATACCTTGTTGTCGCCGCAACTGCACCGCGCCACCGACAACCAATTTGCCAGCGCCCGCGTATCCGTCGCTCGACTACACGCGGTGGGTTGCCGCCGGATCGGTCTCGCCCTGGCCGCTCGTCTCGACCACCGCGTCGCCGATCAATGGACCGCCGGTTACCTGTTGGAAACCTTCGAGGAGGGACTCGCCCACCCCAAGCTCCTCCATCGGCCGCCCGATCTGGACGAAGCCGAGTTTATCCGCTGGTTCAAACGGGCCAAGCCCGACGCCATTGTGGGCACCGACAAAAGGATCATCGAATGGCTCGCCACCGCGGGAATCCGGGTGCCCGACGACGTCGCCTTCGCCGGGCTTGATCTCGCCGACGACAGCGGCGAGGTCGCGGGAATCTTTCAGGATGCCAGTGCCATCGGCGCATCCGTCATCGATCTCGTCGCGGGTCAATTGCTGCGACATGAACGCGGCCTGCCCGAGGTGCCCCGCACGGTGGTGATCGACGGTCGCTGGGTCGATGGCGCCACCCTGCCCGCGACAAAACCGGATCCCGAATGGGTCGAGAAATCCGCCATGTTGCTGGCGACCGGCGGCACCGCTGCGGCGAACCTCCCCGCGCTCTACGATTGAGCGACCAGATTGGTCGTTTCTCCGGGATCCGCCGCCAGGTCAAACTCCAGCCACGCCCGGCCGTCGCCCGTGGTGACGACTTTGCGATCGGCGGAGCGCCATCCTGACCATATCCGATCGCATTGATCCGGCAGGTTTACGACCGAAGGCATGGAAATGGGAGCCCGGTTCCGATCGCACCGCCAGACCTGACCATTGCTCCAAGCTCGCGTCATGGCCGGAAGATCGAGGAGCGAAATCGGTTCGTTACTTGGTCCCCGCTCGACCCCGCGCACGATCAACGGCACCCGCACACTTTCTTCATGGGGCCAACCTTTGCGAAATCGTCCGTGCGCCCCATGCATGTCCCCGTGCACGGACGTCACCACAATTACGGTGTCATTTGCCAACCCCGCCACCAGTCGGCCGATCGCACGATCAGTTGCCTCAATGTGCGCATAGTATCCCGCCAACTCACTCCTCGCGCGCGCTGAGGCCGGCGCCGGCACATTGTCCGCCAACGTCACCTGTTCATACGGCGCGATGTCGTCCGCTGGCGCCGCGTAAGGCGGATGAGGCGCCTCCATGCTGACCACGGCAAACCACGGCGACGAAGCTCCCGCCAACCAATCGGCGGCTCTCTCGGCCAGCACATTACTTTGGTAGCCCGAGACCCGAATCGGGTCCGGCAATCTCGTGCCGTGCAACCAGGGGTCATTGAGCAAAAATCCACTTTCGAATCCCTCCCAAAAGGCGAACCCGCCACGGGACGCGTCCGGCACCCTGATCTTGGCGTGCGCCTCGCCCACCAACGGCGCATTCGGATCACGCGCCCCGAGATGCCATTTGCCAAACCACGCCGTGTGGTAGCCACGCTCATTCAGATCGTGCGCGATCGTGCGCGTGCCGTCGGGCAACGGATCGAAGTAGTCGCGCACGCCATTTTCCGGCGAAGGCACTCCGGTCAACAAAGCTGCCCGGGCGAAGGGACCGAACGGATGCGGCGTGGTGGCTTGCCGATAATCACAGCCTGTCGCCGCCAGTCGATCGAGCGTCGGCGTGCGGGCGTTGACATCACCCCCGCCGCCCCACGCCTGCCCGCGCCATTGGGTGGTGACGACCCACAAAATGTTGGGCGGTTTTGCCATGGTCCCGGAACGATCGCCCTGCGTTCTTCGCCCTAGCGCGGCCCCCGCATACCCTGACGCGGATTGGCCGCGCGCTCGCGCACGGCATTGAGCATGCCCTCGACGTTTTGACCGGTGACATTACCGGTCTGAATCGTGGCGGAAGGGGTGAACGTATCGATCATCACACACAGTTCCGAGTTCACCATGATACCCAACAGCTCTCCGGTTTTGGACAGCACGAGATCACCGCGACTGGCCGTAAAGTCACCGACCAGACGCCGCACCAATCGCGAGTCCATGCTCACATAACCGGGTAGATCCGCGGCCAGCTTGAACGGCACTTCGCCGTAGCCTTCGCCGCCGTGGTTGATCAAAACCGCCTCGGGAAAGCGAAACGGATCCGAGGCGAGTTTGTAAACTTTCACCCCGAGGGCTTTGGCTTGGGAAGCCTCAATCGGAATGGCCACCACCCGGGGATCGCGACCGAGAAAAATGAGCTTCGTGGCCGCCGCCCGCACGCTGTCCTTGCGCAACATCGCACGTAATTCGCGCCACTCCGAAGAAGGTTCCGCCAACTTGAACACGGTGTCTTCGATGTGCATGACCGCGTAAGTCTGCTGACCGTCGGTCACCAGAATCGTGCGCGCCTCGGCCTGGCGGGTCAGATCCGCCCCGAACAAACCGGCTTTGATCGCGGTGAAACTGGCCGGCACGCGATTGATCAGAAACTCGCTGAACAACGTATTCGCATTGATGGGACGGTTCTCGCGAATTTCCGCCGTGATTTCGGCCGACTTTTCCGCCAACTGCCCCACGCCCTCGGCGAGCTGCACCGTGGTCTCCTGCACCTTGATCCGCTCTTCCCGTTCAACCTCCGCCTGGGCCCGGTAGGTCGCGGCGGTTTCGCGCAACAGCGTTTTCTCCTGCTCCGCCACGCGCACCGCGACGTTCAGGTTCTGGATCTCGGCTTGAGCGGTGGCTTTTTCCGCGGCCAGGCGCGCGACTTCCTCCGCTTGTTTCGCGGCGGCGGCTTCCCGCGCTTCGAGGTCGCGCTGGAGTTGCTCCACGCGGGCCCGCGACGCGGCGGCGTCATTGCTGGCACTCGTCACTTGGTCGCGTAATTGGGACGCGGCCTGCTGGGTTTGCACAAGCGTGGACGAGAGGTTCCGTTTCTCGGCGTCGAGTTGTGCGACCGAAGTCTGCAACTGATCGATCGAAGATTCGCGTTCCGCCAGCGCGGCGGCCTTGGCCTCGAGTTCGGCGGCGAGCGCCGCCTGTTCGGCCTGCTGATCTTCGAACGAAAGTTTCATCAATTCGACGATATCGTCGGCCGCCGTCGTCGCGCTTTCGTCGGTCTCGGACGGCGCGGCCGTGGCCTCGTTCGGACGTTCCGGCTCCGCCGTCTCCCACCGCGTGAGCGCGAGGAGGGTAAGCAACAAGAAGTCGCAGAGAATTAAAAGCAGCGTGCGATTCATACGCGCGGGTCGATCAACGAGTCGACGGTTGCATGGCCGCCAGGGCTTCCTGCCCTTCGAGGATCAGTTTGCATTTGTAGGGCCGCACGTGGCGGATCTTCACCAGCGCCACACAGGTGATGCCAAACAAGTTGGAGGAGTAAGCGGCGAGCAGATTGGGATCGATCAGGCCGAGCACTTGAAACACGAGGGCCGTCGCCGTGCCGCCGATACCGACGTAGAGGCCGCCGTCGAAGAGGTTCTCCTCATTTTCCATCAGCTTGAGTTTTACCAGCGGCGACACGTCCCGACGGTTCACTTCGCCGATTTTCATCAAACAAATAAGATACATCGCGATTTGGAGCGCGGCGAAGAATCCAATGGTGAGCAGGGTGGAGGAATCCATGGCGGAGGTGGGTTTGGTAAGTTCTACGGAAGCGCCGTCGGTGATGTTGGCCAGCACCGGTATGGCTAGGGAAAATTGAAACTCGGACGGCGGCGCCGCTTTGAGCAGAAACGGCTCGGTCGCGACGACGATGAGCGCCGCACTGAGAATCGCGAGCGCGCCGCTCGAGAGGTGAGGCAATGCGCCCCCGGCGGTGCGCGCCGCAAACAAACGATCAACGCCGCGAAAGACCAAAAACGCCCCGAGCAACATACCCAGATATTTGGCGCCGAGCAGCACGTGGGGATGGAGCAACCCAAACGCGGCCACCGCACCAAGGGTCGGGCCGGCCTCGCGACTTACCGGCACGTTGCGTGTGAGCAGTTGCTGCACCGCACCCCGTCCGTAGCCGAGCGCCAGTTGCAGATCCTCGAGTCCCTGTCGGCCGTATCGAATCAGGTAGGTCGCCACGGCATCGGCCGAATCCGAGGCGACGGCCGCGGCATAGATGATGGCAAGATCGTCCGGGGCGAGGCGGCTGAGATGGGCGTATTCTCCGACCGTCTTGGTGCTTTCCACCAAGCGGGAAAACTCCGTGAACTGAATCCAATCGAGCCGTTTGCCGAGCGAGAGCAAATCGAGCAAGAACGGCTCGATCACCGTAAGGTCATTGGCGGCGACCGCCGTTTCCGCCAACTCACGCATCTCGCGCTGCAACGGGTCCGACAGGTGTTCCCCCTGGTAAAGCAATGCCGCCAGCAAAATCGTGGCGTCGAGGGCTTGTCCGCCCGGTCGCATGGCCGGAACGAACTGCTGCGTGCGATCGATTTGACGCAGGGCCAACAGCGCGCGCACCCCGGCCGAGCGGGTGTTGCCCAAAAACGACGCGAGCGAGGTGCGGGCTTCCCGGGTGACGAAAAAAGCCAGCACCGGCGTTGATTCCGTCCGACCGGTGTTTTCTGCGCGGTCAAAGAGCGGTTCGAGAAACGGATCCCACCCGCCCCACGGCACCAATGCGGGCTGACGTTCGGTTTCGCGCTGCAACGCCGCCGCGAGTTCCGGGGCACGCTGATCGCCCACCGCTTCGGCGGCTCGCCACAACAGCGAAGCGGGACCCAGTTTTTCGCGCGCCAATAAATCTTCGCCAATCGCGGCGACCGTGGGTGTGCGCCGACCCGCTTCCGCCAGCAAGGCCGTGGGCAACGCCAACAAATTGACCGGCAACATCCACGCCCCAAACGCCAGACCCACGCCTCCCAACACCATGGCAGCCGCCATGATCAAACTGGAACGGTGGGATGGAACCTTGGTCATGTGGAGCGGACTATCGAGTTGCGGGAGCCGGGACGCAAACTCACCTTTGCCGACAAACAGACCCATGGTTCTTAAGATAGTTCACTACAACGATTCCGTCCTCCGCACCAAAGGCGCCCCCGTCACCACGTTTGACAGCGCCCTGGCCACCCTGGCCCGTGACATGGTAGATACCATGCATGATGCCGCCGGCATCGGTCTCGCCGCCCAGCAAATCGGCATCGCCTCCCAATTCTGCGTCGTCGACCTCTCGGCCGCCCAACGCGATTTCCAATGGGAGCTCGACGGCGCGGCCCCGCCGCTGGAACTGATCATGCCCATGGTCATTGCCAACCCGAAGATCGAGGAACTCGAAGGCGATGACACCATCTACGAGGAGGGCTGCTTGTCCTTTCCCGGCATCAACGGCGACGTGGTGCGCCCCGATGCCGTGCGCGTCGAGTATCAGGACGAACACGGCACCCCCCACGTGCTGCTGTGCGACGGATTGCTCTCGCGGTGCATCCAACACGAAGCCGATCACCTCAACGGCACGCTGTTCATCGACCGCATGTCCAAAAAAGTGCGCGCTTCCATCGACAAGGACATCAAGGAACTTGCCAAACAGACGCGCGATTCCGCCACACCCCAGTCAGGTTCCTGATCCCGGCCTCTTGCCCTTCCCCATTTTGTAACGCAAAACGTTACGCCCCCACCCCCACTTCTCCTACCCCTTGCATTTATGAGCTCCGCCGACGGCATGAATTACGCCCCGAAAGGCAAACCCTCCCCCGTCGTCAAGCCGGGTGAGTTTGTCTTCGCCACCGCCCATCTCGACCACGGTCACATTTATGGACAGACCAACGGTCTGCTCGAGGCGGGAGCCGAACTCAAATGGGTTTATGATCCCGACCCGGCCAAGGTCGACGCCTACCGCGAACAGTATCCGCAGGCTCAAGTCGCCCGCTCCATCGATGAGATTCTCGACGACCCGGGCGTTCATCTGGTGTCCGCCGCCGCGATCCCCAACCGGCGCGGTCCGCTCGGATGTCGCGTCATGGAGGCAGGCAAGGACTACTTCACCGACAAGACGCCGTTCACCACCTTCGAACACCTGGCCCAGGCCAAAACCGTCGTGGCCGAAACCGGGCGCAAATACACTGTCTATTTCAGCGAACGTCTCCACGTCGAAAGCGCCATGTATGCGACCGACCTCATTGCCGGCGGGGCCATCGGACGCGTGTTGCAGGTGCTCGGCCTGGGGCCGCATCGGCTGAGCAAACCGTCCCGTCCCGACTGGTTCTTCGATCACGAGCAATACGGCGGGATTCTGTGCGATATCGGCAGCCACCAGTTCGAGCAATTCCTCACGTTTTCCGGCGCGACCGACGCCGAGGTCGTGCACGCGGCCGTGGCCAACTACAACAACCCCGACACCCCGGAACTTGAGGACTTCGGCGAGGCCAACCTCGTCGGCAACAACGGCGCGACCAACTACGTGCGCCTCGATTGGTTCACGCCCGACGGTCTGCGCACGTGGGGCGACGGCCGCATGATCATCATGGGCACCGACGGCTACATCGAGTTGCGCAAATACCTCGACGTCGGCCGACCCGACAGCGGCTCCGACCACGTTTTTCTCGTCGACCAAAAGGGCGAACACCACATTCCCGTCGCCGGCAAAGTCGGTTTCCGCTTCTTCGGCGAGCTCATTCTCGATTGTCTCAACCGCACCGAAAAGGCGATGTCCCAGCAACACATCTTCAAAGCGGCCGAACTCGCGCTCACCGCCCAGGCCAAAGCCATGCGTATCGCCGGCTGACGCGCCGCCGAAATGCTCAGGGTTTTTGCGGCGGTGGCATCGTCGCTGCTTCGACCTTGGCATGAATTTGCCTGATCATTTGGAGTTGGTCCATGACAGCGCGGCCATCGACGAAGCGCTGGACCGGCTCGCGGCGGAAATGGATCAATGGGCCGCCGGGGCCGAGGCTCGCACCGGTAAAATGCTGCTCGCCCTCTGCGTGTTGCGCGGCGGCGTGTTCTTTTTCTCCGAACTCCTGTTGCGCATGAAGATCTCGGTGGAGCCGGCGTTCTGCCGCGCCTTCGCCTATGCAAAAACTGAAAACGGGGCCCCGCTCGACAAGATGTTTGTAGACTGGCAGGGCCTCGATCCCGTCGGCCGCGAGGTCATGTTGGTGGACAACATCTGCGACAGCGGCCGCACGTTGCTGCACGTGGATGGCTGGCTGCGCATGCAAGGGGTGCGCCGCGTGCGCTCCGTCACCATGATGCATCGTCTGCGCGACGACGCCGTGACCGAGCCCGAAATCACCGGCTTCACCTACCCGGGCGACGAATGGCTGGTGGGCTACGGCATGCGCGACGCCGCCGCCAAAAGCATGAACACCCGCTGGATCGCGAAGATGAAGCCGGAGGCATCCGCCTGACCGAAACGAATGTAGTTTTGTGATAGATTTGAAATTAAACCGACGTTTTTCAAATCATGCCTATCTCTCGTCGGACCTCCCGTTTCCCGACCAGTCGGATCGTAAAGGGTCTGCTATATACCACCTTCGTGGTGCAGGTCGGTTGTTCCATACAGGCGCCAGTCACCACCGAACTTCCTCCAGAATCGTCCACCGGATCAGATCTCATTGCCGATGCCAGCACGCCCGCCCAACTTATGGGGCCGGAAACGTTGCCGCCGATCCAACTCGTTCCGCCCTCAGAACCACTTCAAGCGCAACTCAAGGTAACCGGAAAAATTGAAGCAGAGCTGAGTCCGCCCGCCGAGGCCCTCCAAGCCGAACTGTCCCTGCCCACGGAACCGATGGAGTTCCGATGGTCACCGCCGACGGAGCCCATGTTTTTGGAGATAGATTTCCCGGATCAAATGCCCGGGCTACCGCTGAAGCTGCCGGACGGGCCGCTGAGCCTGAAACTCGATGCCGACTCCCTTCGCGTCGCCTTCGAAGACCCTCCTACTTTGGCAATCGATTGGGGCGACGCGCCAAACTTGAGCCGTTTCGACATCAGCGTGGACCTCTCATGGCTCTTCACGATTGTCCCACAGTTCCTCGTGCTGATCGCAGTAGGCTGGCTGGCCGGTGGACTCCGCGCCGGCACGATGCTGGACCCCTATCTTCCCTCCGAGTGGAAACGGCAGAAATTGAAGGATCCGCAGTTGCGCCGGGACATCTACGAAAGCATTGGAGCGGCTTTGCTTACCCCGGCGGCGCTCCAATTGAGGCATGGATTTTCCATTTTAGAAACGGATTTTCCACCCCTTTCGCTGCAAACCGTGGGCCTGAGTTTTCTGGCTGCGGTCTTTGCGCCACTGACGCTGCGCATCCTGTTCAAAATATTTTACGAGCCGATCAAGAGATTTCGATTCAAAGGCAACGAAGCCAAATCTAAGCGCCCGTCCAGAGCCCCGAAACCGGGCTATCATTGGACGTTGAACAGACATTTTTCCCGCCGTCCTCGCCGAGCCCCTGACGAACGGCTGATTGCCCATATCTACGGCAGCTCCAAAATGTCCAGGGTCACGCGGCAGATCACCTCGCATGGTGATCCAGACGTGGAAATTGGTTTGCCGTTCCGGCGTGGCGATGACGACAGCCCGACCATTCTCTTTCCCTATCACTACGCCTGGACGATCGCCATCAGAACCAATTCCGATCGCACTCAGCTCTCACCGACTGAGACTGAATACTTCATCGCGACGATGGATTGCTTCAAAAAATGGCACCTTCGGCCCATGCCCGAATCCATGTCCGGAAACGGGCTGGAGAGTGATTCGAAAAGCAGCAGATGAGCGACGAATACAGCCACCCTCAAAGCAAGTCGGCGGCGAGTTCGGCGAGTTTGGAACGCTCGCCTTTGGAGAGTTTGACGTGCGCCGAGACGGCGTGGCCCTTCATGCGATTGTGGCAGTAGACGAGGCCGTTGCTGCGCGAATCGACGTAGGGATTGTCGATCTGCGCCGGGTCGCCGATCAGCACGATCTTGGAGCCTTCGGAAATGCGGGTGATCACCGTCTTCACTTCGTGCGGGGTGAGTTGCTGCGCTTCGTCGAGAATGAAGAACCGGCGGGCGATCGATCGGCCGCGAATGAAACACAGAGCCTCGATTTCAACGACGCCGTTCGTGATGAGACGCTCGTAGGGCTTCACCGGCGTGGCGATGCCGGAGGAGGATTCACTGGGCGAATCGTCGCCAAATTTGCGCACCTTTTTCTTGGCCACTTTCTTGGCGGCAAATTGCGGATCCTTCGGTGGCTTGGACGGCATCAACACCTCCAACGCATCGTAGTAGGGCTGCAACCACGGCTTCATCTTCTCCTCCAGCGAACCGGGCAAAAATCCGATGTCCTTGCCGAGGGCGATGACGGGGCGGGAAATGGATACACCGTCGAAACGCCCCATTTCATCCAACACCTGGGAAATGGCGCACACCGTGGAAATCAACGTCTTGCCCGTGCCGGCTTTGCCGAAACATGTGACGAGCGAAATCGAGTCGTCGAGCAACGCATCCATGAAGAACTGCTGCTCCAGATTGCGCGCGCGAATCGGGATGCCACCCGGTGCCTTCACAAACTCGGGGATGCGCAGACGTCGCACGTTGCCTTTGCTGATATGGCGCGCTGGCATCGTCTTGTCTTCGTCGGAACGCAGCAGGACGTATTCATTAATCTCCAATGGCGGTTGGCCGTCCATGGTCTCACCGACATCGAGGTGCCCTTCCGAGCAAAAGCGCTGCAATTCGTAAATCGTGACCGGCACTTCGCGGTAACCATCCTCGTCGTCGACCTCGGGAACCTTGTCGTTGAGATAATCCTCCGACTCCAGACCGACGGCGCGCGCCTTCAGCTGCACATTGACATCCTTGGTCACCAAAATCGTCGGAGGCGCATACTGCTCCTGCACGTAGAGCGCACAGGCGATGATCCGGTTGTCCTTCTTCTTCGGATCATGGAGCACGGCGCGAAACCGCTGCATCGCCGGCGACGAAAAATCGTTGGATTCGAAGTAGCGGTTGATGATGACCGACAGCGTGCCGCCATTGTTCAGCTTCACGCCCTCGAGCAGCGAATGGGAGTCCGGTAACAACTCCTGGAGAATGCGATGAACGCGTCGGGCATTGCGACCTCGCTCGGTCGACTGCTCCGATTTGATGGCATCAAGTTCTTCGAGCACCTCGACCGGAATGGCCAAGTTGTTGTTCTCAAACTTGAAGATCGATTGGGGGTCGTGGAGGAGGACGTTGGTGTCCAACACGAAAGTTTTTGTAACAACTTTCGCCTTCTCCGTGCGTTGAGTTTGTCGGGCCTTCGCCCTGCTCGGGTTCGCCATTGAGTGGGAATAACCTGTGAACAACTCGCCGAAGATTGTAAACGAACGAATCGAGCCATCTCGCATTTTTTACGAACGCTCGGTGCCGTATCTCCGTAACCCCATTGCGCATCGCCAGAAAGGGAAATGGGACGGACCACCTACCCCAGATGATCCGTCCCTGGTTTTCCTATTAACCCAATCCCCGCACCGAAGTGCTAAGATTGGTGAAACCTTACCCCCTACTACGACGCATCCGATTGGGACTTTAGGAGAATATGCACCTTTTTTTCTCCCGGGGGAAATCCATCGCCGGGCGAACTACCACGCGCCCGCGTCGGGTCGTTTCTTTTTGGGCCGGGGCTCCACCCACAAACGCAACCAATACTCCGCCAAATTGCGCATGCTGATCCGCCGCAAACCTTCCCGGCCGGCCAGCTCCCGAAACGGAGATGCCACCGCCGAGCGCTCTTCGTAATAACGCCACAACTCCTCCGTCAGATCCGCCGCTGCCTGGTGTTCATCGGGTTCGGAGGCAGCGGTGGCCCGCACTTTCTCCACCCAAAATCGCTGCTCCTCCGGGTGGGAACTCACATAGTCACAAAGCATCTGTTCACCACGATTGAGGCTCATAGTCCGACGACCCTTGCCCGCGGTGATCAGCCTGATCAAACGCAAATTCCCCTTCGGCGCGAAGATTGCATTTAGTCCGACCAGCGCTAGCATCCGATTTCAACCATGTGGCAAAAATTCAAGGATCAGCTCCCCGCCGTTATCGTCACCCTCCTCGTCATCGGCGTGCTCGTCTATTGGCTGCACACCCGAACCGTCAGCCAGATGGCGGCCCAACAACAGCGCGACCTCGCCACCATGCGCGCCCAGACCAGCGCGGAGATTTCCTCCGTCACCGCCGGCACCCGCAGCCAGATCGACGCGCTCAACACTTTGCTCAAAGACGCCATCAATCAGCGGTCCAGCGACATGTTCATGACCGATGAGGAGCTCGCCACCGTCAACTCGGAGCGTATCGAGGAACTCGCTACCGTCATTGCCACCAAGATGCAACCGGTCGTCGCCCCGCCCAAATCTCCCGAGGAAGCCGAACAACAGGAATCCGCCCAAATCGATCGCGTTTCCTCCCGCCTGTCGCAGCGCCTCCAACCTCTGCTGGCGCAGCTTTCCGACAACCAGGAGGAAAACCGCGAGGTCCTCGAGGGCATCTCCGCCGAAATCAGCGATCAAATCGCCATCATCCTCACGTCGGAACTCTCGAAGAACCAGATTCTCAACAACAACCTGGCCGAGTCCCAGGCGCTGGCCGCGGAATCCCTCGCCCTCTCCCACGAGTTGGCCGCGCTTTACCTCACGTCGTTTGACAACGACGGGGTGCTCACCCGGCTGCTCACCCTCCCGGCCGGCGTGCTGAAAGACGTTTCCAAGCTCAGCATCGTCAACAGCACCGAACGCCAGGAACTCGAACAGGAACTGATGGCCAAACTCGCCACCATGCAGGAACGGATCGATGCCATCCGCGCCAACATGCCCGTCGCCGACCAATAGTCCCGCCGTCCTGACCCAACCCGCGCCGCGCCTCGCACGACCGCTCCCCGTTTGACGGGGGCGGTTTTTTTGTTTCGCGCCTTTCTCCCGCTCGTTTTCCCTCTTCCCATGCGAAAGACCTCCCTTCTGTCCCTCGGCCTCATCGCGGGACTCGTCGCCCTGACTTCCGGCTGCGGCAATCGTGAAACATCCGTCGAATCCGGTAACCGCGATCAAATCCTCCACGTCGGCAATCTCTCCGAGCCGACCGACCTCGATCCGCACATCATCAACAGTCTGCAGGACTTTAACATCGTCCTCGCCCTGTTCGAGGGACTCACCCAATACGATCCCAAGGACAGCCACGCCACCCCCGGCGTCGCCACCCACTGGGAAGCCTCGGATGACGTTAAAACCTGGGTCTTTCATCTGCGTCCCGATGCGAAATGGTCCAACGGCGATCCCGTCACCGCGTTTGATTTTGTCTACGCCTACCGGCGCATGCTCTCGCCCGGACTCGCTTCCGAATATGCCTACATGCTCTTCTGCCTCGAGGGCTCCGAAGCCTTCGTGTCCGGCAAATCAACCGACTTTTCCACGGTCGGCGCCAAGGCGCTCGACGCCCACACCCTGGAGCTGAAACTCAGTTACCCGGTGCCCTATCTCGCGGATCTTGTCGCCCATGCTTCCTGGTATCCCGTGCACCAGGCGACCATCGAAACCTACGGCGCCATGGACCAGCGCGGCTCACGTTGGACCCGCCCCGGCAATCTCGTCGGTAACGGCCCGTTCACCCTCACCGAGTGGAAGCCCAACCAAGTCATCCGCGTCACCAAGTCCGCTACCTACTGGGATGCCGCCGTCGTGCGCCTCAACGAGATTCGGTTCTACCCCATCGAAAGCACGGCCAGCGAGGAAGCCGCCTTCCGTTCCGGTCAGCTGCACGTCACCACCGGCATTCCCATCGACAAGATCGCCGTCTACAAAAACGATCCCGAGCTGAGCAAATTCCTCTCCCAGGAGACCCAGCTCGCCACCTACTTCTACCGGTTCAATACCCAGAAACCACCCCTCGACGACGTGCGTGTGCGCCGCGCCCTTTCCCTCGCCATCGACCGCGAACAGATCGTCAACAAGGTGACCCTCGGCGGTCAACTTCCCGCCCGCAACCTTACCCCGCCCCAGACCGCCGGCTACACGGCCGGTGACCTGCTCACCGGTGATGTCGCCGAGGCCCAACGCTTGCTGGCCGAAGCCGGCTTCCCCGGCGGCGAAGGCTTCCCGCGACTCGAAATTCTGTTCAATACCAACGATGGCCACCGCCGCATCGCCGAGGCCATTCAGCAAATGTGGCGCGTGAACTTGGGCGTCGATATCGGCCTCTACAATCAGGAGTCCAAGGTCCAGTCCGACTCCATGCGCAACGGCGACTACGAGATCGCCCGCTACGCCTGGATTGGCGACTACCTCGACGCCTCGACCTTCCTTGAGCTCATGCTCTCCGACAGCGGCAACAACCAAACCGGTTGGGCCAACGCCGACTACGATCGACTCGTCAACGAAGCCCGCTACGTGCTCGACCCGGCGCAACGTTTCACGCTCTACCGCGAAGCCGAACGCATCCTCATGGCCGAGTCCCCGATCGCGCCGATTTACTTTTACGTAAACTCCTCACTGCAAGTGCCCGAGCTCAAGGGTTGGTATGGCAATTTGATCGACATCCACCCCTACAAGCACGTCCACCTCGAAGCGGCGCCGTAGGCTGAACTCCGGCGCGCCACGCCGCGAAGGGCCTTAACCGGTCGGTGAGATTTGGTAATAATCGAGCGACCGAGAAGATCGGGCGCAACTTTTGCTCCGAACTGGTGTAGTTACTTACATCATGACTCTCCCGCCCGCTTCCACTTACCGCACCCGCGCCGTCCTTTGGCTGCGCACGCACGTGCTCTTTGCGTGGCTCGACGATCTCAATGCGGACTACCGCGATTGGAAACCCGAGCCCCCCGTCTACGAACGGCTGATCCGCTAATTTAATCGGCCCTGACTATCTGCACCGCCGTGTCCCGCAAGGGCCCGGCGGTTTTTTGTTTTCGCGCTCGCCTCCCCGCCAAATGGTTCGACCCGTGCCCCTACCCCCTCCGCTCACGATCGACCCCGCGACCGCCCGCCGCTTCGCCCTGCGGGCCACCGGATTGATCCAGCCCCACGCTTCCCTCGCCTCCGCGCTCGAACATCAGGGCTTCATTCAGATTGATCCCATTAATGTCTGCGGTCGCATGCATGAGCACATCGCTCGCGTGCGCGTCTCCGGCTACGAGGAAGGCCATCTTCACCAGCACCTGCATGGGGTGCCGGACGACGCTCCCCTCGACACCACCACTCGGCCGGCGGCGGAACGCACCGCGTTCGAACATTTCCATCCCGGCCGCTGGGTCCTGGCCGCGTTTGGCGTCGAAGCCTGGCCTTACTTGCACGCGGTCATGGCCCAGCGCGCCCGCACGCCCGGTCAATGGATGGGTCAGCTCACCGCCCCCGAACGCACGCTGGCCCGCCGCATCCTCGCCGAGATCGGCGCCCGCGGCGCCCTCGCGTCCGAACACATCGACCACGACGAACGGTCTCACAACGGATGGAATACCTCCCGCACCGTAAAGGTGGTCATGGACAAGCTCTTCGGCCAGGGCCGACTCCTCATCGCCCGCCGTCAAAATGGTCGCCGCGTCTACGACCTGCCCGAACGCGTGTTGCCCGCCCCGGTTTTGAGCCAACGCAAACCCACGGCCAAGGCGATCGACCGTTGGACCGCTCACCTCAAACTGCGCCAACACCGCCTGGTGACCCTCAAACGCACCGAACTCCCGCTCGTGTCCGATCTGGTGCAACCGGTGAGCGTCGCAGGATGCCCCTCCCTCTACTGCTTGCGTAGCGACATCCCCCTGCTGGAGACCGCTGCCGAACCGCCGGTCGAGCCCCGCTTGCTGGCCCCGCTCGATCCACTCATTCTCGACCGCACCATCGCCCAAAAGTTGTGGGGATTCGACTACACGTGGGAAGTCTATACGCCGGCCGCCAAACGGAAACGCGGCTACTACGCCCTGCCGCTACTCGCCGGTGATCGCCTCATCGGCGACATCGACCTCAAGGCGGATCGCGTCGCCGGTCGCCTCCGCGTCGTCTCCCGCCGCTGCGCCCGCGGTCACCGCACCGCCCCCGCCGTCCGCGCCGTCGCCACCTTTCTCGGCTTGAAATAATCCGCCGCCTCCCCGCGCGGAACCACCGGCCCCCGCACCGCCGGACTCGAAAGTGTAACCATAATGGTTACACTTTCGAGCCGGGCCGACTGGTCGCCATCGGGATGTCACCTTGCTGCTGCCGTGGCGTCACACAGGTTTCAGCCGGGTGATATCGCGGTGACGGAACGGCTTTGTCATCGGCAACCGACACCCGCCCCGGAGACTATGGGTTTCCGGCGGTGCTACTTTGGTGGGCGCCAATGGGTTTAGTTGTGTTGTAATCCCCTAATGAAAGCCGTCGGGACTTCCCGGCGGCTTTTTGCTTGGTCGCTTCGGCCCGGTCCGGTTCGCTCGGATCAACTTTGCCAGAACTTCTCGACACGCTCCGCACCACCTTTGGCTACGATCATTTTCGCCCGCTCCAGCGCGAGATCATCGAAGCGCATCTCGCGTCACGTGATGTCTTCGCCCTCCTGCCCACGGGGGGCGGCAAGTCGATGTGTTTCCAACTGCCGGCTTTGGTGCGCGCCGATCGGGGACTGACCGTGGTCGTGTCGCCGCTCATTGCTTTGATGAAGGACCAGGTGGATCAGTTGCAGGCCGCCGGCGTCGCCGCGACTTATCTCAACTCGTCGCTGTCTTCCGCCGAAGCTCGTTCGCGCATGGCGGGCTTGCACCGCGGCGAGTTTCGCCTGCTCTACGTCGCGCCGGAGCGACTCATGTTGGACAATTGGCAGCAGAACCTCACCGGCTGGAATGTCGCGGCCATCGCCATCGACGAGGCACACTGCGTTTCGGAATGGGGCCATGATTTTCGGCCGGAATACCGGCAGTTGTCCGAGCTGCGGGACATCCTGCCCGAAGTGCCGTTCATGGCCCTCACCGCCACCGCCACCGAGCGCGTGCGTGAAGACATCGTCTCGCATCTGCAGTTGAAAGAGCCAGCCGTGTTTGTGGCGTCGTTCAACCGGCCCAATCTCACCTACAAGGTGCTGCCGAAGAACGGACCCGCGCGACAGATCATGGACTTCGTCAAGTCGCGGCCCGACGACAGCGGCATCGTCTACTGCGCCTCCCGTGCCGCCGCCGAACGGTGTGCCGAAGCACTGGCTGCCCGCGGTTTCGCCGCGAAGCCCTACCACGCCGGTCTGCCGGCCCACGAACGCGCCGAGAACCAGGAGGCCTTCCTGCGCGACGATGTGCGCATCATCTGCGCCACCATCGCGTTTGGCATGGGCATCAACAAACCCAATGTCCGCTGGGTGATTCACTACGACCTGCCCAAGAACATCGAAGGCTACTATCAGGAAACCGGTCGGGCCGGCCGCGATGGTTTGCCCGGGGATTGCCTGTTGCTGTTCAGCGCCGGCGACGCCGCCAAACAAACGCATTTCATCGACGAAATCACCGACGAACACGAACGCAGCGTCGCCCGTTCCCAGTTGCGGCAGATCATGCACTACGCCGAATCCGCCGGTTGTCGCCGGTCGGAACTCCTCGGCTATTTCGGCGAGTCGTTCACGATCGACGGTTGCAGCGGCTGCGACAACTGCCTCGAACCGCGTGAGACCTACGACGGCACCATCGTCGCCCAGAAATTTCTATCGTGCGTCTACCGCGTGCGTCGCGCCTCCCAATTCGGCTGCGGCGCCAACCACGTCATCGAAGTGCTCACCGGCGCCGACACCGACAAAATCCGCCGCTGGGGCCACGATCGCGTGACCACCTACGGCATCGGCACCGAACTTTCCCGCCCCCAGTGGGCGGCCGTCTTCCGTGAACTGTTGCGGCTCGGCTTTCTCATGCAAACCGAGGGCCAGTATCCCACGGTCGAGCTCACGCAGGAGGGCGTCGACATTCTGCGTGCCCGCACGCCGATCACCTTGACCAAGCCCATGATCACGCCCAAGGCCGCCCGGGTGCGCCGCAAGCGCGAGGGCGAGATTGCGTGCGACGAGATTCTCTTCGACCGGCTGCGCCAGCAACGCAAACGCCTCGCCGACGAACGCGGCGTGCCGGCTTACGTCATCTTCGGCGATGCCACTCTGCGCCAGATGGCTCGCGAGTATCCGGAAAACCCCGACGCCATGCACGATATCTTCGGCATGGGGGCGAAAAAACACGCCGAGTTCGCCGAAACCTTTGCCGGGATCATCGCTGATTATCTCCGCGAAAATTCGCGCATGACTTTCAACGACTGATCACCGCGCCGCGCGGCCGATTTCACCCAAACATCGTCTGGAGGAGTGCCACCGAGATGATGACCCAGACCACAATGCTCGCGAGTTTGGCGGCACCGGCCACCGCCACGGCGCGAGGCAGTGAGCTCGCATGCGTGGTCTTCATCAGCGCAATAACCAGGGCGAAGTAGGACAAGGCGTGGTCGACATGAAAAACCGCAGTCGTGTTGAACCCGAATTCGGCCACGGCCAAAACCACGGCGCGCGTGCCGGCTGAGACGGCGGCGGGCAAAATCATCTGCCCCCAATCGCCGTGGATGTCCGACCATTTGAACGCGAGTTTCAGGATCACGATCATCACCACCATCGCGATGACCGTTTGTAGCAGCAGCGCCATGACGCGCTGCCCGACGGCCGGCTCCTGATATTCGTAAGCGTCCTCGGCTTCCATCTGCTCCACGAGCGCACTGAAATCCGCCGGCTCATCGGTCGCGGCAACCGTATCCGCCAACTCGTCGGGCGCCGCGGTTTCCGCCGCCGACGCCAGTGCGTCCGGAGGCACGTCCGTTTCCGTCGCGACGACCGCCGACGGTGCTTCCGCGACGGCTTCGGCAGCGCCGAAAGTAAACTTATCCACTTTGGCGGCTTTGCCACTCATGAACACGACCCGCCCTCCCTCGGGATAAAGCCAGATCTCACTTTCCCCCATCGCCATGGATGATTGCGGAGGCCCCAGCACTTCCCGCACTTCCATCGGTATCATCCCCTTACGCAGAACCTGCGCCCACAAATCTCCGCTAAACACACTCATGGCAATGAGTAGGAAAACAAGCCGCATGCTCGTTTCCTACGTGCACACCGGGGCCCAGACAATGCTTATTGCGAGTAACTAGCGAAAACCGTCTCCCCGAAATATCACTCCACCTTCGCGGCTCAGCCGAGCGTCCCCAGCGTGACCCGCCCACGCCACTTCAGCTTCTCCAGATATTGGCTGTTCCCGCCCCATCACCGCGCAACACACTACCTGTTCACGCCCGCGGCAGAGCGTGGGAACTTTCACCGCCGACGTCGCGAAACGGAAAAGAATAACCGAAAACCATTTGCACGCCCTGCGTCGGACCGGCACGTTGCGCGGCCTCCTTGATTTACGTGGACCAATCCGAACACCCCGAAAACCGCCAACGTCGCTTTGCACGCATTCGTCGCGCTAAGTGGATGCTCCGGTATTTGCCGCGCCGGGCCCGTTTTCATCGTTACCCGCTCATCGGACGTTTCGCCGATGCGGCGCGCAAAATGCCCTATTTGTGGTCGTTTCGCAAAGAGGACGTGCGACCGGCACTGTATGCCGGCGCGATCGTCGCAGTGTTGCCCATCATGGGCGTGCAGGTGCCGGTCGCGTTTGGGTTGGCCCTGCTGCTGCGCTGCAACGTGATGCTGCTGATCGGCCTGCAGTTCATCACCAATCCGTTTACCGCCGCGTTCATTTACTTTGGCACCTACCAGCTCGGGCATTGGATCATCGGAGCCTCGGGCTTCGGCGCGAGCGGAGAGTTTGTGCCCGTCGACGGCGGCACTCCGCTCGAACACACCGGTGCGGCCGGCATGGAGCCCGTGGATCTGGCGTGGACTCAAACGCTCGGAACCACGGTCAACTCCCTCGTCCTGGGCGGCATCATCGCCGGTGCATTGCTCGGGTTGATTCTCGACATCCTGTGGCGCAACGGCGTCGCCCAAGCCGTCGCCCACAAAGCCAAAGTCGAGGAACGCAAACGTCGTTCCGGCTCGACCCCTCCGGTGCCGCCGACAAAGTGAGCCGCGTTTCATGACCGGCTGCACCTCGTCCCGCCCCTCGATTTCTCTGCTTCCCCTTTTAAGCCTGTTGGTCGCCGGATTTTTCGGCTGTGCCGCCGGCCATCAAAGTGGACCCTCAACTGTCCGGGCCGCGCCCACGGCTCCGTCGAACGAGCCCATGGCCGCGCCCACCGCGGCAGCCGCCCCTCCCGCATCGGCGTCGGTTTATCCGGTCATGCTGGGCATCGATGTGCTGGAGGCGACCGGCTTCAAACCCTTGCTCGGCAAACGCGTGGGCTTGCTCACTCATCCCGCCGGCGTGAATCGTCGCGGCGTGAGCACCGTCGACGTGTTGCGACAGGCTCCGCAGGTGAATCTGGTCGCGTTGTTCGGACCCGAGCACGGCATCTACGGGGATGAAAAAGCCAACGTGCCGGTCGACGACCGCATCGACCCCCGCACCGGCCTGCCCGTGTTTTCCCTCTACGGCAAATACCGCACGCCCACCGCCAAGATGCTTTCCGGACTCGATGTCCTCGTGGTTGATTTGCAGGACATCGGCACGCGCAGCTACACCTACGTGAGTTGTATGCGACTGGCCATGACGGCGTGCTTCGAGGCGGGCGTGCAATTTATTGTGCTCGATCGCCCCAACCCGCTGGGCGGTCTCAAAGTCGACGGCCCGCCGCTCGACGCCAAATGGAAAAGCTACGTCGGCGCGTTTCGCGTGCCCTACGTGCATGGCCTCACCATCGGCGAACTCGCCCGCATGGCCAAGCACGCGCCCGGCGTGCTCGATGTCGATGCCGCCACCCTCGCCGCCGGCGACCTGTTGGTCGTGCCCATGCGCGGTTGGACACGCTCCATGCGCTGGCCGGAGACCGGTCTGAACTGGGTGCCCACGTCGCCCATGATCCCCGATTTCGCCGCCGTGGTCGGTTACCCGATGGTCGGGCTCGGCGCTGAACTTAACAAATTCAGTCACGGCCTGGGTCCCAACATCTATCCGTTCCGCGGCATTGCCCACGGGGGCACTCGCATCGACGAATTGGAATCTCTGCTCCGCGCCCTCCATGTCCCCGGAGTCGGCATTCAGCGGGTGCAGGTGAACGACCGCGCCGGCCGACCCACCGAAGGCCTTTACCTGCAGGTCACCGATTGGTCGCAATGGAACCCGACCGAAATGAACTTCCACCTCATGCGTCTCGCCTGCGCCTTGGAAAAGCCCAACCCCTACGTCGCGACGCCACGTAGTCGCGCCGAGCTCTTCATCAAACATTTGGGTTCGGAAGCGTTTTTCGATGCCATCGCTCGCGACGGCGATCGCGTCGATCTCGATGCGTGGTTGGCCACGTGGAAACAGCAGGCCGCGATCTACCAAAAACAAAGCCAGCGTTTCTGGCTGTATCAGTAATTCGTCTGGAAAAGCGGACCCGATCCGCGCCCCTTCACCCCGGAGTGAAGCCGCGGGTTTTTCTGGCGACCCGATGACGGAATCTCGCGCTCGTCGGGGTTAGGCGTTGGGGTGTCCCTGTCGACCCCCTCCGCGAATTTACCGATCCCTCCCATGTCCGACTCTCCCGATCCGCTCGACGAGCTGCTCAAAACCTATCCATCGCCCCCGCCCTTGGCCGCGGACTTCAAGGCGCAGGTCCAACAACGCATCGCCCGATCGATCCCGCCCCATCGGCACGGGTGGTGGGCCAACCTCAACACCACCTTCGCCCAACCCGCTTTCGCCGTCGTGTTTGTTTTTGCCTGCACGCTGCTCGGCCTGCTGTTGGCGGAAATCCGCACCAGTGCGGAGCGCAGCCGCACCCACGCCCGGGTCGTCGACAGCTATCTGCAACTCATCAATCCGCGCATCGAACCCGACGCATTGACGACTCCGCCGCCGCGTCGCGACCAACCGGAGGACGCCCGTTGAACCGTGGCGCTCTGGTGATGTTCTTCGGCCTCGCCGCCGGACTGATCGCGTTTCAAGGCTGGAGTTCCTGGCGCAACGCCTGCGACGGCGACGACTTGAGCTGCCAACTCGCCTGGATGCGACAGGACTTGCGGCTGACCGATGAGCAATTCGCCCGGGTGGTGGAATTGCACGATCGCTCCAGCACCCGCCTGCAACAGCTCGCCCTCGAGATCAGCCGCATGGAGAACGAATTCGAGGCCTTCGAAGCGGCCCGCCGATCGGAAGGTCGCGTCGACTTTTTGGAGTTTGCCCGCTTCGTCACCGAACGCCGCCGGATCGAAGCCGCCGCTGATCAATCAGCCCGCTCGCTCATCGCCGCCACCGCCGATGTCATGTCCCCGCTGCAACGTTCGCGCTACCTCGCCTTGGTGGCACCGGCCAGCCCCTCCGGTGCCTCTCCCGACTAGCCGCCCGCCCTCGTCCCCGCTCCCCCATACCCCGCACGATGGAAGAGACCGACCCGGATCTCGCTGACCTGCCGGATCTCCGTGCAGGCGATCCGGAGGCCTTGCGTCGGGTGATGGACCGGTGGGCCAAGCGCCTTCACGCCTTTGCCTGGCGCTACCTGCAACACACGACCGACGCGCAGGAAATCGCGATGGAAGCCTTTGTGCGGCTCCACCGCTCCAGCGCGAAACTCCGCGCCGACACCCGTCTGGGCGCATGGCTTTTCACCACGACCGCCAATCTCTGCCGCAACCGCCTGCGCTGGCGCCGCCGCCATCCCGGCGACAGCTGGGAGGAGATGACCGAAACCGGCGAGCCCGGCGGAACCCAACCGCTGGGCACGGTAAATCCCGACCCCGCCGCCGCCGCGGAAAAATCGGACCGCGCCGACGCGCTGGTCGGAGCGATTGAAGGCCTCCCGCATCGGCTCAAAACCGTCGTGCTCCTGCATCATTTCGACGGACTGAGTTATCAGGAAATCGGCGACGTGGTGGGTTGCTCACCCCGCGGCATCGAAACCCGCCTCTACCGTGCCCGCCAACAACTCCGGGAGAAACTCACCAAGCGCCTGACCGACTAGATTCGCAGGCCCGTGAAAGGATCAAGCTCCAGCACCGCCCACTCCATTAATTTCCTGCGCACCATGCCTCCGCACTCCCGCGCACGCGCATCGTAGCTTTTCAGTTTTTCAGCGTTCAGCGTTTAGCGTTTTAAAAACGCTCACTGCGCTACCGGACTGCCCTCGCGAAAGCGGAACTCCTGCGAGGCCCGCACCGTCACCGCTTTCCCGCCCCGCATCGGCGGGGCAAACTTCCAGGCCCGCACCGCGTTCAAGGCCAACGTGCCCAACTCCGAATAGGCCTGACTCTCGATCGCCGGCATGCGCACCGCCCCGGTTTCATCGATGAAAAAATCGATCACCACCGTGCCCACCACACCTTCCCGGGCGAGTTCGGCCGGGAACGGCGGCGGGGCGATTTCCAACGGCACCGGGATGCCGTCCAACTCGCGCAACGTTGGCAACCGCGACACTTTATTGCGAGGGTGTCCGCCTTGGAGATAGAGATCCACGATCGTCTGAAAATCACTGTTCACCACGATACCGTCGGTCTTGAATTCGATCGGCACCTGCGCCCGCAAGGGAATGGCCCGTCCTTCGGACCGCGCCGCCTGATAGGTCGACTTCTGCACAATCTCCGCCGCCCCTTCCGCAAAATAGGGATGCGACGACTCAATCACCATCCAATCGACCAAGCGGTCGTTTTCATCGACCTCGATCACCACCGTGGCAAAACCGTCCATGCCACGCAGCTTGGCTTCACGCGGATAGTTCAGGTCCGGAGTCTGGATGATGATTGGCTCGTCACCCGTCGGGCTCGTCTCCGCGCCGCGCAAAACCAACCCGCCCACGCCGGCCAACCAGCAGCAGATAAAACGAAACCAAAACATGATGACAGAAAATCGGATCAAGGTGAATTAGGGTAAACCCGGCCCACGTCCAATCCCTTCACCCCCTTTGGCTCAGTCTGTTGACCACGCCGCCCGGGCATCGCGCCACCCGGTCCATCGGGAATCGGTCGATTTATCGGCCTTATTTTAACGTTTTGACTGAACGGATACTGTCGGAAACAGGTTTCAAGGTTGCGCGTCTGCGCCCACCTCAAAAGATCACGGTTCCCACTTCCCCAGACCCTTTAACCACCCAAACTTATGTCGAGACCCGTCACCCTGTTCACCGGCCAATGGGCCGATCTCTCCCTCGAAAAACTCGCCCCCCTCGCCAAGAGCATGGGCTACGACGGCCTCGAGCTCGCCTGTTGGGGCGACCACTTCGATGTGGATGCCGCCAACGCCAAATACATTAAGGAAAAGTGGGAGCTGCTCGCCGATCACGGCCTCGAGTGTTTCGCCCTTTCCAACCACCTCGTCGGTCAGGCCATCTGCGACAACATCGACGAGCGGCACAAAGCCATCCTCTCCCCCGCCGTCTGGGGCAATGGCGACCCCGAAGGCGTCCGCAAGCGCGCCGCCAAACAACTCACCAAAACCGCCAAGGTCGCCCGCAAGTTCTTCGATGCCAAACCCGGCGCCAAAAAAGGCGCTCCCGCCGTCGTCAACGGTTTCACCGGCTCCTCCATCTGGCACTCCCTCTACGCCTTCCCGCCCACCTCGATGGAATACTGGCAGGCCGGCTTCGACGACTTCGCCAAACGCTTCGGCCCGATCATGGACGCCTTCGACAAGGTCAATGTGAACTTCGGCCTCGAGGTCCACCCGACCGAAATCGCCTTCGACATCGCCTCCGCCCACACCGCGCTCAAGGCCATCAAGAACCACAAGCGCTTCGGCTTCAACTACGACCCCTCCCATCTCGGGTATCAGGGCGTCGACTACGTGAAGTTCATCCGCGACTTCGGCAAACGCATCTTCCACGTTCACATGAAGGACGTCTGGTGGGATCACGGCAACGGCGACGTCGGCGTCTTCGGCGGCCACACCGGCTTCGGTGACGCCCGCCGCTTCTGGGACTTCCGCTCCGTCGGCCGCGGCGACATCAATTTCGAGGAAATCATCGTCGCCCTCAACGACGTCGGTTACGCCGGCCCTCTTTCCGTCGAGTGGGAAGACATCCGCATGGACCGCGTTCAGGGCGGCACCGAATCCGCCGCGTTCTGCCACGGCATCGACTTCGCCAAGAGCGCCGTCGCCTTCGACGCCGCCTTCGACAAGGAAAATCAATAGCCCGCCGTTGGCGGGATATTTCAAATCTCAAGCTCCAAATCCCAGCGCAAATCCGCCGCGCTCCGGTTCCATCCCGTAACGGGAGTGGAGCCATCGGGGTCCATCTGTGGTTAACAACAAATCCGTCTTTCCGCTCGTTCTCTCTTCCCACTCATGAGTAAAAAAATCGCCATCATCGGTGCCGGCGGCATGGCCGCCTACCACATCGCCGGTTTCCGCCAAGCCGGCGCCGAGGTCATCGCCATGGCCGACGTCAATCACGACGCCGCCAAGGCCACCGCCGCCAAACAGGGCATCCCGCAAACCTTCGGCGACGTCGCCGAGATGTTCACCGCCCTGCCCGAGCTCGACGGCGTGTCCGTCATCGTGCCCAACAAGTTTCACGCCCCGCTCGCCCTCCAAGCCATGCAGGCCGGCAAAAACGTTTTCTGCGAAAAACCGCCCGCCATGAGCGCCGCCGAGATGGCCGAACTCAAAGCCACGGCCGAGTCGACCGGCCAAACGCTGATGTTCAACTTCAACAACCGCGCCCGCCCCGAAAGCTACGCCATGCGCGGCTACGTGACCGACGGCTCCATTGGCACGATCAATACCTGCCAGGCCAAGTGGATCCGCCGCGCCGGCATCCCCGGCTTCGGCGGTTGGTTCACCAACAAAGGCCTCGCCGGCGGCGGTCCCCTCATCGACCTCCTCCACATGATCGATCTCGGCATGCATTTCATGGGCTACCCCGAGCCCGCGCACGTCCTCGCCACGACTTACCACGATCATATCGACAACAAAGCCTTCAAGGGTCCGTGGGGCATCCCCGACAACGCCAAAGGCGTGAACGACGTCGAGGCCGCCGCCCACGGTTTTGTCACGTTCAAGACCGGCCAATCCATGTCGTTCCAGGTATCCTGGGCCGAGATGAACCAACGCGAAGAATGCTCCTGCGTCTTCCAAGGTTCGAAAGCCGGCGGCATGATCCGTCGCCTCTTCGGCGTCGACGGACTCGATGAAACCTCCGTCGATGACTGCGAACTCTACACCGTTGAAAACGGCCTCCACGTGAATCGCACCATCAAGGTCGCCGCCGACGAGACCATGGGCCGCGAGCGTTCCGCCGCCAACTTCATCAAGACCCTCGAAGGCACGGAAAAGCCGCTCAACACCCCGAGCGAAGCCCTCTCCCTCATGAAGCTCATCGACGGCGCCTACGCCTCCGCCGCCTCCGGCACCCCCGTTGCGCTGTAAGACGAGCAGCCATCAACCTGCCGTTTTTTTTAACCACAGATAAACACAGATTGACACAGATCCGGAGCCATCAGGCTGAAAGTTCTTTCTACTTCAAAAATGACCACGCTACCCCGCCCAAGGCTCCATCGCGTAACGGTAGTGGAGCCATCGGTGTCCATCTGTGGTTAAAAAAAAGCAGGCGGAAAACCACCGTCCCATCCGTGGTTAATTAGAAAACGTATCCCTTTATATGAAACTGAATCGTAAACTTCGCATGGGCATGGTCGGCGGTGGCCGCGGTGCCTTCATCGGTGCCGTGCACCGCATGGCCGCCAACCTCGACGGGCAGATCGAACTCGTCGCCGGCTGCTTTTCGTCCGACCCCAAAAAGTCCCGACTCTCCGGCCAGGACTTCTACCTCGATCTGGCCCGCGTCTACGCGAGTTACGAGGACATGGCCGCCGCCGAGGCCGCGCTGCCCGCTGATCAACGCATCGATTTCGTCTCCATCGTCACGCGCAACAACACCCACTTCGCCGTCGCCAAAACCTTTCTCGAAGCCGGCATCCACGTCATCTGCGACAAGCCCCTCTGCCTCACGGTCAAAGAAGCCCGCGCCCTCAAAAAGGTCGTCGAAAAAACCGGCCAGGTTTTCGCACTCACCCACAACTACACCGGCTACCCCATGGTGAAGGAAGCCCGCGACTGGATCACCTCCGGCAAGCTTGGTAAAATTCTCAAAATCGTCGTCGAGTATCCCCAAGGCTACGCGGTCACCGCCTTCGAGGAAAAGGGCGACGGAGCCATCTCCAACTGGCGCATGGATCCCTCTACCTCGGGAATCTCCAACTGCATGGGCGACATCGGCACGCACGCTCACAACCTCGCCCACTACATCACCGGGCTCGAAATCGAGGAAATCTGCGCCGAGCTCTCCACCTTCATCCCCGGCCGCCCGCTCGACGACGACGGCAACTGCCTCATCCGCTTCGAAGGCGGGGCCAAAGGCATCCTCTTCGCCTCGCAGATTTCCAACGGCGACGAGAACAACCTCAACATCCGCGTCTACGGCACCAAAGGCGGACTCGAGTGGCACCAGGAGAATCCCAACGAACTCACCTTCAAGTGCGCCGACGCCCCGCCCGTCGTGCACCGCCGCGGCAACAGCTACCTCGGGGCCGCGGCCCAAGGCGCGACCCGCACGCCCTTCGCCCACCCCGAAGGATTCATCGAAGCCTTCGCCAACGTTTACGCCGCCGCCGCGACCGCCATCGCCGACGCCGTGGCCGGCCGCAAGGCGCCCAAAAAAGGCTACGATTTCCCCACGATCGACGACGGCATCGCCGGTATGCTCTTCATCGAGACCGTGGTGAAAAGCTCCAACAAAGGCGCCCGCTGGACCAAGTTCCCCAAGGTGTGAGGCAACAGCGGTAAGCGATCAGCTTTCAGCGGTCAGCCGAAAAGGCGACCGCTGAAGCCCCCCCCGACGCAACCGCTCACTCGCCACAACCGGCGTAGGCCGCCTGCTCGCAGGCGCTCCCATACCTCGGGCTTTTCTTACAGGAGAGAACCTTGGATAAGGGAGTCTGGATACACCGCGCAGCGACGTAGGCCGTTTGCTCGCAAACGCTCCCGACCGATCGTGACAGCGGGCGGCGCTCCCAATGAAAGACCACTCCGCAGGTTTTACTTACAGGAGGAAACAGAGATAAACAGAGCCCGAATCCCTAGCCCAGCGACGTAGGCTATTCAGGCCAATCCGACGAGGTCAGCCGAGTTTTTGGAGGCGCTTATTCGGGTTAATCCGCGCCCTAAATTCACCTGTCACCGCCTGACGCCATTCAAAACGCGCGGAAAACTCGCTACCTGAATAAATGGGTCAAAGAGCAGGTGATGGACAACATTCTGAGAATCCATTCGGCCTTTCGGACCTCCTACCATTAGATGCCGATGGTCGCCTCAGCTGACTTCAATCCATCCGCAAACTCAGGTCATGAAAACTATCGCCAGCTTCTCAAAGCCGGAGGAAGCATTTTTGGTTCGAGCACGATTGCAGGGCAACGGCGTGAACGCATCCATTCGCGATGAACACATCGTGAGTGCTTACTGGTATTATTCGAATGCCATCGGTGGGGTCCGAGTTGAAGTCGAGGATGATGACGTTGAACGCGCTCGAGAGATTCTGGAACGACCGCCTTGCGAAACAGGGATCTTGATTTGTCCGCAGTGTGGCTCGGGCACCGTGCGAATCAGAGAATTAAACGTCTGGACTGCCGTCGCGCTTACCATTGGGTTTCCACTTCCAGTGAAGTCGCGCAGAGCCGACTGCCTGAGTTGCAAACGCTCGCTTTTTCTAGCGGATTGTCTCATGGAAGAGGGCGATCAAAGATCACTTAGCCGGTCAATCCCCCCACGAGCCAAGCCAGCGAAACAATGACCCCTTGAAATTCGACCGCGCTAGAAATTCCGCCGAATTCCGAGAACTGTTCGATTGTCTCATGGGGATCGCCATCGGAGTGGCGGCGGCTGAAATCATTGGCATCCCATGGGCGGTGGCGGCACTCGCTGCCGTGTATGCGTTGAGACGTTTAAAGAACCATAACCATGCATTGAACCAACGTCTGCGCGTCTTCGCAGTGGTCACATGCTTCGGCCTCCTGTTGCACGGAAACTGGTCTGCATTTGTCGAAGGAATATCTGTCGGTTACGATGCCGTCGTAGACGTGGGAAACAGGTCGGCAAACTAATCGACGCTTTCACCGGTGATCATCACCACAATCCGCGTAGGCCAGACGAAAACTTCTCGGTAGATTGCCTACGAGAAAACGCTCTCCCACCCCAGTCGCCCGACTTAAAATGAAGGTTCGTATCACGCAGTCCGCGCCCCGACAAGGCGCATGGCGCGGGCAAGCTGGTAGTTTACGTTTCGGAATCCCGTCATTTTTTGCGATTTCCCGGCGAGGGTTTTGGTGAATGCTCGGGTCCCGAGTCCGTCCGTCTCAGGTTCTATCTTAGTTCATCTTTCCCTACCCCATGAATCGTCGCAAATTTGTCTCCAACCTCGCCGTGGCCGGTGCCGCCGTTGCCGCCTCTTCTCGTCTCCGCGCCGTCGATACCAAGAAACGTCCGACGATCGGCCTGATCGGCAGCGGTTGGTATGGCGGGGTAAATCTCGAGGTGTTTGCCCGCTGCACCGATGTTGAGGTCGTCGCACTGTGCGACGTCAACACGCGCAACCTGACCAAGACACTCGCGCTCGTCGCCAAGCACCAAACCCGCGCCCCGCAAACCTACACCGATCACCGCGCCATGCTCGCGGCCGGCGCGCCCGACATCGTGATCATCGCCTCGCCGGATCACTGGCACGCGTTGCAGACCATCGATGCCATCCAAGCCGGTTGTGACGTGTATCTCGAAAAGCCCATCGGGGTCGACGTCATCGAGGGCGAGGCCATGGTCGCCGCCGCGCGCAAATACGACCGCGTCGTGCAGGTCAACACGCAGCGTCGCAGCAACCCGCTCTACCTCGAAGCCCGCGACCACTACATGCGCAACGGCCGCATGGGTAAAATCTCCCTCGTCGAGACCTACAGCTATCTCGGCATTGAGGGATGGAGCGACGGGCCGATTCCCGACGCCGAGGTTCCCGCTCACCTCGACTACGAGCGCTACGCCGGCCCCGCACCGAAAGTGCCCTACAAAGCCATCATCGAAGACCGCGGCTGGCGGTCGTTCATGGCCTACGGCAACGGCATCATTGGCAACCTCGGGGTGCACATGCTCGATAAAGTCCGCATGTTGCTCGATCTGGGCTGGCCGGAGACGATCCACTCCACCGGCGGCATCTACGTGCACAAAAACTCGTTCTCCGACGTCTCGGATACTCAGCACAGCACGTTCCATTATCCCGATCTCGACATCAGTTGGGAGCACCGCATGTGGGGTGCTTCACCGATTCCACAGCGCAATTGGAGCGATCAGTGGGGTGCCCGTTTTCTGGGCGAACACGGCACGCTCAACCTCACCATGTATGAGTATGTGTTCACTCCGGCCGACGGCGGACCACGCGAGGGTCGGCACATGATGTCGACCAGCGGTGATCTGGAGAACGTCGACTTCGGCCAAGCGGGAGAGGTGTTTCAAGAAACCGAAAACCGCCATGTGCTCGACTTCATGGCGGCCCGCGAACAGCGCTCCCGTCCGCTCGCTGACATCGAAGAGGGTCACATTTCGAGCGCCATGTGCGAACTGGCCAATCTTTCCATCGACCTCGGTCGCCCGTTGGCCTACGACCCGGCCTCGCGCACGGTCCCGGGCGACGCCGAAGCCACCGGCCACCTCGCCCGCGCTTATCGCGCCCCATGGGTGCATCCGGATCCGACCACGGTGTAACTGAACCAGGTAGGGCCGGCCTCGCCGAGGCGACCGCCGCGATGCCATCGGTCCCACTCCAACGCGGAGTGGCTCGGTGGGCCGTCGCTACCCCTCCACCAGCAAAGCAATCTTCACCCGCACAACCGTTGAAGCGGTCGCTTCCGTGATCGTAAAGGCAAAGTCCGCATCACGGACGGATTCACCTTTGTGCGGGATGCGTTGCATCAACTCCGTGATGTAGCCCGCCACCGTATCGGCCTCGGTTTCGCGCGGTGGCAGGTTGAACGCGCGACAGAGGTGGTCGATGGGGCAAGATCCGCGCGCTTCGGCCTCCTGCGCATTGAGCAGAGTGATGAAACCGACCTCGTGATCGAACTCATCCTCAATCGCGCCAACCACCTCCTCCAGCACGTTCTCGATCGTGATGATACCCGATACGCTGCCGAACTCGTCGACGAGCAACACCAGATGCTCCTTCTTCTTTTGAAAGTGGGCGAGCAGCGCCTGCAGTTTGATCGTCTCGGGCAACAAGCTGACGGGCCGGGCCAGCGCCCGCAGGTCATGGGGCGTCTTTTGCTCGGCGAGCTGTTGGAACAGATCCTTCACGTGAATCACCCCGACGCACTTGTCCAAGCCGCCATCGCAGAGCGGCAATCGCGTGTGCTGGGAACGGTTGGCCACCGCCAGGTTTTCGGCGAATGATTCGTTCAAATCGAGGAAGACGACCGTGTGCCGCGGCACCGCGTAGCGGCGCGCGGACTTCGCCTCCAGATCGAGCACATTCACAATCATTTTGTGCTCCTTGTTGGAGACGTGGCCGCCGTCCTTGGACTCACGCAGGAGCAGCTTGAGCTCGGCCGCGTTCAGCGCCCCGCCGTGCAACTCCTCGGTATCAAAACCGATGACCCGCAGCATGCTGTTACTGAGGGCATTGAGCGCCCAGATGAAGGGTTTGAACGCGACCGTAAACCAATGAAGCGGATGGGACACGTGCAGCGTCACCGCGTGGGATTTGGCGATCGCATAAATCTTGGGCACCTGCTCGCCCAGCGTGATGTGCAAAAAGGTAATCGCCGTGAACGCCACGGGGAACGCGATGTAATGGTGCCACTCGATCGCGATGCCAAGTTGCAGCAAAAGCGGCTCCAGCGAACTCGCCACCATCGGCTCGCCCACCCAACCGAGACCCAGACTCGCCAGCGTGATGCCAAGTTGGCAGGCCGACAGGTAAGTATCCAGATTCTGATGAATCGACAAAGCGCGCACGGCCTTGCCGTGGCCGCCCGCAGCCTGGGCCTTGAGTTCCCCTACTCGAACTTTGACGAGAGCGAACTCGGCGGCGACGAAGAATCCGTTGGCTACGACCAGAGCCGCGACGACGATAAGATTGAGAAGCATGACAAAAGAGCGGTTGGTTGATGGCGGCCCCGGAACGAAACGAGCATCATCACGCTCTCCCTCGGCCTTCGGGCAACGCTCGCTTTTGAGCGGAACCGGTGCACAGGGTCGAGAGGAATCAGCCCGTGCGCAATCGGGATAATCCGGTGCTCATCCGCGAACACCACTCGGGATCGCCGCGCACACGATGGTCATTCCGGGTCGCCGACCGCGTCCATGCTACTCCGTCTGCGCCACCGCCCCGGCATTGAGGATCAACTGAGCGATGCCCGCCACATTGTCGGGATCGCGCGCGACCGCCGCCTCACACCAGGAGACGACACTGCGATGTTCCGCCGCCGCACACGCCAGCCACCAACGTTCCTTGATTCCGATATCCGGCAGGGTATCCGCCGCCGCCAGCACATCGATGAGCACCGCCTCGTCGCCGGTGGCAAGAAACACGCCCCACTGCAGATAGAGCGAACTCAGGGACCGGATTTCCACCTCCTCGAAACTCACCGGACGCGTCATCACGGTGCGCAGGCGCGTGGCCATCTCGGCATCGACGATATTTTCCGCGTAGTAGTCCAAATAGGACTCGCCCTTGGGATGACCGGCATACCACAACGCCGCGATCAGGAGGCGACGCTCCGACTCCGGCAACGGCCGGCATTGCAACATCCAGTCGTCGATCCGATCCGGATTCTGGCGCAGCACGCTCGCGATGAAACCGATGCCGAGCGTGGTGTGCCCGGGCATGGCAAAGTAGTTGTTGCGACTCAGTTCGAAGATCGCGGGCACGAACTGATCAGGGGCGGGTTTTTCGTAATAGTGGCACAGCCACTGGCGGCCGCGATAAACCGGCCAACTGGCGGCGACCGAAGCACTGCCGACGATCATCAAAAGACACGTGACCGCCCCGCGCCGCAGCGCGGTCGAGCATGAAATCGACATGGATGGAGAAAACTGAGGGTTTGAGGCGGAAGGGGTGCCGCCGGGGGTTTGACTGACGCGCCGAAACTACGCCGCGAGCATTCCTTCGTAAACGAGAATCTCTGTCCTAATCACCGCATTACCATTTGATGTCGCGTCCCGCTTGGCGCCGAATCACTTCCTTCGCTCCGCCGCGTTTTCACTGTCCTTTTCCCTGGCGGCATTTCGCACGAAGTGCCGCCCGCCCTCCCATTACTCATGCCCGAAGACGATCAAATTTTTGCCGACGCTCTCGAACTCGACCCCACCGCACGGACTGCCTTTGTCGACCGCGTCTGCGCGGAGAATCTCCCCCAGCGCCAACGCGTCCTGGCGTTGCTGGCTTCCCACGACGCCGCCACGAGTTTCCTCCAACAACCGCTGGTCAATCGCCCCACCACCGCGACCGCCGCCCAAGTGGGCGACGTGATCGACCACTACGTGCTGCAACGCAAGATCGGCGAAGGCGGTTGCGGCACGGTGTATCTCGCGGAACAAACCGCGCCGGTGCGCCGTCTCGTCGCCCTGAAGATCATCAAACTCGGCATGGACACCGTGGAGGTCATTCGCCGGTTCGAAGCCGAACGCCAGGCGCTGGCCCTCATGGAGCACCCGGACATCGCCCGGGTTTTCGACGCCGGCGCCACCGCCGAGGGCCGCCCCTTCTTCGTGATGGAATTCGTCGATGGCCAACCGATCACGACGTTTGCCGATGAACACGACCTGCCCCTGGCTGCTCGCTTGGAGCTCTTCCGGCGCGTCTGCCTCGCCGTGCAGCACGCGCACCAAAAGGGGGTGATTCATCGTGACCTCAAACCATCCAATGTGCTGGTGACCATGCACGACGGCGTCCCCTGCCCCAAGGTCATCGACTTCGGCATCGCCAAAGCCACGGAGTCCCGCCACGCCGACGCGGCGGTGCTGACGACCGTGGAACAATTCATGGGCACCCCCGCCTACATGAGTCCGGAACAGACCGGCGCAGGTAGTGATGATATTGATACGCGCAGCGACATCTACAGTCTCGGCGTTCTGCTGTATGAATTGCTCACCGGGCAACCCCCGTTCGAGGCGCCGACCCTGGTCAAGATCGGGCTGGATGAGATGCGTCGGCACATTCGCGAAGTCGAGCCGCCGCGTCCATCCACCCGCCTGCACACCCTCGCACCCGATACACTGGCCACGACGGCCCGCCACCGTCACATCACCGTGCCTTCGTTGATCAATCTCGTGAAAGGCGATCTCGACTGGATCGTCATGCGCTGCCTGGAAAAAAACCGGGACCGGCGCTATGACTCGGCGATCGGTCTCGCGCAGGATCTGCAACGCCACCTCAACCACGAACCCGTGGAGGCCCGGCCGGCCAGCACCGCCTATCGGTTGAAGAAAATGGTGCGCCGCCACCGCCTCGCCGTGGGGGCGACCGCCGCGATTGTTGCGACCATGATACTCGGCACGGTGATCAGCGTGAACCAGGCGGTTCGCGCCGGTCGCGCCGAACGTCTGGCCCGGGATGAGGCGGCGATTTCCCGAGCGGTAAACGATTTCCTGGTGTCGGATCTCCTCCGCCAAGCCGACAGTTTTTTCCAGGCCGACGGCGGCGAAACCGCCGATCCCGATCTACGCGTGCGCGACGCCCTCGATCGCGCCGCCGCCACGGTTGGCGAGCGCTTCGCTGATCAGCCTCTGGTGGAGGCGGCGGTGCGCACGGCGATCGCGGTGTCGTATCTCGGACTCAACCTCACCAGCCTGGCGGAGCCCCACGCCACCCGGGCGTGGGAATTGCGCCGCGATCTGCTCGGTCCCGAACATCCGGATACATGCGAGGCTCGTTCGGCCATGGGCCGTGTGCACATGGGGCACGATGAATACCCTGAGGCCGCGGCGGTGTTTCAGCACCTACTCTCGGTGCAGATGGCGCGGCACGGTCCGACCGCCGACGAGGTGCTCGATACCCGCAACTATCTGGCGAGCTCGCTGCAAGGTGCCGGCCGCGAAGCCGAAGCCGAGGCGGTGCTGCAGGAAGGGTTGGACCAGGTCCGCCGTGCCTCGCGTCCCGAAGACAAACAGGTGCTCTCCCTGATGCACAATCTGGCGCACAGTTACGGACAACAAGGTCGACCGGCCGAAGCTGAAGCTGCCAACCGGGAGATCATTGCCATCGCTCGTCGCGTGCTGGGACCGGACCATCCCGAAACCATCAACACGATGAACAACCTCGCGTCGAACTACCTCGATCAGGGCAAGTTCGAACAGGCGGTCACGCTCAATCGGGACGTGTGGGAAAAGGTCACCCGTATTCTGGGGCCCGACCACTATCGTTCGATTGTATCCATGGCCAACCTCTCCCTGGCACTCAAGAAAACGGGGGAACGCGAGGAAGCGGAGCAACTCGAATCCACGGCGCTGGCCAACGCGAGTCGCGTGCTTGGGTCCGAGCACTCTCTCACGCTCACCCTGACGAACAATCTCGCGTCGTCACTTCTCCATCGCGGCAAAGTCGACGAAGCCATTGCCCTGCGCGAAACATTACTCGAGGTATTCACCCGCACCCTGGGTGATCAACATCCCTCCACGCTCACGATTCTCGCCAACCTCGGTCACAACTACCGGGAGCAGGGCCGCTACGAGGACGCCGAACGCGTCATGCTCCGCGCCATCGAAGGGATGAACCTCGTGCTCGGTCCGGAGCACCCCACCACCCTCATCATCCAAGGCAATCTCGCCGGCAACTACAGCAGAATGAATCAATGGGATGACGCGGCCCGCATCTGGCGCTGGAAACTCGACATCCAGGAAGCCACGCTCGCGCCCGACCATCAACAGCGCCTCCTCACGATGCGCGATTTGGCGTGGGCTTACCAACAGCTCAAACACTACGACAAGGCCGTGCCGCTGTGGACGGCTTTGTTTGCGTTGGATAAAACTCGCGACGGCCCGGCCCATCCGAAGACCACACTCGTCAGCATGTCCAACCTCGCCTTTGACCTCATCGAGCTGAAGGACTTCGCCACGGCCGAGCCGCTGCTACTGGACACCTACGCGACCCTCTCAACCTTGCCCGAATCCGAAACTCCGCCCGATGTCCCGCGGCACCTTCGCGCCACGGTGGAACGTCTCATCAAACTCTATGGGCAAACGAACCAACCGGACGAAACCGCCCATTGGCAGAGCGTGCTCGACGCCCTGCCCGCCGCGGAACCGGATGTCGGAGCCTAGGCATGTCTGGTCAAGAGGCGAAGCCGGTTCGAACGAGTGCTAGAATCAGGGCAGAGTCGCCTCCATTGAAACAACGCCGGGCGTAAAACCCGCCCCGCCGGGATAACCGCGTAATCCAATTTTGGTTCGGGCTTTACGCCCGGCTTTCTCAGACGTGCGCTAGCCCACGTGTTGGTCGATCAGAATGGGATTACCGTCCGGATCAATCATCGTGATGCTCGCGGGTCCCGTGCCAGACTCGTCCGCCTCCTGATTGAGCCCGACCCCGTTGGCTTTGAGCTGACGCTGGATCGCCCGCACGTCGTCAAAGTTTTCGAGAGTTTCGCCCTGGCTGTTCCAGCCTGGATTAAAAGTCAGACAGTTCCGTTCAAACATGCCTTGAAACAGACCGATGGTGGTCTCGCCACTGCGCATGATCAGCCAGTTTTGCGATTGCTCGCCGCCGACCTGAGTGAACCCCAGTTTCTCATAAAAAGCGCGCGATGCGGCGATGTCCTTGACGGCGAGGCTGAGGGAAAAGGTTCCGAGTTTCATAGTTTTGGCGAGGATCTGGTGGACGGTGAAAATAATGCCCCACGGGCACAGTTAATGGAGTCCAAATTCTTATCGGTGTATATCTATGTCCATCTGTGGTTAAATGATCACGAGACGATTCACTCTAACCGATCGCGCCCCGATCCGCTTTACAAATCTTGCGAAACGTTCCCGGTAAATCCGCCCCGCCTCCGCTGGCCTATGTCGAACGCATCAACCGCGCGGTCGACTTTGTCCTACAACACTGGGATGAAACACTGCGGCTAGATGCCGTGGCGCGCGCGGCCGGGTTTTCGCCGTTTCATTTTCACCGCGTCTTCTCCGTCCTCATGGGCGAATCGCTTAATACGTTCGTCAAACGCGTGCGTTTGGAACGCGCCTTGAAACTGATGTCGCAAAAGGACTGGTCCACGCGCCGATCCCCTTCCCTCACCGACATTGCCTTCTCCTGCGGCTTCGAATCCCCGGCCGACTTTTCGCGGTGTTTCAAACAACAATACGGCGTGCCACCGAGTCGGTTCGACGTGGATGCGTTTCGGGCCACGCGTCGCGACGATTGGCAGACGGCGGTGGCCGGTCCCGCTCAACGTCACCTGCTCGACGGTCTGCCGCCGGGCCAAAACCCGGACGGTTTCGCGGTCACTTTTCGACCGCTGCCACCGCGGATCGTCGCCTATATTCGGATCGCAAACTCGTATCGCGAAGGCGTGGTGCCCGCGGCCGCAGACCGACTCATGGCCTGGGCCGAAGCGCACGGCTGCGCCGACCGGCAATGGCTGGGTTACGCCTGGGATGACCCGGAAATCGTCGACGTTGAGAAGTGTCGCTACGATGTGGGGGTTGAGGTGGACGATGTCACACCGACCGGCGAGATCGGTCGCTTCGAATTTCCCGCCATGCGCGTGGCCGAGCTTGAAATCCGCGGAGGCATTGATCTCGAGATGCGGGCGCTGGACTGGCTCTTCGCGACGTGGTTGCCAACGAGTGGCTACGTGCCCACCGATCAACCGTGTTTCGAAGCGTGGATCGGGCGGCCTTTCGCCCACGGTCAGGAACACTTCGAACTGCGTCTGCAACTGCCCGTCGAGCGCGGATGATTCATTCCGTTTAAGTTTGATACCCCGGAGCGGGCCCCTGGCTTGGCCGAAACGTAGGAGCGTGCGGGCGCGCGATGAGCACGCTCATTCGGGAGCTGGCAGCGAGAGCCAGGTGTCATCGCGTGCCCGCACGCTCCTACGCATTTGAATCGAAGCTTCGAAATGGTCCGGAGTTTGCGCCCAGGGATCTTCACTTTCCCGCGAGTAAAAAATAGCGCACCAAACGCCGATATCGTTGTCCATGGGAGCTTGAAAAAGAAGTCTCAGCGCTCCCCGGGTCGCTTCAGCGTGGGTCGCGCGCTGGGATGGCTGGGCCGTGCCTCGGTGACAATGTTGAGCAGTTCCGTTTGCCTCGGCCTGCTGTTGGCTCTCTACGGATTGGCCACCCACTACGTCGCGTCGATGCGCCACTACGCCCCGCTCAAGATCGCCGGTTGGTTCGACGTAAAATCCCAGGTGGGCAATGTTTTCTACGCCGCCGCGGCCAATGCGGCGGAGTTCTTTCCCCATCTGGCGCAGGGGAAGTTCAGCGATGCCATCGGTAACCTCACCAACATGGCGGGCATCCGCGCCGACATTTACACCCGCCTGCTGCACGCCGGTGCGACCAACAACGCCGAGTCATTCACCGTGGCGGCCCCGATCATCATCTTTGTCCTGCTCGCCACTCGCTTGGTCGTCGCATTGATCCGACAACGGGAAAATTTCCAGCGTCTTCGTCAATGCGCCGCAGCCTACGTGCGCATGAAACTGCGGCGCGGCCGTCGGACACCATCGGCCCGCCTGTTGACCAACGCTCGGGACGCCCTGCAACAGGAGTGGCGCGTGCTGCAGTTTTCCTTTGATCAGATCCTGGTCTACATCGCCCGCCTCGGGGTGTGGTCCGCGCTGTTCACCGCGTTGCTTCTCAATACCATCGAATACTATCAGGGTCTCTCCGGCATGACGGGTTATCTCGGCTACGTGGGTTCCGGCATCGCCACCGCCATCGACGCAACCGTTGCGACCGGAGCCGCCGTCGTGAAGGAAATCTCCTGGCACGTGTTCTACCTGCTCACCGACGGCAAGGAGAAGACCTTTGGCTGGCTCACGCGGAGTCAGGAGCTGGAATACGTCAGTCACTATCTCGCCAAATTCCCCTTGGCTAAAATTCCGTCGGCGCTGCACACCGCGATTTATCAAGCCATCTGCGCCGGTGCGGCCTGGGGCTTGGCTCACTACCTACAAGGTCGCATCGCTCGCGACTTCGTCGGCATATACGAATCCCTGCCGCCCCACATGCGTCGCTACCTGGCGCAACGGCGCCCGCGCCGCGCGCGTCGCAGGCAGCGCACTCCGGGCGCGTAACCACGGCGTTACCGGGGCCGTGTGAGTTTCATGCGACGACGCACGGCGCGCGCGTAAATCGCCGTGGGGACCAGCGCCAGAGTCACCATCACAATGCAAAATATCAGGCCGTCCCGCTCGGCGTGGGGATTGGCCAACATAGCCAGAGCGGATTCGTCGTTGGCATGCGGTGCGATCGCCACCTTGCCCACGGCGATAAACCGGGAGATCGCCAATATCGCACTCTGCGCGCTCAGCCACGCCGTGGCCGAAATCGAGGCCACCGCGTGATAGCCGACCGATACGGCCCCCAGCGCGATGCCGCCGAACGCGACGGCACCCAATCCGATCACGCCAAAACTCACCGCCCCAAAGGACACCAATCCAAAGCTCACGGCCCCGCCACTGAAGCAGCCGACCGCCCAACCGCCCCAGGCAAACAACAGGCCGATGGCGCGGTCTCCTCCCGCCACCCAGCCGAACACCGGCGGTTGTCCCACATCGGCCGCACCAAAGCGAATGTGCACCAGCGGCACACCCAAAAATTTGCGTTTGCTCCGATACTCCGACGCCGCCGATCCGACCTGATCTCGCGGATCCGCAAATGCCTCCCGATCACGCACGCGTTCGGCTGAACGCAACTCGCGTTGCTGCCGCAGCATGCGCCCAATCAGCACCGTCCAAACCACCGCAAAGCTCACGACGCCCGCATGGTGAAGCGGCACCGCCCATCCCACGTGCTGCGGATACGCTCTCATCCCCATCGCGCCGCCCAGCACCAGCAGCATGAACGTGACCGCCGAGCCCAGCAACACGACCGTCATGCGCACGACGGTGCGGCGTTCCGCCGGGGTGCGCGCCTGGTCCAGGTTCATGCGCAACGTCATGACCGAGGCGATGAATCCGCTGACCGAGGCCAACACCGCCGCCAACAGCGTCGTCTTTGCCACGCTTCCCACGCCCTTGGTCGCCGCCGCTGCCGCCGCCCCGATGCCCGCCGCTTTCGCCGGGGGGGCGAGAACCGGCAGCGACGCCAGCACTCCGATCGTGAACACCTTGCCGGGGGTGCTGCGCGAGAGAGCGCCCTCCACAAATGCCAGCGCCTGGTCTTTCAACATTTTGCGCCCCCGGGACAACCGTTGCTTCACGTTGTCCTCCGACAGATCAAGTTCGACCGCCACGTGCTCGATCGAACGGTGCTCGCGATAGTATAGCACGAGGGGCTCGCGGTAGCGGGCGGGCACGCGCTCGAGGGCATGCCACAGAATCGCTTGTTCCTCGGCGTGAATCGTGTGATCGGGCGCCGATGTTTCCGCCGAGGGGATCTGGTCCGCCAACTCCGGGTCCACCGCGTGATTGACCGGCTCTTGATGGGCGCGCCGCCGGGAACGTCCGACTTTGTGACGGAGGATGCCACACAACCACGACCGTAGTTTCTCGGGGTCGCGCAAGCCGCGCAGCTGTTGCCAGGCTTCAACAAACGCCTCCTGCGCAATGTCTTCGCTTTCGCTCAGGCTTCCCACCGCAGAGTAAGCCAGCGAGCACAGCAGCCGTTGGTAACGTTCCACGATGCGACCAAAGGCGGCCCGATCGCCTGCCAGGGTGGCAGCGACCAAGTCTGCGTCGCTCGTGGTTTCAGTCAGGATCATGGCGTCGGGCGTTCTCATCGTGGGCGACGGAGTAGTGCCCGCAAAGCCTCAACCGGTGACAAACTTTCGAAACTATTTTTCGCCCGCCTCTCTCACGTGATCCTTGGGTCGCGCCCGCTGGGACCGACCGGTCATCCCGCCGAGACCTCGCCGCCGACGCCGCGGGGCCAGGCCTGCGGTGATCGGGTCGGTCCTCGTAACGATAACCGCCCCGTGTCTGGATCGCTGTCCAATCGATCGATGTAAACCACCCGCCGATCGGACGGTTGAGTCGGATCCGCATGCGCGTGATAGACCATGAAGCGCTCCGACCGGTCCGGGGACCACACGATCGAATTATGGCCGGGGCCCGAAGCTCCCACCGCCGGATCACTGCTCACGATCGGATTGGCCGGGTCTTTGGTCCAGGGACCCAAGGGGTGCGGCGCGGTGGCTGCCCCGATGCCGTAGGAAGCATGCATGTAGTGATTTGCAGAATACGTCATGGCATAGTGCGAACCCACACGAATGACCGCGGCGCCTTCGTTGCAACGGTTCCAATCGCGAATCTCCGTTTCCCACGGTTGATCGGCCTCCATCAATCGAATCGGTTCGCCCACCGGAGTGAGTAAGTCTTCCGACAATCGCACGCCGTAAAGTATGCCGTAGTCGTAGCCGTCCCGCGAACCGTTGCGGCTGAAATACAAATACGGCGTGTCGTCGTCGTCGATGAAGAGGTGCCCGTCGATGGTCGAATAACCCGGGTCAAACCACGGCGTGCGCAGATCGCGGTAAGGGCCCTCGGGATGGTCACTCACGGCCAACCCCATCAGCATGCGCATCGGCGCAACTCCGCGGAGCGTGCCGCTGTAGGTCAGATAAAACTTCCCCCGCCACGCACAGACTTCCGGGGCCCACAACCGGCCATCCACCCAGGAATCCGGCTGGCGCCGCCACAACCATCCCGTCTCGGTCCAATCGACAAGATTGGCCGATCGGTAACCGCGAAATCCCGCTTCGGGATCGGTGGTGCCGGTCAGATAATAGTTGCCCGCATGCTGCCACGCAAACGGATCACCCATCACGATGGGCTTCGCTCCGACCGGGTTGACGTAGGTGCGGGAGGTCAGCGCCATTGGAAGGCGAAATACATGCAGGTGCCGTCGCCCGTGTTGCGGATGCCATGCGGCACCATCGCGTCGAGAAACACCAGTTCACCGGTCTTCAAGGCATAGGGTTCGCCGTTGATGAGTTCCTCGGCTTCGCCGTGAATCATGAGAATGATTTCCTCCGCCGTGTGCGTGTGCGGCGGATGGCTGGTGATGCCGCGATTGAGCGTCGTCACATGCATTTCAAAATTGGAGGTCATCGCCGTCGGGCGATCGAAGTAACTGCGCAATCCGCCGCGATCATGCGGTTGAAATTCCAGCGCCCCGAAATCGACCACCAACGAACCACCGCCCTCTCCGCCGCGCGCCCGATTCACCGGCGCCTTGGACTGGTAACGCAGGCGATAAACCGTGCCCGACTCGTCGCCGTGATTCGTCAACCTGCAGGCATCGCCGGGCATGACCAACACAATGCTACCCGGACCCACCACCCGCTCCGCGTCGTCGCCCAACTCCACCAAAAACTCGCCCCGTTGCACCAGCCAAAGAGACTCTTGGTTCGTCGTTCCCGGCATGGTTTGGCCAGCCGCCACCGTCACCAAATCCATTTCCACGGAAGCCAGCAGCGTGGATTCACCCTGGAAGAGGCGCTCTTCGCCGGCGGACCACGCCGCGACGGGAGCATATTTGATTGATGCGACGGGCGCGGCGGTCAGCGCCGTGCAACCCAAACCAGTGCAGAGAGCCCAAAATGGAAGTCGGGGTAAGCGATACATGATTGTCAGCGACCATTCACCGCCGATCGGTGAGATGCAACGTCCGGGCTTCCAACCGTTAATCTTCCCTCACTTCGCGCCGACCCCCCACCGGAATCATCACCCCAGGAGTTCAGAATTGACGTCTAGGGTGTTTTACCTATTTCGTGATTTATCCTCCGCCCCCCTTCGGGACCGCCGTTCTGCTCTGTTATCGTCATGAAAATTCCACGCCATATTTGCCGGGGTCTCCTGCTCCTCTCCGCCGGCGTCGCCGCCTTGCCGGCCCAACCCGTCGCGGAGCATCGCGCCCACGTATTGGCGATGAGCGGAGACCAAATCGCGACCATGGTATTGGCGGACACCGGCACCGCAATGGTATTGATTCCTAAACTCCATGTGCCCAATGGGGCCACGATCACGGTGGGTCCCTACACGCGTCTTCATCTGCAAACCTTCGAGGGTGCGATTACCACGGCGGAGCCCGGCACGACCTTTAAGCTCGAGTCGGCCGATGTGGTGATCACGCCGGATAAAAAACGCATCGAGCGCACGACGTTGACCCTGCGCAGCGGCAATCTCGTCGCGAATTTGGACCCCAAGAAACGTGAAAAATCACGCTACGGCGTGCGCACGCCCAAAGGCACCGCCGGTGCCCGCGGCACCAATTACGCGGTCAGCGTGGAGGCAGCCGCCGCCGGAGCCGACAGCCTCACCGTCGTCACCGTGTTGGATGGAACCGTGGCCTTCGGTGACCGCGGAAGAGGACCGACCATCGCGTTGCCGCCGGGCACGGGCAGCAACGGAGACTCCAACGCGGTGAAATTGGCGGCGCTCTACGAGGATTCCCGCACCGCCGCGTTGGCCGATCGAGGTATGCAGGCCACCGCTGGTTCCGTGGCCGTGCTCATGGATAGCGAGCGTTCGGGCGTAAATACCGGCACGCTTAACCGCGTGTTCACTTCCGCCGCCGTCGGCACCGGCGACGTTGCCGTCATCGACCGTATGGCAAGCGCCGCCGTCGCCGCCAATCCCTCCGCCAGCGACCGTGTCGCCGACGCCCGCAACGCCGCCCTGGCCGCAATCCCTCCGCCGCCCCCGGCGCCCGTCCCGCCCCCGGTGGTCGAACCCGAAGAGCCACCACCTCCGGCACGTTTGCGTCACCGACGACCCGGCCGCAATTAGGCTCCCACTCGCCCGCGGCGGCGGCGATGACTCAAGCCGCTGCAGCTATTTTTGCTTTAATTTTCCGGCGACTGACTCCGTGCGGACATGGCGCGCGTATCCTTGGTAGAAGACCCACTGACGGGTCGAAATTATACCAAAGACATCTGCACCATGAAATCTGTTTTCGTTTCGCTTCTGTCCCTGCTCACCGGGGTATCCGCGTGGGCTCAGACGGGATTTTTCGCCGAAGCCGGCGTCGGACACCTTTCGCTCAGCGGAGCGAAGTATTCGATCGCCAATGTCGCCCTGAGCTCGAGTGGCGGCAACACCGTCCCGGGCACCGCCGGGCCGTTCACCACCAATGATTCGTTCTCCCGCGAGGACGACCACGCCACCGTGCCGTTCATCGCGGCGGGTTACACGTTTTCCGAAAACCTCGGATTGCGCTTCACCTATCATCACATCGGCGACCTCACGACGATCGCCGACTACGATGTGATCATCGGTGGCGATGCGGTCGCCGGTTCGGTTCACACCGTCTTCCAGGACACCACGCGGCTGTTCACCCTGTCGCCCGAGTTTTCGTGGTCGGTGAATCAGACGATCGAGCTGACGGTGTCCCCGGAGCTCAACCTGGTCCTCAACCGTGCCACGATCACGACCACCACCGACGATGTCTCGATCATGATCGTGCCGACTTCACCCTATTCGGACGAATCGGTCACCTTCGGAGGTTCGGCCGATGTGAAGTTCCATCTGTCGCCTCAAGCCTCGCTGGTCGTGCGCTACAAATACACCGACCTGAAGCCCAGCCGCGACCGCACCGGCCACCTCATCTCCGCTTCCCTGCGATGGCACTTCTGACAAAATCTCCCGCCCGCGCGGGAACAAATATCGCCCCCCACCGGCCACAGTAGTCCGTGGCTCCGTTCGATGCAGACGCGCTCGAAGCGCACCGTCGTCTGGTCGCCCGCCTCTGCGCGGGCGACACCGATGCCATGCGTCTGCTTTATCTGGAGCTGTCGCCCATTGTCCACGGCGTGGTGCGCCGCACGCTCGAGGATCCCGAAGACGCCCGCGAGGCCGTGCAGGACACGTTCATCAAAGTCTGGCGGCAGGCTTCGCGCTACCGCGCCGATCGCGGCGAAGTCGTTTCCTGGGTGGTGTTCATCGCGCGCAACGCCGCCATCGATCGGGTGCGCCAGGGGGCCCGGCGACGTCAACTCCTGGAGCAGTGGACCCCCACGGACGACGCCACCACCTCGCCCGCCTCCACCGCCTCGGAACAGACCGATCTGCTCGACACCCACCTCGCCCGTTTGTCCGCCCCGCAACGTCGCGCGCTGCAACTCGCGTTTTTTGCGGGCTGCACCCAAACGGAAATTTCCTCCACCATGAAAATCCCGGTGGGTAACGTTAAGAATCACCTGCGCCGCGGACTTTCGAAACTGCGTCAATGGGTCGCCAGCCATGAATAAGGATCTGGAAACCACCGCCCTGCACTACCTGCTCGACGAGCTGGATCCGACCGAGCGCACCGCGTTCGAACACCGCCTGGCCAACGACCCCGCTGCGGCCGCCATGCTCAAATCCTGCAGCGCCGCCCTCACTCATTTCGCGCGCCAGGAAGCCCCCGCCGAAACGCTGCCCGCAGCGGCGCAACGCGACACCCTCCAGCACATTCTCGGCACCATCGCCGCCGAACCACCACGGCGGTCGCGGCGATCCACCCTGCTCCGCCGCTGGGCTTGGCCCCTGGCCGCCTGCCTCCTGCTGGGCCTCAATCTCGTTCAACTCTCCTCACCCGATTCGCGGATCAGCGACGGCCCCCAAACCGCCGCCTCACCGGCGACCGGATCATCGACCGCGTCGACGCCGGAACCGACATCCGCAACCGCAGCCGTCATCGGCGGACAGGAAACCACCATCGACCAACTCGATCTCGGCACCCTCATCGCCGCGCTGACCGAGGGTTACGCCGACGGTGCCGAACCGCCCATCATTCAAGAGCTGCGCCGGCTGAAATCAATCCGGTTGCAGTATGGCAAACTGCAGGAGGATCACGAAGCACTGCGGGAACAACACCTCGCCGTCATCCAACAAATCGCACAGCTCGCCCTCGTCGATCAGGGAGTGGGCCGACTCGCCGCCATGGAACTGGTCGACCCCACCAGCTACGAACTCGGCCAACGCAAGGGGTTGCTCGATCTGGCCCTCGATTTGCTGACCGAACCCGGCATCGTGGCCTTGGAACCCCAGACCCCCGACCCTGAATTTCCCGACGGCGAAGAGCCCAATGTGGCCTCGCCGGATGAGCCCGCCAATGAAGTTCCCGACCCCACCGATCCGGCGACTCCAGACGACGGCACCGGTGACCCGACCAACGTCACCCCGGAAGATCCCTATGCATGGTCCGTCTTCGACGAGAGCAACCACCGTGGCTACCTGAACCTCTACAACCTGCCCTTCCCGGCCGCGGAAACGTCGCTCCAACTTTGGGTGAAACCCTCCGCCACCAGCCCCTACCAACGCGTCGGCGAAGTGCCGTCCCAATTCTACGGCGGCGACGGTAGTCTCTTCTACACCCTCCCGGGCGCCACTCAACCGCCGACCGAAATTCTCATCACCCAGGAACCCGTGGGCAGCGAGCCTCCTCAACCCACCGGACCAACCGTGCTGCGCGGACCGTAGAGTCCACCAATCCGGCCGGGAAGGAGGGGACGGCTCGCCGAGTCGTCCGCGTTTGGCACGGCCATCGACATGGAGTCCTTCCCTTCAAAAAACGAACAACAGGGATTCGCAATCCCGCGCATGTTCCGATAGTGCTGGGGGGCCGATGAAGAGTCGTTTCCTACTCACCGTGATTGCTTCCCTCGTGGCGTTGGCTCGCATGTGGGTGCTGCTGCGGCGGAAAGGTTACCGGGCGTTTCCGCTCTACTTTCTCGGCTTCTCGTTGGGCCTGTTCTTGATGAACTTTGGCCTGACCCGCTTCACGGTGGGAGACGAAACGCTTCGGCATAGTGGCAAGGGCGGCGGCATTGGTTGGTATCAGGAAATCGGCATGGGAATCACCTTCATGCTCATGGCGGTATCGAGCTCATGGGCGTATCTCGAAGCCCGTCGGGTGATCAAACTACCTCCGGACGGGATCCCGGTGAAAACTGCCGAAATCGAACCCGAAACTACCCCGCTACCCGCTGCTCGGTCTGCCCCGGTCCCCCGCGCTGATCAACGCCGCGTGATCCACACCTACGACCCCGCGCTTTCGAACCGGGTGGAAACCGTTTTTCGAGACAACCAATTGTCTTTTGGCAGGCAGACCATCGATGACCCCAGCGGCCTGACCGGCATAGAAATTTGGGTCGATACCGCACAGACAGATGTCGCTACCAAACTCGCCCGGGACGAGGAGCTGAATTACATCGAAGAAAACGCGACCATTCGTTGCCAAGGGTGCAATCAGGGGATGATCGAAACGGGCGAATTGGCGGATTCACCCGGCGAGGAGCGAGCGTATCTCGAGTTCGTGTGTCGAAAATGCGGAGCCAAGCAGCTTCACAATTTCGCCTAAAAACACGTCCGCCTTATTCAGCGTGGCGCGCCAGATACTCGACCGCCATGGTCGCCATCGCGCGCACGCCGGTGACGAGCGCGGCATCATCGACCACGAATCGCGGCGAATGATTCGACGCCGCCGTGGCGGGATCGATGTCGGGCGGACACACGCCGAGGCTGAAATACAACCCCGGCACTTTTTCCTGATAGAACGAAAAATCCTCCGCCGGGGTGACCATGGGAGCCGTCTTCACGTTCTCCGCGCCGACCACCTGCGTGAACACGTCGGCCATGGCCGCCGTGAGTTCGGGGTCGTTGATGGTCGGAGAGTATCCGGTGTCGGATCCGATGTAGACTTCGGCCGTCGCGCCCGACGCCGCCGCGATGCTTTCCGCGGTGGTTTTGATCCGCTCGTGATAGGCGGCACGCACGTCGGGGTCGAACGTCCGGATGGTGCCGGTCATGACGACTTCGTCGGGAATGATGTTATTGCGCTCGCCGCCTGAAATCGTGCCGATCGACACCAGCGACGGTCCCGCCAAAATATTGACCTGACGGCTGGCGATGGTCTGCAGCCCGAGCACGATCTGCGCCGACACCGTGATCGGATCGATGCCGCCCCACGGCCGCGCGGCGTGCGTCTGCCGTCCCGTCACCGTGATGCGCAGAAAGTCACTGCTGGCCATGAACGGACCCGACCGGAAACTCAGCGTGCCGCTGGGCTCGCCCGACCACACGTGCAGACCAAAGATCGCATCGACGGTGGGCTGCTCCAACACGCCTTCCTCGATCATCAATTTCGCGCCCCACTTGGGCGCGGGATAAGCGCCTTCTTCCGCCGGTTGGAAAATCAACTTCACCGAACCCGTGAGCTCGTCGCGCATGCCGGCCAAGACCTCCGCCGCGCCGAGTAGGATCGCGACGTGTGCATCATGCCCGCAGGCGTGCATCACCCCCACTTCCTTGCCGCCGTAATTGGCGCGAACGGTGGATGCATAAGGCAGCCCCGTTTGCTCGGTCACCGGCAACGCATCCATATCAGCACGCAACGCGACCACCGGACCGGGTTTGGTGCCTTTGATCAACGCGACCACGCCGTGCCCGGCCACCCCGGTTTTGAGTTCATCGACGCCGATACGCTCCAGACGTTGAGCGATGTAAGCGGCCGTTTCTTTCTCCTCGTTCGAGAGTTCGGGGTGCGCGTGTAAATGATGCCGCCACGCAATTACGTCGGCTTCGATCGCCTCCGCGCGACGGTCCACCGTCGGCGATGCCGCCACGATCAAACCGGAACCTCCCAGAGCCAACCAAAAGAGCAATCGAGTCATGCGTCCCATCCAAACCATTCCCCGCGATTTGGAAATGCCGGAATCACCGTCGTGCGATGGTTAAAATACAGCAGGCCGCGTCTACGCTGATCTTTGACTCCACGGGAAAACCCGTGCGCAATCGCTGCCGTGTCCCCCGTTGCCCGCCGTTGCTCCTTGCTGATCGTTCCTGTCGTGATCGGTTTCGCCGCCGCTCTCACCTTCTACCAATACGAGCGCAGCCCGGAATCCTCCCCCGTCTCCCGGGGTGGCCATTTAGCCCAAACCGCGGGTTGCTTCGCGTGCCACGGCCAAAGCGAGAACGATCCGCGCGTCAATTTCCGCAGTGGTCGCGCCCGCGGTATCGATGTGATTTGGGAGGACGGTCAACTCGAAGCCGCCGAGGTCATCGAGTGGATCACGCACGGGGTGCCCGAGGCGCAACGCGAACGCCACGGCCGTCTGCTCGTGCAAATGCCAGCCTACGGTGATGACGGCTATCTGACCACCGCCGAGATCGATGACATCGCCGCCTGGGCGCTCGCCGAGGGCGTGCGTCGCACCAATGGGGTCGGCAACGGAGATCGGGCCATGCCGACCATCGACGCGGACTTCATCGGCGCGCTCACGCCCGAGCGAACCCTCGTCTTTGGTGACCGACTCGCCCGTCAAACCGGTTGTTACCAATGCCACGGCGAACTCGGCCAAGGCGCGGTCGCCAATCTGGCTTCGTTCAAAGGCTACATCCCCGGCTTTCAGGGCCGTGATTTCCGTGAGCTCACCGCCGACGGGGATCGGGCGGAAATCCATCATTGGATTGATGACGGCCACGGCCGCGCGATTGAATCCGGACCGTTCGCCGGACTCGCAAAACACTTCTTCGACGCCCAAGCGATCCCGATGCCGGCCTACGCCGAGATCCTCACCGATCCGGAAATCGATCTCTTGGTCGAGTTCTTGCTTTTGTTGAATAACAAGGGCCCGTTGGATTCCGCTGCGGTGGAAGCCATTGCTGAAACCCTAGCTTCGACCTCTGAATAAAAAACCCTTTCGATCGTCACGCTTTCAATGACCTTATTCCGAAATATCGCCGTTCTCACCACCTTCATTGCCACGTCCACCATGGCTTGGGCCGAAAACTCGGTCGATGCGCTGCTGCCCCTTCCCGCCGAAATCCGCACGATCTTCAACAACCGCTGCGTGATGTGTCACGGTGAGGTGATCGAAGGCGAAGCCGAAGTGCGCGAAGATCTGATCATGGTTACGGATGATGACATTCGCGATACGCTAAGCGATGCCACGACTCTCTACGAAATGATCCGGGACGACGAAATGCCGCAGGAAGCTCGCCTTTCATTCCGTCTCCGTCGCAACACCGAGATGCGCGCCCGCCTCAAGCAAATCCAGGACGACTACGAATCAAAGGGCGAAAAGGCCGTGCTGATCAAGTGGCTCGAAACCGCGCTGCAAATCGAGAAATAATCCGGTCGCATCACCGGCCCCGGCGCGCCGGAGGATCTTGCCAAATCAAGCCGACCGGTTAACCTGTGAAGTCATGAACAACACAGGCTATACGGTAAATCACTCTCGATTAATGAGCCGTTGCCGACGGCTCTTCGTCACCGCGACCATTGCGGCGACTACCGCGCTCACCAGCAGCGCGGTCGACATCTCCGGCACCTACGACGACAAGGGCACACAAGTCCGGGGCAGCACGCCGATCACAGCGTCGTTTCACGGTCTGTTGGCGCAGGAATTCGACCCCGAACTGGCGACGCTGAAGTTTGCCGGCACCGCCCGCGTCCAACTGCTCGATCACGACGGAACGCTCGTCGTCAAAATCTACTCGGAGACGAACGAACAGCTTTGGAGCAGTCGTTGGAGTGCCCGCGAGGGCTACTCCCATGAGGGCGAACTCGCCGTCGTGCGCATGAAGCTGGGCGAAGCTCAGGACAAACGCTGGGTGCTCGTTATGCAGCCGGTTGAAAACGGCAAACTCCTCGAGGTAAAAGCCTACCGCGTCCTACCCAGCTACATCGGTCCTCGCGGTGAACCCGTGGGCACCTACTTGTTCAACAAACTGGACTGAGTAACCTACCACGCCCCGGCGCACGGGGGGAGTCGGGCGTAAAGCCCGACCCACGGCCAAGCGATCGGCACCACCACGTGGGTCGGGCTTTACGCCCGACTTCTTGGTAGTTGCGCTTATTTCGCGTCTTCCGCCCAGAGCCACCGGATGACCTCCGGCAACATCGATCCGCCGTGCTTGTCGCTGTGGGAACCGTCCGTCCACACGTGCTTTTCGCCGTAGCGGAGTCCCTCGACGTAACCTTTGGGCTCGGGTCCATACGGGTTCCATCTCAGTTCGCCGGCTTCGAATTTTTCGGCCTGAGAATTGGCAAAATTGAGCGCGCTCACCATCGACTGATTGGCGAGGAACCAGTTGCCCCACGGGTTATCGAGATCGTTGGAACCGTCCTGGAAAAAGATGCGCAGGGGCTTGATCGGCGTGCGACGGATCATGGCGGGATAATCCTGTCCGCCTGGTGACCACGCGCCGTTCGGGTCGCCCTCGGGCGGACGCGAGCCGATCGACACATAACTGCCGATGAAGCTGATCACTTTGCGAAATTCATCCGGGTAATTCCACGCCACGGTGAACGCGCAGATCGCCCCACTGCTGGTGCCGCCGATGGCACGCTGCTCGGGATCGTCGGTGAGGTTGTAGGACTCGCCCACGAGCGGGAGCATCTCCTCGATAATGAAGCGGGCGTAGTCGGTGGTGAGCACGTCATACTCCTGCCACCGGTGGTTGGGGTTGCCCCAGCCCAGATCCTGCGGGAACTCCTCCCGGGTGTCGCCAGGTGTGATGAAAATACCGATGGTCGGCGGGATGGCACCTTCGTGTATCAGGTTTGTGAGCACGTTTTGCACGCGCAGGGAACCTTCCGGGTGGGTGGCGCGGTGACCGTCCTGAAACACCAGCACGCTGGCCGGAGTCGCGGGGTCGTATTGCGCGGGCACGAAGAGCCAATACTGGCGAATGGTGCCGGTGATGATCTGGCTGCGAAACTCGAACGGGCCCAACAGCTCGCCTTGCGGCACGCCTGCCTGGACCAGAGAATCGGGGCCGAGTTCGAAGTCGCCGGTGACGACTTCGGCCGGCTCATGGGCCAACACACAGGACGCGCTGGCAAAAGCCAGACCCGCGAGAAACAGAGAACGGAAGGACATGGGGTATGGGGTTGGGGCTGGAATAAAAAACGAGCAGGTAGGGCGTGCTCGCCGAGCGCGTCGAGCCGAACCGACCGGCGGCACGTCAGCGGCGGGTTCGGCGAACCCGACCGCCCCGGCGAGATCAGATGTTGGCGAGACGGCCGGTGGAATCACCGAACCGCTCCAGGTTCTTCACGCCGACTTGATCGGCGAGTGAGAGGTAGAGGTTGGTCATCGGTTGATTGGAGTGTTTCACGAAGCGGCCCGGCTTGAGCATGCCCCCGCCGCCACCGGCGAGCAGCACCGGCAGATCGTGGTGCGTGTGACGATTGCCGTCGGCGTTGCCGCTGCCGTAAACGATGCGCGAGTTGTGCAGGAGGGAATTGCCGTCGACATCCTCGGTCTCGTCCATGCGTTGGAGGAAGTTGGCAAATTGCTCGACATACCAGCGATCGATCGTGGCCACCTTGTCGACGCGTTCGGCGTTGTTCTGGTGATGCGAGAGATCGTGATGACCTTCGCTGATACCGATTTCACTGAAGGAGCGGTTGTCGCCGTCGTGACCGAGCACGAACGTGCAGACGCGAGTGGAATCGGTCTTAAACGCGAGCAGCATCATGTCATACATGACTTGCACGTAGTCCGCGTGGCTTTCGGGAATGCCCTCGGGTGTCTTGCGCGCCGGATCGACGTTGGGGCCGAATTTTTCCGCCCGTTGGATACGCGATTCGACGTCACGCACGCCCGTAAGATACTGGTCGAGTTTCTCGCGATCGTCGTGCGCCAGCCGGCGCTGGAGGCTGCGGGCGTCGTCCATGACAAAGTCGAGCACGGAGCGCCGGTTCTCCATGCGCTGCTGCGCGTTGGCCTGACGGTGCCCCTGCTCGCCGGCCCCGAAGAGGCGCTCGAAAACGAGTCGGGGGTTGTTTTCCGGCGTCATCGGCGTGGTGGGCGATTTCCACGAAATATTGTATTGGTAGGCGCAGGAGTAACCGGAATCGCAACCGGAGGATTTGCGGTTCGCATCGCACGTGAGTTCCAACGACGGGAAGCGGGTGAGGTCGCCGATCTCGCGCGCGATGACTTGGTCGATCGAGATGCCGGCCTGCACGTCGGTGGCGCTCTTCTTGAGACGGACTCCGGTGAGGAACACACCGTTGCCGCGAGCGTGGTCGCCGCCGCCGTCGTTGCCGGGGTTGGCGTTGAGGTGATCGAGACCGCCGAGAACCTGAAAGCGGTCACGCAGGCCCTGCAGCGGCGACAGGGTTTCACCAAAGGCAAAGTCGCTCATGCCGCCGGTGGGCCACCAGCGATCGGGAATGGCGCCGTTCGGAAACGCGACGAAGGCGGTGCGCAAGGGTGCACCGGTCGGGGTGGTGGCGGTCTCCAGAGCCTGCGTGGCGGCGAGCAGCTTGCTCGGCATCATCGAGGCGAAGGTCGGGAGGGCGAGGGTCGCACCGATCCCGCGCAAAAAATTGCGACGATTCATGGACCGGAGGTGTTGGCGGAGTTCGGTTTCGGCTGCGTTGGGCATGATCAGCGGCGGTTGGCGACGAGGCGGTCGGTTTCTTCGATCGACTCGTCAGGTGTGGATGAAAGCAGGGTTTCGGGTGGACGGGTTTTCTGGAAAGCGGCGGATTCGATGATGCCCATGATGAGGGCGGAGGGGCGGGCGTCGGCGGCTTCGACCTGGGCCACGAGTTGGTCCAAAGTCTCAGTGTCGTAATACTCCATGCCACGCCCGAGGGCGTAGGTCAGCATCTTTTCCGTGAGCGTGTGCAGGAACTGTTCCCGGTGATCGGTGAGGAGGATCTGCTTCAGCTCCTGCACGTTTGAGAATTTCTGACCGGTGATGAGCTCGCCGTCGGGCTCGATGGGTTTGCCCATCTCGGCATCGCGCCAGCGGCCCATGGCGTTGAAATTTTCCAGAGCGAGGCCGAGCGGATCCATACGGCTGTGGCAGGACGCACACATCTTGTTGCTGGCGTGGAGCGCAAGGGTTTCGCGCAGGGAAAGCTTCGCGAGCTCTTCTTCACTGGCCACGTCCTCGAGGGCGGGAATGTTGGGCGGGGGCGGCGGGGGCGGCGTGCCGAGGATGTTATCCAAAATGAAGACCCCGCGCTTCACCGGCGAGGTGCGCGTGGGATTGGAGGTCACGGCCAGCACAGTGCCCTGGGTCAGCACGCCGCCGCGCGGACTGTCGGGCGGCAGCATGACTTTGCGCATCTTTGCCCCCTTGATGTCATCGGTCGGGATTTCGTAGTGCGCCGCCAGCTCCTCGTTGAGGAACGTGTAGTCACTGTCGATGAGTTCGAGCAGACTGCGGTCTTCGCGCAGGATGTGATCAAAATACATCTCCGTCTCGCGCTTCATGGCCCACCGCACGTCGCCGTTGAGGTCGGGTTTGGGTTGCCGGAAAAAGGCGAAGAACGTCTGCCGCGCTTCCGCCAGTTCGGCGGCTTGTTCTTCGGTGCGATCTTCTTCCTCGATCCGGCGCAGGCGGACAAAGGTCTCACGCGCCTTGGCGACTTCGGGATCGGGATTTTCCCGCAGGAACACGACGAAACTGCTGATGTTGACGTTGGGAATATCGCGCGCCTGCAGCCATTGGCCGGTGAAGTTGTTGACGAATTCCTCCGAGCGTTCGTCGGCCAACATGCGTTTGACCTGCTCCGGCAGATGTGCGCGCAGCGCGCCTTTTTCCGCCAGATTAAAGAGCTCCTGGTCCGGCATGGTCGACCACAGGAAATAGGACAGCCGCGACGCCAACGCATATTCGTCGACCAGCGGATATTTCTCCCCTTCGGCCGCAGCCATGGCCTCTTCCTCGCGAAACAGGAATCGAGGCGAAGCCAGCACCGCGACCATCGCTTGGGAAATGCCGGCCTCGAAAGTCGATTCCGGCTGCTCCGAGACGTGGATGGCTACATCCACGAGCCGATCAATCGTCGACGGGCCGACCGGGCGGCGAAACGCCCGGAACGTGAAATCGGTCAGCAGCTCGCGGGCATACTCGCGCCGCTCGGCCACGGATTCCGGCACCGGTCGGGGAAAACGCTCGGCGTAGTTTGCCGGGGGGACCCAGTGCTCCGGAGCCATGGGACCGCGCACCACCACATCATCCAACCTGATCCGCAGCTGGCGGATTTGCTCGACGGCGGGTTCGAGCGGATGAATTTCCACCAAAAACTCGTGTTCCCCGGCCTCCCACTGCTGCGGGAATGTGTAGGAAAATTCGCGACCGTAACCTTCGCGCACCATCTCTTTGGCGAGCAATTCCTCGCCATCGACTTTCAGCACGATCCGGCACTTGTTGAGATCAAACTGGTTGTCCACGTAGCGCTCGAGCGCGCGAAAATTGAGCACGACTTCATAATTCCCGGCATGCTCCGCGGTGTGCGTCGCTCGCAAGGAAGCGGGTGAATAATAAAGCAGATCGCGCGCATCGCCCGCAAGCTCCCCCGCCTGCCACACCTCGGACGACGGCGGCGGCGCGGGCGCCTCTTCGCCTTCCACCACCGCGGTTGGCGTGGGCGGCTCGACGATGGCGACGGTCGATTCGAAGCGTTTGCCCGGCAATGCCCGCTCCGCCACGACGAGTGGTTGGCTCGGCATGGCTTCGTCGATGATGGCCTGCGCGGCATCGAGATACTTCTCGAGCAACATGGGCGAAATCGTCAGCACGTCGGCGATGTTATCGAACCCGTGTCCCGTATCATCGGCGGGGAACTCGATCGCGGTATCGTAGTCGACGCCGATCAAGTCACGGATCGTATTGCGATACTCGACGCGATTGAGGCGCCGGACCGTGACGCGACCAGGATCGGGCTGCAGGGGGTCGAGTTGAAACGCCTTTTCCTTGATCCAGTGGATGATCGCTTCCTTTTGCTCCGGGTCGAGTTGGGCCTCGTCGGCCGGCGGCATGATGCCGGAACGCACATTGCGCAACACGCGCAACCACAGTTCGTGATCGAGGAGGTCATCGTCGCTTTCCCAGCCGTCGAGCACCACCCCACCCTTGTCGCCGCCGTATCCGTGGCAATCGTAACAAAACTCATCCATCGTGAGTTCGATCTGATCGCGAAAACTCGTAAGCACCGCGTCGGGGCCGGTTTTGGCCGCGATGGACCCGGGCACCGCCGCGCCTACACCGAGCATCAAAAACGCCGATAAACGGCCGACCAGTCGAGAACGGAGGGGTGCTTGAAAAGCAGAAAGCATGGGGGAGAAACCGAAGGGGTGAAAGGGAGATTGCCGCCGACGACCCCACGGTCCCGCATGGGCCACCGGACAACAACCGCATCACTACACCCTATTTTTTACGAGTTCTCAACTCATCGTGCCGCTCTCGCACCGTGATTGTTAACTGATATTTCATCCGCGCTCCCCGGACCACGAAATCGTTGCACTGCGGGCGCGGGATTTGTCTGCTGCATCTCCGCCCCCCTCGGACCTTTCTTATCGTTTTCCCATGCCATTCCCCGGTTGTTTCCGCCTGTTTGCGTGTCCTCGACTCGCCCTCACTCTTTTCACCGCCGTATCGCTTTCCGTGGGATCGCTGGCCGCCGCCGAACTGACGGTGCCGGGTGGTCGCCTCGAAGTCGTTGATAACGAGGTGCTGATCCATCGCCACGGTCGGGTCATCGTCCATCTGACCGACGTGAAATTCGACTACCACTCGCCGCTGGCCTGGGCAGTCGCTCAAACCACGCCCGACCGGATTGAGATCAAACTCACCTACCCGGCGTCGGTCGATTACGCGCATCGCGGTCCCACCACGCCCGGACTCGACGCGACCCTCACCATCAGCACCCACGGCGACGGGTTCCGTCTTCACGCCACACCGGAGTGGGCCGATCAGACCACGCTGGAATTCGCTCATACGGGCGATCACTTCTTCGGCCTGTCCTCACCGTTGCAGCCCGACAACCAACACTCGCCCGACCTGACCGGCTCGACCGTGCGCGTCGAGGTCACCAATCACGGTGAGGATATTGTCGAAAATTACGCTTCGGCCTTTTCCTCATTCTACATGAGCAGCGCGGGCTATGGCGCATTCTTCGATACTTTTGGCGTCGGGCGCTACCAGTTCGCGCTCAATGGTCGCAACCAGATCCATCACGAGACCGGCACGCTCGATTGGTATGTGTTGCTTGGTGACGACGGTCCGACCATTCATCGCGCTTATTTCGACCTCATCGGCGCGCCCAAGCACGTGCCCCTCTGGGCGCTTGGCCCCATCGGGTGGCGCGACCAAAACGATGGCGGCGCGGCCGAAATCCTCGATGACATCAAACGCTTCGCCGACCTGCGCCTGCCTCTGACCGGTTGGTTCGTGGACCGTCCCTACAGCGACGGCGCGCACGCCTGGTCGCACATGAATTTTTCCGCCGCGTTTGCCGAACCCGAAAAATGGATACGCGAAATCCGCGAGCAACACGGCCTCGAATTCATGACGTGGACCGCCACTGCGTTCTTCGGCGATACTCCGCTGAACCGCCACCTCCCCGGCGGTTTCACCTACGCCGATCTGAGCGACCCGGAAACAGTCGCACAGTTTCAACAAAAACTCACCGACCTACAGCACTCGATCGGGGTGAAAGGCCACAAGATGGACCGCGCCGACGAAAAATTCCCGGAGTGGGAAGCCTGGGCCGACGAGACCGTGCCGCGCGGAGCCAAGCGCAACACGTATACTTACCTGTTCATCAAAACCCACGACGAAGCGCTACGCCGGACGTGGGGCGACGATCAGTTCACCTTCGCTCGCGCCGCCATTCACCGCAGCCAACCCTACCTCAGCGCCATCTGGGGCGGCGACCCGCGCAGCAGCTGGGCAGGCTTGCAGGGCAACGCCGCCAACGCGATTCGCGCGTCCTTCATGGGGTTTCCCGTTTGGGGCACCGACGTCGGCGGCTACATCGGCGAGGGGCTGATCGACGAAGAACTCTACCTGCGCTGGATGCAGTTCGGCGTCATGAGCGGATTGCTTGAAATCAAACTCGACGGCTCCGGCGGCGATGGCCGCGACCGCATGCCCTGGCGTTACGACGAAGCCTTCCAGGCCGAATACCGTGATCTCCTCGAACTTCGGATGGATCTGTTGCCCTACCTGTATTCACTAGCCAACGACGCCGCCGAAAGCGGCACCATGATGCAGCCCCTCGCGTATCGGCACCTGGACGACCCCCGCACGCACGCCATCTGGGATCAGTTCTACCTCGGCGCCGGCTTGATGGTGGCGCCCATGGTCACCCCGGGTTCCGTGCGCGACGTCTACCTCCCCGCCGGACGCTGGTATCGCTACAACTTTGACCGCGGCATCGAATCCAGTCTGGTCGGCGGTCACGCCGTGGTCACCCAGGTCGAGCGCAACGAGATCCCCCTGTTCGTGCGCGCCAACAGTCTCCTGATCACCGGCAACGTCTACGCCGGCAACGCTCGCACGTGGGACGCAGATTCCCCCCCTCGCCTCAAGATCCACGCCTTCCCGGGCGAGGTCGGTGAGTCGACCTCGTTCACCTACATCGACTCGGCCGATGGCGATGCCGCCAAGGTTATCCACCTGGAGCACGACGAAACCGGAATTTCGCTCACGGCACCCGCGCTCGATGCCGCCGTGAGCCTGAAAATCTTTCGGCGCAACGGCGTGTCGGTGACCAACATTCCCGCCGGCGAACCCATTCACTACCGTATCGATGACTAAGATTTTCCTGAGACCAGCTTGGGAAAGGCTGAAGGCGATGAGGCTCCCCTTTCCTTATCTGCTAGAGGTAGGGCGTGCTCGCCGAGCGCGCCGCGAAGAACGTCCAACAGCACATGTGGCGAGGCCAACGATCCCAGCGGTTTCGGCGAAACCGCCCTACCTCAAACCCTCCGCAATCCTGCTCGGCGTGGTTTTTTCCAGCCTGCTCTGCGCCGCCGCGCCGATCGATCGCGAAGCCCTCGTCACGCGCCACCATCCGAGCGTGACGAGCGTCGACCCATGGTCGCCCTTTACCGTCGGCAACGGCGGCTTCGCCATGACGGTCGACGTCACCGGCCTGCAGAGTTTCCCGGAAGCCTACCGCGACGGCATTCCGCTGAGCATCCAAAGCGACTGGGGCTGGCACAGCTTTTCCAACCCCGAGGGCTACCAACTTTCGGATACGCTCGAGGACTTTTCCACAGGCGACCGCGACGTTTCCTATCCCACCAATCAGACGACTGCCGCCGGTCAATGGCTCCGCAGCAATCCCCACCGGCTCGGCCTCGGCCGTATCGGTTTCGAATTCACTTTGGAGGACGGCTCAATCGCCGCGCTCGAAGACATCACTGAAATCCACCAGGAGTTGAATCTCTGGACGGGGGAAATTCACAGCACCTACCAGGTCGGTGGAAAGCCCGTTAAGGTCATCACTGCCGTGCACCCCGATCGAGATGAAATCGCGGTGCAGATCGACTCTGAGTTAATGACCCGAGGTGCGATCCGGGTGCGAATCGGTTTCCCCTACGGCAGCGATGCGTGGGGAATCGAACCGGAGGATTGGACGCAATCCACGCGGCACCAATCCGCTGCTTTCGAACACACCGGGGCGGTTGATTTAATCACGACCGGTGGGCCCGATAAATCGCGGCAGCGGCTTCCCCAAAGCGTAACCTTCACGCACACCCTGGACGAAAACGAATACCGGGTTTACGCCGCGAGCGACGGAGAACTAGCGACCCGACGCGAAGCACCCCACCAATGGATTTTGCAACTGCAGCCCCAGGACGGAAACCACTGGAGCGGAAAATTCCTGTTCACTTTGCCCCGATTCGAGAATGGACGGCCCGAACACCAACTATCGGACAATGCGCAGCCCGTCCTCCAAGCCAGTCGACAATTTTGGCGCCGGTTCTGGACCGACGGTGCCGCCGTCGATTTCTCCGGCAGCACCGACCCCCGCGCGGCTGAACTCGAACGCCGCATCATCCTTTCGCAATACCTCACCGCCGTGCAATGCGCCGGCGATATGCCGCCGCAGGAAACCGGACTCACGTTTAATTCCTGGTATGGTGTGGCGCACTTGGAAATGCACTGGTGGCACGGCACGCACTTTGCGCAGTGGGGTCGTTTCGAGCTGCTGGAACGCAGTCTCCCGTGGTATCAAACCATCCTGCCGCAAGCGCGCGCCATCGCGGAGCGTCAGGGTTACGCCGGGGTGCGTTGGCCCAAGATGGTCGATCGCGCGGGCCACGAAAAACCATCCGCGATCGCTCCGTTGCTCCTGTGGCAACAGCCCCACGCCATCTACTTTGCTGAGCTGGCGTGGCGACAAAACCCGACGCCCGCCACCTTGGCCACCTATCGCGAAATCGTCGCGGAGACAGCCGCCTTCATGGCCGATTTTCCGCTGCTCAACCCCGCGACCGGTCAACTCGATCTGGGCCCGCCCATGATCCCGGCGCAGGAAAGTTACGATCCCCGCACGACCAAGAATCCGCCCTTCGAACTCGCTTACTGGCAATGGGGGCTGCGCACCGCCCAAGCCTGGCGCGAACGCCTCGGGCAGGAGCGCGATCCGCACTGGGATGTCGTCCTCGCACAGCTCGCGCCGTATCCGGAATACGAGGACGTTTACGCCACCGCCGACGGCGCGTGGAACATGATCGACCATCCCAGCGTGCTCGGTGCGTTCGGCATGTTGCCCGGCGACGACATCGACCGTGAACGCATGCGTCGCACCCTGCATCGCGTCATGCAAGAGCAGGATTGGGGACACACGTGGGGCTGGGACTATCCCCTCATCGCTCTGACCGCCGCCCGTCTCGGCGAAACCGCGCTGGCCATCGATGCCCTGCTCCTCGACCAGCCCAAAAACACCTACCTCCCCAACGGTCACAACTATCAGGATGATCGCCTCCGCATCTATCTCCCGGGCAATGGCGCCCTGCTCACCGCCGTCGCCCTGATGGCCGGCGGTTGGGATGGCGCGCCCGCCGGCAACGCCCCCGGTTTCCCGGCCGACGGCACCTGGGTCGTGCGCGCCGAGGGTTTCCATCGGCTGCCTTGATTTCTCCCCCATGCGACGGCCACGACTCTATCCTCCGGTTTGGTTTGTCGCGAATGTCATGCTGGTAGTCGCGCTGCATTACTTCGCCCCGATTTCCGTGCCGATGCCGCCGCTGCACATGGCCGCCGGTTCGTTTCTGATCACGGTGGGCATCGTGATGACTTTGGTCGCCATATTCACCTTTTCCCGCCACCACACGCCGGTGCTGCCCTTCCGCCAACCGGAAACCCTCCTGTGCCACGGCGTGTTCCGGTGGTCGCGCAACCCGATCTACCTGGGCGAAACGTTTATCCTGGCGGGTATCGCACTCCGGGTCGGTGAACTACTGCCGTGGCTGGTCGTGCTACTGTTCATCGTCGGTCTCAACCGCGGCCCGATCGCCTGGGAGGAACGAGCTCTACGTGAAAAATTCGGCGCCGACTTCGATCGCTACTGTCACCGCACGCGGCGCTGGCTCTGAATCCCCTAAAATTCCCGAGGGTTTGCCGCTCCGCCAACGTAACACTCCGCATGACTCAACGTGATCCGCTTTCCGATCTGCTCACGCAGTGGCAACCCGCACCCGATGCCGCGCCGGAATTCGCCGCCCGCGTGCATGCCCGTCTGGCCTCCGCCGCGCCTGCCCCGGGGGTGATCACGCGTATCCTGCAGTTTCCCGCCACCCTCCCGCTCGCGGCGGCATTTGCAGTGATGATCGGGGTGGCATCCGCGCTGGCGATCAGTCGGACCCAAAATCAAAACCTCATGGCCGATGCCTACGCCCGCAGCATTGATCCCGTGCAACTCACGGCCTCGACCCACGTGCATCAGCCCTAGCCCGCTCGATCATGAAACCAGTGATCCGACTCATCTTAGTGGCCCTGGTCGCCGGCGTGGTGGCCTTTGGCATCACCAAACAATTGACCCCGGATGCGACCACGACGAGCGAGGTGGCCTGGCTTGAGTCCGAGTTCGCGCTCACCCCCGAACAAGCGGCCAAAATCACGGCCCTGCACGACGCCTACCGCCCGGTGTGCGCTGCACATTGCGAAGCGATCATGACCACCCGCGAGGCGCTGGCCGCCGCCACCGCTCCCTCCGAACGCGCCGCCACCGAATCCCAACTCCAATCCCTCATCGCGACCTGCCACGCCAATACCCGGGAGCATCTCCGCGCCGTCGCCGCCGCCATGTCTTCGGACCAGGGGCAACGCTACCTCGATATGATCGGGCCCCGCCTCACCGCGCATCAACACGCCCAGCCGTTCGGCCTCCGATGAGCGAAACTGCGGCCGACACCGCCGACATGCTCGCCCTGCAGGCGGGTGATTCCACCGCACTTGATCGCCTCATGCGCCGCTGGGAGGTGCGGCTGCGTTCGTTTCTACTGCGCCACCTCGTGTCGCAGACCGACGCCCTCGATCTCGCCCAGGAAACCTTCGTCCGCATCTATCGTCATCGCGACCGGTTCGACGACCGCCGCCGGTTTTCGACCTGGATGTTTCAAATCGCCCTCAACCTTGTGCGCGACCAAGCCCGTCGTCAGGCCCGGCGGCCCACCACCACCCTGGACGATGCCCCCGAACTCTCGTCCGAGGTCACACCGCACCACGGCGCGGAAGCGAGCGAAACCGCCACCGCGGTCCGCACCGCGATCGCCGAGCTCCCCGCGCCCTTGCGCGAAGTGATCGTGCTGTTTGAATACGAACACCTGTCCCACGCGGAAATCGCGGAGATCATCGGCGCCACCCCCAAAGCCGTGGAAACCCGACTCTACCGCGCGAGATCGCAACTGCGCACCTCCCTCGCCCGTTGGCTGGAACCGTAGCCGCGGAACGCGGGTCCACCCTCGCGTCTCGCCTCGCGATTGTTACAACTCGGCGGGATCATCCAAAAAACTGGTTTCAGGCGTGCTGACTGCTAGGTTCTTGGTTTTCCCTCCTGCCATGCCGCGTTCGTCCTCCCCATCCCCCGCCTCCATCGCACCGCCTCCGGTCGATCGCAGCGGGGTGACCATGCCGCATCGGGAACACGAACCAGTGGTGCGCGTCAACCGCCCCCTCAAGTCGGCGTATTTCAATCGCGAGCTCTCGTGGCTGGCGTTTAACCGTCGCGTCCTCGAGCAGGCGCGCCACGCCGCCACCCCGTTGCTCGAGCGCGTCAAGTTTCTCGCCATCGTGTGCTCCAATCTCGACGAATTCTTCGAGATTCGCGTCGCGGGTTTGATCCAACAAGTCGAAGGTGGCGTCGAAAAATCGGGCTTCGACGGACTCGGTCCCCGCGAACAGTTGCGTCGCATCCACTCCGTCGTCGCATCGCTGGTCGACGATCAATACCGCATCTGGCACGACGATCTGGTGCCCTCGTTGGCAGATGAAGGCGTGCTCTTCAAATCGGCGGAGGAACTTTCCGCCCCTGAGCTTATTTGGGTGCGGCAATACTTCGAGGAACAGGTGTTTCCCGTGCTCACACCGCTGGGCCTCGACCAATCACATCCCTTTCCCCAACTCGGCAACAAGACCCTCAACGTCATCGTCTCCCTCGACGATCCCGACACGACCGAAAACGAGCACCAGGCGGCCATGCTGCCCGTGCCCCGCATCCTGCCGCGGCTCGTGCGCATCGATTCCGACGGCACCGGCAAACAGACCTACATTTTCCTCACCGAGATCATCAAACTCTGCGCCGGCGAGTTTTTCCCCGGCTACAAGATCAACGGGGCCTGGGCTTTCCGCGTGACGCGCAACAGCGATCTCTACATCGACGACGAAGAAGCGGAAAACCTGCTCAAAGCCATCGAAGAGGAACTGCGCAACCGGCACCGCGGCGCGGCGGTGCGCCTCGAGATCGAGGAAGGCGTCGATGAGGGAATTTTCAAAACCCTCTGCGAGCACCTCGACCTTTCCCACGAATACGTCTTCCGCCTCGCGGGCCCGATCAATCTGCTGCGCCTGATGAGCCTGACCGACATCGATCGGCCCGACCTCAAATACCGCCCGTTCACGCCGGTCATGTCCTCGCCGCTCAAACCGGGGATGTCGCCGTTCGACACCTTGCGTGAACAGGACGTGCTGCTGCATCACCCCTACGACAGTTTCGATCCAGTGGTGGATTTCGTGACCCAGGCCGCCCACGATCCCAAAGTCTTCGCCCTCAAGCAGACGCTGTATCGCACCAGCGGCGACTCTCCCATCGTGAAGGCGTTGATCGAAGCCTCCCGCAACGGCAAACAAGTCACCGCGCTGGTCGAACTCAAAGCCCGTTTCGACGAGGCCAACAACATCCAGTGGGCCCGCCAGTTGGAGGAAGCCGGCGTGCATGTCGTCTACGGACTCGTCGGCCACAAGACCCATTGCAAGTGCTCCCTCGTGGTGCGCCAGGAGGGCAAAAAAATGCGTCGCTACGTGCACCTCGGCACCGGCAACTACAACCCCAAGACCGCCCGGCTCTACACCGACCTGAGCCTGCTCACGGCCCGCGACGACATCACCGAGGACGTCGCCAATATTTTCAACACCCTCACCGGATTCAGCCGCAAGCCGGTGTTTCAGCGCTTGCTCGTCGCTCCCGTCAACCTGCACAGCCGCATGCTCGAGTTGATCGACCGCGAGGCCACCAACGCCCAAGCCGGTAAACCCGCCCGCATCATGGCCAAGATGAACTCCCTCATCGACAAAGCCGTGATCGATCGCCTCTACGCCGCGTCGCAGGTCGGGGTCAAAGTCGACCTCATCGTGCGCGGCATCTGCGGCCTCGTTCCGGGCGTGCGCGGGCTCAGCGAAAACATCCGTGTGCGCAGTATTGTGGGACGTTATCTGGAACACGCTCGCGTGATCTATTTTCAGAACGCCGACGGCCAACCCGACATCTACGCCGGCAGCGCGGACTGGATGCCGCGCAACTTTTTCCGCCGCATCGAAGTCGTCTTCCCCATCGACGATCCCGCGCTGCGCGCCTGGTTCATCGACGAATTTTTCCCGCTCGAACTGCAGGACAACGTCAACGCCCGCGAACTGCACTCCAACGGCGCCTATTCGCCCATTGCACGCCAAGGCGACGAGCCGTCCTTCTCGGTGCAGAACTACTTCATGGCCGCCGCCACCCAGCGCGCGCGGGTGAAAACGCCGAGCGAACTCGGGCGTTAATTCGTAAAGCCGTTTCCGGTTTGAAAGTGGCGGAACCTCCTTCGCCCAGGCTTCGGCGGTCACGGAGGGTGGGATTGGCGGACCTCACCGGTCCGGTGCTTCGCACTCGCGCTGCGCGCGCCCCTTCTTCGCTTCGCTACGTCGTCTACGACCAGCGGGAGTGGCCTGACACCTGCGGTTCTCATCCCACCCACGGGAGGGCTGTTCGTGGCGCTCAGGCTCGGTAATTCGTAAAACCTGTTTTCGGTTTGAAAGTGGCGGAGAGGGTGGGATTCGAACCCACGTTACCTTGCGGTAAACCGCATTTCGAGTGCGGCGCGTTCGACCACTCTGCCACCTCTCCGGGTGTTTTGCCTCCGCCTCGAAAATCGGGGCGTCGGTCGACGGGAAGGGGGAACGTAGGACTCAACTCAGAAAACGGAAGCCGAAAGTTAGAACCTCACCTCAACGATTTTGTCGATGCCAGAGTAGCGGCATGAAATCGCGACGGCATTTCACGGCTGCCTCCCGCTTAGGTCGCGCGGATTCGGCCGCGCTCGTCCGGGCTACACACGAACAAGCCGCCAAGGTAACGCCCTAGCGGCTTGTGAAAGGTAACCCGTCTCCAACATGGTGAGGGGGTGTGGAAAGCTCTACGTGTTGGCGTCTTCGTCGGGGGCGAGTTCGCGTTGATTCTTCGGCAGGTGGTGCGGCAGGAACACGTAGTAGTTCATGAGCCACCAACTGCGTGAGGAGCGGTAAAACAACACCGGAACGAGCACGGCGCCGATTCCTGCAATCAGGCTCGCCACGAGGCCCGACAGCGCGCCCGCCAGATACAACAGCAGCACCGGCACGAGAAAGACGACCAACGTCACCCCGTAATTGAGCGACATGGACCCGAGAAATGAGCCCTCATCACGTTCGAGCTGCAGGTCGCAGGTCGGACAATGGCGGTTCAACTCAAAAACGCGGCCTTCCTTGAAGAGCGCATGTTCGCCGCAGTTGGGGCAGCGGTTGGTGAGTCCGCGTGCGATGATTTGTCCCCGGGTAACCTTCATGTGGTTTTCGAACTAGCGTGTCGGGCCGCCGGGCGAAAACAAAAACGCCTCCCAGAACCGGGAGGCGTTGCAAAAGTAGGAAGCGTAATTCGGTGAATCTTTTCGCTCAGGCGCCGAGCTGGTAGCGGGTGAAGCGGCGGATCTGGATGTTCTCGCCGGTCTTCTGGATCGTCGCGCTGATGTATTCGCGGATCGTCTGGTCGGGGTTCTTCACAAACGGCTGATCGAGGAGCACGCTCTGGGCGTAGAACTTCTCGAGCTTGCCTTCGACGATCTTCTGCACGGCCATCGGCGGCTTGCCTTCGGCTTGGGCGGCGGCGATTTCACGCTCTTTTTCGACGAGTTCCTGGTCGACCTCTTCGCGGTTGACCGCGGTCGGGGCGGCGGCGGCGATGTGCAGACAGATGTCTTTCACAAAGGCCTTGAAGTCGTCGTTGCGGGCCACGAAGTCGGTCTCGCAGTTGACCTCGATGAGGACGCCCACTTTGCCACCGAGGTGGATGTAGCTCTCAATGACGCCTTCCTTGGCGTCGCGCTCGGCCTTTTTGGCGGCGGACGCTTCACCCTGCTTGCGCAGGATGGTGGAGGCCTCTTCGACGTTGCCGTTGGCTTCAACGAGGGCTTGTTTGCATTTCATGAGACCAGCGCCAGTCGCCTTGCGCAGGTCGTTTACCATGGAGGCGGTAATCGTAGTGCTCATTTCTTGGAAATTTCTTTGCTTGGTTGGGTTACAGGAATGATCGATCAGGGGATCAAAACAAACTGCCCGGCGGGTTAAGGGCCGGGCAGCAGCTAAAGCGGAAAGGCTTACTCAGCGGCCTTGGGCTCGGTTTCCTCCGTGGCGGCGGGAGCGGCCTCGGGCTCGGCGGCAGGGACGGCAGCCTCCGCGGCGGCGGGAGCTTCGTCGTCCTTGGGGGCGGCGATCTTCTTGCGCGGAGCGGCTTCGGGAATGACCACATCACCGGTCGCCTCGGCGGCGACGATCGTCGGCACGGGCTCGGCATCGGCTTCGGCGTCAGCCCCGGCGGCGGCGGCCACAGCAGCGGTGGCGGCCTTGAGGTCGGCTTGACCACGGGCGATGCGACGTGCGTCGCGTTGACCCAGACCGTTTTGGATGGCCTCGACGGCGGCATCAACGATGACGCGAATGGACTTCACGGCGTCGTCGTTACCCGGGATCGGGTAGGTCACGTTGCTCGGGTCGGAGTTGGTGTCGACCAAGGCGACGGTCGGAATGTTGCAACGCACGCCTTCGGCGACGGCGATGTCCTCGTGAGCGACGTCGATGATGAACATGGCCTTCGGCAGGTCGGTCATCTCGGAGATGCCGGAAAAGTTCTTCTGCATGCGCACCATCTCACGACGGATGGCGGCTTGTTCCTTGCCGCCGAGCTTCTGCAGGTCGCCATTGGTGTCCATGGCCTGATACTTCTTATACTTGGCGATGGAGCCCTTGACGGTGGCGAAGTTGGTCAGCGTGCCGCCGAGCCAGCGATCCACACAGTAAGGCATGTTAACGGAAGCGGCGGCCTCGCGGATGATTTCCTGGGCTTGGCGCTTGGTGCCGACGAACAGCACGTTGCCGCCGTTGGCGACAAGTTCGGTGAGGGCGTCACAGGCCTTTTCCAGGGCGGCGAACGACTTGCCGAGATCGATGATGGTGATACCTTGACGGTGATCGAAAACGAATGGCTTGGAACGCGGGTTCCAACGCTTGGTTTGGTGGCCGAAGTGGACACCGGCGTCGAGGAGGTCGCGAACGGTAATGCTGAGATTGCTCATGATGTGATCTATGTATGTGACACAGGTCGGCCAATGGGCCGCCTTGCGATCGAACTAACTTAATGGTTGTAGGTAATGATTAAACGAACGGTCCTTTCCGGGGAAAGAGCGGTCGAACACAGAGACCCGCCAAGGGGGAGGCAAGTGCAGATTTAGGAATTTTCAAAAACCCTGTTGACACGTGACCTTAGTGTTTCATTCCTCTGCCTCCCTTCACGACGCCGTGGAGCGATTGGGAGCCATCCGGCCCCGGTCACGTTCTCTTTCAGATTCGATTTTTCGACTCCGCGCCACGTTTAAACACGTTCCGCGTCCCACTTGTTGCAGGGTGGAGCAGTCTGGTAGCTCGTCAGGCTCATAACCTGAAGGTCCTCGGTTCAAATCCGAGCCCTGCACCCAATTTAAACCCGGTTGGCCTTGGCCCGCCGGGTTTTTTGTGCCTCGGTCCCCGCGGACGTTTTTCGCCGGTATGGTTTGGCGCAGCAACTCTGCCATGTGTCGATCCGCCACGGACCGCACTGCCCCGTTCGCACTCCCCCGCTGGATGCGGACTTAAGAAAATATCACTAATTTTGAGTTCGGACTTGTTTTTGACTAATTCGTCAACTACATGAATTGCATCATGGGACGACCCTCTGACGCCAAAGAACGCTTAATGACCTCCGCGATCGATCTGATCTGGGAGGGAAGCTACGGCGCGGTCACCATCGATGACATCTGCCGCGGAGCCGACGTGCGCAAGGGCAGTTTCTACTACTTCTTCCCGGGTAAAGCCGAACTGGCGGTCGCCGCCATCGAGCGCATGTGGGAAATCAAGTGGAAGCCCTTTCTGGACAAAAACTTCTCGGCCGATCTCGAGCCCTTGGAACGCTTCACCGGCTACTTCCAAGCTCTGGTGCAAAACCAAAAGGAACTCTTCGCCGAGCATGGCAAAGTGCTGGGCTGTCCCGTCGCTTCGGTGGGCACAGAGGTGTCCGTTTGCCAGGCTGCCGTTTCGGACGCGATTCGCGACGTGATCACGCGTAAGAAACGGTTCTACGAATCGGCCATTCGCGACGCCGTCGCCGCCGGCGCGATCGAACCTTGCGACCCGGCTGTCAAAGCCACCGCGCTGTTTTGCCTGATTGATGGCATGATGGGCCAGTCCCGGATGATGAACGATGTCAGCGTCTTCGATAACCTGACTTCCATGGCCTGCGACCTTCTGCGTTTTAAAACGCCCGTCACCGCCTAAGACGTTTTCGCACCCTTTTTCACTCTCCGCGCAGTATCAGCTGCGCGTTTTTTTAAATCTCATTGTTTACTATTTCGTCAACTACTAAGATGACCACGCCCTCGCTCTCTCCAAAACCGATTCGTCACCAATCCGCTTCAACTGCTCGTCGATTGAAGTTCCGCTCCACCCATCGTCGCCCCGGGATCACTTCGTCCCCCGACGAAACCACCATCATCCGGTCGGCCACGAGCCCCACCGTTGCTTGGACCGACTTCCTTTACGCCGCCCCTCGAACCCTCTCTCGCTACCACGAGTGAGTTCGATGACGCGCCCGCACACCCTTCCCGCCAAACCTGACTCCTTCGCCCACTCTCGATGAAATCCGTCACACTCCGCCGCACCGCCGTTGTCGCCACCGTCCTGGCTGTCGCCACGACCGCCACCCTCTTTGCCCTTACCGAGGACGAAGCCGAATCCGTTTCCGCCGCCGCCGTCGCTCCGCCTGCTCCCGCGGTGACGGTGTCGTCACCCCGCCAACGCACGTTGGTCGAAGCCGCCGAAATCACCGGACGTATCCACGCGCTGGAAATGGTGGATCTGCGCGCCGAGGTTCCCGGCCGCCTCGACGCGGTCCATTTCCAATCCGGCCAGGTCGTCCAACAAGGCGACCTGTTGTTCACCCTCGACGCCCGCACCTACGCCGCCGCGCACGCCGCCGCCGCCGCCGCCGTAGTGCGGGCCGAAGCCACCGCCACCACCGCCCGCCGCGACGCCGACCGTGCCGACCTGCTGCTCTCACGTGAAGCCATCAGCACCGAGGAGGCCGACACCCGCCGCGCCCGCGCCGCCGAAGCCGAAGCCAATCTCCTCGTGGCTCGCGCCGAACGCGACCGCACCGCTGTCGATCTCGAACGCACCTCCGTCCGCGCCCCCATTACCGGACGGGTCTCCCGCGCCCTCGTCACCACCGGCAACCTCGTGTCTCCCGCGACACCGCTGACCACGCTCGTTTCCGTCGGCGACGCCTACGTGCACGCCGATGTGGACGAAGCCACCGTGCTGCGTCTGCAGCGACTCCTCCGCGAGGGGCAAGTGCAACTCGATGACGTCGGCCGTATCCCCGTCGACATGCAACTGGCCGATGAAGCGGGCTTCCCGCGCCACGGCTTCGTGGAGAGCCTCGACAACCATCTCGATCCCACCACAGGCAGCCTGACCGTTCGTATGGTGTTTCCCAATACCGGCGACGCGCTCACGCCCGGTCTGTTCGCCCGGGTTCGCCTCCCGCTGGGCTCTCCCGAACCCGCGCTGCTCATCAGTGAACGCGCCATCGGCACCGACCAAAGCCAGAAATTCGTTCTCGTCGTCGGTGACGACAACACGGTCGCCTACCGCCCCATCACCCTCGGTCCCGTGGTCGATGGTGAACGGGTGATTCGCACCGGCTTGCAACCCGAGGACCGCGTGATCGTCAACGGACTCCAACGCGTCCGGCCCGGCACCAGCGTGACGGTGGAAACCGCCGCACTCGCCCGTTCGAGCTAAGCTCCGCCCTCCGCCCTCGCCTCCCTCCAACTCCGCCGCGTCGGCGCGGCCATGGCTACTGCCTTGCCCGCGCCCGACGCCCTCCCGTCTTCGCTTCCCGTCCGCTTCCCGCCGCCGTTCCATCATGAACTTCTCCGACTTCTTCATCAAACGCCCGATCTTCGCGGGCGTGCTGTCGATCATCATCTTCCTCGTGGGCGCCATCGCCCTCTTCAAACTACCGATCTCGGAATATCCCGAAGTCGTGCCGCCCACGGTCGTGGTGCGCGCGACCTACCCGGGCGCCAATCCCAAGACGATCGCCGACACCGTCGCCGCGCCGCTCGAACAGGCCATCAACGGCGTGGAGCACTCGCTCTACATGTATTCGCAGGCGACCAGCGACGGCGTGATGACCCTCACCATCACCTTTGAACTCGGCACCAATCTGGATACGGCCCAGGTGCAGGTGCAAAACCGCGTCTCGCAGGCCTTGCCCAAACTGCCCGAAGAGGTCCGCCGTCTCGGCGTCGTCACGGCCAAGACCTCTCCCGACCTGCTCATGGTCGTTCACCTCTTCAGTCCCAATGGCCGCTACGACGACATCTACGTGCGCAACTACGCCACCCTGCAGGTGCGCGACGTGCTCGCCCGGCTGAACGGCGTGGGTGACGTGCGGTTGTTTGGCTCCGGCGACTACGCCATGCGGGTCTGGCTGGATCCGGAAAAAATGGCCGCGCGCGGCCTCATCCCCTCCGACGTCGTCGCCGCCATCCGCGAGCAGAACGTGCAAGTCGCCGCCGGTTCCGTCGGCCAACAACCGCTCGAACACCCCAACGACACCCAGCTCCTCATCAACACGCAGGGACGCCTGATCGATGCGGACCAATTTGCCGACATCATCGTCAAGACCGGGACCCACGGTGAGACCGTTCAGCTCTCCGACGTCGCCCGCCTCGAACTCGGCGCATCGCAATACTCTCTGCGCTCGCTGCTCAACAACCAGCGCGCCGTCGCCATCCCGATCTCCCAATTGCCCGGCTCCAACGCCATCGCCGTCTCCGACGCCGTGCGCGCCACCATGCAGGAATTGTCGGCTTCGTTCCCCGAAGGCCTCGACTACGACATCGTTTACGACCCGACCATCTTCGTGCGCAGCTCCATCAAGGCCGTCGTGCACACCCTGCTCGAAGCCATCGTGCTCGTGGTCATCGTAGTGATTTTGTTCCTACAAACCTGGCGCGCGTCGCTCATCCCTCTCGCCGCCGTGCCGGTGTCGCTCGTCGGCACGTTCGCCGTCATGCTGGCCCTCGGTTTTTCGATCAACGCGCTGTCGCTCTTCGGTCTCGTGCTCGCCATCGGCATCGTGGTGGACGACGCCATCGTGGTGGTCGAAAACGTCGAACGTAACATCGCCCTCGGCCTCTCGCCCGTCGACGCCACCAAGCGTGCCATGCGCGAAGTCACCGGCCCGATCGTCGCGACCACTCTGGTGCTCGCCGCCGTGTTCATTCCCACCGCATTCATCGCCGGGCTGACCGGACAATTCTACAAGCAGTTCGCCATCACGATCGCGATCTCGACCTTCATCTCGACGATCAACTCGCTCACGCTGTCGCCCGCTCTCAGCGCCCTCCTGCTCAAGAGTCACCACGCGCCCAAAGACTTGCCCTCGCGTATCCTCGATCGCGGCCTCGGTTGGTTCTTCCGTCCCTTCAACCGCTTCTTCGACTGGGCGGCCGGTCGCTACACCGCCGGTGTTTCCCGGCTGATTCGGTTCTCCGCCATCACGCTCATCCTCTACGGCGGTCTGCTCGCGCTCACCGGTTGGGGCTTCAAATCCACGCCCACCGGTTTCGTGCCGACCCAGGACAAGGGTTACCTCGTCGCCTTTGCCCAACTCCCCGACGCTGCTTCGCTCGACCGCACCGACGATGTCATCCGTCGCATGGGTGACATCGCCCTCGCCCACCCGGGTGTCGCCAACGCCATCGCATTCCCCGGCTTGTCGATCAACGGCTTCACCAACTCCACCAACAGCGGCATCGTCTTCGTGGCGCTCAAGGATTTCGAGGAACGCCACGGGGCGGGCATGTCCGGTCAGGAGATCGCGGCCACGTTGCAAGGCGAGTTCGGCGCCATTCAGGACGCCTACATCGCCATCTTCCCGCCGCCCCCCGTGCAAGGTCTGGGCACCACGGCCGGTTTCAAGCTCTACATCGAGGACCGCGCCGATCTCGGCATCGACGCCCTCTACGACGCCGTGCAGCAGCTCGTCGGCGCCGGCTACGCCAGTGGGCAACTCGGGGGGCTGTATTCCAGCTTCACCATCAACACCCCGCAGTTGCAGGCCGATGTCGATCGCACCAAGGCCAAACAACAGGGCGTCGCCCTCAACGATCTCTACGACACGATGCAGACCTACCTCGGTTCAGCCTACGTCAACGACTTCAATCGCTTCGGCCGCACCTACCAGGTGGTCGCGCAGGCCGACGCGGAGTTTCGGAACGACGCCTCCGATATTGCCCGCCTCAAAACCCGCAACCGGGCCGGCGAAATGGTGCCGCTCGGCTCGTTCATGAGTGTATCCGAAACTTACGGACCGGATCGGGTGATGCGCTACAACGGCTACCCCGCCGCCGAGGTCAACGGCGCCCCCCTGCCCGGCGTGAGCACCGGCACGGCGCAGGCGGTCATTACCAGACTCGCCAACCAAACCCTGCCCGCCGGTATGGCGTTTGAATGGACCGAGCTCACCTACCAGCAGGTCCTCGCGGGCAACGCCGGGCTCTTCGTATTCCCCATTTCGATACTCCTGGTCTTCCTCGTCCTCGCCGCCCAATACGAAAGTTTCCGCCTGCCGTTCGCGGTGATTCTCATCGTGCCAATGGCGCTGCTCGCCGCCATCACCGGCCTCTGGCTGACCGACGGCGACAACAACATCTTCACCCAGATCGGGCTCATCGTGCTCATCGGTCTGGCGGCCAAAAACGCCATCCTCATCGTCGAATTCGCCGCCCAGCGCCGCAGTGAAGGAGCCTCGCCCGTCGAGGCCGCCCTCGACGCCGCCCGCCTGCGCCTGCGCCCGATTCTCATGACGAGTATCGCGTTTATCGCCGGTGTCTTCCCGCTCGTGGCGTCGACCGGTGCCGGCGCCGAGATGCGCCATGCCATGGGCGTCGCGGTCTTCTCCGGCATGATCGGTGTCACCTTCTTTGGCCTGTTCCTCACGCCCGTCTTTTACGTGGTGCTGGAGCGCCTCGGCCTGCGCGAACCACAACCGCAACCCGCGGCCGATTCCGTCGCAGCCGACGATGCGTCCACTCAATCCGCCTAACTCTCCCGCCGTTCCCATCATGAAAGCATCCTTTCGGCTTCTCCCACTTCTGCCTTCGGCCCTCCTCCTTCTTACGGTCCAACTCAGCGCCCGCGCCGAGCCGGATCTCACGACCGCTGCGTTCGGCGATTCCACGCTCGATGCGCTGGTTGCCACCGCATTCGAAAACAATGTCGATCTGCAAGCCGCCGCCGCCCGCGTTGACCAGGCGCTCGCCGCCGCCGGCGCGACCCGCGCCGACTTCTGGCCGCAACTCAGCCTGAACGGCTCGGCCCGTCGTCACAGCAATCTGGAAAACGGCTACCTCGCGAGCGACTATGCCAGTCTGCCCGGCACCGCCACCTGGGAACTCGATCTCTGGGGTCGCATTCGCAAAGGGACCCAGGCCGCCCGCGCCGACGCCGGCACCTCTGCCGCCCTGCACGATGCGGCCCGCGTCAGTCTCGCCGCCGAGGTCACCCAGACCTACTACACCTTGCGCGCCCTCCAGCTGGAATCGGCCATCGTCACCCGCAGTGTGACGACGCGCCGCGACGCTCGCCGCATCGTGGCCGACCGCGTGGAGATCGGCAGCAGCAATCCCCTCGACCTCGCCCGCGCCGACACCGAACTCGCGCTCGCCGAAGCCGACGCCGCCGCCGTCGCGCATCGCACCGCCAACCTCGAACACGCGCTCGCCGTGCTCCTCGGCGAACAACCCGGCCCGACCACCGGCACCCACGTCAGCACGACCGCGCTGCCTTCGCCGCCGCGCGTGCCATCCGACCTCCCGGCGGAGCTCCTCCAACGTCGCCCCGACATCGCCGCCGCCGAACAATCACTCGCCGCGTCGTCCGCCCGCATCGGTGTCGCCAAGACAGCGTTCTTCCCGACCATTCGGCTCACGGGCAGCGCGGGATGGGAAAGCGCCGACTTCAATAACTTCTTCTCCGGCGACAACCGCGTGTGGAGTTTCGGACCAAGTCTCTACCTACCGTTGTTCCAAGGAGGCCGCAACCGCGCCAACCTCAATCGCGCGGAAGCCGCCTTCGCTGAACAATCCGCCCGTTATCGCGGGGCCGTGTTGCGCGCCTTCCAGGACGTCTCCGACGCGCTTGCCGCGAATCGTTTCCTCGCCGAGCAAACCGCAGCGACCGAGCGCGCCGCGACTGCCGCCCGACGGGCCGCCAATCTCTCCCATGTCCGCTACGACGCGGGGGTGGTGAGTTACCTCGAAGTCGTCGACGCCGAACGCAGCGCCCTCGACGCCGAACGCGCCACGGTGCGACTCCAAGGCCAACGTCTCGTCGCTGCGGCCAGTCTCATCCGCGCCCTCGGCGGTGGCTGGCAACGCGTGGCTGAATCTTCCGTCCCGGAACCCGCCCTATGATCACCGCGACTCTCATCCTCATCGCGCTCGCCTTACTGGTAGCCACCGACTCCGCCGAATCGGGCAACTGACCCCGGGGCCGCGGCGCTCCCGGAATAGGGTTCTTGAGATCGAAGCAACACCGCTTAGGCCATCTTGGTGCCTTACGAGAACCGTATTCCTTGCCATCATTTGAAAGCCGCCGGCCTCCACGAATTGGGGGAAGGTCCCATGTGGGACGACCGCCGTAATGCGTTTCGGTGGGTGGACATCACCGCAGGGCTCATTCACGCGCTCGACGAAAAAAGCGACTGCCCTCGCTCCATCGCTACCGGGGGAACCTGCGGCTTCGTCGTCCCCACCGATGCGCCCGACACTCTGGTGGCGACCCACGGGGCGGACTTGGTGTTGGTGGACGACGCGACCGGAGCGATCACACCATTCCAATCGGGAGACGCGACCGGAAAACTCCGTTGCAACGACGGCAAATGTGATCCGACCGGCCGGTTGTGGTGGGGCACCATGCCGTATGAATGGGGCGAGTTCACCGGGACGCTTTACTCGAAAGTCGGTGCGCTAGCTCCACAGTCCCGCATTGAACGCCTGGGCTGTTCCAACGGCTTGGCCTGGCACGTCGCAACCGGCAGTTTCTATTTCATCGATAGTTTGAAACGCCGCCTCGACCGCTTCGATTGGGATCCGACCTCGGGAGACATCGTGTTCGACCGCACCATCTTGTCGCTCGCGGAGGAACAAGGTCTGCCCGACGGCATGTGCATCGACGCGGAGGGAATGCTCTGGGTCGCATGCTGGGGGGGAGCCTGCGTGCGCCGCATCGACCCCTCCTCCGGCGCAGAGCTCGCACGCGTCGACCTCCCCGCCACCCAAGTCACATCGTGCGCATTTGGTGGTCCGGAACTGGATACGCTCTACATCACGACGGCATGGAGTGGCATGACCGACGAAGAGCGCGCCGCGCAACCCCTCGCCGGCGGCATCTTCTACGCCAAGCCCGGCGTGCGCGGCCTGCCCGTGGACCGATTCCGCCTGAACCAACCATAAGCCTCTCCCCCCGACGGTCAGCTCCAGCCCACATACGAAACGACTGGTCCGAGATCAGTCAGTCTCCTGTGCTGTGCTATTCCGGCAGCATCCTCGATCGGCCCCGCGTCGCCATTGACCGGGGGTGACACCGAAAGCGCGGCGAAACTGGGTGCCGAAATGCTGCGAGGAGCTGAACCCAAAATGCTGCGCGGTATTGGTCACATCAAACGCGGGCTGGCGCAGTGCCAGTCGGGCGGCCTCCAACCGTGCCTGCAAGTGGTAGGCGGCCGGAGACACGCCCACCTCGCGTTGAAACTGCGCGCAAAAATGCGGCACGCTGCGCACGGTCGCAACGGCGGCCAGATCGCGCAGCGGCACCCGCCGTTGCAGGTTGCGCGCGAGAAAAGCCAAGGCCTGGCGCACACCATATGAGTGGGGTAAAACCGGCTCTTCTGCATTCGCCGCGCCGGCGTCCACCGTGTCCAACTTTTGCTCGACCAGCACCAAAAACGTCCTGAGCAACGAACGAATGGCTGCGGTGCGTCGCGGCTGCTTCGTCACGACTTGTCGCACCACCGCTCGCAACACCGGCTCGATGTTGTCACAGCCGCGCAAGATCCGGGGATGGTCCCGTCGCAGCCGCGCGGCCAAACGGCGGCCATCCGCCCCAAACGCGTCGAGATCGAGCCCCACCCAGAGTTGCTGGTTCTCGGTATTTCGCTTTGCCCCCGTGCCGTGCCGTTCCCGCGGATACGCCAGATAAAGCTCTCCCGGCTGTTGCACGAGTGTCTGTCCGCCCGCCCGCCAACGCGCCTGGCCCCGCGAGAGATACATGAATTCGAACCCCGTGTGCTCGTGCGGTTTCATGTGGTGGCCCGTCCCACAGAGCGCTTCTCCACAATGCGTCAGCGCAGGGAGATCATCCGCCGGCTGCTCGTAAATGAAGCCACTGATCAATCGTGGGTCGCGTAAGACTCGCATCGTTCACGCAACAGACAGCCATGTTCGCTATATTTTATCTAGCGTAATTATTTATACATTTTGCCGTAACAGGATGAACGCGTGTCCGCCCTATTTCGGCTAGAGTGGGTCTCCTCTCAATTCCCCCTTGTTTTAAGTCCCATCATGAATGAGCCCCGCTCCGCCCACCAGTTGTCCGACGAACAAAAAGCCTGCTACCAAGAAAACGGTTACCTCATCGGTCTGCCGCCCGTTTTCACGCCGGAGGAAATGCGCCGCATCAATGCCGAGTTGCCGCACCTGCTGGCCCTGCTCAAACCCGGCGAAACCACCAAGGACATCCGCGAATGGCACGAGGCCAGCCAATATCTTTACGAGATCTGCCTGAACCCGCGGATTCTTGATTTGGTCGAAGGCGTGCTGGGGCCCGATTTCTACTGTTGGGCCAGCAACTTTTTCATCAAAGAGCCACGCAGCACGTCCACCGTCGGCTGGCACCAGGATGCCTACTATTGGCCCATGGCCCCCCACAATTCCGTCACCGTGTGGGTCGCCTTCGACGATGTCGATGAAGGCAACGGCGGGATGAAAATCATTCCCGGTTCGCATCGCGGCGGCATCGTCAAACACCAGCGCGGGACGGATACCGATTCCGTGCTCACCCTGCAGCTCGAGGACGGTTCGGACTTTTCCTCCGAGGCCGCGGTGCAGTTTCGCATGAAAGCCGGTGAGTGCTCGCTCCATGATGACCGGGCGATTCACGGCTCCCAGGCCAACCCCTCGGATCGGCGACGCGCCGGACTCACCATCCGCTACTCCGGCACCAACGTGAAAAACGACCTCGCGGTAAACCCGAACTTCAAAACCTACCTTTGCCGCGGGACCGACACCTTCCATCACAATCCCGTCGGAGTGCCGCCCACGACCCGCTTTGGCCGACCCAACTTCAAAGCCGTGAGCAAAGAAGAAGCGGGCCTGGGTTAAATCCCCTCGCGCTTCGCGCCCGCACCTCAAGATTGCCTGAATCCAAGCCCCTCGAAACACGTCCACAACCTCCGATGAGTGAACCCCAGATCATGGGCATCGATATTGGCGGCACCAAATGCGCCGTCAGCCAGTTGGTCGATGGACGCGTCGTCGAATCCACCCGCATCGCCACGGCGGCGTTCGAACCCACTTTTGCGGCGCTATGCACCGGGGTGCGTGCGTTGCGCGACCCCGATCGTCCCCTCCGGATGGGCGTGTCCTGCGGTGGTCCGCTCGACGGTCGCCGCGGCACCATCACCGCTCCACCGAACCTCCATGAGAGTTGGCATGGCATCGCCATCGTGGAGCGACTCACGACCGCTTTCGGCGGACAGGCCACGCTGATGAACGACGCCAATGCCTGCGCGCTGGCGGAGTGGAAATTCGGGGCCGGCCAGGGCGTGGCGAACATGATTTTTCTCACCTCGGGCACGGGCTTCGGGGCCGGTCTGATTCTCGATGGCCGACTCTACGAAGGCACCACGGGAGACGCCGGCGAGGTGGGCCACGTCCGCCTCGCCCCGACCGGACCGGTCGGCTACGGCAAGGCCGGTTCCGTGGAAGGTTTTTGCAGTGGCGGAGGCATCGCTCGTCTCGCCCGCCTGCGGTTGGCTTCGAGTCCCGCCGCCGCCGCCGCGCCGTGGCGCGACGACAGCGTGGAGATCACCGGACAACGTCTCGCTCACGCGGCGGAAGCGGGGGACGCCTTCGCGCAGTCCATCATGGCGGAGGCCGGGCAAAAGCTCGGTGCGGCCGTTTCCCTGCTGATCGATCTGTTCAACCCGGAGCGTATCGTCATCGGGGGATTCTACCCCAAGTCCCGGCACCTGCTCGATCCCGCCATGTATCCGGTAATCGACGACGAAGCGCTGCCCAGCCCCCGCGCCGTTTGTCAAATCGTGCCCGCCGCACTCGGAGAAACCATCGGCAGTCACGGTGCCGTGGCCGCCGCGCTTTATGTGTTGGAATCGACTCCGGTCACCCCATCGTCACCGCCATCTGCCACATGAATTCCACCATCGTAAAACTGGGTCTCGACTACCCCGATCTGACCGGCGTGCTGCCGCAGGTGGAGGCCGCTTTTTCCCTGCTGCGCGACGCGTTCGCGACCGACCGCAAACTCCTCACCTGTGGCAATGGCGGCAGTGCCGCCGATGCGGACCACATTGTCGGTGAACTGGTCAAAGGATTCCTGCTGCGCCGGCCCCTGCCCGCCTCCGCTCAAGCCGCCTTGATCGACGCCCACGGCGAGAGCGGGCGCTACATGGCCGATCACCTGCAGGGCGGGCTGCCCGCGATTGCGCTCACCGCGCACACCGCGCTGGCCACGGCCTTTGCCAATGATGTCGCACCGGATCTCGTGTTTGCGCAACAGGTCCAAGCTTACGGTCAACCCGGCGACGTGCTGCTCGCCCTCAGCACCTCGGGCAACTCGGCCAACGTGCTGCATGCCGTTCGCCTCGCGCACAGCCGCGGCGTGCGCACCATCGGACTCACCGGAGCGTCCGGCGGACAACTGGCGCCACTGTGCGATGTGGCCATCTGCGTGCCTTACACCGAAACCCCGCGGATACAGGAACGTCACTTGCCCATCTACCACGCGCTCTGCATCGCCCTCGAAGCCCACTTCTTCGGCCCGACCCCCTGACGTTCAAATCAGCGGCAGAATCCTGGCGAACGCGGTCAGGCCAAATTGGCATGCTTGAAGACGATGGGTATCCTGTGCATCAACATCACCCTTCTATGGCGTCTTTTTAAGCGCATTTGGAATCCAATCGGGATCTCGGCGACAGTCCAAGACGCGGAATACGACGGCTTCTCGCTCAATGACTCGATAGTAGACTGCAAAAGGAAATCGCTTTGCGAGCAAGCGATGGAATCCAAACTGAGTTCGATGGATTCCCGCGAATAGTGCCAAGGAATCTATCTCGGAAAACAGACTGTCGAAAAAGTAGCCTCCGATTCCTCCGACTCGCAGATCGTAAAACCGACGTCCGTTCGCCAGATCCACCAACGCCGAGCGAAGAACCCTGACTTTCACTCGAATTGGTTTCTCATCTCCTTCTTCGCCGTTTCCCAATCGAGCACTTCGATTTTGCCGGCGGCAAATTCCTCCTCGGTGCGCGCCAACTCCGTTTGGTGCCACGATGGACTTTTAAAGGAATTCTCATCCGCAGCCAAATCCCCCCACAGGACCTCAAGGATCTTCAACTTCTCATCCGGGGGAAGTTTGCGGAGTTCGGCAATGCTCATGCCTCCAAACATGTCGTCACTCCCACGAATCGCAAGGCAGCGATGCATGGTCTTTTTACGAACGTCGCCTGCGTCCGGGCATGGCAGCCCGGGGATCAATGTTGGGCCTGACTGCGCTGCGATGCACGACAAGTGCCACCCTTCTCTGGTCCGATTTCGCGACCACAAAAAAGCCGGATGGCTCGCGATGAGCCACCCGGCGTTGCGGTTCCGGCGTGGGAACGGTCGGAACAGAATCAGAACTCGAAGGTGTTCGAGAGCGTCCAACTGCGTTTGGGCGCGATGCGGAAGGCAGAGAAACTGCCGTCGGGCTGGGCCGTGATCGGAATCAGCTCGTTGTCGCCGTTGAAGGCGTTGTAGACATTGAGCTGCACGCGCCAGTTGATGCGATCGGTGAGCTTGCGGCGGTAGCCCAACCAAAGATCGACGTTGGTCTCGGCCGGACCGCTGATCGGCGCGGCGAGGTTGTATTCGACCGTGGTCGGATCATTGGGGTCACCCATCGGCGGATACGCGATGATCACGCTGCTTTGGTAGCGCAGTCCGCCACCGAGGTTGAAGCCCTTGAGCCGACCTTCCTCGAACGCGTAATTGGTGATGAGGTTGGTGCGCCACTCGCGCATTTCGGGCACGGTAGTGTTTTCGACCAACTGGGCGAGGCGCCACTCACTGCCGGGAGCACCGGCGAGACCTTCACCATCGAACCAGTTTTTGCCGGCGGTCACCACGTCTTCGGTGCCCCAGAAGTGCTGCAGGCGGCCCACGCCGTCGCCTTCGGCGATGCGGAGGGAGTCGGCGACGAGGGTCATGAATTCGCGGATGTTGGCGTTACCCACGTTGGTGCGGCGGGCGTCGGTCTTGCTGGCGTTGAGGGCGATGCGCCAATTGGAGGTGGGCTGCGCGGCGAGTTCGATTTCCCATCCCTTGGACACGTTGTCCTCGATGATGGCAAAGCCGGTCGGCACGCTGTAGGTCACCTCGTGGGTGGAGGGGCCGAAGTCACCGAAGGTATCGATGCGCCACGCTTCCCAGAAGCGCGGGTCCACGGCGCGTTGGAAGGTGCGCACGGCATCGATGACGGTGCGTTCGAGCTCGGGAGAAACGATCCAGTTGCCATCGCTCGAAACCACGTCGCCGGGGCGCAGAGGCTTGTTGTTGAACAGGTGGAAGTTGTAGCGCATAGGCTCCCAAATGCCGGAGGCGTCGTCGGCGATATCGGTGTCGTTGCCGGTCTGGCCGGCCACCGTCGCATCGTATCCCCAGGGGCGGATATTGTAGTCGAAGACGTTGGCGAAGTTCTGCGTGAGCTGCATCCAGCTGCCGATGGCGGCGGCGTTGATCTGCGTGCTGGTCGCGTTGGCGTTGGACGTCACATAGCGGTTGACGCGCAGGGAGTATTTGCCGTCGCGGGTCTCGACGCGGACGCCGCGCTCGATGGTTTTACCCGAGGGTGCCGGGTGGGACGCACCGTAGATGTCGACGCGGCTGGAATCGGGTTTGAAGTTGGTCGACTTGCTGTAGTAGAGGCTGATGTCGACCGGCAGGCGCTCCATCATGTTGTCCAGCACGGGCAGGTCGGAGAGGTGAGCCACGATGCTGTAGGAGCGGGACTGCACCTCGGCCTCGGCGCCAGTGGTCGGGAGCTTGTAATACGAGTCGCTGAGGTCGACGGCACCGCGGTCATCGGCCGGGGAGAAATCGTTGGGCGACATGTCGAACGCATATGATTTGGCGGTGTCCTTGCGCCAGCCGTAGGTGCCGATGAGCGCGTCGCTGAGCAGTTTGCCTTGCCAGACGAGAGCTTGCGACGACGTCACAGCCTTATCCAGAGTGGCGCGGGTGGTGAGGCGGTCACGGTTGGCGTCGGACGCTTCGGCATCGATGATGTTGAGGGGCGTGGTGGTCCAGCCGACGTAGTTGGCGGGATTTTCCGCCTGGGTGGAGGAACGCTCGGCGGAGCCGGGAGCGTAGAACCCGTTTTCCCACGGGTCGGCGGGGTTGACTGAGCTGTTCCAGGTCGAGTCGAAGTAGCTGATCGGACCGCTCGCCATGGTGACGTTGCCGGTGACCACGGGAATGTTCGCTTGATTGAGCGGGCTGCCGAGGAGCGAGTCGCCGAGGTAAACAATCTGGGTGGGCGTCAGCGAGCCGTTGAAGCGCTCGTCGGGGCGACCTTCGAGATTGTAGAAGGCATCGTCGAAGATGCCGTAGCGCTGCCACTGGCGACCGTCGGACTTGGCGGTGTCTTCGCCGACCAGACCCGTGAGGGTGTGGGAGCCGAGCAGGCGCTTGAACCAGTTGTCGCTGCGGTCCTCGTTGAAGTCGTGTTTGATGAAGGCGGTGGCGCGCTTGGATTCGCGGTCGTTGTCGTAAGCACGATTGGACCAGGCGTTGTTGGTGGAGACGAAGGCGCGACCGACGTTGGGGTTGGGCGTGCCGTCGGAGTAAGGTTCGCCGGCGGCGTTGGGCGTGCCGTCGCCGTAGACCGCCATGGGGTCGACCTGCAGCCGCACTTCGCCGGGCAGGAGTGCCTTCTGGCCGCTCTCGTAGTTCTCGCGGGAGTAGTCGAGCGAGATGCCGACCTTGTCGTGGAAGTAGGTCTGGGCGAGGCTCACGTTGAAGACATCGAAGTCCTGCCACTCGCGCTTGGTATCACCGTCAATGAGATGGTGATAAAAATCGAAGATCGCGGGATCGGTGATGAGGTTGTTCTTCCAGAGGCCGGCCTTGGAGTAGTCCGCCCCGGAGTTGATGGCCCATTGGGCGGTGCCCTGGAGCGAGAGCCAGCCGTTGTCGGGCATGGCCGCGATACCACCGTCGACGGCACCGTCGGCACCGAGACCACCACTCACGAAGGCACCGATGACATCGGTCACCTGCATGGTCTGTGAGCCGTTGTTGAAGAACACGGCCGGGCCGGAGCGCGGAGACGGAAAGCCGAACGTGCCGAGGTAGGGCTCGTAGGCGGGATTGGGCGCGCCGGTGGCGGCGAGGTTAACTCGGAACTGCCCATGGTTGGGCCGACCGGACAAGTGGTCAAACGCCTGGAACTGGTTGTAGGTCGCTTGGTTCAGCTGGGTGAACCACGGGGTAATCGCGTCGGCGGGCGGCAGGAAGCGCGGGTTGTTGCTGTCCACTGCACCGGACTCGAAGTTGGCTTTGATGATCGTGCGCAGACCGTCGTGGTTGAGCATTTCGGGCTCGTAACGCAGTGCGCCGTAAAGCCGTTCGTCGCGGGAAAATGCTTCCTCTTGGCGGAAACCTTCGTCCTCCATCAAGCCGTTGATCCGCAGGGCGAGTTGTCCGGGGATGATCTCGCGATTGAGGTCGATGGAACCACGCACCGTCCCATAGCTGCCGACACGGAACTCGGCTTCACCGAAGTTGCGAAACTGGGCGCTTTTCAAGCCGGTGTTGATGATGCCGGCCGGGCTGCCCTGACCGAACAAAATGGAATTGGCCCCGCGTTGGAGGTCGACGCGATCGACATTGTAGGAGTCCCACGGAATGTCGGAGCGGAAAAAGTCGCGGGTATTGTCGGCGGCGGCGAGACCGCGCACGCGATTGTTCTCACTGGGACGGATGGTGTCTTCATTGAGACTGGCGGCGTCGCCGACCCCGGCAAAGTTGCCCCGGTAACCACTCACCTCGGTGCCGGTGGTGTATTGCAGGAGCGACGCGTTGTCGGTGGCACCGACGTCTTGCAGGAACTCCTTCGTGACCACAGAAACCGCGCTGCCAATGTCACGCAGATCGGTGTTGAGGCGGTTGCCCGCCAGCGTCTGCGACGCGGTGTAGCCGACGTCGGAATCAGCGGTCACTTCAAAGGGCGACAGAACGACGATGGAGTCATCGTCGGAATTTTCGGGAGTCGAAGCCGATTGTGCCGTCAACGGCATGGGGGACAGCACAGCCGCGAGGCCGGCGGTGCCACCGATAAACCGACGTAATAACGATCTTGGGGTCTTCATCTAGGGTGTTGTTTGGTGCGGGGGGAGGCACCGCGTCGCAATCTCGGAAACCAGTTCGGTCGATCGCAGGGGGAGCATTTCGGTCAGTCTAGGCGAATTCGGTCCTTTGTAGGGGACGGTTGAATACGATAAACCGTGGAAGCGTGGTCCGGTTCCCCCCGCCGACGGTATGAGTCGGGGCGGCGGGATTTGCAAACGGCCGGGCAAGGGTTTGCCGCGGATGGATTGAATAGCAGTGTCTCGGGGTTTGGTTGATTTGGTGGGACCACACGCCGCCGGGATCGAAATCACCATGGCAAACGCACGGACCGAGGGTTAAGTTGGGGGCGAAACGAGAGGGTTTATTTCTCACGGAAATACCGAATGAACTCCGGTAGGTTCTGCAGAATAAAGAGACTGTGAAACGACCTGCGTCCGGACTCAGCTCAATGTGATGTTTACGTAAACTTGGAGTCAGGCGAGGCGTTCAACGCAGCCGAAAGCAAAGGGGGACGTAACGTCAGGCGTGCCTGCCCGATCGACCGATCGGGCTGACTGGCGTCGAGGCGGACATCACCGCCGCAGACTACGGGAAGGTAACGTCGGCTTCGCCGCAGCTCGCCTCACCCGCTCACCGCTGCTCGACCTTGAACCCGGAAGAGGCGTTGCGTTCGCTGGGAAGATCGCTGTCGACGAGAGTCAGCTCACCACGGGCATCTTCCCGCACGAACAGCGCGTGACTCTTTTCGGTGCCAAGGCCCACGCCATTCACGGTCAATTCGACGATGCGCGTATCGGACAAGGTGCCATAACCCTGCTCCGTGCCCGGTGCGACAATCGTGAGCCCATCGGAAAAACTGTCCTCGATGGTGGTGCGCTCGATGACCAATCCGGAAATGTTGCGATGGTGCAGGCAGAGCTGCATCGCGCCGCGCCAGGCCCAGCCGTGATCGTAACCGCCGCAACGCAGCAGCACGTTGTCGCGCACCAGCGTGGTGCCGCTGAAATTATTATTGATGCCGCGGTCTTCGTCGGTGGTCGGAAAAGTGGTGCTCAGCAAGATGCCGCAGCCGGTGCCGATGTCGGTGAACAAGCAGTTTTCGAGGCGGTTGTTGGCGCCGCCGTAAATGGCCGCGCCATTGGCCAGAAACGTGAGTTGGCCGGTGCAATGGCGAATGATGTTGTGGCCCGGCACGATGTGCTCGTCGACATAGCCTTGATCGGAAGGCGCGGGCCAGATGGCGAAACAATCGTCGCCCGTGCCGCGCGCCGTGCAGTTCTCGACCACCGAACCCGTGGTGGCGACGCAGAGGTTTACGCCGTCGGCCAGCATGTTGCGGAAACGGCAGCCGGTGATGATGAGGTCGGTGCCGTTGTAGATCCACGCCCCCACCTTGGTGTGCTCGATCCAAATGCGGGCGATGGTCGCGTTGCGACAGACCGAGCCGATGATCCCGTCGTTGGCCTCCTGGTCGTTGCGATAATTGAGCGCGCCAAAGATGGCGAAATCCGCCAGCGTCATGTCGTCGCCCTGGAGCTTGAATCGCACGCGGCGGTCGGCCTGCGGATAGAGCTCCGGGTCGCCGACGAACGTCGTGTGCCACATGCCCGCACCTTGAATCGTGACGCCGGACGGCACGATCAGATCGCCCGTGATCAAATACGAACCCGGTGGCACCCAGAGCGGCTGCCCCGTCGACTGGGCTTTGGCGATGCCTCGTCGCATCGCCGCGGTATCGTCGGACTCGCCGTCGCCCCGGGCACCGACCGTACGCACGTCGAGGGCGTGATCGGGCGCACTGAGCGGAGCCGCCACGGTTTCCAGATCAACGAAGTCGAGTGTGCACGACAGGCCGTCGTCGGTGCTTTTGGCCAAGCGCACGGTGTCGCCTGCGGCAATTGACAGATCACGAATTTGCACTTCGTCGTAGAAATTGCGCGGCTTGCCTTGGGCCGGGTCGTTGGAGAACGGATACACGCCATACAGCCAGGCATTACGCGAGCTGAGTTCGATCGTGCGGACGGTTGCGCCGTTCACGCTGAGACGCAGCGTCGAAGTGGTGCCGCCGCCAGCGGGCGCATCCGGCAGGCTGTAGCGCACAATCATCGCGTTGCCGACGACCTCCGCCGAAAACTCGACGTAGTCCCCTGCCCCATTTAGCCGCACCGCACCTTGGTAGGAGGATTCGGTTTCGATCGTGTGCGGCGCGTAACCCAGTCCGATCAGGCTGCCGTTGGTCTGCATATCCTCGGCCTCGTGGCTGGTCCACGGGATGTCGGCGCCGACACCGGCGGGCAAGGGTCGGGCCGACATCGATGCTCCGCTGCACAAGAGCGAAAAGGAAAGGGCTAAACGAAGACGAGAAATGCGGGCAAACATGGGGGCAATCAAAGGGGTTGAGGCTCAGGCAGAGGGACCGTCACGGTGGTTCCGGGCGGGCAAGTGCGGACTTGTCCTGCGATGTCCACCTCATGGAAGCGAGCATTGTCCGAGTCGGCGGTGATCGACACGAGGGTGGGCGTGATTTCGACCGCGAAGCGATCGCCGCGATAACACAACGAAAAGGCCAACCGCTGCCACTCCCGGTAGAGCCGCGGGCGAATGTGCAGGCCCTCACCATCGGTGCGCACGCCACCAAAGCCGAATACGGCTGTCATCCAGGCACCGCCGTTGGCCGCCGGGTGGGACCCTCCGATAAAGACGGTGCCGGCGTAAACTTTGTAGGCTCCGTCGAGATCGATCTTGGCTGTCTTGAGGAAGTAGCGGTAGGCGTAGTCGAGGTTGCCAAATTCGGCCGCGACCATCGCGTAGGCACAGGCGCTCAGGCTGGAACCGTGCTCGGTGCGCGGTTCGTAAAACTCCCAATTGGCTCGCCGCACCCGGTCGTCGTAGCGATCCTTGAAGAGGTTCAACATCATGACGACATCGGCCTGTTTGATGATCTGAGTCGGCACCGCCAGCCCCTGCCCCGCTCCAAGGTATTCGTTGGGGTGCACGCGGCGCTCCTTCAAGGCGTCGATCGAGGTCTCATCAAGTTTGAAGTAGCCTTCGAACTGCTCGATCACTCCGGTCTCCGGGTGCGGTTCCGGCACAAACAAATTGCGGGCGAGCTCGGCCAGGCCTTGCAGTTCGCCAGCGATGTCGAGCTTGGCGAGGAGCGCCTCCAGCGCCGCCGGATGCGTCTCGCTCAAGTGTTCCACGGTCGCGAGCGCGATCAAGATCGTCTCGCGGGCAACTTGGCTGGTGAAGGCGTTGTTATTGACGCGCTCATGATACTCGTCGGGCCCGATGACATCGAGAATTTCGAAGCGGTTTTTGTCGCGTTTGAAATAGGCGTAGGAGTCGTAAAAACGCGCACACTCGAGGATGACTTCGGCCCCGCCTTCGAGCAGCAGCGAATCGTCACCGGTGTGGCGAAAATGTGCCCAGATCGCAATCGCGACATCGCCGCTGATGTGCACCTGCTTGTCGCGAAAATGCGTGCGCAAATCGCGGCCCGTCGTCGGATCACCGACGTTGAAATAACTGCACGCGTCGTCGCCCGTTTCCTGACTCTCCCAGGCGTAAAACGCCCCGCGATAGCCGGGGCCTTCCGTGCGGGCCTTGCGTCGCGCGCCGTCGAGGGTGCGCACGCGGTAGCGCAGAAGCTCCGTCGCGGCCTCCGGGTGCGTGTGCAGGAAGAACGGAAACATGAACATCTCCGTGTCCCAAAACACCGCCCCCTTGTAGACTTGGCCCGAGAGCGCTCGCGCGGGAATCGACAATCCGCTGCCCGGCCACGGGGCGGCCATGAGCAATTGAAAGATGCTGTAACGCAGCGCGCGCTGCGCCTCGTCGTCGCCTTCGATCACGACGTCGGAACGCATCCATTTTTGCGTCCACGCGGCAACATGGCGTTCGCGGCAGGCGTCGTAGCCGTCGCGGTGCGCCTGTTCCACCACCGCCAGCGCATGCCCGATCACGTCGTCGGCCGACGCGTCGTTTTCGGTGACGACGGCAAAATACTTGGTGAATGTGACGGTCTCGCCCGCCGCCATCGGCAGCGACACGACGCGTAGTGCGCTCGGAGCCTCAGTCTCGATTTTGACATCGGTAAACGGCGCCTCCACGCACTCTACCACGGCGACCCGTTTCTGGTTTTCTTGCGTGCATCCATGCACGAGCAACGCTCCGTCGCGCGTCTCCGCGGTGAGCTGCGGCAGGTGCGGTCCATTGATATCCCAGATGCGACCGTCGATGCCGGTGCACACTTGCAGCGTGGTATCGGCATCGCTCGTGATACTCACTCGGACCACGCCGAGGTGACGCTCGTCCGCGCTCAGGAAACGCGAGGTGTGCAACACGATCGTGTGACCACCCACCACGAAACGCGTTCTCCGTTCAAACACGGCTTCGGCCATGTTCACGGATTGCTCGTGTGCGACCGCGTTGGCCTCGTCGAGGGTTGTCAGATCCACGCCGTCGACGGACAGCGCGGTGTAGCCACCGTTGGGTGCATTGACCGGTTCTCGCCACGCCGAACCTACGCGATCGTAGAGCCCGGCGAGCGTGATACCCACGCATTGCGCCGTGCCATACTCGTCCAGCGTGCCCCGGTAACCCATGTAGCCATTGGCGAGCTGGTAGATATTGCCGCGACGCATGATGCTTTCGTCATCAACGTCCCGTGTGGTTGTTCTGATTACCCAAGAATCCATGCAAAGTTTCCGTCAGGTGCCGTGATGCTCGTCCTTCACGCGAAGCATCAAAACAGCGGCGACCACCATCGAGGCCCCGCCCAGCACGAGCGCCAGAATAGCCTGGCCGTTGAACACCGTGCGCACCAGCAGACCCAGCACGGCGGCGGCCAAGATCTGCGGGATGACGATGAAGAAATTAAACATCCCCATGTAGACGCCCATCTTCCGATAGGGCACGACGCTGCTGAGGATCGCGTAGGGCAGCGTCAGCAAACTCGACCACGCAATGCCGAGACCGATCATCGAGATGATCAGGAAGTGCGGGTTGCGGAACACATACATCGAAGCGAGGCCGAAACCACCGATGATCAGGCAGGCCATGTGGGTCGACACCCGACTGGTGCGCTTGGCCAGGATCGGCAGAAGAAACGCCACCAAAGCCGCCACGCCGTTGTAAACCGACATGAGCACGCCGACCCAGTTGGCGCCCTCGTTGTAGGCCACCGACTGCGGATCGCTGCTGCCGAAGTGATGACTCGTCACCGCGCCGGTGGCGTAGATGAAAAATGCGAACAGCGCGAACCACGTGAACACCTGCGCGAGGGCCAGCTGGCGCATGGCCGTCGGCATGTTGCCCAGATCATGAATAATCTCGACCAAGCCGCTGCGGCTGCCCGCCCGGTAACGCCAGGCCGCGATCAGTTGCAGGACGCCATAGGCCCCCGCGCCGCATGACAAAATATAGAGTCCCTTGTCCCAACCGAGCGACTGTATCAATGCGGTAAATACGACGCCACCCACCACCAGCAGCGAACCGCCCATCGCGTAACGCTGGTGGTTCAACTCAAAGTCAGCACCGCCCGCGGCGTCACCCTGGCCGGGATCTTCGCCATGAAAGGCCTGCTGCTCCTCGGGCGAATACTCCTTCACCCGGAAGACGGTCCACATGACGGTGATGAAGTAGACGCCGCCCCCGAGAATGAACGACCACTTCACCGAATCGGGCACCACGCCTTCGGGCGCGGTGTTGGCGACTTGAAACACGTTGCTCAGCAACCACGGCATCAGCGATCCGACCACCGAACTGGCGCCGATGAAGAACGTCTGCATCGCGAAGCCGGACGTGCGTTGTTCGTCCGGCAACATGTCGCCGACGAAGGCGCGCATCGGCTCCATCGTGATGTTAATCGACGCATCGAGGATCCACAGCATCCCGGCCGCAAACCACAGCGCGGGAGAGTTGGGCATCACGAACAAAGCGAGCGAGGCGAGGATCGCCCCCACGAGAAAAAACGGCTTGCGCCGACCGAGCCGGTTCCACGTGCGATCGCTCATGTAGCCGACGATGGGCTGCACGATCAGGCCGGTCACGGGACCGGCGATCCAGAGGATCGGAATCTCGTCGATCGAAGCACCGAGCGTTTCGAAGATGCGGCTGACGTTGGCGTTTTGCAGCGCGAAGCCGAATTGAATGCCGACGTAGCCAAAGCTCATGTTCCAGAGCTGCCAAAAGTCCAAGCGGGGTTTTGCTTTCATGGGTCTTATCAGAGGGGTCAGGGTTGGAGTTCGCGACGAGCGAGAACCAGCCCATACAGGTCCCGCAACTTGAATCCCTCCAAGTCGTCCAATACCAGATCCGCGCCGTGCTTCCGCAACGCCGCCGCATTGTTCTTCCGCGCCAGCCCGAGGGTGAACGCAAACCCTCCGCGCCGACCGGCCTGCACGCCCGTGACCGCGTCCTCCACCACCACGGTGCGAGCGGGGGTGGACCCGAGTTGCGCACACGCCGTCGTGAAGATATCCGGCTCGGGTTTTCCCTTCAAACCCAGCCGGGCGGACACCAAACCGTCGACCACGGTTTCGAACAATTCCGCCGTGCCGGAGCTGGCGAGCACTCGGGCGGAGTTGCGGCTGGAGGTCGCGAGACCGATGCGAATGCCCTCGGCCTTGAGCGCCGCAATAAATGCCAAGGTGGATTCGAATACGCCCACGCCCTCCGCATCGACGATTTCGTTGAACAACGTATTCTTCCGGTTGCCGAGCGCAGCCACACTGACATCGCCCGGCGCATCATCGGGCGTCCCCGGTGGCAGGCTGATATTGCGCGACGCCAGGAACGCGGCGACACCTTCGTAACGCGGACGGCCGTCAATGAACGCCAAATAGTCCGCAGGATATTCAAACGGCCGCAGCGCTTCGCCCGACTCCTCCGCCCGCCGTGCCAGAAACGCATCAAACATCCGCCGCCATGCCAACGCGTGCACTTCGGCCGTGCGCGTCACCACACCATCCATGTCAAACACGACCGCGTCGAAGGCGCGGGCTGGTGCTTCGGCGGTCGAACACTTCGACGCGGAAGAATCGTGGCGGGAAAACATGGGCAATGACGGGTTTACTGGCGACGACGGACCGGCGCCCGGGGAACGGCCGCGATCCGACTTTCGCAGCTTCGGCGAATGCGGACTCGACGCACATCTGACCTTCAATTTACGTAAACCTGAAACCGCCCCGTGAGTAAGCACGCCCCCAGCCTCCAATCCATCGCCGACGCCCTCGGTGTATCCAAAATGTCGGTATCGCTCGCCCTGCGCGATCACCCTCGCATCCCCGCCGCGACGCGCACGCGCATCAAAAGCGAGGCCACCAAACAGGGCTACAAACCCAACCCCGACGTCTCCCGCTTCCTCTCCGCCATCCGCAAGGCCAAACCCGGTGACAACGGCCTGCCCCTCGCCTGTATCACCACCGGCGACGCACCTGAGCTGTGGCGCCAGCAATCACCCACGGAAAACGCCTACTGGATCGGCGCGAGCGAACGCGCCAAACTCTACGGCTACTACGTTGAGGAATTCTGGCTCGAAGAACCGCGCATGAGCGCTCGCCGGCTCAGTGACATCCTGTGGAACCGCGGCATCAACGGCGTGATCATTCCGCCGGTGTTGCGCGTGTTTTCCGAAGCCAACCGCGAGGTGAGTCTGGAGTTGAAATGGGAACGGTTCTGCGCCGTCACCATCGGCGACCCCCTCACCTCCCCCGAGCTCAACCGCGTCGTCCACGACCACTACACCTCGATCGTCACCGCGATGGATCGCCTCATGCAGCTCGGCTACCGCCGCATCGGCCTGTGCCTGCCCGAGCACATGGACCTCACCGTCAACCAACGCTGGCAAGCTGGCTACCGCGTGTTCCGCGCCAACCATCCGTTGGAGCGCGTCGAACCACTCATCCGCCCCACGCTCGTGGCCGAGGACGTGCGCGCTTGGATCAAGGACAACCGCATCGACGCCGTGCTGGCGGCCGGACACCACATGCCGCGCTTCTTCCGTGAATCCGGCATCAACATCGGGGTCGATGTCGGATACGCCGACCTCGACGTTTACCCCAAGTCGCCCGAATACCGTGGCGTCAGCGGCATCATGCAGAATTCGGAGATGCTCGGCATGGCCGCGGTCGACATGATTGTCGGCGGCCTGCAACGCAACCAACTCGGCATCCCCGACGTGCCCTTCGTGACGCAGGTCCGCGGCAGTTGGGTCGACGGCAAGACCACGCCCCCGATTGATTTGCTCGATCGCAAACCCCCGCGCCGGTCGCGCTGAGTCAGCACTAATACATCGCCCCCGAGGGCGTTAATCCTATGGTGGCGAGCAATTCGCGCGGCCCCCGCACCGCATCGTTCAACCGCTTTGCCCCTCTCATGCGCCCCACGATCCTGATTGTCAGCCTGTTAGGAATCGGCCTCGTCGGCACCGCCGGTTTTTACCTCGGCCGCACGACCGCCCCGCCCCCTTCGACCCCTGCTGCCCCACCCGCCTTGTTTGCCGATCTAGCCGCGCTGCCGCCGCTCGATGCGACCGACCCCACCGCGCACGTGCGACCCGACCTCGCGGGACTGAAACCTCCGTTCGACGAGGTGCAACGAGAACTTTCGGCGGCGCTCCAATCCCGTTTCTGGCGCATGAACAAACGCTGGGAAATCATGCTCAACACCCTCGAACCCGGGGAGATCACAACGTTGCTCGGCACGCTGAAGTCGGCCCCGGAATCGGCCGCCCGATCGATGTTCACCCATGCCCTGTATTCTCGCTGGGCCGAAATGGAACCTCTGGTCGCCCTGGGCCACGCCAGTGGCGTAGATCCCAGTGACCGTCGCGATCGCGCCATTCGCAGCGTGTTTTCGGGCTGGGCCTATGCCGATGTCGATGCCCTCCACGCCTGGGCCGAAAATCTTGCGCCCGGCGAGGAGCGGGACCTGGCCATGGATGCCGCTTCGCTCCACCTGGGCGTCTCTGATCCGGCCGCCGCCTTTGCCCGCGCCCGGGAGACCGGTGCGCTCCAACGCAACCATGGTGTTTCGGGCCAAATTTACGCCGCCTGGGCCGCGAGCGACCCGTCCGGTGCCGTCGCCGAAATCAGCCGAACCCTCTCCGGCAACGAACGCCGCAGCGCCCTGATGAACATTGTCCATCATTGGTCGCGGGAAGATCCCACTTCGGCCCTGCAGTGGGCCCATTCGCTTCCGTCACATGAAGCGACTGGTTTTATCACATCAATACTCCACGGCTGGGCCCGGACCGACCCGGTCGCTGCGGCCGCAGAGGCTTTAAATCTCTCTGACTTCCAGGCTCGCAACAACGCGGTCGCCAACGTCGCCTCCTCGTGGGCCGAATCCGATTTGCCGGCTGCTCTGGCATGGGCCCGCGCCTTGCCCGACGGACAACTTCGCACCAATGCGCTGAACCACCTCGGTTCGGCGCTGGCCAACGAATCCCCCGAAATCGCCCTCGAAATTCTCGGCGACTTCGACCTGGGGCAACAGCCTCACATGCTTTTCTCGGTCATCAACTCGCTCATGCGCTCGGCCCCGGATCAAGCGATGGAGTATGTGAAGAACCTGCCGCCAGGTCAGACCCGCAATCAGGCGCTGAACAATGCGATTTCAAACTTGGCCAATAACGACCCCGACGCGGCCCTGCGCTACCTCGATCAGCTGGAGCCCGGACCAAATCGCGATCAAGTCGAGGCCAACACCATCGGCACCCTTGCATTGCAAGATCCCGAAGCCGCGATCGCCTATGTGCAGCAGATGCCGTCCGAGGCGGCCCGGCAACGCACGCTCAGCCAGATTGCCTCGCGTCTCGCCCACCAAGATCCGGAACTCGCCGCGATATTCGCCTCGGCGCTCCCCCCCGGTAACTATCTCGTCAACACCACCCAACAGATCGCCAACGCCTACGCCCAACGCGATCCCGCCGGTGCCATTGCTTGGCTCGCGACGCTGCCGGACGGCAGTGTTCGCGGCAATGCCACCCAGACCGTGGTCAATCAACTCGCGCGCACGGATCCGCGCGGCGCCCAAGCGCTGGCTGACTCGCTCCCGGCGGGCAACTTACGCAACAACGCCTACGGCAATATCGTAAACGCCCTCGCCCAATCGAGCCTGCCCGCCGCCATCGATTGGATGAAGCAACTTCCGCCTGGCGGCGAACGCACCCAAGTCGTCAATAATCTGCTCGGCACATGGGCGCAGTCCGACCCCTTCGGCGCGATCGACTATCTCGTGCAAAACCTGGATACCACCGAGCAAACCGCGACCATCGCTCGTATGAGTTACGCCTTTGGACAACTTGGCGTTTCCACGGCTCAGGATCTCATGCAGAAGATTCCGCCGGGGCCGGCCCGAAATCAGTTCGAAATCAGCCTGGTGCAAAGCATGGCCAATCACTCGCCGCAGTCGGCCGCTGGACTGGCTGCCAACATCAACGATTCCCAAGCACAGCAACAAGCCATCAACCAGGTCGTGGGCCAATGGGCCAACCATGATCCCCGCGCCGCCGCAACCTGGCTGGGGCAACTCGATTCCGACACCGACAACCGCAATGCCTACGGGAATCTTGCGCGCAGCTGGGCCAACGTGGACCCCCAAGGTGCCCAGGATTGGGTATTAACCCTGTCTGACGGTCCCACCCGCGAGAGCGCGCTCCAAAGCATGTCCAACAGCGCCATGCACCAGAATCCCGCCCAAGCCGCCATTTGGGCCGAACAACTGGCCGATCCAGGTTCCCGGGAATCCATGCTCACGAACATTGCCCGATATTGGCTGCAACTCGATACCCAGGCCGCCCGCGCCTGGATCGCCACCAGCGACCTGCCTCCGGACCAAAAGCAACAACTCTTGACCCCACCTGGCGGCTGACCATGTCACGGGAGATCTCACCGGACCCCGTCGCTGAATTCGGGCAGCAGCACGTCAAACACCTCGGGAGTGAAGTATTGACCACTCCCTCTATCTCCGATCCAGTGGTCTGACCTCTTACCACTTGTGACCAAACCTCTGCAACGCACGCCTCTGCCCGAAGCCATCGCCCGGCATCTGCTCGACGAGTTCGGCACCGCCGAATGGCTGCCGCCCGAACGCCAACTCGCCGCCGATCTCGGCGTGAGTCGCGCCGCCTTGCGCGAAGCCATCAAACGGCTCGAAAACCAGGGTCTGCTCGAATCACGCCATGGCGTCGGCGTGCGCGTCACCCGCAATTTCAACGCGCCGTTGGGTCAGCTGCTGACCCACGCCGTGCCTTCCCCCAGCGCCCGCATTCGTCAGTTCGCCGCGGTGCGTGTGCTGGTCGAGCCCGAGATCGCCCGACTCGCCGCCTTGCGAGCCAAACCCGCCGATCTGGCCCGGCTCCGCCAGAGCCAGGAGCAACTCAAACACGCGGCCGACCTCAACGCCGCCGTCGCCGCCGACCTCGAATTTCACCGCCACCTCGCCACCATCGGCGGCAACCAGGTCCTCGCGCTCATGCTCGCATCCATTGCCGATCTCGAGGAGCAGGCCCGCCTCGTATCACTCCGCCGCGTCGGTTTGCCCGACGCCCACGCCCAACATCAACAGGTGCTCGACGCTGTCGCCGTCGGCGACGCCGAGGCCGCCCGTGACGCCATGCTCCGCCACGTGTCGGCCGCGCAAAACACCCCACCTCGACGCGCGTCCACCGCGCGCCGCTCCCGCTCATGACTGCTCCTGATGTGCGCCACGCGCTCGGCTCCACGCTGGCCGACGCCGATATTCTCACGGAAATCGAAGACCTCATTCCCTACGGTTTCGACGGCACGGCGACGCTCAAAGAACGGCCCCTGGCCGTGGTCTTCCCGCGCTCCACCAAGCAGGTCTCCGCCGTCGTCAAGTGGGCCCGCGAAGCTCGGGTTCCCGTCGTGTCCCGCGGCAACGGCACCGGCCTGTCCGGAGGCAGCGTGCCCGTCGCCGGCGGTCTCGTGCTGTGCCTCAACCACCTCGACCGCATCGTCGAACTCGATCGCGCGAACCTAACGATACGGGCTCAAGCCGGCGTCGTGACGCAGGACATCTTCGCCGCCGCCGATGCCGCCGGTTTGTTTTATCCGCCCGATCCTGGCTCGATGAAGATCAGCACCATCGGGGGCAACGTGGCGGAAAATTCCGGGGGTCTGCGCGGACTCAAATACGGCGTGACCCGCGACTACGTGCTCGGCATGGAGGTCGTGCTCGCGGACGGATCGATCTGCCGCCTCGGCACCGCCTGCGTCAAAGATGTAGCGGGATACTCCCTCCGCGACCTCTTCATCGGCAGCGAAGGCACGCTCGGCATCGTGACCGAGGTGCTACTCAAACTCCTGCCTCGACCCACCGCCCGGCGCACGCTGCTGGCCACCTTTGCCGCCATGGACGAGGCTGCCGCCACCGTGTCCGCCATCATCGCCGCCGGCATCGTGCCGTGCACGTTGGAGTTTCTCGACCGCCGCACCATCCAATGCGTTGAGGATTTTGCGCACGTCGGACTGCCCACCGATGCCGAGGCGGTTCTGCTCATCGAGGCCGACGGACACCCGGCCGCTGTCGACGACGAAGTCGCTCACATTGAAAAACTCTGCCGCGAACACGCCGCCACCACCGTGCGCGTCGCCGCCGATGCCGCGGAGGCCACCCGTCTCGCCACCGCGCGGCGCAGTGCGTTCAGCGCGCTGGCACGACTGCGTCCGACCACCATTTTGGAAGATGTCACCGTGCCGCGCAGCGAGCTGGCCGCCATGATCCGCGACGTCGAAGCGATCGCCTTAAAACACGATGTGCAGATCGCCACCTTCGGCCATTTCGGCGACGGCAACTTGCACCCGACCATTCTCACCGACGAACGTGACACCGCCGAAATGCACCGCGTCGAAGCCGCCATCACCGCCATCGTCGAGGCCGCTCTCGCGCGCGGTGGCACCATCACCGGCGAACACGGCGTCGGCCTGGCGAAAAAACCATTCCTCCGACGTCAACTCGGCGACGCGTCCTACTCCCTTTTGCAGTTGGTCAAACGCAGTTTCGATCCGGATGGCCTGCTCAATCCCGGCAAGATTTTCGACCTGCCCGCCTAAGCTCGCGCCATGTCTCCCACCAGCGCCACACCTTCCGCTCCGTCACCCGCCGTCGATCACGGCCCCACCCGCCATTTGGGCGCCATGGATTACTCCGTGCTGCAGCAATGCATGCACTGTGGCATGTGCCTGCCCACCTGCCCCACCTACGTCGAAACCAAGAAGGAACGTCACTCTCCCCGCGGACGTATCGCTCTCATGCGAGCCGTCGCCGACGGCGAACTCGCCGTGAGCAAAGCGTTCGGCGAAGAGATGTATTATTGCCTCGGTTGTCTGGCCTGCACCACCGCCTGCCCGGCCGGGGTCGACTATCCGACATTGTTCGAAGCTGCTCGCGCCGAAGTCGAAGACGCCAAGGTGCTGGATTCCCCGAAGCGTAACGCCATCCGTGCCACCGTGCTGCGCGGATTGTTCACCCGACCGCGTCTGCTGCGCCTCGTGGGTCGACTGCTGTGGATCTGGCAGGCCAGCGGCGGCCAAACCCTGTTCCGCCGACTGCGGCTAACCCGCCTGCTGCCGCCGAATCTGCGCCGCCTCGAGCCACAAACCCCGACCATTCGCGCCCGGTTTTCCCACCAGCTCATCCAACCCGTCGAATCGTCCGCGAACCCGAAACCCTTGCGCCGCGTCGCCGTGCTCACGGGCTGCGTGCAGGATCTCGCGTTCAGTGAAATCAATCGCGCCACGGTCGACGTCCTGCGCGCGAACGGCTGCGAAGTGCACACCCCGCCGGTGCAGCCCTGCTGCGGTTCGCTGCACGGACACAACGGCGATCTCGCCACCGCTCGTGATCTCGCCCGCCGCCAGATCGACCTCATCGACCCCGACCGCTTCGACGCCATTATTTCCAACGCCGGCGGCTGCGGTTCCCACCTGCGCAATTACGATCACCTGCTCGCCGCCGACGACGCCTACGCCGCCAAAGCCGCGACCTGGTCGCGCAAGCTCCGCGACATCCACGAATACCTGGTCGAAATCAATTTTCGCGCGCCGCTCGCCCCGCCGTCCCCCCAGACCATCACCTACCACGAATCCTGTCACCTCTGCCACGGCCAGAAAGTCAGCGTGCAACCCCGCGACATTCTGCGCGCCATTCCCGGGGTCGAACTGCGCGAATGCGGCGAGTCGAGTTGGTGCTGTGGCAGCGCGGGCATCTACAACATCACCCAGCCGAAAACCTCGGGGTGGTTGCAGGATCGCAAGCTCGATCTCCTCACCGCCACCGGCGCGGATATCGTCGCGACCGCCAACCCGGGTTGCCATCTCCAGATCGCCAACGGCCTGCAAGCCCAAGGCGACGACCACACCACCGTCGAACACCCCATCGTCCTCCTCGCCCGCGCCTACGCCGCGGAAGCAAACGATTGAAACAAATCCGCAGTCTTACGACTGCGCCGGACGGGACGCGGCGGGCAACACCGCGGTGAGCAACTTCGCCACGACAATCGTCACCACGGCGGACACCCCAGAAACCCATAGATTGGCCACATCGGAATATGCCACGGCAAAGCCCGCGCCACTACCGACGAACAACCCGGTGATCAGCGCCCCACTACGCACTGCCAGCGGTGCCACCGCGCAGACGATGCACCCGAGCAAGGGTCCGAGGAAGATGCCGTAAAACGCATTCATGATGTCGAACAGCGTGCCCATGTCCTCAATCATTCCCGCCACGACCGTGGCCAGCACGCCGATCACCGCGCTGGTCAATCGCGCATACCGCAACAACGACCGCGGCGCTACCTTCCCGGAAAACGGATAGAAATCACTCAACAACGATCCTGACAGCGCATTGATCCCACTGGTGATGCTGCTCATCGTAGCCGCCAGAATGGCCGCAATCACCACGCCCATGAATCCCGTCGGCAACTGCGTCGCCACGAAGTAGGGGAAAATCTTGTCGGCGTCCTGTGGCACCGCCGGGTCCGGATGCAGGCTATACCACGTCCCCACCGTCAGGCCCACTGCGGCCAGCATCGTCAGCACCAGAATCATCGAGAGCATGCTGGTGCCAAACGCCCGCGAGGCCGGCTTTACCCCACCCGCCGCCAAGTAACGTTGCAGCGACATTTGGTCCGCGGTGAACGTGCTCATGTTCTGTAGGGTCGCCCCGATGGCCATACCCCACACCGTGATCGTCGCGGTGGGGTTCAGCGACCAGTTCAGTTCCAACAAATCCGTTTCGTTCGTCAGGTAGTTGCCCACTTCTCCCAGCGTCAGCGGCACTTTGAACAACACGTAAAGGATTGTGCTCAGCAGCACCGCAATGATCAGCAAAAACTGAATCGCATCGGTAATGATCACGCCCCGGATTCCTCCCACTACGGTGTAGGCCGTGCTCACGAGACCGATCACCAGGACCAGAGGCCAAAACCACTGATCGCCCAGCTGACAACTCGCCATGACCACGATCACCGGCGCGTAAATCAGCGCCGACATCCAGCACAACCGCAGCAAGACAAACAAGCCCGATGCCACCAGCCGCGTGGGCACGCCGAAACGGCGTTCAATAATCTCGTAGGGCGTGCCCGGCGACTGCGCCAGATAGCGCGGCAGGAACCAGTAGCGCAGCACCACATAGGCCACCGGAAATCCCAACATCGAGGTCAATACCGTCGCTCCGTAGGTGATGACAATGCTCGGATAAGCCACAAAACTCAGGGCGCTGAACACGGTGGCTCCCAGGCTCAACCCCACCATCAGCGTGCCCAGACTGCCGCCAAAGCCACTCTGGGCCGTGAAGTAGTCATTGATGTCGTTCTGACGCCCGCGGTAACGCACCCCCACGGCCACGATGACGGCCAAATAAACCAATACGATGATGCTGTCGGTGAAACTCATGGGACACAGAAAGGCCGACTCTCGACCCGATCCCTTGATTCCGCACACCACGACTTCCAATGCAAACCGGGGAAAGTGGTCATTGCTTTTGTCCACCCGGGAAATATCGCTCCCGCCCCCGCTCTCCCGCAGGTTCGCGACGTGTCTTCCTCATCACCGCAAGTGCTCATCATCGGATGTGGATCGATCGGCACCCGCCACGCGCGCACGTTTCTCGCGACCGGCCGGTTCGACGTGTTCGTGTGCGACACCGATCCGGAGCGGGCGGCCGCCGTGGCCAGTTCGTTGGGTGTTGCCGCCGTGCCGGACTGGCAAGCCGCCCTGACCGAATCATCAGCGATCACTCACGTGCTCATCGCCACCCCGGCTCCTCTACACGTCGCCATGGCCCGGACTTGTCTGGCGGCGGGCAAACACGTGCTGATCGAAAAACCGCTGGCTCTGACCATGGCCGGAATCGACGACCTCATTCGCGTTCGCGATGCCGCCGATCGTTTCGCCGGAGTCGCCTACGTGCAGCATTTCGCGCCCGCGCTGCAGGCCGCCCGAACCTTTCTCGCAGCGCGGACCTTCGGTCCCATCCGCCACGTGACCGTCAACGCTGGTCAGCATTTTCCCACCTTTCGCCCGGCGTATCGTGAGATCTACTACAATGACCACGCGCAGGGCGGCGGTGCGATCCAGGACGCCCTCACCCACGTGGCCAACGCCGTCGAATGGATCGTCGGTCCCACCACCCGCCTATTCTGCGACGCCAGCCACCAGGTGCTGGAGGGCGTGACGGTCGAGGACACGGTCAACCTCGTCGCCCAAAACGGACCGACCCGCGTCAGCTACGCGCTCAATCAGTTTCAGGCCCCCAACGAACTGCGATGCGATTTTCACGCCGCGGGTGGTTCCGTTCGCATCGAATTGCACCGCCAGCACTGGGGCGTGCTGCCCTTGGGCGCCACCGCATGGCAGTGGCATGCGGCGCCGCTGGAGGATCGCGACCAGCAATTCACGGCCCAGGCCCACGCCTTCCTCGATGCCACCGAGGGACGCGATCACCCGATCTGCACCCTGGAGGAGGGCGCGCAAAGCATTCGCTTCAATCTCGCCGCCCTGCAATCGGCCCGGGAGCTGCGCCTCGTCGAACCATGACGCTGAACCTCGGTCCCATTTGCCTCGGCACCTCGACGTTCGGTCGCGAAATCGACGCCCGCGCCGCGTGCGGCCTGATGGACCACGCCTCCGCCTGCGGTATCACTTTGTTTGATACCGCGGCCACCTACTCGGAGGGGGCCGCGGAGGAGATCGTGGGCCGCTGGCTCCGCCATCACCGCAACGATGCGCGCCGGCCGATGATCGCCACCAAAATCTACCCGCCCTACACTCCCGCAGCGATGTCCGCCGCGGTGGCCGCCAGCGCCCATCGACTTGGTGTCGAGACCATCGATTTGCTCTACCTGCACAAGTGGGATCCCACGATCGACCACCCCGATGCCCTCACCGCCCTTGACCAGCTGATCCGGAGCAACCGGGTGCGGCACCTCGGTCTGAGCAACTTTTCGGCCGACCAACTCGTCACCACCCTGCGGCGACAGGCCGCCCAGGGACTCACTCCCGCCGCCGCCCTGCAAAACAATCACAATCTGGCCGTGCGGGAGATGACGGCGGAACATCACGAATTGTGCCGCAATCACCAGATCACCCCGGTAACCTACAGTCCGCTCGGTGCCGGCTACCTCACCGGCAAGCACCGCACCGGAGTCGCGGCGGGATCACGCTTCGACATCTCGCCCGGACATCGCGAGGTGTATTTCACCCCCGCGGCCGCCCGGCGCCTGGCGGGATTGGAGGCCATTGCCGCCCGCTCGGGTTACACCATGACTCACCTCGCGTTGGCGTGGGCCTTGCATCAACCCGGCAACACGTCGGTGCTGATCGGCGGGCGTCACGCGGACCACATCGATCAGGCGTTTCGCGCCCTGGCGTTCCATGATGCCGACCTCTTTGCAGAGCTGGACGCCCTCTGATTTGCACTTCCCGTGAAAGTCGCGCTACTCGGCCTGCACCACCCCCATTCCGTCATTCTGTGGCGGACGCTCGACGCTTTGCCGGAGGTAACCCGCATCGCCCTGTGGAATGACAACCCCGCAGCCGACGACGCTATGTTGCCCGACGGCCCTTCCCGCGCCAAAACGTCGCCTCCCACCTGCGACCTGAGCACGGTCTTGGCCGACCCCGCGCTATCGTTTGTGGTTCTGTGCGTGCGACACGACATCGTGGCGGATATCGCCCAACAAGTGGTGGCCGCCGGCAAACACCTCCTCGTGGAAAAGCCCGCCGGACTGACCTCACATGAAATCCGCGCGCTCCAGGACGGAGCCGATTGCGCGCGGGTAACAGCCTCGGTGCTTTATGTTCGCCGCCATCATCCCTGCGTCGTCGCCGCTCGCAAATTGGTGCAAGCTGGAACGCTGGGCGTGCCCCTCTCCGTCGAGTCCCGTTTTCTCACCACCCAGGTGCAGTTTCGCGATCCCTCCTCGTGGTTGTTTCAACGTGCCCGGTCGGGCGGCGGGGTGTTGCTCTGGCTCGGATGTCACTGCCTCGACCTGATGCAATATGTGGCAGGGGACGACATCACGGCAGTGGGTGCGATGATGGCCACGCGTTCGGGAGAGCCCATCGATGTTGAAGACATCGCCGCGTTGACCCTGCGATTCCGTTCCGGCGCGGTGGGCACCTTTCATGCGGGCTACACCCTCGCGTTCAGCGGCGCGGGTTATGTCAATCTCACGGGCTATGACGCATACTTCGGTTACAACGCCCGGCAGGGTCGACTGATCTGGCCCGATCTCGAATCCCGCCTGATCGTTGAAAAGTTGCGCCCGTCCGGCGAGTCACCGCGCCAGGAGGAGCGGTTTGATCAGCCGTCGTCGAATCTTTACGGAGGACAGGCCGGCGTTCAGTTCTTCCGCCAGTTCATCGCCGCCATCGCCGGTGAGGTGCCTCCCCCGGCGCCGCTCAGCGCGGCCCTGCGCACGGCCTTGATCGTGGAGGCCGCCGAAACGGCCTCGCGCGAAGGTCGGGTGGTGGCGGTCGCCGCGGAGCCGATCACTCCGCAGCCATCATCGGACTGACCCATCGGCGTTGGTCCGAAGATTCGAGCATCGCCACACACGCCGCGACACCGGCGCGTCCATCAGCCCACCGCCCCACTTCCGACGGAATGCCGCGCACGGCATCGATGAACGCACTGATCTGATCCCGGTAGGCCTGCATGCGCACATCGCCAAACGCGGTGTCCGCGCCTTCATGGTTGATGCGGGCCTGCGTGGCAATCGTGCGCCATCCCGCAGCGTCCGAGGCCAGCAGTTGGTGGGTCGGATCGAGATCGAGCAGCCCGCTTTCCCCCATGAGCCGAAACCGAAAATCCTCGCCCGGAAACGAGGGAGCCGGAAGCGCGCGGCTGGAAAACAACGACCCCATCGTTCCGCCCGACATTTCAAACATGGTCAATGTCGTGTCCTCAACCGGGACGTCCGGCAACAACGTGCGGCAGAAGGCTGACACCGTGGCCACCTCGGTGCCCGTGAACCATCGCAACAGATCGATGGCGTGGGGCACACTGTTGAACAGATGGCCCACGCTTTTGGGATCATTCCACCAGGCCCAATCTCCGCCAAAGCCTCCGGTTTGAATCTTGGAGGCAAACATCGGCATGGAAACCTGGGCCACGGTGAGTTTCCCCATGCGCCCATTCCGGATCCAATCACAGGCCATGCGGTTATTGTAACGAAACCGTTGATGATAGCCGACCGCCAACACCCGGTCGTGGGCCGTCGCCGCTTCCGCCAACCGATCACAATCGACCAGCGTGGTAGCCAGGGGTTTCTCTATCAACACGTGCTTGCCCGCCTGCATCGCCGCCACCCCGGCGTCGGCATGCAAATGATGAGGCGTCGAAATGATCACCGCATCCACATCGGGTCGCCGCAGCAGCGCCGCCGCATCGGCTTCCCACGCCACGTCATAGCGTTTCGCCAAACCCTCCGCTCGGGATCCCTGCGCCACCGCCACCAGTTCGGCATCGTCGGCCCGCCGCACCGCTTCGGCATGCGTGCGGCCCATGAATCCTGATCCCAACAGGCCAAATCGTATTGGTTTCATAATATCAACGCGGTGGGGTCTCGACCCCCAGTTCATTCGCCACGGCCTGAAACCGCCGCCACAGTTCCGCCGGCACGGGAATGCCCGCCGTCACCCGCTCTGCGCGACACCTCCATTCCGGTTCCCCGGCCAGCAGCACTTCCTCATGCGGCGGCCGGGGGGCCGCCGCCTTCACCATCGCGCCCAGACGATCAACGCGCGACTCAAACTCCCCTTCCCCCAGGAATCGCCGGGGGTCGACCGCGATGAAAGTATGACTGATGCCCAGAGGGTCCCCGCCAGTGCGATACACGGGTAACTCCGTCGCCATCGAGCCCCCACTCAGACCGGCGGTAAGCAATTCCACCATAATGGCCAGACCCGTGCCTTTGTATCCACCGATTGGGGTCGGCGATCCTCGCTGGGCCGCATGGGGGTCCGTGGTGGGCCGACCCTGTTCATCCCAAAATCCCCACGACGCCGGGATCGATGATTCGCCGCGGTGCAGCGCATCAGAGACCTTGCCCAGCGCCACAGTGGTGGTCGCCATATCGAGCAACCAGCGCGCCCCGGTCACCTCACCTGGCATGGCGACGCAAAGCGGATTCGTGCCCAAAGTCGGCGTGAGCCCCTGCCACGGCGCGACCGCCGGACACGCGTTGCTCATCACGATGCCAATGTATCCGGCCCGGGCCAGTTTCTCCGCCCACCACGCTCCGGTGCCGAAATGGTTGGACCGACGTGCCACCACCATCGCCAGGCCGTGTTCCGTCACCTTCTGCCGCACCAACTCGACACAGCGGTCGGCCACCACCTGACCCAGTCCATTACCGCCATCATAACGCAGACAGACCCCGTCACTCCGTTCCACGCCACCGGACGCCCGCGGGTTGATCCCGCCCGCTCGGAGCTGTTGGAGGTAAACCAGCAACATCTGCATCCCGTGGGAATCCACCCCCCGTAAATTCGCTTCCACCAGCGAGGTGACGACAATCGCGGCGTGGCGGGACGGCACGCCGACTTTCACCAGCAGTTTTTGCCCGAAATCACCCCACCAGGCCGGCGAGACGCGGCCGATGGGGTTACGGGCAGAGAATAAAGTATTCATGCGGCAGGACCACGGCAGCGATCCCTCCTCACAGTTCCCCCCGGTTCACCCGTCCGCTCAAGCCGCCCTCACTGGTCAAATTTAGTTACCGGATTCCCCTGCTCGTTCCACCGGGGCATTCGCCCAACATGTCAGCCGTCGAGTCAACATTACGGCTCGGTTTTCTTTCCCCACTTCAGCCCTTCGCCGCCATGCGCCAATCCCTCGTTCGTTCCCGACTTACTCGTCAGCAGCCCGCGCGAATCGTGTGCATGTATTACCCCACCGCCATGCTGCCCGCCCACGCGGCCCGCTGTGGCTTCGACGCCGTCTGGCTCGACACCGAGCACAACACCTGGGACCGCCGGGAGCTGCAGCGCATAATCGCCCTGCACCATCTGGCCAACATCGATTGCATTATCCGCACCGGATCACGCCACCCGACCGAACTCTACCACTTGCTCGAAGACGGTGCCACCGGTCTGATGATCCCATTGGTCAAAACCCCTGAGGAAGCGCGCGCCCTAGTCGATGCGGTCAAATTCCCTCCGCTCGGCCAACGCGGCCTCGATGGCGCGAGTCTCGACAACAACTTCTATCTCGACGGAACCGAATCGTATCCGGAATCCGCCAACACCGAAACCTTGCTCATCGTCCAAATCGAGTCGCCCGAAGCGCTCGGCAACCTGGACGCCATCGCGAGCACGCCCGGGGTCGACGGACTGTTCATCGGTCCCGGCGATTTGGCCCTGCGACTGGGTTGCCCCATCGATTGGAATGATCCCGCCATGATCGCAGCCGAAGATGCCGTCGCCGCCGCCGCCGCCAAACATGGTATCGCCTGGGGTCGGCCCGCCGGCACTCCAGAGCAGATCACACGCGTGGCCGCCAAGGGTGGACGACTCATCGCCCACGGCAGTGATTTCGGATCCGTCATTACGGGCCTGCAACAATGCGCCGCTCATCTCTCCACCGCCCTGTCCGCGTCATGATCCGCTTGGCCCGGCGCGGCAGTGTCGTGTTCATCGCGTGGCTAAGCCTGACCGCTTCATTCATGTCCGCCGCCGACACCTCCCCCGACCTCGCCCTCATTCGTGCCCGTCTGACGGATACACAGCGTCCGCTCACCTGGGTGATGACCGGCGACTCCATCACGCAGGGCGCCAAGTGGCTCGGGTCGACGCGTTCCTACCCGGAACAGTTCGAAGAGGTGGTGCGCTGGCACCTCCAACGGCGTCGGGATTTTTTCATCAACACCGCGATTTCAGGCGAGCGGACCGACGGACTGCTGGCCGATTTCTCCTGGCGAGTCAGCCGATTCCAGCCCGATGTCGTTTCGCTGATGATCGGGATGAACGACGCTGTCGCCGGCCCGGACGGCCGGGCGGCCTACGAAGCCAACCTGCGCACTTTGATCGCATCCATCCGTGCCCTCGGTGCCATACCCGTGCTGCATCGCACCAACCCCATCGATACCGCTGCCGAGGGGGCGCGCTCCCGGGCCGATTTACCCGCTTACAACGCCATCATCGCCACCGTCGCGACCGACACCGGCACCGTGTTGATCGACCATTGGAACACTTGGCAGGCGCATCACCCGACCCTCGATGCCCGCCGCCAGTGGCTGGCCGACCCCATCCACCCCAACACCGTCGGCCACACCGCGTTCACTGCTGCGCTGTTGGAGGTATTGGGAATTGATGCGCCAACCCCTTCGGACCCGAACTAAGGACGGGGGGCGTCGACTTGCTCCGCCCACGCCTGCCACACGGCCGCCAGACGTTGCAGCTGCGCGGGCTCGCTCGCCGCCAAATCCCGGGTTTCGGATCGATCCGTCTCCAAATCATAGAGTTCCCAGCGCGCCGCACTCACGCTCCAGACCAATTTCCACCGTCCGTCACGCACCGCCCGGTTCCCGAACAACTCCCAGCACAACGGTTCGGACCGCACATCCGACTGTTCCCCCCGCCAGACCGGCAGCAGATTGCGGCCCTCCAGCGAGAGGGCTTCATTCTCCTCCCGAAGCTCTGCTCCGGCCAACGCCAGCAACGTCGGCATCAAGTCGACCACGTGGCCGATCTCTCGTCGAATTTCCCCGGCCGCCAATGCTCCCGGCCAGCGCACGATCATCGGCGTGCATATGCCCCCCTCGTAGTTCCACACCTTATGGCGGCGAAACGGGGCGTTCTGCGCCCAACCCCAGCCCGGCCCGACAAACTCATAGCTGTCGACCGCTCCCAGTGTGGAAGCGGACGCGTTGTAGGCCATATACTGATCCATCCGACTGGCTTCCGGCATACTCGCACAGCCGCCGTTGTCGGAGAAAAACATCACGATGGTATTCTCCCGCTGCCCGGTGGCATTGAGCGCCGCCATCACCTCTCCGATGCCCCGATCCATCCGCACCACCATCGCGGCGTAGATTTCCATACGGCGCTCTTCCCATGCGCGGGCCTCGGGCGCAAGGACCTCCCAAGGCGTGACGTCGTAGTCGTAGCGAAAATCACTCGTCGAGGGATCCTTCGGCGAAAGCGACGCGGTATCCGCATCAATAATACCGATTTCAAGCAACCGCGCGTAGCGGCGCTCTCGCAACACATCGTAGCCTTCCGCGTAGCGCCCTTTTTGGCGGGCGATTTCGTCGGCCGGCGCCTGCAGGGGAAAATGCGGCGCGGTGTAACACAGGTTGACAAAAAACGGGCGACCCGCCGCCGCCGCCGACTCGATGCGGTCCACCGCCTCGGTCGAAAACGCATCGGTAGTGTAGTAGTCCGGAGGAAACGAAGTCACCGGCTCACCATTCCGCACAAAGGGCCGGTGATGCCCGGGATTGCCGGCATAAAACTCCGGGTCGGGTTCGTTGGGATCGAAGAAATTGCACGCCCCGCTCAACACGCCGTAGGTCGAGGCAAATCCCCGGTCGATTGGGCGACGGGGCGCGGCGTCGCCCAGATGCCATTTGCCGATCAGGCTGGTCGCATAACCGGCCTCCTGCAGCGCCTCGGCCAACGTGATAGACTCCTCATCCAATAGCGGCCCCTGTCCCTGCCGGGGATACCGTCCGGTGTAGAGTGAAGCCCGGGTGACAACACAGACCGCGTTGTTGTAGAATTGGGTAAACCGAGCGCCTTCCGCCGCCAGTCGATCCAGATTCGGGGTATCGATCTCACCTCCGTAGGCTCCGAGGTCGGAGAAGCCGAGGTCATCGGCCACGATCATAACAATGTTGGGCTTATCCGCCATCGCGGCCAAGCCGCCGAACACTCCCAGGAACCAGACAAAAGCGGAGGAGCGAACAACATTCATGGCGAAAAGCGGAGAGTTACAAAATCAAGGCCGGAACTGATAGGAGAAGAGGTCGCCATCGCTGACCTCAAACACGAGTTGGATATCTCGGTCCGCGAGCGCCGAAACATCGGTGGAGCCCTGCCAGCGCACCACCCGGTCAAGGGTATCGCCAAAGAGGGGATCGCAGTCTTCCAGCGCAAATCCCGGCAGCGCCTTGCCGGCCGCATCCCGAATCTCGACCCGCACCGTTCCCGCCGCGGAGGTGGCGTAATTTAAAGTCAGTTCGTTGCCGGAAAACCGAATCGGTTGGGTCACCAATTGCCCACCGGCCTGGGGAGCGTGCACTGAAACAAATCCGTCCAGTCGCAACGTGTAGCGACGCAGCTCACTGGAGTTATCCGTCCAATAACTCTCCACCGCATACATCGACAGTTCAGGCGGCGCACCCTCGAGCGGAGAGGCGGTCTCCACCAGATGCCAGGCGAGGTATTGCTGGCCATAGTGCCACGTGCCTGGCCGTTCGATGCCGGGCCGCAAAAAGGCCTCGTCCCAACGTTTGAATGTCACGCCGTCGCGACTGGCCATCAGCAGACTGTCGGTCAGCGCGGAACCGTATCGCTCCGACGCCATCGACCGCATCACCCGATGCTCGGCCTCCGGCAGCTCGTGGAGCGCGGCGGACCAGCGGGAAATGCGTTCCGCGTTATCCAATTCACCGGCGTCCCCGTATCCACGATCAACATACCGAGCGGGAAACCCCAGCAACAGATGCGGCGCCCGGTGGTAGGGTTTGATCTGATTGGTGTAGAGGTGGGTGGGCGGCGCGCCGGGATATTGCAGGTCCGCCTGATTCTCCCAGTGCAGGAAATCCGTGGAAGTGGCGGTGCGGATGCCCCGCACGCCGTTGTAGCGACTGTCCTCCGTTTCCTCGTCAAAATAGCGCCAGTAGGCCCGATACTCGCCACGAGCTCCGTCCCAAAAAGCGAGGTTCTGGGAATCGAACGCCCCATCGGTGATGACCGGATCGAGGCTCATCGGCGACCAGTGCAAACCGTCGGGCGATTGGTAGGCGAGCAGACCGTGCTCTCCCTTCGAGCGAAACAAGGCCTTGTAGCGACTCTCCGCCGGAGCGGCCGGGTTGGTGTCCTTGAACAACGCCGGATGACCGGCATCCAACTCCACCCCATCTTGAGGGCCGCTGACCATCATGATGGCGTTGTCGCGAGAGCCGTTGAACTCGTGCAAACCCAGCATGGGTTTGCGCCAGTGAATCCCGTCGTCGCTCTCGGCGTAACCGGTGAACAACGGGTTCCGGGGCAAGTCGCGGTTGGCTTCCCCCAGCGGGTTGATCTGCCACGATTTGTAATACATGCGGTAGCGGTCGCCGTCCTGAAAAACGCTGTGGTAGCCCGTGCCACTGCCTTCCCACGGGGCATCGTGCACCAGCACGATCTCGCGCGGCTGCGGGTGATGCAGGCGCAAGGTCGCGGCTCCCTCGATTGCGGCGATCAGGTGATCATCCACAAACAATTCCCGCCGCCCACCGATTTCTTCACCGGTTTCTGCGCCCAACCATGCGGGAGCTATCAGTGATGCGCCCAGCAGCGCGCGGCGAAGTGATAGGAATAAAATCATGGCGTGAATTGGTAGGAGTAAAGGTCCGCATCCTCGACCACGAAACGCAGCCGAACCGATTGCCCGGCCAGCGCCGCGAGATCCGCCTCGTCACCCCACCGCACGACCCGATCAAGCGTGTCGCCAAACAAGGGCTGGCACTCCGCCAACGTGAACCCGGGGATGGGTTCGCCGGATTCGTCCTGAATCTCCACCCAGACCGTGCCCGCGGCGGAGGTCGAGTAGTTCAGTGACAACTGCGAACCGGTGAACGCGATGGGTTTGGTGACGAGCTCACCGCCGGCACCGGAAGCATGCAGCGAAACAAAGCCGTCCAGCCGCAACGTGTAACGCCGGATCGCACTGCCCTTGGTGCCGGTCCAATAGGACTCTGTGACATAAAAGGAAAGTTCGTTGGGAGCGCCCTCCACGGTGGAACGCGTCTCCACCACGTGCCAGGCAGCTTCCTGCTGGCCGTAGCTCCAGGTGCCGGTGCGCTCGATCCCCGGCCGCAGGAAGGCTTCGTTCCACCGTTTGAAGGTCACGCCGTCGCGGCTGGCCATGAACATCCCGTCCGTCAACGCGGTGCCAAGTCGCGTCGAGCGCGACGCGCGCCACTCCCGGTGCTCCGGGTCGGGCAGTTCCCGCATGTTGTCCGACCAGCCCCGGTCGACGTAACGCAGGGGAAATCCCAACAGCAGGTGCGGCGCGCGGTGGTAGGGTTTGATGGCGTTGGTGTAGAGCGCTTCCTCGGGTGAATCGACATAGACCAAGTCCTCCTGTTGTTCCCAGTGTATATAATCCTTGGATACGGCGGTGCGAATGGCCCGCACCCCCGTCGGGTTCATGTCTTTGTGCACGTAGGGGTCGCCCCGGTGAAAGAAACGCCAATAGGCGCGATACTGTTGGCGGGCACCGTCCCAAAAAGCCAGATTCTGGGAATCAAAGGCTCCGTCGGTGATCACGGGATGATCCGTCATCGGCTCCCAGTGAATGGCATCGGCTGACTTGAACGCCAGCAACCCGCGAGGATTCCGGGAGCGCAGGATGGCCTTGTAGCGCGCATCAGGCGCGGCGTTGGGATTCTCGTCCTTAAAAAAGGCGGGGTGCCCGGCATCGGCATCGACCGCGCCGACTTTCCCGCTCACCAGCACGATGTTGTTGGCGGTGGTGCCGGCGATCTCGTGCAGTCCCAGGGACGGCTTGCGCCAGTGAATGCCGTCATCGCTTTCGGCGTAGGCAGTGAGCAGCGGATTGCTGTCGGTATTGGGCGAGTCGGGTCCTATCCAACGCTGCCAGGCCTTGTAATACATGCGGTAGAGATCGCCGTCCTGAAAGACACTGTGATAGCCGCTGCCGGCGCCTTCCCACGGGGTATCGTGCACGATCGCAATCTCCTGCGGTTGGGGTTGATGCAAACGGAGCTCCGCAGCCCCAGAAACAGACTCGACCAGGGAAGTCTCCACGAAGAGTTCGCGTTGCGAACCAATGTCGGTGGGGGCGGCCGCGGCCAGTCCCGCGCCGGAGACCTGCACCAGTAAAACCGACAGGATGGCGGGGCGGGAAAATGAGGAAAGAAAGGAGGTCATTAAATTAAACAGGGAAACGTCAAAAGCTGCGGCCCGGGTCGATCCGCGACCACGGGGCCGGCAGTAAAATGTAAAACAAATAATGGGAGACGAACAGACCCACTCCGCCCGTCTCCCATATTCAACTACACCACGTCTACCAACGGTAGGACACCGTCAACTTGGCGCGGAAAGTATCGGAAGCCTGCACGAGACCATTGGCGGCGGTCTGGAGGATGTAACGCTCGTCCGTCAGGTTGTTCAGATTGAGCTGGGCATCCCAGTTTTCCGTGAACTCGTAACCCACAAAACCGTCGGCCAGCAGCGGGCGATCGAGGAAGTAGGCACCGTAGCGTTTGCTCGATTCTTCCTCGATGCCAAAGCCGGCGCGCAGCCCTTTGAGCGGGCCACCCGTCCAGGAATATTTGGCCAAAACACTGAACTTCTCCGGCACGAAGGCGTTGGTCTGGCGAACGTAGGCCTTGCCCTCGTCGTCCGCGACCGCGGAGTCGCCGTTGAAGTAGGTCAGGATGATGTCGGCCCGGCCGCCATCAGTCTTGAACTGGAAGCCCAGGTCGGTCTCCCAGCCGTCGGCCGAGTCCTTGGCCGACTGGATCAAGCCCATGTTGCCGGAGTCCGGCAGGATGCCGAAGGTGCGGATGTTGGTCTGCTCCATTTCGAAGGCCACGACCGAACCGTAGACACTCAGGTTGTCGGACACCTGATGGTTGAACTTGACGCCAATCTCCCGGAGCTTGCCCAAGGAATCCTTGTAGGGTTCGCCCAAGCCATCGGATTGGATGTAGCGGTCGGTGTTGCCGGCGGCGGCCGGGAATACGTTCTGCGCATCCGTGGCATAGATCGAAAGGCCGGGCAGGATTTTGTAGACGACACCGTATTTGTGCACCCGGAATTTGGTGGGATCCGAGTGCGTGGTTTCACCGGTGACAAAGTTGTCGGTGTAACCGTCGGTCTCGAACCAGCGCAGGCCTCCCACCAAAATCAAACGGTCCTGCAAAAAGGAGACGTTCTCCTGGAAGTAATAGGACAGGTTGGTGGTGTGGGACTTGCGGCGCGTGGGCGACCCGGTCACGCCCGCCGGCAGCTCGACGAAATAGGCGTCATCGTTGGGGAACTGCGCGAACCAAGCCGCGTCGGCCGTGTAGTCCGGGTTGCGGGTGTCGAGCGTCGGCATGGACAGCACGTTCTGGTAGAACAGGCCGTCGTCGACACTGCCGTCGACACCGAGGGTGGAGTCGATCTTCACCCAATCCGCTTCGAACTGGTGCAGGTAGTCGATCTGGTAGCTGTGGCTGTTACTCGTGTTGTTGTTGCGCACATCCTGGCGGTTCAGGGTGTAGTTGTCCGCCTGCACCGTGATGCCCCGGTTGTTCTCCCGGCGATCGTCGTGGTGAGCGTAATAATAGGCGGCGCGTAGGTCGCTGTTCTCGGTCAGCTTCGTCAGGTAGGTGACGTCGATGGTGGAGCTTTTGATCGGCCAAAACGCATCCTCGGTGCGCCCCGGCGCGAAGTCCGGCGTCGAGTATTGGTTGAACACGGCGGGAATCAGGCCGGTGACCGGATCCGCCGGCACGGTGATATCGAGGAAGTCGAGCAGGTAGAGGTAGTCGTTGTTCTCCCAGTAATAGCCGTTGATGGTGAGGCTGCTGCCATTCTTGGCATAGAAGGCCAGCGCACCGCCGTAGAACTTCTGATCCTCCCACTCCATGGCCTTGCCGCGGGGCTCGTCGGAATCGAGCAGACCCAACGTCACCCGGTAGTTCACGTCGAGATCATCGGACGAGTAAAGCGGGCCCGTGACATTGCTCTCCACGCGCACGGCCCCTTGGTCACTCAAGGAAAGCTGCACCTCGCCCGCCCGGGTAGCGGTGGGCTTGCGGGTCACGTAGTTGACACTGCCGCCGATGCCGCCGTTGGAGCCGTTGAGCATGGCTCCCGGGCCCTTAAGCACCTCCACGCGCTCAATGTCGAACAGGGGAGCGCCTTTGTTGGTGGCGTTACGGGTCGCCCCATTCCGCAGCGGCGTGCCGGCGCGAAATCCCCGGATGTTGACGTCGTCGTTGAAGGATTGGTTTTGGGTGACACCGCTCACGCCGTAACGCAGGACATCGTGGACGGAGGTCGCGCCCAAGTCGTCGATTTGTTGCAGGTTGATGATGCTCACACTCGCTGGTAGATCGACCAGGTTCTTGGCCGAGCGACTGCCGACCACGGTCTGTTGGGCTTGATAGCCCTCGTCATCTCCACTGGAGGTAACGAATGGAGACATTTGAATGACATCACCGGAAACCTTGTCGTCGGACGAGGCCGAGGTTTCGGTGATGGTTTGGGCCAGGCTGAAGTGGCCCCCGATGAGAGCCATAGAAAGCACCCCCAGCTTGATTCGATTTTTCATAGTGAAGAACTACTGATGAGTTTTCGTTGTAGTAGATAGGCACCGACGGAGGGGTTACTGCGCCGTCGATGGGCGGAGCACAGAAGGGAGCGACGCTCCGGTCAAAGGTCACTGTCTGGTAACATTCCTTGCCCATCGGCGAACATGCTCAGATCGAGCGGGACACCCGCCCGGCATACTCGCTCCAGCTTTCCACCATCGGAGTCCCGGCGGATCCGGTCATCGCCACCAGGGAACGTTCGTCCTTGAAACCGGACCCCGTTACGAGACAAACCACGGGGCGACTTGTATCCAATTCACGATTACGAACAGCCGTAGTCAACCCGGCCAGAGCCACCGCTCCGGCGGGCTCACAAAACACCCCTTCGTCCCGGGCAAGGCGCGACTGGACGGCCCAAACCTCCTCGTCCGAAATCGTCTGCCCACTGCCACCGGAGGCGCGGCAGGCCTTTACCACGTCGTGTCCATCGAGGATGGCCCCGACCTGCAAGCCGCTGATGGCCGTGGTGGACGCCATGGGGGTGGCCTGAGAGTCCCCGCGACGCAGCGCCCCGGCAATCGTGTCATTGCCCTCAGGTTGCACACAATGCACCCGCGCCTCCGCTCGTGACTGCGACAACCCGCGCGCAACGGCGAGGGTCAATCCGCCACCACCGGCAGGACAAAAGACATCAAAGGCGCGACCGTCGAAGGTCGCCGCCAGCTCCCGTCCCAACGATTCCACCCCGGCCATGCCGCGGGGAGAAATGGCGTAGGCACTGACTTCCACTCCCCCGTCCAACTGCCGAGCCAAAGCGCCGAGACCGGTCATGACTTCCAGCGTGACATCCGGGGAAGCCCCAAATCCGCGTATACGCAGCAAATGGGCGCCGTAAGCCCGCATTTGTCTGAGCTTACCCTCGGGCGCGCCCTCCACGATCGCCAGGTGGCAGGGCAAACCGGCCCGCGCACAGTAAGCCGCCAGCGCCGCACCGGTGTTACCACTCGATGTGCCCAAACACAGTCGCTTGCCCTCTCGGGCTAGGTGCGTGACGGCTGCCACCGCGAACCTATCCTTATAGGAACCCGTGGGATTGGCACCTTCGTATTTGAACCAAAGCTCGTTTAAACCCAATTCAGGTCCAATACGGCGGGAACGAATCAACGGAGTGTTGCCCTCTCCCATCGTGAGGGCATCCGAAACGGGGGATGAATTATGCGTCGGCATCAGGTGGAAGAATATTGGGAAATGCGGGGTTCCGATTCACGCGTCACGAATCCGGAGACCATTTGCGTGGACACGGTCTCCCCGGCCGGCACCTCCAGCACGTCTCCGGCCTGCACCAATGCTTCGAACCGCCCCACCGGTGAGGTGCTCGGCTGGAGCGTAATGATATGCCCTTCACCCCACAAAGGATAGTGCGCGATACCACCGGCGGAGTTCCACGACCACGCGTAGGGAAAACGCGTGCAGTCCCACTCCAATGCAAATCCGAGGTTGCGGCCTTCGTTCCAAACACAGCCCCACCCTTCCCGCAGGTCGGTGACTTGCACCGAGTGGTCCCGACCACTGCCCAACGGAGGCACCACTCGGCAGTCGCGCATCACACCGCTTTCCCGTTCCCGCACCCAGGGCCATTCACCGTGGTATCCAGATTGCAATTGCAGGCTCGCCGGATCATCCGCCACGCCCACTCGCACTGTGCGGGCCGGCACCAGCAAGCGGGCCCCTGCCAGCAGGGGTCCACCAAATGTCGGATGCTGCAACCATGCCACGGGAAGCGTGAGCTGCGAACGATTCTCCACGGCCTCGCGCCAATATAGTTTGGGGTCGTCCCGCCGGAGCGTCAGGGTCCGATGGTAAAGCAAGGGCGTCCGCACCGATCGCCCCGTGAGCGAAACCCGCAGTTCCTCCGCGTCCGCTTCGATGGCGGTCACGTCCCACGGCAGACTGCGCAACTCGCCGTGAGTGCCCAGGGGCGCTCCCAGGTAGGAACCGGCAAAAAATCCGTTGGGCAGCGACACATACCAACTGCCGTCCATCACATCATAGAGATCACTCCCGCCGACCATCGGTTGATCCAACGGTCGCAACCGGGGCGGCTGACCGTAGGGGTTGCGCCAAATCACATCCACCGCGCTCGCCCGGTCGACATAGCGGGTGATGGCGCCCCCTTTGTCCGGCCAGATTTCAACTTGAAAGGCCGTATTTTCCAGCACCAGCCGATCGCTGTCGGCGACGCGATGCCAGCGGGCGACTGGTCCGGGTGGATGCCCAGTTACCCTGCATTGTGGTTGTTGGTTCTTCCCGGTGTCCTCGGGTTCAAACCCATTCGATAGATTTTTTGTCATGTCCGTTGCTGCTTCAAAATTCCAGCTCTCCCTCGCCACCCTGCCCACCGGTTTTCACCACCATCGCTTCGAAGCCAACGGGGTCGGATTCAATGCCTGGATCTGGCGCGGTGGCACCGGCCCCGTGCTGCTGCTCAATGGCGGCACCCACGGCGATGAATACGAAGGTCCGACGTTGCTGCGCCAATGGATCGACAACTGGCGCCCCACCCAGCTGCGCGGCACCATCGTCATGATTCCCGTGCTCAACGAAGGCGCGTTTTTCGCCGGGGCACGCTGCCATCCGTTCGACAGCGGGAATCTCGCCCGCGCGTTCCCCGGTGTCCGCGACGGCACGGAAACCTCGCGGCTGGCCCATCTTTTTGAAACCGAGGTGCTCATGCAGGCGACGCACTACGTCGATCTGCACAGCGGCGGCAACGCCTATGAACTGCATCCGTGGGTCGGATACATGACCGGCGGTGGCCGGGTGGAACGGGAGCAACGCACGCTGGCGGCCTGCTTTGATCGTTTTTGGTGCTGGGCCGGTCCCTTCCTGCCGGGTCGCACCCTCAGCTCGGCCCACAAGCGACGCATTCCCGCCATCTACGTCGAGTGCCGGGGAGCCGGCGGCGTGCGTCCGGCCGATCTCGCCGTCCTCGATCGAGGGTTGCACAACCTTCTGCGTCAACTGAACTGCCTCGACGGACCCGTGGGGCCTTTGGAGAAACAACGGTTTCGCAGTTCGCGCGACGCCGAGGAAGCGCACCTTCAGGTCCATCACCCGGCGCCTCACGATGGATTGTTCGCGTGCAACATTCTGCTGGGAGACGCCGTGCGCCAGGGACAGCCGCTCGGGTTGGTCTGGCCCCTCACGCCGGGCGAGCCAGCGGTGATACGAGCGGAACGTCAGGGCACGGTGGTGGCCTGCCGACGGCAACGCTCGGTGCGGCGCGGCGACGCCTTGTTTACCTTGGCTCCGATCTAAGTGCATCGCGGCTTCAACCCATCAAACCGCCATCGACCACCCAGGTCGTGGCGGTGACAAACTTGGCCCGACGCGAACAAAGATAGACGACCACTTCACCAATATCATTGGGTTCCCCCGGCCCCAACGGCGTCTGGCCCACGACGTCGTGAGAGGCGGTTGGGGCGGCCATCGCGTTGCTATCGGCCGTCCGGATATCACCGGGAGCCACCGCCACAACTCGAATGCCGGCGGGGGCCAGCTCCTTGCCCATCGATTGGGCGAGCGAGGAAACCCCCGCTTTGGTGGCGGCGTAAAGCATGGCACCGTGCTGCGGTCGCAACGCGTTGATTGAGGAAATGTGCACAATTACGCCTCCGCCGCTCGCGCTCAGGTGGGGCACCGCCGCCTGGGAACAAAACACCGCGCCGCCGACGTTGACTCGCATCATGCGATCGAAAATCTCGGGCGTGACCTCGGGCAGTCGACTCATCGAGGAAGGGCCGGTGATGGCGGCATTGTTGACCAAGGCATCGATCCCGCCCAGCGCGGCAGCCGCTTCGTCAAGGAAGCGGCGGCACTGCCCGGCATCCCCGACATCCACCGGCAACACCACCACCCGCTCACCGTATCGTGCGATCAGCGGGGCCGCCACCTGGGGATCGGGTTGCCCCACCGCCACCCGAGCCCCGGCCGCGAGAAACGCTTCGGTAATCGCCCGCCCGATGTTGGTGGCTCCGCCGGTGACGACAACGCGCTGAGTCTTCGTATTCATAAAGTGGTTCGTATTACCGCCGGCGACGGCGGCAGGTCGGATTTCGCCGCCAACGTCAGGGCATCCGCCGCCGACCTCTACATGAGGCCGCCGGCCTCACCGATGGACAAAACCGGAAAACTGGTCACATATTTTTCCCAGTTCACCATGGTTCCATTTCTTCCCCGCCTGAACCACTGCTTGTGTCCGGCTTTTCTGACCATGATTAACCGGGACTCACTCCATCGCTCGACCGAATCACTCCGTCGACTTCACCAGCGTCTCGATGTAGTCACGGCACTCCGCGGTCAGGGGAAAGTCCAGAAACGACGTGCTCGAAACAAAAAGTCCGCGACGCACCAGATAGTGCTTGAGACCGGTCAACCAACAGGTGATCGCCGCCCCGCCATAGATGCCCCACAGCCGTTCCCGCATGGCCGCATCCGCCTCGCGAGCGTCGTCCCCGCGTCCCGCCTGCATCAGCTCGGCGATTCGCTGCATTTGCGGGGCAATCGCGATCGCACCGCCAAACATCATGCCCGGATATCCCACCTCCAAGTATTCCAAGCAACGGAACTCATCACCATTAAAGAGCATCAATTCCGGACGCTCCCGCCGCACCGCCAGCGCGACATCCCGACGGGCGGACTCCCCCGAACTGTCCTTCACCAGGCACACGGTGGGCAGGCGGTAGACTTCGGCCAATCGTTCGACCGGGATGGAGAACGGACGCAACAACCCCAAATCATAGATCCCCACCGGCAGTTCGCTGGTTTGCGCGGCCTCAACAAAAAACTCGACGACGCGATCCGGCGTCGCGTTGAGGAAAGTGGCGGGCGACGCCACAATCGCGATGTCCGCTCCGGCGGCGGCCATGCGCCGGACATTGTCGCGCACGCGCGGCACGGAGTTGTCCGAAACCTGGGCCGCCAATTTCAAGCGTCCCTGCGCCGCGGCGGCTGCCGCTTCCACCAAACGGGCTCGCTCACCATCGGTCAACCAAGGGCCTTCGCCACAGGTGCCACCGAGGAAAACCCCGGTTACACCACTCTCAATCGTGGCGCGAATCAAGCGACCGACCGACTCCACATCGACGGTCCGCTCCGGCGTGAGCGGCGTCGGCAAGGCCGACCAAAGCAACAGGGTTTGTCCAAGGTCCATGTAAGCTCAATCAATCCGATTTTCGGTCTCAAACTAGCTGTAAACACTGGTAAACTAATATGATAAGCTCCCCCCGCATTCCCATTGAGATCCCGACGCGTCGCTCCCTTTCCTCCCAAGCCGCCGCCGCCATTCGCAAATCAATCGAGGAGGGCACCTGGGAGGAATTCCTGCCCAGCGAACGTCGACTGTGCACGCTCTTTCAGGTGAGCCGCCCCACCATCCGCACCGCGCTGCACTTGCTGGCCAAGGAGGGCCTCATCGACATTCGCCAAGGACGCCGCAATCGCCTGCTCTCCCGACCCACGTCTTCGGATCGGCCTCGCAATCAATTGGTCGGCCTCATCACGCATACCCCACTTTCCCACATGGGATTGGCCGCGCAACTCAGTATCGGCACCCTGCGGGCCCACCTCGCGGAACAGGGCTTTCTCACCGAAGTGCTGGTCTGTCCCGCCGGCAGCGGACGCGTGCAACAGCGCAAGCTGGAAAGCTTCGTCCACCAAAACCGGGTGTTTTGCTGCGTGGTCATGTCCGTCAGTCGCGACCTGCAGGAATGGCTGGCACGGCACAACATTCCCACCCTCCTGCTCGGGTCCTGTCATCCCGATGTCAGCCTGCCCTCGCTCGACTTCGACTACCGCTCCGTCTGCCGACACGCCGCGGGCGTTTTTCTCAGCAAAGGGCATCGCCGCCTGGCGCTGATCGTCCCCCACACCGGAGTGGCCGGGGACTTGGCCAGCGAAGCCGGCTTTCTTGAGGCGGTCGAGCAGCGGCCCGGCTCCGAGGATATCACCACCCGGGTGGTGCGACACAACGGCTCCACCAAGAATATCATCACCAAGCTCGACAGTTTGTTCAACGCGAAGGAACCGCCCACCGCCCTGCTGGTGGCCAAACCGCAATACGTCTGGGTGGTCATCATCTATCTACTGAAACGGGGTCTCGCCGTGCCTCACGATGTGTCCCTCATGGCCCGCGACTACGACCGCATTTTCGAAACGGTCAGTCCCCCCATCACGCATTATGGGTTCAGCGAGGCCACCTACGCCGAACGCCTTTCCCGACTTATGTTGCAAATGGTAACCCAGGGCTACCTCTCCTCCGAACCCATCCTCATTTTCCCCAAATTTTTCCCCGGCAACACCGTGCGAAAACTACCTTGAACCGCCGCGGCCAAGTGTCCTCACGCGCACATCGCACTTCCCTCCCGGCGATCTGGCGGTTTCGCGTGGTCAGGGAAGGTTACCGGCGGATCGGGTTCGGCCCAGACCGCAAATGATCGGGTGATTGCCCGGACGAAAACCTGACGTTTCTCCCCCGCCCTTTCTGCTCGTTCTCCTGACTGTCTTTCTCCTATGCCTAATTTTCCCATTTCGCTCGCTGGTAAACTCATCGTCCAATTCGGCGGCAGTGGCTTGCTCGGACGAGCCATGGCTCTCGATCTGGGTCGGGCCGATGCTCGCGTGGTGGTCGCTTCACGCGATCCGAGCAAGCTCTCATCGCTGGTTGATATCGCTCGTGACGAAAATCTGAAGTTGGAAGCCGAGTCCGTCGACATCACCAGCGAAGCCTCGCTCTGTGCGCTGCGCGACCTGCTGCTTGAGCAGCACGGCCACATCGACGGGATCGTGTTCAACGCCGTCAGCCGTCCCATGGCCAGACTCAGTGATCCGGTGACAGCGTGGGAATCATCCCTGAGCACGAACGCCACCGGCTTGTTTCTCACCACGCGCACATTCGGCGACGCGATGGCGCAGGCTGGCTCCGGCAGCATGGTCAACATTGCCTCGATCCAAGGGATGGTGGGACCCAACCAATACCTCTATGAAGGAACCGAAATGATTTCGCCTCCCGACTACTTTTTCCACAAGGGAGGCATGATAAATATGTCCCGCTACCTCGCCGCCCAATACGGTCCTCGCGGCGTGCGCGTCAATGTAGTAAGCCCAGGCGGAATATTTGATCCCGACTCCCCGCAACCGGACGCCTTCCTGCATCGCTACAATCCCATGACCATGCTCGGTCGCATGGCGCACGCTCGCGAAATCAGCGGCGCCGTGGCTTACCTCCTCAGCGATGCCTCCACGTATGTCACGGGCATCACCATACCGGTCGATGGCGGCTACACCGCGAAATGAGGACGTCGATTCCCGCCGCAGCATCGATGTCAACCTCGACCATCGCTCGGGTTCGGCGTTCGTTTTTAACCGGCGTTTGATCTGGCGTTCCAACTCCCCAACGCTACCGCTGCCCACTCCATGAACGTCGCGCTACTCGGCCTCCAACATCCTCATTCCGCGCTGTTGCTGGCCACGTTTCAGGAATTGCCGGAGATCTCCCGCATCGATCTGTGGGACTCCGACCCGAGCGTCGTGGCCAACCCGCCGTTGCCTCGTTGCGCCAAAGCCACCGCCCCCACCTCGGCGCTCGACGCAGTGCTGGCCCAACCCGATCTCACTTTCGTGATGGTGTGCGTGCGGCACGATCAATCCGCCGCGATCGCGTTGCAGGTGATCGCCGCCGGCAAGCATCTCTTGATTGAAAAACCCGTGGGCCTCAACGCGGTCGAAGTCCAGCGCGTGCAAGCGGCGGCCGATCGAGCGGGGGTCGTGGCGGCCGTGCTCTATCTCCGGCGTCACCATCCGTGCATCGTCGCAGCCCGCGAGTTGGTGAACTCCGGTGCACTGGGCGCGCCGCTGAGCATCGAATCCCGCTTCATCACCACGCAGGTGAAGTTCCGCGATCCGGCATCCTGGCTCTTTAATCGCGCGCAGGCCGGCGGGGGCATTCTCCTGTGGCTCGGGTGCCACAACCTCGACATGATGCAATATGTCGCCGGCGAGGAAATCGTCGAAGTCAGCGCGATGATGGCCACGCGTTCCGGTGAAGCGATCGACGTCGAGGATACCGTTTCCCTGAGTTTCAAGTTTCGCTCCGGTGCCATCGGCACATTCAATGCCGGCTACGCCCTCGCCTACAGCGGCTCGGGTTACGACAACGTGGCCGGCTACGACTGCTACTTTGCCTACTACGCGCGCCACGGCAAAATCGTTTGGCCGGACTTGGTTCCTCGTCTGCTCATCGAACGCCCTCCGCGCGATGGCGAATCCCCCGCGCGCGAGGAAACCTTCACCATGCCGCCGTCCCAAATATATGGCGCCCGTGCTGGAGAAACGTTCTTCGCGCAGTTCTTCGCCGCGATGCAAGGTCGAGCCGATTCGCCCGCTCCGCTGAGCGCCGCCCTGCAAACCGCCCGCATCGTGGAAGCCGCCGCAGAATCCTCCCGGCAAGGTCGTTTCATGCCCGTGGCGTCACCGGTCGAAATCGGCGGATCCGCGACGACCTATTGATAAAATATTCTGACCCAACAATCGATCCACTCTGTTTCCGCCTTTCGATGAACCCACCTCCTCCTCCCTCCATTCTCGCCACGGCGGTGATTCCCTGGACCGCCGATTTCACTTTTGATGAAGCAACCTTCCGCCGCGAGGTCCACGCCATCGCGGAGGAAATCACGCGCACGATCTACATCTTCGGCACCGCCGGGGAAGGCTACGCCGTCACCGATCAACAATTCGCCACCATTGCCCGCGTGTTTCATGCGGTCGCCCAAGAGTGCGACGTCACCCCCATCCTCGGGATCATATCACTTTCCCTCCCCGCCATCATCGCGCGCATCCAAGTCGGCCACGCCATCGGTTTTCGTGAATTTCAAATCTCCCTGCCGGGCTGGGGAGCGCTGAACGACACCGAGCTCGATACGTTTTTCGCGCACACGTGCGGCGCGTTTCCCGACTGCCGGTTTCACCACTACAATCTCGCCCGGACCAAACGTATTCTCACCGGTCGCGACTATTTGCGGCTGGCGGCGGCGCACCCCAACCTCGTGGCGGTTAAGGCCAGCACCGACGACGAAGCCGTGGTCGCCGATTTGCTGACCGTTTCGCCGCGGCTGCGTTTCTATTTCACTGAGTTCGGTTACGAGATCGCTCGACGCACTCATGAGGTGGGCCTCCTGCTGGCGCTTTCCTCGGTCAATTACGCACGCGCACATGCCTTCGTAAACGGCGACAATGCTCAGCGAGCGGCCGACATTCTTTGCCTGCGACAATTGCTCCAATCTTTGATCGAACTGAGCGGAGGTCGCTTCCACATCGATGGCGCATTCGACAAGATGCTCTACCGGATCAACGATCCGACATTTCCGCTCCGTCTGCTCCCGCCTTACGCCACCGCCACCAACGCAGACTTTGAAAAGTTTCGCGGTCTCGCGGCCGAAGCGTGGTCCTGAACCCATACCGCCGGCCAACAACCCTACGACCTTCATTGCTCCCATGCGTTACCTCTGCTTCCTGACTTGCCTCGCCCTGTTCACCACCGCCTGTCAGCATGCGCCGTCTTCCCCCCCTATCGCTGACACCGCTGCTGACCTGACGCAGGCGGCCTTCGCAACGCTGACCGAAGTGCTGGAATCGGAGACCTCGACCAAACAGATCCACGCCGCCGAAGTGCTGATCGCCCATGGCCGATCGGACGAAGTTTACGCTTGGCTCAGTCGAGCTCCGGCGCAGGTCGACCACACGCCCATTCACCGCGTTGTCGTATGGCGGGCCCTCGCTCGCTCCGCGCCCTCCGCCGCGGAACGCACGATGTGGCAGAACAAGATTTTGACCATCGCCGGCACCCCGGATTTGCCCGACCGCGTGCACGCCATCGAAAGCGTGGCAAAACTGGGCGTGGAGCCTCCTGCCGAATGGGTGCCGATCCTAAAGCGCTGGGCCCTGGTCGCCCCGGAACGTGAACAGGTCTTTATTCGCTGGGCGCTCTGGCAGGTCGCACCACCGGACAACCCTGGTCAATTACTCGCCGCCTGGATGAATTCGGCCGATGAGATCACGCGGCTCCGCGCGGCTTACATCACCCGTTGGTTGGGCGCGCCCGAGCCGGCGGCCACCACACTCGTCGACCTCGCAAACCGCACCACCGCCTCCGACCAGATTGCGGCCATCGTGCTCGCTTCGGCTTATCTTCAGGATCCCGCCGCCCCCAACGCGCTCCGGTGGCGCACCCAACTCGAAGCGATGGTAGTGGGGGCCGATCCCGCCGCGACGTATCATGCGTTGCAGGGACTCATGCCCAGCTACACCCCGCAGGATCTGGCTCCAGTCATCCCGCTCTTGCAGCATGCCGACGCCGATGTGCGGGTCGCAGCCGCGTGGACGATTCTGCACATTACGCAGCGGTAATCGTCATCCCATCACCGGGCGAACCGGTTGGCGAAGTCAGCGCTGGTTCGGCGACAATCTGTAATTCCGGAGCATCACGTTTCCCGAAATCCACCATCGATCGCCGCCGCAGCCGATCTCCCGCTTCGCCCGTCCCTCGAACCCCGCACGCGGGAACATTCGTCACTTCCGCTGACCCGATAAATCGATCGGCGCTGCCATCGCCGAGTAGCCGTCAGCAACACCCGACGCCGACATGGAAATGATTTTCATTTGACCAAGAATACAATTGCATACATTGAAACACACTCACCGTTTTCGTTTCTTGTCCGTCACTGGAACTCGAAAACGAGTGCCTTTTTCCCATTCACGTCAGATTCTTTAAACGACTATGCATTCGGTTCTTATTGTCGGTTGCGGTAGCATCGGAGAGCGCCACTTACGTTGTTTCCAAGCATCAGGTCGCGCTCGGGTAACAGCCTGCGATGCCCACCCCGCCCTGTTGGAAAAGATGAGCGATCTCTACGCGGCGGCGACCACGACCGACTTTACCGCCGCGCTGGCTGGCAACGTCGACGCTGTCGTAATTTGCACGCCCGCCCATCTGCACGTTCCCATGGCGCTCGCAGCCCTACGCGCTGGAAAACATGTGCTGATCGAGAAACCCTTGGCGGCATCGTTGGAGAACGTGGATGACTTGCTCACTGCCCACGCCGAATCGGATCGCATGGTCTCCGTCGCCTATGTGCAGCACGTGTTCCCGTTTCTAGTGAAAGCGCGCGATTTTCTGCGCAGTGGAGAACTCGGTCCGATCAAGCACGTGACCCTCACCTGCGGTCAGCATTTCCCTTCCGGTCGACCGGCTCATGCCGCGCCCTACGCCCAGACCTACTACCGGGATCGCAAGACCGGCGGCGGCGCGATCCAGGACGCGCTCACGCACATGGCCAACTGGATTGAAAGCGTGCTCGGTCCCACCGACAGCGTCTTCTGCGATTGCGCGCATCAGGCGCTCCCCGACGTTACGGTCGAAGACACGGTGAATCTTTCCGCCCGCCACGGCGACACCCTCGTCAACTACACGCTCAACCAATTCCAGGCCCCCAACGAAACGGCGGCTCAGTTCAATACCGCCACCGGAAGCGTGAAGGTTGAATACCACCGCCAACGTTGGGGCACGTTTCGCCTCGGTGACTCCGACTGGACGTGGCACGCCGACGACAGCGCCGAGCGCGATGGCCATTTCACCGCGCAAGCCAATGCGTTTCTCGATCAGATTGAAGGTCAACCGTCGCGCCTGTGCTCACTCGAAGCCGCTGCCGAAACCCTGCGCTTTAATCTCGCCGCTCTGGCCTCGGCCGAAACCGACCAACGAGTGACTTGCGCCGAAGTTCGCTGATCCCGCTCCTCGACTCGCTCCATCCATTCCTGCCTCTTTCAACTCTCTGCCCCTATCCTGTTTTATGTCTGCCACCATCGACATTGATGCCAATCGGACCCTGCTGAATCGCTATCGCTTCGTGCTCCACGGAACGATGCACACCCTCGCGGGTTGGCTACCTCAATCCGCCACCTTCGAACTTAAGTGTGAACTCGGACGCGCCATCTGGGAGTGTGCCCAACACGTCAACGCGCTCTACCTGCGGTTGCGCGAAATCCAATCCCCCGCGTTCCAACCCCCGCCCGATGAAGCGCTCGTTCACCTCATGGCGGAACTGCCCCACGCCCCCGACGAGTTCGGCATCGCCTTGGCGTGGCAGGACGTGATCGTCCCGGATCTCATTCGCGCCCTGGAGCATCACGAAAACGCCACGTTCCCCAACAGCGACCAGCCGAGCGTCTACGCGGCCCACCACATTCTACTCGATCTCCGAGACCAACAAAAGCGGCTGCACCTCGTGATCGAAACGGCGCGAGCCGAGGGCCGCATCAAAGCCGATGCGGAAACCTGGCGCGACTACGTGCAAGTCCTGCTCGACGCCGCGGGGGGCGTGAGCGGCAACGGCTCGCGCGCCGTGACGCCAACAAGCGCCCCGGCTTGCCGCCATGCGTTTGAAACGCCTCGCGAGGCCCGCCGCGACGAACGATTCACCCGGCCCGGCGCCGACGAGGAATTGATGCCCGACGAAGCCGATTACGACCGACACACCGTGGAGGAGTTCGAGCGCTACTCCACCGAGATGCTGGCAGCTGAAACGGTCGCCGTCGTGATGCATTCCTTCCCCCGGATGCCATGGGGGTTTCAATTCGATTCCGCCCGGCATCTCTACGACGAAGTGCGACATTGTCTGATGGGTTTCGAGTGGATGCGCCAACGGGGATTCGATCCCTTTAACTCGCCGCAATACCTGCACATCTTCACCTGGCGCACGCAGTTCCCACCCGTCATGCAATATTGCCTGCTCACCATGGGTAACGAGGTGCACGCCTTTCCCTACCGGCACCGTCGCGTCGAAGAACATAAGAAAACCGGCGACGCCTTGAGCGAACAGTTCGTGCGCTACGACATCGCCGACGAAACCCAACACGTGCGCTTCGGCAAACGCTGGTTGCCCGAAATGTTGAAGCATGTCGGCGAACCCAAATCGACCGACGACTATGTCGCCGCCACCATCAGTGTATGGGAAAATGAATACAAAACGGGTAAGCTCTCACTCAATGTCGAGTAGCCATCCGCCACGCTCCTCTTTGCCCTCGCCCCGTCTCCGCTGCATGGTTCCCGTCAAGCAACCCGATCAAATCCGACTCGCCATCCTCGGGTGCTCACCGGGCAACGGCCACCCGTATTCCTGGAGCGCCATTTTCAACGGCTATGATCGCGATCTCATGACGGCTGAATGCCCCTACCCGGGCATCCCCGCCTACTTGAACCAAGAGCCGAGCGCGACCCTCACCATTCCCGGGGCTCGGGTCACCCATATCTGCTGCACCGGGGCCGGCGACTTTTCCGCCGAGCATGTGGCCCGCTGCGCGCACATCCCCCACGTGGTTGAAAAACCCACCGATGTGATCGGCCATGTCGATGCCGTGATCATTGCCACCGACATCGGCGGCGACCACGTGGAACGCGCGCGCCCCTTCGTCGAAGCCGGTCTGCCCGTCTTTGTCGATAAGCCCCTCGCCGATAACCTGCCGGATCTGCAAACGTTCCACAACTGGGTCGAAGCCGGGCACGCCATCATGTCGTCGAGCTGCATGCGCTACGCCCGTGAGTTCCTGCCCTACCGGCAGTCCACCCAAACCCTCGGCGCGCTGCGCTTTGTCAGTATCACCACCGCAAAACGTTGGGAGACCTACGGCATCCACGCCCTCGAAGGGATCTATCCAATCGTCGGTCCGGGCTTTGAAACCGTGCGCAACACCGGCACACCCGAACGCAACATCGTGCATCTCACCCATCGCGACAGGATCGACATTGTCGCGGTTGCCACCGCCGATCTCTACGGTGCCTTCGGCTGCCTGCAACTCGGCGGCACCACCGGCCACGCCGAAGCCGCTTTTGGCGACACCCTGCACGCGTTCAAAGCGCAACTCGCCGCCTTCATCGACTTCCTGCGCACCGGTGAACGGCCCTTCCCTTTCGCCGAAACCGTCGAGCTGATCAAACTCGTCATCGCCGGAAAGCTCAGCCGCGACGAAGGCGGCCGTGAGGTGCGGCTCTCCGAACTCACGCTCACCTGATTCGCCCCCTATTTTCAATTCGGTCCAGACCACTCCTCTTCCAACATGAAACTCCGACCCAGCCGCGTGCTGAAACGTCTCGCCGACGGCCAACTGCCGACGTCCCTCAAAATCAATCTCGCCGATCCGCGCGTCATCGAAATCGCCGGACTCTGCGACGTCGATGCCGTGTGGCTCTGCCAGGAACACGTGGCCAACGACTGGATCGCGCTGGAGAATCAAATTCGCGCTGCACGCGTGCATAACATCGACTCCCTGGTGCGCGTCTCCCGCGGGAGCTACAGCGACTACATTCGGCCGTTCGAATCGGACGCCACCGGCATCATTGTGCCCCACGTTGCCAACGCCGACGAAGCGCGAGAAATCGTGCAATGGACCCGGTTCCGCCCCATCGGCAGACGGGCTTTGGACGGAGGAAACATCGACGGGAAATTTTGCCTCACCCCGGTCGAAGACTATCTCGAACACGCCAACACCGAGCGCCTGGTCATCTTCCAAATCGAGTCCCCCGAAGCCCTCGAACACGTCGAAGAAATTGCCGCCGTGCCCGGTTTCAACGGGATCCTGTTCGGCCCGGGAGACTTCAGTCATTTGATCGGAAAAGTCGGCCAACTCAATGCGCCGGAAGTCGTCGCCGCGCGTCAACGCGTGGGGGCGGCTTGTCGGGCCAACGGCAAATTTGCCATGACCGCCGGGGTATTCGCTCCGCTCGAGGATTTGGTCGCAGAAGGCTATCGGGTGATCAACATTGGGGCAGACGTTGTCGCCATGTCATCCTATATCCAACAACGCCTGCACACCGTGCAGGACACCATCAGCAAGCTGCCGACCACACTCAAACCGGCCGCTCAGTCTCCCTATGTCTGACGTGCCCTCATTTTCCCTGGGCGGCAAAGTCGTCGTGCAATTCGGGGGCACCGGGGTGCTCGGCCGATCACTCGTCACCGCTCTTGCCGGAGCCGGGGCCACGCTGATCGTGGCCTCCCGCAATCGCGATTCACTCGCCAGCCTGGCGACCAAGGAACACGAGGCGGGCCGCACCGTGCATGTCGACGAAGTCGACATTGGCTCCGAGGCGTCACTCCAAGCTCTCCGTGATCGCATCCTCGCTACCCACGGCCGCATCGACGGCATCGTATTCAACGCCGTCAGTCGGCCGATGAAATCCTACGACGACAACCTCGCCGCTTGGCAGGCCTCCATGGACGTCAACGCCACCGGCTTCTTCGCCACCGTGCGTGCGTTTGGCGACGCCATGGTCGGACAAAAATCCGGCAGCATCGTGAACATTGCTTCGCAAATGGGCTCGATCGGCATGAATCCGTGGCTCTACGAAGAGACTCCGATGCAGATCCCGCCCGACTATTTCTTTCACAAGGGCGGCATGATCAACCTCACGCGGTATCTGGCATCCCACTACGGCTCCCACAATGTGCGCGTCAACGTCGTCTCTCCCGGTGGAATCTATAATCCCGACCAACCGCAGGCCGAAGCTTTTGTGACTCGCTACGGTAAGATGACGATGCTGGGCCGCCTGGCCCAGGCTCGCGAAATTGGCGGCAGCGTCGTGTTCCTGCTCAGCGATGCCTCCACCTACGTCACTGGCACTAACATCGCCATCGACGGAGGCTACACCGCAAAATAACGCGCATCGCACGGAGGTTCAAATCAGCTGGGCCGCGCTTTAACCGCCTCGGCCAGCTGCGCTTTTTTTCGCGCCCGCGAACGTGCGATCACGTTGCATTGACCAGACATGCCTCTTCCTACGCGGTGCCGGACTCAGCGGACGAAGCTGCGTTTTTCACTGCTCATTTTTGCTCAAGTGGCGGGTTCTATTGGTTCCACCGGGAATCCCATCCGCTCTCAATCAACCCGATTAATCACACCTCGCTACGGAAGATCTCAGCGCGCTCCATCAAGACGAATTCACTTGTGCGTTGAAATTCCTGTATTCGAGCGTATGCGAAGAATGAAATGAAAAGCGTCAATACCGATGTAGCCTACGACTACGTGCGCCGCCGAATCTTAAGCGGAGAATACCCCCCCGGACACGCGTTGATTACCGAAGGGTTGTCCACCGCCACTGGTGTGAGCCGCACCCCCGTGCGCGACGCCCTGCGAAAGCTGGAGGCAGACGGTTTGGTGACGATCCGCGCCCACGCCGGCGCCAGCGTCAAAATCATGGACTTGAAGGAATTCAAGGAGATGTGCGATTTGCGCCTCGCGCTTGAGAGCCATGCCGCCGGACTCGCCGCGCAATATCGCAATGAGCGCGACCTGGCGGAGATGCGTCACGCCAACTCCGAGATGAAACGGCTCACTGGTGCCATCCTCAAAAAGAAGTCCGAGGAGCCCCTCATCTCAGAACTGGTGCGGGAAGATGTTCGATTCCATATCGCCATTATGACCGCGGCCCGGAACGACCTCATCAAAAAGGAAATCCTTCGCCTGCACCTTATCAATCGAGTGGTATCGGGGCAAAACGGCACCGACCGCGCCACCCAGACCAAAGCACTTCGCGACGTGCATCGCCAGGAAGTGCTGGAGAGTCATAATCAAATCCTCACCGCGATCGAAGCCGGTGATGCTGCCGGGGCCAAACAAGCCATGGAGCATCATATACAGGATATCATCGACAACCGTTTGTCGGCGATGGTGGGAGCCGAAAGCGGGCTCATTACCCACGAATTAACCGACGAAGAGTTGGTGTATTCTCCGTAGATCGAGGGTCCGCAGGCTGCTCCGGTTCGGCCGAACTACGGCACCTACCGCCTCCCCGACTCCACAAAACCGTCTTCCGACACTTCGGGTTGCGGATCTCTGCATCCGGCCGGGAAACTCGATCTTCAGCGCTGCGGTCAGACTCAATGGAATGTTCGCCAATGTCGCCTTAATCGCAGCACCGCTACGTTGGCAGAAATGCAGCACAGACAGTGCCCATTCCCCAATCGCTCCAGAGATTGGTTCAAAAATGTTTCACCGACCGTCAAATTCCATTGACCAGTCTCCGTCAGTGGCCAGATGTATACACCTGTCCACTGACGAACCGCCGAATATCGGCGCAGGAACGAACTCATACTATGAAAAACCATATGCCTCTCGCCCGACCGGGGCGGCGACTACTCACGTGTGCAGCCATGACGGCAGCCTCCCTTGGATTGTCCGCGCAATCCGAACCCGCGACCAAAAAATCCTCGGAGTCAGATGCGATCGTCATGTCGACCTTCGAGGTCAGCACCGAACGTGACGTCGGTTACTTCTCCGCCGAGACCACCGCTGGCACTCGCACCTCGAAGCCACTCGTCGAACTTCCCGGCACCGTGAGCATCATCAACGAAGCGATGATCAAGGATCTGAAGATCGATCGTCTCGCCGATGCGCTCAACTACGGCACGGCCGGAGTCACTTCGCTGGATATCATCCAGGACGACTTTTCGATTCGCGGCTACCGCGAGAGCAATCGCTTCCGTGATGGCGTCTCCCAGTCCGGTTTCTTCAACAACCAACTCTACGACATCGAGCGCATCGAAGTGCTCAAGGGTCCCGTGGCGCTGAGCTTCGGCTCCGGCACGATTCTCGGCGGCGCGGTCAACATGATCGCCAAAGCCCCTTCGGCCACGCCCGTGCGTGAGGTCGACGTGAGCATCGGCGGCAACAGCTTCGTCCGCGGCACGGTCAACGTGTCCGACGCACTGACGGATGATAAGAACGTCCGCTACCGCGTCACCGCCGGCGCGCAGAACGACGACCGTTGGAAGGAGATGGAACGCGATAACAACATCTTCTTCGGCAGCGGCGTTGATTTCGATTTCGGCAACTCGACCGTGTCCCTCTACGGCTACCACTACGAGACCGACAGCTACATCTACTTCAACGATTTCCTCACCAGCCAGACGCCTGCCGCCGGTATCTTGGAGTTCAACGACAACTCCACCGAAAGCTTCTCCACCGCTCGCGGGAAGGACGTCTACTACGATAGCACCGACGACTACTTCAAAGCGTCGATGGCCACGCAGTTGAACGACGATCTCTCCTTCAAGGTGCTCTACCGTTATCAGGGCCTGAAGGATCGCCGCCGCATCATTCGTGGCATCTCGTTGGACGCCGATGGTTACACCCTCAATCGTCAGGACATCCCTTTCGCCATCGACGGCGATACGTCCACCGTCCAGGCCGATTTGAACTACTTGCTCAACTTCGCCGGTATGACCCACGACATCACCGTGGGTGTCGACTACACGCACTCGTTCAGCCGCCAAGGTCTGGTCGTTCTGCCCGTCGATCCGATCGACACGCGCAATCCTGACTTCTCCAGCGACGACAATCTGCCCATGGGCGACGCCATCCCGGCTTTCACCTCGGACAACGCCAACTACTCCGACGTCACGTCCTACTACGTCAGCGACTACCTTTCCTTCTTTGAGGACAAGTTGACTTTAGTCGGTGGCATTCGCTGGGTCGATGTCATCACCAGCCGCAAGAATCGTATCAACGGTGATATCACCCGCGAAGAGACCCCCACCCAAAGCGCTCCCCGCTATGGCGCGGTCTATCAACCCACCAAAAACACGTCCGTCTACTTGGTTCACTCCGAAACGGTTGCGTCTTCCAATGGTCTGAACCAACGCGGCGAGCTCCTGCCCGACTCCGTCGGCGAGATGGATGAAATCGGCATCAAGGCCTTCGACATCAAGTTGCTGGGCGGCCAGCTCTTCTCCTCGGTCGCCTACTTCGACATGGCGAAAACCAATGTCCGCGTGATCCTGCCGGACATCGATCCGCAAACCGGATTCAGCATCATCACCACCACGACGGGTGACACCTCCAAGGGCTTTGAATTCGAATTGGGCTACCGCGCCGAAGTCGGCCCCGGTCAAGTCGATCTGATCGCCACCCACTACAATGCCGAGACCCGCAATGCCGACGGCCTCCGCGTGCCGTTTGCTCCGGACGATGTATCGAGCCTGTTGCTCAAGTATAGCTGGAGCGAGGGCGCTCTCGACGGTCTCGCCATTGGTCTCGGTGGCTACTTCGAAAGCACCAAGCTCGCCTCCACCTCCCAGACGCTGATTCTGGACTACGGCAATACCTACGACGCGTTCGTCAACTACAGCTGGAATGACTGGCGCTTCAGCCTGAACCTGAACAACATGTCGGACAACCGCTACGTGGCTCGCTACGCCGCCCCTGGTTTGATCCAAGGCAGCGAACCCCGCACCGTCCGCTTGAACGTCGGCTACAGCTGGTAGCCCACCGCGCGCTCCGCGCTTAATAAAATTCCAGGGCCTCGATCGTATTTCCCAGCTCCATTGGCTGAACGATCGAGGCCCTTTTTCATGTCCCTCGTCTGCTTTTCCCCGCCCCCCGTTCTTTGTTCCGAATCCATCGCTCACTGGCTCCTTCACGCCACCACCAAGCGTAACAACCACAGAACGGAAAAACTCCCTCTCGCCCCCTCCCCTTTTTCGACGGCGTGCCGCCGTCGCGATCTCTCCCTTTAATCTCTTCACCAAATATACGTCCTATGAAGAAGCTCCTCGCGTTCCTGCTACTACTCAATTCAGCACTCCTTGCTCAACCCCTCGAACTGGGGTCCCGACTCGAAATGTTCGTCGACCACTTTCTCATCGACGAGATGGATGGCGTCAGCCTCGAGATGCAGAAACCGCACAATGCCGGTCACGCGTTGGACTTCAATGACCCGTGGGACCGTGACGCGTCCGGCTACGCCACCGTCATCGAAGACGACGGCCTCTACCGGATGTATTATCGCGGTGGCCCGGCCGATGACTCCGCCGGAAAAGATGAAGGCTCCACCTCCTTTTTTTGCTACGCCGAAAGCCGCGACGGTATCAACTGGGTGAAACCCGAGCTCGGCCTGGTCGAGTTCGAGGGTTCGACCGCGAATAACATCCTGCTTTCCCCGTCCCCGAAGGACGACCCTTACACGCAAAGCCTCGCGCCATTCATCGATCGACGCCCCGGCGTGCCTGCCGATGAACGCTATAAAGCCATCGGCGGACAATGGCCCCAAGGTCTCTACGTTTCAGTCTCCCCCGACGGGATACACTGGCGCAAGTGGCGCGACGAACCCGTGTTCTCCAATGGTGCTTTCGACTCACAGAACGTCGCCTTCTGGTCCGAAAGCGAAGAATGCTACGTGCTCTATTTCCGCGTCTTCAGCGGTTGGACCAACTACGCCTCCGATCAAAAATGGAAGACCACCGGGTTCCGCACCATCTCCCGCACCACCTCCCCCGATCTGATCAATTGGAGCGAACCGGAACGCATGAGCTTCGGTGCCACGCCACTGGAGCAACTCTACACCAATCACACCCACCCCTACTTCCGGGCCCCCCATCTCTATATCGCCACGCCCATGCGGTTCGTGCCCGGTCGTCGCTTTCTGAACGATGAGGAGCTCGCCGCCCAAGGCGTGGGCAAGAACTTCCTCGGGATCGTCCGTGGCACCCACAACATTCCCAATGAACTCTCCGACACCGTGCTGATGACCAGTCGGGGTGGTGCGCGCTACGATCGCTCCTTCATGGAATCCTTTGTGCGCCCCGGTCTCGACCGCGGAAATTGGGTTTCCCGCAACAGCATTCCCGCCACCGGTATCGTGCAAACCGGTCCGGCCGAAATGTCGATCTACGTCGGCCAAAACTACGTGCAACCCACCGCCCACCTCGCCCGCTACACCTTGCGGCTCGATGGCCTCGGCGCCGTCAGCGCGCCCTACGCCGGCGGTGAAATGATCACCAAACCACTGACCTTCACCGGCAATCAACTCGTGCTCAACGCCGCCACTTCGGCCGCCGGTAGCATCCGCGTCGAAATCCAAACCGCCGAGGGTAACCCCATCCCGGGATTCACCCTCGAGGAGTGCCCCATTTTTGTCGGCGACAGCTTGGAAAAGGTCGTCACCTGGGACAACGGCGGCGACCTCAGCAAACTCGAAGGCCAGGCCGTGCGCTTACGTTTCGTGATGATGGATGCCGATCTGTTCGCCCTGCAGTTCAATCCCACCAAATCGTGACCTGACTTCCCCGTCATGGCGACCTCTTCTCCCTACCCCACTCGCCGCCACCATTTGCTCCCCGTCGTCCGACCTCTCCTGTTCGGACTCGGGGCCGCCCTCTCGACGGCGGCTGCACCGTTCCAACTGCCCGATACCGGCGCCCCGGCCAGCACTACCGTCGTCCTGCTGGCCATCGATGACCATGCGTTTCCGCTGCGCGACAACCTCGCGCTGTATCTGACCACTCCCACGGTGAGAGCCGAACCCGTGCTCCAACCCTCGGTCGATCCGAACGCTCCCGACAACGCCGCCACTCATTTTTACGGCTCCGTCATCCGGGAGGAAAATCGGTTTCGCATGTGGTATTACGCGGTGCACACCGTGTCGACCGAGGGTGCCATCGGCGTGAGTCCAGTGTGCTACGCGGAAAGCATCGACGGTGAAATCTGGACCCGCCCCCACCTCGGCCAAGTGGACTGGAAGGGCAACCGCGACAACAACCTCGTCGCGCTCGGACCCGATCCGACGGAAGCCTGCTCCGGCGTCTCGGTCATCCGCGACGACACCGATCCGGATCCTGCTCGTCGCTACAAGATGGTGTTCGGTAAACAAATCGAAACTGCGGCCCAACAGCGTCTCGGCGTATCCCGGCGCTGGGTGGTGCGCACCGCCGTAAGTCCGGATGGCCTCACCTGGACGCAACTGCCGCAGGTCGTTTCCGGCGATCAGTTCGCCGAACTCTCGTCCCTCTACCACCACAACGGCCTCTACGTGGTAAACTCCCACATCCGCAGCCACGGCGAGGGCGACCGCCAGGAAGGCCGCCAAGGCTACGCCTGGGTCTCGCCCGACTTTACCCATTGGTTGCCGCAATCCGCGCCATCCTTTAAAACCGCCGAACCTCTGGACGGCGCCGGCTGGGGCACCCACGGCAACTCCGGAGACGACTACACCCAAGTCCATCTCGGCGTCGGAGCCACCTCCCTCGGCAACGTCGCCATCGGCCTCTACGGCATGTGGCATCAACGCCAGCCCAACTGGGGCGAGGGCGGCATCACTTGCGACCTCGGTCTCCTCCTCAGTCAGGACGGTCTTCACTTCAATGAAGTCGTCAAAGGCCAGCCCTACCTGCGCAGCGAACAATCCCCCGCCAAACCAGTGGCGGGCAAAGCCTACCCGACCATTCTCTGCCAGACCAACAGCATCCTCAACGTCGGCGACGAAACCTGGATCTACCACGGTCGCTGGCGCAATGTGGACTTCCAGCAACTCGGCTCGCCCACCAACGACGGCACCAACGTTGCCCAAAACTATTGGGGCGGCGTGGCACTCGCCAAACTCCCGCGGGATCGTTGGGGCGCCCTCGCCTTGTGGGCCGAATCCGATCAGGGCAGCCTGTGGACCACACCCATCACCTTGCCCGCCGCCGCCGCACTCACCGCCAATGCCGCCGGACTGAGTGGACTCACCTTCCTCGTCGCCGACGAACGCTTCAACCCGATCGAAGGATTCGCGGCAGGTCGCGCCCCCGCCACCGACGACAACGATCAATTCGATGCCGCCGTCATCTGGGCGGGCCACGACCTCGCGGAACTCGCCGGTCAAACCGTTCGACTCCGGGTGTCCTTTGACCGCGGCACGGCGCCCAATCCACAACTTTTCGCGCTCAACCTCACCCCATCGTCCGACGAGTAGCTCCGGGTGAAGTCATTCACCGCCGGGCCTTCCTTCCCGCCATGTCCTTTCTCGCTCCATCCACCCTCACCGGAGCCTTGATGCTCGGCGCCTGCCTGTCATCGCTGCCGGCCGCCCCACCGAACCCGGCGTCACCACCGATCAAATACGACGAAACCACCACCGGCGTGCGCTTCGGCACCTGGGGCGAAACCACGGCCACTCCCGCGCCCGTCTTCTTCATCCTTGCGAGCACCATCGAAGAGACACTGGGCACGGCCTACTTTCGGCAGGCGGGCAATGCCTTGGCGGAGCGAGGATTCATTTGCGTTTCCGTCGATCTGCCGTGCCACGGGGCGCAACTTCGCGCCAGCGAACGCCCCGGACTCGACGGTTGGCGTGATCGAGCAGACCAGCATGAAAACTTCGTCACCACATCGAACCAGCGACTGCGCGAGGTGCTCGATCATCTCATCGCCGACGGCACCGCCGATCCGGAGCGCATCACCGCGGGCGGCACGTCCCGCGGGGGCTTTTTGGCCCTGCAGTTTGCCGCCGCCGATCCGCGCGTGAGCAGCGTGGTCGCATTTGCGCCCGTCACCGATCTCACCGCTCTGCGCGAGTTTCACGGCACCGAGGACAACCCGTTCGTGCAATCACTTTCGATCATCCATCAAAGCCCCGCCTTCGACGCCCGCCCCGTTTGGGTGGTGATAGGAGACCGCGATGAACGCGTCAGCACGGCCGCCGCCATCTCGTTCGTGCGCGCCATTACCGCGTCCGCCCTCGACCGCGGCCTCAACCCGCAAGCCGAGCTTCACGTGCTGCCCGAACCCAAGGGTCACACCACCCCGGCGGGCGCTCCCGAGCAAGCCGCCGCGTGGATTTTATCCCACCTGCAACCCTGACTTCACTCCGCTCATGCCCCTCCACCCGGACTCTACCTCCCTACCTCGTCGCAATTTTCTCAAGACCGTCTTCGCCGGTGGTCTCGCCCTGCCTCTCGGTGGCTTCGCCGCCGAAAAGGGAACCACCGCATCTGCTTCGCCCGCTGGTGCATCGGATGCTTTGAACGGCCTGCTGCCCGATTTCGGGCGCATGGCGCCGGCCGAGAAAATCCGTCGCATCGAGGCCCTGGTGTCGGCTGGTCGCCGTCATCCCAGCGGGATCATGGTGTGCATGCCCTACGTCGCGCCCGATGGGCTGCGTCAGGTTCGCACGTCGGACTTCGCGGGCCAGGACCAGTTCTCCGTGAACTTCGGCCACAAGTTCAAAGCCATCACCGATTTCTTCGACAACGAGAACTCCATCACCACGTCCGGGAGTCATCTGGCAGCCCAAAGCATCCGCTTCCAAGCCACCGAGGATCCCGCCGCCCTGGCGGCCGCGCGCGTGGCCTACCGGTCCCTGCGCACCGTCTTTCAATTTGGCGTCGACGCCGGCGTGCCCGGTTTCATGGGCAAGCCGTTTCACTTCGAGTATTCCGCCCACACCACCGGCGATCAGTATCTGCATACCTTGTGGGGTCTGTGGAACTTCCTCCCCATCGCCTCGCCGGCCGAACAGACCGAAATCCGGGATATGTTCATCACGATGGCCGACTACCAGATGGAGGTGGACTACACGATTTTCAACCGCACCGGCGGCAGCTGGAACAACCGACTCGATCCCACCGATTACAATGCGATCATGGCGGCGATCGTGGCCGTCGCCTACAAGCTGAGCGGCGACCGAAAATACCGCGACGCCTACAAATTTGTGGTGGAGACGGGCAACTGGCAGACCCACCGCCGCATCGACTACATCGTCGAGCAATTTCACCGCGGCACCTACGAACCAAAGCTCTGGGACGAGATCGCCGGCGCCCAAGTCGACGCCGGAGAGTTCGCGCATTGGGAGCAGATTCAACATTGTCAGTTCACCGCGATTTCCGCCGCGATCATTCACGAGTGCGTGCCCGACCTCTTCACCAGCGACGATCTCAGCCGCGTGCTCGCGCTGTGGTGGGCCGACCAACCCATGGGGTTCGACCCGGTGAATTGGAACTACCTCTACTGGTTCATCATTTCGACCCAGGATCGCAGCTGGCGCTCGGTGGAAATGACGCCGCGCCTGCCCCGCGACCAGTGGATGGGCGGCCATCCCATGCTGTCGTTCGCGTCCAAATGGGTCTATGGCGACTGCCTCGCCCGCTTCCAATGGACGGCCCTGGTCGTCGCTCGCCACTGCCCCGCCAAGCGCGAGGAAGCGGCCCGCTTCGCCGCCGGCACCCTGCAGCGCCTCCAGCCGCGCCACCTGCTGTGGATCTCCGACCCGGACGGGCAACAAGTCCCCCCTTCGGTGAACTACTTCACTCACTTTCTCAGCAGCGAGGCCCCGGAATGCATGATCGCCTCCTACTGGGAAGGCCGTCGGCTCAACCTGTGGTCTTAATATTCTGAATACATCGCTCGGCCATGAAATCGCTTTTCCGCTGGTTGCTCGTCGCGCTCGGTTGTGCTTCGCTCTCAGGGCAGGCGGAGACCGTTTCGTTGGAGAATCTGGATACCATCCCGTCGGTCGCCGACCGGGTGAACCTCATCGAACGTTTTGTGGGCGAGCGCTACTTTGATCCTCAGGGTTTGATGTATTCCCACTTGAACTGGCGCGAAGAGCGTCCGCTTCAGGCGGAGGACTTCAGCCCGGCGGATTCGGTCATGCCGGGCCCCGAGCCGTGGCAATGGATGAGCTACGAAAACAGCGCGTTTGTTTCGGGGGTGTTGCTCGCGGCTCAGTGCTACCACTATCAGGCCACGCAGGATCCCGCCGCCCTGCAACTCGCGGCGCGGGCTTTTCACTCGCTCGACACCAACTACCGCCTCACCGAGGAGCGCGACCGCTCCACCGAGGGACCACAGCAACGGGCCGGTTTCATCGGTCAATCCACCTTGCGCGCGAAGGAGACCGGCTTCTTCTGCAAACCCTACTACGGCCAGGCCACCGACAACACGAGCACTGAGCAGCACTTCGCTCCCTTGCTGGGGCTCTATCGTTATTGGCCACTGGCCGATGCGGAGACGAAACAACGCATTGCGCAAATCTTCCGGGAGGTTTCCCGACGTTGGCGAGCTGGCTACGTGATTCACTACTTCGGCGAGGCGTGGGATATGGAAAAATCCTACCCGCGGGCCCAACGGCACATGTTCCTGTGGATGGTGATGCACCGCATGGCCTACGAGCTCACGGGAGACGCGGAGAGCCTCGACGAATTCCACCGCCTCAAGGCGCTCTACGCCAACATGCCCACACCGCGCGAAACCGAATGGGGACTCGGCCACCCCACCTACACGAGCACCGAGGACCGTTCCTTTCACGTGCAAATGGTCATCGGCGCGGAGTTATTGCTCGAACTCGAACCCGCGGACCGCGACCGCTGGTTGCGCGGTATGGAGGCGTGGTGGCGCTACTCGTTGATCGGTCAACGGGAGGATCTGGCGAGTTACTATTTCATCCAAATCGACGCCCTGACCGGCGATTGGGAAAAGCTGCCCACCGCCATCAAGCCGCGCGCCCTCTGGCGGTCTCCCTTCATGCTACATAACGCAGTCCTGCCGATCTGCTGGCTCGGCACCCAGGAGCGCCAGAGCATATCCAGCGCAATCGTGGCGCGACACGTTCCGGCCTTGGCCGAGGCCACGCAGGCACGGTTCGAACGTATTTATAGCGGGCTCGGGAAGGCGGACCTGAAGTGGTTTTCCGACCCGGAAGACGCAATGCCGCCACCTCTGCACTGGATGCTCAACATCATGCAAGGCGACGCGTTGGCCTTTTATTCGCTCGGCTACTGGTATGCCCGCGCCCACGCCGCGGAACTCCCCTTTTCGCTCCCATGAAAATCACTGACGTCACCACGCAATTGCTGACCGCTCGCTGGACCGACGACCCGTCGTTCCCCCAGGCGCTGCACTCCACCGCGATTATTCGCATCCAAACCGACTCCGAGTTCGAAGGGCTCGGAGAACTCACCTGGGGCTACTTCGCGCCCGACGCGGTGCCCGCCATGGTGGACTATTTTCGACCCGTCCTCATCGGACGTGATCCGTTGGCCATCACCCAACTCACCCGCGCCCTCATCGACGACTCAGTCTGGTGGGCGCGTTCCGGCGCCGGTAAAAGCGTCATCAGCGGCCTTGAGCTCGCGCTCTGGGATTTGAAGGGCAAGGCCTTCAATGTGCCCGTCTGGCAACTCCTCGGAGGCGCCGTCCGTGAGCGCATACCCGTCTACGCTTCCGGCGGACCGTCGCTGTGGCCGCTCAACAACCTCGTGCGTAAGATCGAGCACTACGCCGCGCTCGGCTACCGCACCGCCAAGCTCTCGACCAACTACTATGAGCTGCCTCCCGCACTCGATGAACAGGTGCGGATGACGGCTGTGGCGTTTCCTTTTTCGCGTCGACTGGAGGTTCTCCACGAGGGCTTCACGCGCTTGCGGGCGGAGTTTGGCGACACGATGGACTTTGCCATCGACGGCCATCAGGGCGGCGTGCCGAATCCCATCCCCGTGAGTGAAGCCGTGGGCATCGCCGAAACCCTGGCGCCGTTTCGACTGCGCTTTTACGAGGAGCCGCTGGCCTACACCAATCTCGACGGCTACGCCGAACTGCGTTCACGTGCGCAAATCCCCCTCGCCGGCGGAGAAAGCCTCTGCGGGCTCGACCAGTTTCACGACCTCATCACCAAGGGCGGCGTCGATGTCATCCAACCCGACATCGGTTTCGTCGGCGGCCTGCAGGAAACCGTGCGCATCATGCACCACGCCGAGGCGCACAATCTCAGCACCGCCATTCACACCGGTGCCTCGATGGGTCCTTCCCTCGCCGCCTCCTGGCACCTTGCCGCCGCATCCTACTCGGTCGATTGGCTGGAGCACGTGCAGGCGGCCAGTTCCATCCAACGCGACCTCCTCGTCGACGAATTCAAGGTCATCGACGGCACCGTCGGCCTGCCCTCCGCCCCCGGTCTCGGCGTGCGCTTAACCCCCGAGATTATCGACAAATATCGTTTCGTGCCGAGCTCCGGCGAACGCACCTGATACCTCCCGATGAAAATCCACTTCAACATGGCGTTCGCGCTCACGCCCGACCAACGCACCGCCCTGCAACAAATCGCGCCCGGTTGTGAAATCGTGCACACGTCCGAACCGAACCCCGACCTTCTGGACGGCCACGATGTCGACGTGTTGGTGACCGAGCCCGTGCCGCGCGACCTGGCCCAATGGCCGGCCTTGCGCTGGGTGCAGCTGCTTTCCGCCGGTTCCAATCACTTGCAAGGTCACCCGATCTGGGGAACCGACATCGCTGTAACCAATGCCAGCGGCACCCACGGCGTGCCCATCGCCCAATACATCACCGCGACCTGGCTCATGATGATGCATCGCATGCCTGAGCTCTTGGCGTTCAAGCCTTCCCGCATCTGGCCCGACCGCGCGGCGCTTTCCGGCCGCGTCGTGCGCGATCTCACCGTCGGCATCATCGGCTACGGTGGCATCGGGCGGGAGTCGGCCCGCCAACTCCATGCGCTCGGCATGCGCGTGCTCTGCCTGAAACGCAATCCGGAGGATCGCATCCACCACGGCAACAACCCCTTCCCCGGCACCGGCGATCCGACCGGCAAGATTCCCGCCGCATGGTATGCCCCGGAGCAACTCACGGAGTTCCTGCCCCAGTGCGACCTCGTTGTGGTGACCGTGCCCAGCACCCCGCAAACCGCCGGATTCCTCGGGGCCGACGAGCTTCAACAGATGAAAAAAGGCGCTCACCTGATCCTGATCTCCCGCGGCGGCATCGTGGATGAAGCCGCCCTGGCCGCATCGCTGCACGCCGGCCATCTCGGCGGCGCGGCCGTCGATTGTTTTGTGCGGGAACCGTTGC